>NZ_JAHFUW010000030.1 GCF_023264855.1 Herbiconiux sp. | reverse complement strand
GATGCGGCGGCGCAGGCGGCCGCCGACGCCGCAGCGGCGGCGCAGGCCGCGGCCGAGGCGCTGGCCCTGGCCAACACTCCCGACGGCGCCCGCACGGTCGCCGCGCAGATGGCGTCCGACCAGTACGGCTGGGGGTCCGACCAGTTCCAGTGCCTGAATTCGCTCTGGAGCAAGGAGTCGGGCTGGAACTACCAGGCCGAGAACGCCTCGAGCGGCGCCTACGGCATCCCGCAGTCGCTGCCCGGCAGCAAGATGTCGAGCATCGCGGACGACTGGGCCACCAACGCCGTCACCCAGATCTCCTGGGGTCTGGACTACATCGCCCGCGGTTACGGCACGCCCTGCTCGGCCTGGTCGCACTCGCAGTCGGTCAACTGGTACTGATCCGGCTCCCTATTCGTCGTCACCGGATCCGTCGACACCTGACGATCCGCGGCTAGCATGTGGGAGTGACGACCACACCGCCGGCACCACCCGCCGCAGGCCTGCGCGCCCGGGCCGGATCCGCGGTGCAGAAGGTGCCCACGAAGTGGTTCGTGTCCGGCGGCCTCGTGGTCTTCCTGGCGGTCTCGGCCGCGTTCGGCGGCCTGAACGACGCGGTGGCCGCGCCGATCCCCGAGCTCGTCGCCGGAGACAGCTACACCGGTGCGCAGCTGAGCATCACGGTCGAGCGTGCCGTGCTGCTGGACGGCTTCCCCGAGCAGGGCATCCTGCCCGACGAGGGCGACCGCCTGCTCGTCGTGGTGGCGACGGTGGAGGACGTCTGGCGCGACCCCGCCTCGACCCGCAACACCATCGGCGCCGCCGACAACCTGCGTCCGATGGGCGTGCCAGGGCTGGATGCGGCCAGCATGCCGCTGAGCGTGGCCGTGATCAGCGACGGCACCGAGTTCCCCGACCTGCAGCCCGGGGTGCCGATCGAGCTCGCCTTCATCTGGTCGGTCGATCCAGCAGCCCTGGCCGAGGGCGACTCGATAGCGGTCAACCTCTACGACAAGACGTACAAGAGTGACGGCTTCATCACCTCCGGCGAACGGTGGGTGGATCCGGTCGTGGCGGCCACGGTCACGGTTCCGGTCACCGACTCCGGCGACGGCTCGGGCGCCGAGACCGGCGAGGGCGAGGGCGAAGGATGAGCGCGCTCCCGGATGCCCGCCCGGCGGCCAAGGGCTGGTGGCGGTACGCGCTGAACGGCCTCGTGCTCGTCGCGGTGCTCGTGGTGGCCGGGGTGGTGGCCCACACGGCACCCACCAAGGGGTTGTGGCAGGCGCCGATCCCGGTGGCCGGCGCGCTGGGCGAGGAGATCGCCGGCCGCAACCTCGTCGCGACGATCGACGGGGTGCGGGTGGCCGAGCAGGTCACGGCGGCCAACGGCTGGGCCGGCGAGACCACGGGCGTCTGGGTGGTGGTCGACGCGGGTGTGGCGAGCGTGGTTTCCGATTCCCCGGCGCGACTGGGTTCCGCCCGGTTGCAGATCGGCGAGACGTCCTACAGCGCCTCGACGAGGCCCGCGTTCGGCACGATCGCCGATCAGTCGCTGACCACCGGCATCGCCCTCACCGGCCCGTTGATGTTCGAGGTGCCGCGGGCGCTGCTCGGCAGCGAGGCCGCACACCGGGCGAGCATCCAGCTCGCGCTGGACGAAGACCGGCGGGTCGACTCGCAGATCGAGGTGCCCGTCGACCTCGGTGCCCTGCCCGTCGAGGCCTCCGTCGAGACATCCGACCCCGTCTGGGGCGTTCGATGAGCGAGACGGCACCGACGGTGCCCGCCGCGACACCCGCCGCCCCGGCGCCGAGCCGCACCGGCCGCCGGTGGTGGCGCCGCAACCGCTGGGGGCTGCTCGGCATCCTCGTGCTGGCGCCGGCCACGATCGCGCTGACGTTCTCGAACGAGTGGGGCGGCTACTACGCCGAGCGGCCGAGTGTTCCGGTCGGTGTCGCGGCGGGGGAGCGCGCCGAATTCGGCGGAACCGCCTGGCAGCTGATCGGGGCCGAGCGCATTCCGGGAGACGACCCCGCCGTGGCCGACGCCGGTCTGCCCGAGGGCGCCGACCTGATCGTGGTGTCGGTCGCCGTCGACCCGCAGCTCGCCGAGGGCGTCACGAGCTCGTCGATGTGCACCTTCGTGCTGAACGAGCTCGCCGACGGCTCGGTGCTGCGCAGTTGGCGCGACGCCCTCTCCTCCGGCGTGGAGTACGTGGCCGATCCGGATGCCGCCGTCGGCTGCGACTCCGAACGCACCTCGGCGTACACGGCCGAGTCGCACTTCGTGGTGCCCGAAGACGCCGGCGACGAGTTCGCCGTCGACGTGCAGCTGGGCTCAGAGTTCCCGCGTTTCCTCCGGTTGGGCACCTGAGACCGAGGCCGCGACATCCGCGGCCTCGCGGCGCTCTTCGAGCCGGCGCAGGCAGAAGTCGTATGCGGCCGCGATCAGGCACAGCCGCAGCGGTTCCAGCAGCACGCTCACCACGAACACCAGGATGTCGTCGAAGTTCATCCACCAGCCGTAGAGGTCGTGTGGGCCGATCAGCCGCACGCCCGCGAGCAGCAGCCAGGTGCCGGCGGCGTCCAGCACCGTGTAGGCCAGCACGAACAGCCCCATCGGCACCACGCCGGCCCGCCAGATCAGCAGCACGGCTCCGGCCAGCGGGCGCCAGCGGTCGGTGAGGTCGGCGCCGACGTCTTTCAGGCGGGTGCGCACCCCGTTCGGCAGAGCGACCACCCGGTCGCGCACGCCGGTGTAGTACCGGTGCGTGGGCCGATAGGCGATCTTCGGGGTCGTGAGCGCCCGCCCGTAGACGATTCCGGCGAGCGTGAGCCAGGCGAGGGGGAACAGCATCAGCGCTCCGGCCTCGTTGATCGCCCATTCGACCCCGTTCCAGAGCCAGCCGAACGGGGCGAACACCGCGAACGCCGCGGCCTTCAGCTGCTCGTACCACTGGATGGCCGCGCGGCTGGACACCCAGGCCTGGAACCCGGCCGTGTAGTTGCTGATCAGGAAGAGGGTCAGGAACACCCAGACCGCTTCGAGGTAGACGGCCACCAGGTTCGTCCACTTCGGCAACGACTTGGCGTAGCGCTTGATCAGGAACCGTCCGCTGAACGCGACGACGATCGTCGCGAGGGTGCCGGCATCCAGCTGCAGGTTCAGCACGGCCGCGGTGGGCGAGGGGCCGTCGGCGAAGGGGTTCATGTTCCCGAGCGCCGATTCGGCGTACGACTTCACGTCGGCGCCGAGCAGCTTCCACGCCGCGTAGAAGGCGAAGAACGGCAGGATGCTCACCAGGAAGATGTCGGAGACCCTCTGGCGCCCGCCGGCGGCCGGCTGCTCGAGCGTGCCCAGGCCGCTCGCGTCCACGCGCCGGAACGCGGGCATGTCGTCGCGCAGCGCCAGGAACATCGCGATGTAGCTGCCGAGCCGGGCCAGCACGGCCAGCGGCAGGATGAGCAGCCCGAGCAGGGCGCTCGAAGCGCCCGCGAAGGCCGCCACCTCGATCAGCGCGTAGCGCACCAGCCAGCCCGCCAGGAACCACGCCAGCAGCACCGGCCAGCGAGCGGCGACCAGGCGGAGCGTGCGGGTCAGAACGGAGAGCACGGCATCAGGCTACAGCTGTCGTTCCGCCGACGCGGGGCGATTGCGCGCGCGGCCCGGCGCGATGCGATGCCGGGCGGGGGAGGATGGGCGCATGGCATCCCTGAAACGCGGCCTCCGGATCGTGGTGGCGCGCTTCTCGCGCACCCGGTTCTTCCGCCGCGTCGGCCCCACGATCATGCCGCCGCTGGAACGTGCGATGACGCTGCTCACCCGCGGCCGCGTGCCGCTCAGCGGCCTGCTGGTGCCCTCCCTGGTGCTGCACACCACGGGGGCGAAGTCGGGTCTGCCGCGGGAATCCGCCCTGATGTACTGCCCGGAGCCCGGTGGCCGGACGCTGGTCACCGGCAGCAACTTCGCGGGCGAGAACCATCCCGCCTGGAGCGCCAACCTGCTCGCGCATCCGCAGGCCTGGGTGTCGGTGCGCGGGCGCCGGATCGAGGTGCGGGCGACCCTGGTGGGCGACGACGAGCGCGAGGCGGTCTGGGCCTTCATCGAGCAGCAGTGGCCGGGCTATCGCGGGTACGAGCGGGCATCCGGGCGCACCCTGCGCATCTTCCGGCTCGTCCCGTCCCCCATCGGGGGTTGACTACGCTAACTAGCATGGAGCCTGCCGAACCGACCGCCCCGTCCGATCGCGACCGCTTCGAGCGCCTCCGCCTCGACGCCGTCGAACGGCTGAACCTGCTCGACACCCCGGCCGAGGAGCGCTTCGACCGCATCACGCGCATCGCGCGCGAGCTGTTCGACGTGCCGATCGCCGAGATCAACATCATCGACGACCGGCGGCAGTACACCAAGTCGCCGCAGCCCGGCGGGGTGGCCGGCGACATCGCCCTCGACGACTCCTTCTGCGCCGTCACCGTGCAGCAGTCCGACATCATCGTGGTTCCGGATGCCACGCAGGACGACCGTTTCTCGTCGCGCTCCGCGGTGAGCGACGAACGGCACATCCGCTTCTACGCCGGCCGCCCGCTCAGCATCGACCAGCAGAACCAGGTGGGCACCCTGTGTCTGGTCGACACGACGCCCCGCGCGTTCTCCGACGAGCAGCGGCAGCTGCTGGACGAGCTCGGCGGCTGGGTCGAGCGCGAGCTGCAAGACACCGCCGACCTCGACCGCGCCACCGAGGTGCAGCAGAAGCTGCTGCCGCACCGGCAGCCGGCCCAGGCGGTGCCCGGCGGCTTCGACCTCGCGGGCGCCTGCGTGCCGGCGATGGCCGTGGCCGGCGACTTCTACGCCTGGCACGGCGAAGAGGGCGAGATCGAACTGACCCTCGCCGATGTGATGGGCAAGGGCACCGCCGGTGCCATCCTCGCCGCCACGGTGCGCTCGGCCTTCCAATCGCGCACCGGCATCGACGTCGTGACCGCGATCGAGCAGGTGAACGAGCAGCTGATCGACGACCTCGGCGCCACCGGCAGCTTCGCCACCCTCTTCCACGCCCGTATCGACACGTCGACGGGGGCGATCGTCTACGCCGACGGCGGCCACGGGCTGACGATCGTCGTGCACCCCGACGGCTCCTACGAGCGGCTCGAGGCCACGGGCCTTCCGATCGGCATCGTGAGCGACGGCCTGTGGACCCGCGGCGAGGCCGTCCTGGCCAGAGGCGACCGCCTGCTCACCTTCACCGACGGCCTGCTCGACCTGTTCGACGGCTCGCTCGAGTCGCTCGACCCGATCGCCGCCCTGGTGCGCGCGGCCGGCAGCGCCGGCGGCTCGCAGCGCGTGGTCGACACCTTCACCTCGCTGGTGCCGCCGCGCGCCGACGACGACGTCACTCTGGTGGTGGTGTCGCGCGGCTGATCGTCCAGACGTTCCGCTCGTCGAGCCGCTCGTAGCGCAGCTCGTCGACGAGGGCCTGGATGAGCGCGATCCCGCGCCCCGACTCGGCCAGCTCGTCGGGCATCTCGCGGTTCATCAGCACGATGCCGCCGGCATCCGCCGTGTCGGTGAGCGAGGCGCTGAGGCCGCTCTCGTCGGCCGAGACGGTGAGCACGCAGGTGACCCCGGTGTCGCCGGCGGCGTGCTGGATGACGTTGGAGGCGAGTTCGATCAGCGCCGTCTCGAAGGCCATCCGCTCGAACTCGGCGATGCCCGGGTTCGCGGCCCACACGGTCTCGAGGAAGGCGTGCACCGCATCCACGTCGTCGGGCGGGGAGCTGAAGACGAGATCTCGGCGCTCCTCAGTCACGGTAGGCCGCCTCGGCGCTGTCGTAGGCGGGCAGGATCTTGTCGACGTTCGACAGCTTCAGCACCATCGCCACCTGGCTGGACGGCGACACGATGCGCAGGTCGCCGCCGGCCTCGCGGGCCGATTTCAGGCAGCTGATGATGGCGCCGAGCCCGGAGGAGTCCATGAACGGGATCGGCGCGAGATCGAGCACGAGCCGCGGCCGGCCGCCGTCGATGGCGCGCTTCGCGGCTTCGCGCAGGGTCGGACCCGACACCATGTTCAGGCGGCCTTCACCGCGGATGACGGCGACGTCGTCGCCGATCGATTCGGTCTGGAACTCCATCGATGGATACCCCCTAGAAGTAAGCTGTACCCAGGCTATCGAAAGGGGGAGAGGTGTCCGATCCGGAAAAAGCCATCACACGCATCGTGCAGACGTATCCGAACGTGAAGGTCGTGCTGAGCGATTCCGTGTTCGCCGACTCGTATTTCCACTCCGCCGGGCCCGACGGGGGAACGCTCTACATCAACGCCGAGCTGACCGGTCTGATCGCCTCGCAAGAAGGCTGGACGGGCTCGATCATCACGACCGAGTCGCTGCCCGACGCCTGAGCCCCAGAGCCTGAACCCGGTCGCGTGAACGTTCCCAACACCATCTCCATCGGGCGACTCGTCGTTCTGACACCGCTGTTCGTGGTGTCGTTGCTGGTGTTCCGCAATCCGCTGCTGGCGCTGATGGTGCTGATCGTGCTCGGCATCACCGACTGGGCCGACGGCTTCATCGCCCGCCGCTTCGACCAGATCACCGACCTCGGCAAGAAGCTCGATCCGATCGCCGATCGGGTGAGCCAGTTCGTGGTGTGCGTCACCCTGGTCGCCGCCGGGCTGGTGCCGCTGTGGATGGCCGTCGTGCTGCTGCTGAGCGATCTGCTGCTGGGCATCACGATCCTGGCGAAGAAGCCCGGCATCGTGGTGGTGCGCTGGCTCGGCCGGGTGCGCACGGTGCTGTTGATGGCGGGCTTCCCGCTGCTGCTGCTCGTGGAGTCGTTCTGGCCGGGCGACCGGCTGCTCGGCACCGCGGCGCTCGCCGTGGTGGGAGTGGGCTGCGTGCTGCACGCGGTGGCCAACATCGAGTACACCGTCGTGACGATCCGCGGATCGGCGAGCCCGGCGATCCGGACCCGGTAGGCGCCCGGCCGTCCGCTCAGGCGGAGTCGTCGGCCGTGTCGTGCGCACGCAGGCGCCCGGCCGCATCGGCCAGAGCCCGCTTCGCCTCGGGCGTCCAGCCGGCGCCCACGAACACGTGGATGGCGCCGGGGTAGATGCGCAGCTGCACCGAACTGCCGGCCGCCGTCGCCTTCGCGGCGAAGGTCTTCGCATCCGGCAGCAGGATGTCGCGGTCGCCCTGGTACACGAAGGCGGGCGGCAGGCCCGCGAGCGAGTCGGTGAGCGGGCTGACCAGCGGATCGGCGGTGCCGCCCGGCGACCCTGCGGCCCAGAGCCTTCCCGCCTCGACCAGGTTCGAGCGCTCGAGCAGCGGATCGCGCGGCTCGAGCGCGGCGATGGCCGCCGATTCGAGCCGCACGTCGAGCCAGGGCGAGAACAGCAGCAGCCCGGCCGGCGGGGGCAGCTCGCCGTCGCGGCAGCGCACCGCGAGCCCCACGGCGAGACCGGCGCCGGCCGAATCGCCCCCGACGAAGACGGGGGACCCGGTGGCGGCGGCCCGGTCCAGCGCCTGCCGGTAGACCTCCTCGAGGAACGGATAGGCCTCCACCGCCGTGTGCTCGGGAGCGAGGCCGTAGCTCGGCACCACGACGGTCGCTCCGGAGCGCAGCACCAGCGAGGTGATGATGCTCCAGTGCGCCGCGATGATCGGCCCCACGTATCCGCCGCCGTGCAGGTACACCAGCTGCGTGCCGGTCGCGTGCTCGCGGGGCGTGACGAGCGTCACCGGGAAGCCGCCCAGCATCCGGTGCTCGACCGTGCAGAGACGGCGGAGGGAAGGTGGCGCCGGGGCGTCGTGGAGGCCGCGCGACTCGCCGGCTCTCCGCCACGCCGCCTTCAGGGGCGCGATGCCGAGCAGGCCGCGCGTGAGGGACATCGGAACGGACATGGCCACCTCGGATCGGTCGGACTATCCCCTCGAACGGGACTGTCCCTCCAGTGTGCCCTGTTCTTCCCCTGCGCCCAGCCGGGGGCCGGGACCGTCGTGGACGACGGCGAGAACGGCCACGATGACGGCCCACAGGGCGAGAGCGGCAAGGATGACGATGAAGAACAGCATGGGAGATGCCTTCCGGTCGGATGCGGCCGATCCCCGACGGATCGTCCTGATGCCCTCACGTTCCTCGCTGAGGAGGGGTCGCCTCATCGGGCGGATGCCCTACTTCCCGCGGGAATCGGCAGCTCCGCCTAAGCCGCCGGAGCCGATGCGGCGGTATCGTGGGGGCAGCAGACCGGTCCAGCGTGGGACCGGTGCCTTCTGAGGAGGTGACGGATGCGTGCAACGACCGCGACCGCAGCCGATCGCCTCCGGCCGCCGAACGATTCCCGGTTCCACTCGATGACGAGTGAGGGCTCCGAATCCCCAGGGCAGCGTCGCCCATTCGGCACCACGACGACCGGTGGCTGCATCCGTTCGTCTCCGATCCGGAGTGTCCATGACCATCGCAGTACGCAAGACGGGGAGCCGCCTCGACGGCCTCCGGCAGGAACAGGACGTCAGCCACTCGGGCTGGTTCGTTCTGGAGGGCGGCCTCGCCGCCGGAATCGTCACCTTCGTGACCTCGCAGATCACCTTCGCGCTCACCTCGAAGGGGGCGCCGGGCCTCGGGGTGCTGACCGCCTCGACCAGCCTGATGCTCGGCTTCGTGGTGGCGGTGATGGCCACCCTGGTGGGCGTCGTCGCCTGGCTGGAGGTCGATAGGCGCGGACTCGCGGTGCGCGCGCGCAGCCGCGCGGTGCTGTGGCGGATCGCCGTGGGCACGGCCTCGATCGGCATCGCGGCGAGCGGCCTGCTCGGCTCGTGGCAGGTGTGGCTGATGATCTCGTCGATCGTGGTGGTGGGGGCGCTCGCCGCCGGCCTCTTCGCGGCCTGGTGCATCCGCCGCACCTGACACGACGGAACCTGACACGACGGAAAGGGCCGCACGCCCCCAAGCGTGCGGCCCCGCATCCGGCGAACTCAGCCGATGGGCGTGGGGTTCGTCGGGTTCGGCGGCACCGGCAGCGATCCGTGGATCTGGTTCTGCGCCTGGCACTGGCTGGTGCAGTTCGTGGCGCCCTGCGAGAGCTCGATGGCGTCTTCGCCGAGCACGCCGCCGAGGCGTCCGCCCGAGGTCACGAGCCACTTGGTGACGGTTCCGGTCTGCAGGGTCTTGGTGGCGACCTGAGGGCTGTCCTTGCCGAGCAGCATCTGGTGGAAGCCGGTGGCGCTCTGCGAGGCGCTCACGGCATCCACTCCGTTGCCGAAGTTGACCTTGCCGGTGTACTGGTTGACGAAGTAGAACAGGCCAGGGCCGAGCGTGTGCACGAGTTCGACGGATCCGGCGAACTCCGGCTCCATCTGGAAGATGCCGCCCTGGGCGCCGTCCTTCGCCTGGATCTTCAGCTTGCCGCCGGCGGCGTTGAAGGTGACGACGAGGGTGTCGTCCTGCACCTGCAGCTCTTTGATCGTGACCTTGCCGATCTGCGCGGGGGTGAGGGTGGGCACCTTCGAGGCGAACACCACCGTGGGCGCGGTGACCATGCGCAGCGCGTCCGGAGCGCCGGTGAGCGTGTAGTCGTACACACCGAGCGTGCTGGGATCGATGCGGAAGGTGTTGTTCAGGCCCTTCACGGTGATCGACCCGGCGACCGCGATGTCTTTCAGCTTCACGTCTTTGCCGGCCGCGGGGTTGTAGGTGGTGCCGTTCACGGTGACGGCGTAGTCGCCGCCGCCGGCCGAGGGCTTGGCGCTGGCGGGAGCGGCCAGGGCCGTGGCTCCCACCAGGGCGGTGGCGGTGATCGTGGCGGCGACGAGGGCGCCGCGGGCGATGCGGCGGAACGGCCGCGGCGAGCGGGGGAGTCGAGTGGTCATGACAGGCCTTCCGGAGACGGGGGGAGCGGATGCGGGCTGGCCGCTCTCCCATCGTCATCGACGCCCGTCGTGCAGTCGATACGACCTTGGTACTAGTACCTACTCGATGTCGGGCTGATGCTCGCGCGCCCAGAGGGCGGCGCTGGTGCGGTCGTTCAGGCCCAGGCGGCGGAAGACGCTGCCGAGGTGCACCTTGACGGTGCGTTCGGCGATACCGAGCTCGCGCGCGATCTGCTTGTTCGCCAGACCCCGGGCGACCAGGCGCAGCACCTCGGCTTCGCGGCCCCGGATGAGCGGCTCGGACGCCGCAGTGGTTTCGGCGGCCGGGAAGAGCATCCGCGCCACCCGGGGATCGATCGGCGATTCGCCGCGGGCGGCCGAGCGGATGCCGGCAGCGATCTCGGCGGGTTCGGCGTCCTTCAGCAGGTAGCCGGTGGCTCCGGCGGCGAGGGCGTCGCGCAGGCGCTCGCCGTCGCGCGAGGAGGTGAGGATGACGATGGGGAGGGCCGGATGCTCCTGCCGCAGCACCCGGGTGGCATCCACTCCGTCCATGCCCGGCATCGACAGGTCCATCAGCAGCAGGTCGGGGTGGCTGTCGCGCACCAGAGCCAGCGCGTCGGATCCGTCGGCCGCGTCACCCACGACCGTCACGTCGTCGAGTTCGCGCAGCAGCGCGATCAACCCGGCGCGCACCAGCGGATGGTCGTCGATCAGCGCCACCCGGATCATCCGCGGGCCCCCGCAGAGGCGTTCGCGCGCAGAACGAGCTGCCAGCGGGTGCCCTGCCCGGGCCTGCTGCGCACCCGCAGCCGGGCGCCCTCGGCGGCCGCCGCCTCGACGATCAGCGGAATGCCGAGGTGCCCCGACTCCGGCTGTTCGATGCCCTCCGGATCGAAGCCGTGCCCGTCGTCGGCGATCTCCACCGGCACCGATCCGTCGGGCTGCACCGGCCCGAGCGTCACCACCGCCTCGCCGGCCTTCGCGTGCCGCACGGTGTTCGCGAGGCACTCCCGCACCACCCGGAACACCAGGCGCGCCTCGTCGGGGGTGAGGTCGGGCAGCTCGTCGTCCACGATCCGCACCCGCACGCCGCGGCCGCGCACCGCGTCGGCGAGATCGTCGAGTGCCGGCCGGATGCCCGCCGCCGTCAGGCTCGGCGGGTACACGTCCACGAGCAGCGAGCGCAGTCCGCCCACGTTGGCGCGCAGCGTGCGCGCCGCCTCGTCGAGCTCGGCGGCGAGGGCGGCGTCTCCGGATCGCTGAGCGCGCGAGGCCCCGCCGTGCAGCGCGAGGGCGCTCGCCGTGAGGTCTTGGATGGCGCCGTCGTGCAGACGGCCGGCGATCCGCCGCCGCTCGTCGGAGGAGGCGTCGAGCGCGTGCTGCAGCACGGCCTCACGGTGGGCGCGCACGTCGCGCAGGTACACCACCAGCCGCCGCCCGAGCGGCAGCAGCAGCACGAGCAGAGCGAGCACGCTGCCCACGGCGAGCAGCGAGAACGCGCCCCAGAGCTCGCCCGTGCGCACACTCACCTGGTCGTAGCGGAAGTAGGCCTCGAACAAGACGGCCCGCCCGCTGGGGCTGGTCACCGCGTGGTAGGCCTCGAGCAAGGCGCCCTGCCCGGTCTCGTAGCGGTTCTCGGGGGCGCCGAGGTCGCTCACCTCGGCCTCCACCCCGTTGCTGGCGAGCACCGTCCGCTCCTCGTCGTCGAGGCCGAAGGTCTCGCCGATCAGGCGCGGTTCGTCGGAGTACAGGATGCGGCCGTCGGCGTCCCAGATCTTGACCCGCACCACGGAGTCGCCGAGCACCCGGCTGCGCACCAGCTCGTCGAGCATCGCGCGCGCCTCGGCATCGCCGTCGAGCAGCGCGTCGCTGAGCGCCGGCTCGACGATCACGTCGCCGAGCAGCTGAGCCGAGCGGGCGGCATCGTGCACGGCCTCGCGCTCGGCGAGCTGGCGGGCCACGAACACGCCGACGGCGACGACCACGAGCACCACCAGCACGGCGGCCGCGATCAGTCGAGTGAACAGGCCTCGCCGGGAGGGCGGTTCGACGAGTGCCGAGCGGCGCGTCTGCGCGACCGTCAGGTCGATCCAGGCCGGTTCCGGGGGCATCCTCTCAGTATGGACGGATGCGCCGACTCCGCACGCCCCGCCCCGCCCCGGGCGGTCAGAGGATGCGGTGCGTGCGCGCCTCGGGCGGACCGCCGCGGCGCACGAGCCAGTTGATCGGCCAGGAGAGCAGCATCAGCAGCAGGGGGTAGAGACCCGCCGGCGGAACGCTGAGCGTGACGGCCAGAGCGAGCGCGGTGAGGCCGGCGGTGATCCAGTCGGCCCAGAGGTAGCCGCGCACCGGTTCGCGTCCGGGCGGGAGCAGCCCCCGTCGCGCCAGGATCAGCTCTTGCAGGCGCACCGCGATCTGCGTCACGAGCACGGCGCCGATGTAGAGCCCGGCGGCGAGCGAGTCGTGCCCGGGCGAGGAGACCACGAGCACTGTGGGCAGCGGCAGGAACACGATGCCCGCCACCCACAGGAGGTTCGCGTTCACCAGCGCCCGGGTGGACCGCGTGACGCCTTGGTAGAGCCGGTGGTGGTCTTTCCAGAACGCGGCGATCACCACGAAGCTGAGCGCGGCCGCGCCGAGGCCGAGCGCGTTCGCGGTGAGGAAGTCGGTCGCGGACGACGCCCCCTCCTGGGCCGTGTCGACCAGGGGCAGCACGATCAGCGTGATGGCGATCGCCACGACCGCGTCGGTGAAGGCCACGAGGCGCCTGACACCGCTCTCGGGGGCCTCGCCGGGTTCGGGTGACATGGCCTCATCCTAGGGAGGCCGCATCCGTACTCCCGATCGGAGCACCGGATGCGGCCTCGGTAGAATCGGGGGATGAGCGACTCGACCGCAGGCCCCTCGATGTCGTTCGGTACCGCCATCGTCACCGGTGCGCGCAAGTACGCCGATTTCGCCGGTCGCGCCGGTGTCGCCGAGTTCTGGTGGTTCATCCTGTTCGTCTCGGTGGTGAGCTTCGGGCTGGGAGCGCTGAACATCAGCACACCGCTGGGCATGCTGGCCATCGGCACCACGCTCGCGTCGGTCTGGTCGGTCGTGGTGCTTCTGCCCACCCTCGCGGTCGCCGTGCGGCGCCTGCGCGACGGCGGCAACAGCTGGCTTCAGCTGCTCTGGCTGCTCGTGCCCATTGCGGGCGTCATCGTTCTGGTGCTGCGGTTGTGCGATCCGGCGAAGCCCGCCCCGGGCTCCGAGGCGATTCCGCGCATCTGAGGCCGATCAGCCGAGCTGTGCCGCCCGGCAGGCCGCGGCCAGAGCGCTGCGGATGGCGTCCTCGTGCGCTTCGAAGCGGGCCGCCGGCGCCGACACGGCCAATGCCGCCGTCACCGTGCCGTTCTCGAGGATCGGGCGGGCGAGGGTGCGCACCCCTTCCCGGTACTCCTCCCGGTCGTGCGCCTCGCCGGCGGCCCGGATGCGGTCGAGCTCCTCGTCGAAGCGGGCGGCATCCGTGAGGGTGGCCGGGGTGTACCGGGTGAGCTCGTGGGTGCCGAGCAGGGCGTCGCGCGCGGCCGGCTCGGCGAAGGCGAGCAGCAGCTTGCCGCTCGCCCGGGCATGCACGCTCTCGCTGAAGCCGGTCTCCAGGCCCGCCACGCGAACGGCGTGAGCGCCCTCGACGGTGGCGAGGATCGTGATGGTGCCGACGTGCCAGCCGGTCAGGTACGCCGTCTCGCCGGTGGCCTCGGCGACCTGGTTCAGGGCGCGCAGGTAGCGGGCCGGCGGCCGGAGCTCGCGCACGATCGTGGCGGCGATCTCGCCGAGCACCGGCCCGAGGGCGTAGCGGCGCCCCTCGACCTTGCTGAGCATGCCCTCCTCGGCGAGGGTGCTGAGCAGGTGGTAGGCGGTGGAGAGGCCGAGATCGAGGCGGTCGGCCACCTGCTGGGCGGTGAGCCCGCCGCTGGATCCGGCCACGGCGACGAGGATGCGCGAGGCGCGGGCGACGGACTGGATCGTGGTGCTGCTTCCGGTGGCGGCGGTCATCCGACTAGTCTATTTCATATTGTAGAAGTTACTACAGCTATTTGAAAATGGAGGGCATTCGACGATGAATCCTGCAGAAGTGAGCCGGGAAGACGCGGCCATCCCGTACCGGGGCGAGCAGCCGTTCGGCATGGTCGACGATCTGGTGGTCGACGGCGCCCTGGATCTCGGCGGCGACGAGCGGCTCTGGGTGCCGCAGTCGGCGGACGTGACCTTCAAGCCCCTGCTGCTCTCGGTGAGCCAGGGGTACTTCGTGAACATCCTGCGCGTGCGCAAGAGCGGCATCCTGTCGCGGCACCGGCACGCCGGTCCGGTGCACGCCACCGTGCTGAAGGGGCGCTGGCACTACCTCGAGCACAGCTGGTGGGCCGAGGAGGGCGGCTACGCCTTCGAGCCGCCGGGCGACATCCACACCCTCGAGATCCCGGACGACGTGGAGGAGATGGCGACGCTGTTCCACGTCACCGGCGCCTACATCTACGTCGACCCCGATGGGAATTCCATCGGGGTCGAAGATGTGTTCACGAAGATCGAGAACGCCCGCCGCCACTACGAGGCGGTGGGCCTCGGTGCCGACTTCGTGAACCAGTTCATCCGCTGATCCGGATCAGGCGGCGGCCAAGAGGCCTGCGGGGGTGACCGTGAGGTCGCCCGCGTGGGCGTCGAGGGTCACCGCGCCGCCGTCGGCGAGGGCACCGGAGACCAGCAGGTCGGCGATGCGGTCGTCGACGCTGCGCTGGATGACGCGGCGGAGCGGGCGTGCGCCGTACTCGGGCTCGTAGCCGTTCTCGGCCATCCAGTCGATCGCGGCATCCGTCACCGTCAGCCCGATCTCGTGCGCGGCGAGCCGGGCGCGGGTGGCACCGAGCAGCAGTGACACGATCTCGCGCAGCTGCGCCTTCTCGAGCTTCCGGAACAGCACGATCTCGTCGATGCGGTTGAGGAACTCCGGCCGCATCGCCTCACGCAGCTTGCCCATCACGCGGTCGCGCAGCGCCTTGTCCGAACCGAAGCCGTTGCCGGCGGAGCCGTCCGCCGACGCCGCCACGAAGCCCATGGCGCCGCTTCGCGAGGCCAGGAACTCCGATCCGAGGTTCGAGGTCATGATGACGACCGTGTTGCGGAAGTCGACCGTGCGGCCCTGGCCGTCGGTCAGCCGCCCGTCGTCCAGCACCTGCAGCAGCAGGTTGAACACGTCCGGGTGCGCCTTCTCGATCTCGTCGAACAGCACCACCGAGTACGGGTTGCGGCGCACGCGCTCGGTCAGCTGGCCGGCCTCGTCGTAGCCGACGTAGCCGGGAGGGCTCCCGACCAGGCGGGAGACCGTGTGGCGCTCGCCGAACTCCGACATGTCGAAGCGCAGCATCGCCGACTCGTCTCCGAACAGCGACCCCGCCAGCGACTTGGCCAGCTCGGTCTTGCCCACACCGGTGGGGCCGAGGAAGAGGAACGATCCGATCGGCCGGTGCGCGTCGCCCATGCCGGTGCGGTTGCGGCGCACGGCCTTGGCCACCACGGTCACGGCGTCGTCCTGCCCGATCACGCGCTCGTGCAGCTCGCCCTCCAGGGCGGCCAGGCGTGCGCGGTCGACCTCGCCGAGGCGGGAGACCGGGATGCCGGTGGAGCGCGAGATCACCGCGGCGATCTCCGCCTCGTCCACCACAGCGGCCGAGTCGATCCCGCCGGCGGCGCGCTCGGCCGCCACGCGACCGGGAAGGGTCGTGGCGTCGGCCAGCTGCTGCTGGATCTCCTCGATCTCGTCGCGGATGCGCGAGGCCTCCTCGTAGTGCTCGGCCGACACGGCGGCGTTCTTCGCGCCTTCCAGTGAGGCCAGATCGGTCTGCAGCGCCGAGATGTCGACCACCTCGGGCAGCGTGCCGAGCGAGAGCCGCAGTCGCGCGCCGGCCTGGTCGATCAGGTCGATCGCCTTGTCGGGCAGAAAGCGGTCGCTCACGTAGCGCGCCGAGAGCTCGACGGCCGCGGTGAGGGCCGCATCCGTGTAGCTCACACCGTGGTGCTCCTCGTAGGCCGCGCGCAGCCCGTGCAGGATCTGCACGGCATCCGGGATCGACGGCTCACCCACGGTCACCGGTGAGAAGCGGCGCTCCAAAGCCGGGTCCTTCTCGATGCCGCGGTACTCCTTGAGCGTGGTCGCGCCCAGCAGGTGCAGGTCGCCGCGAGCCAGCCGGGGCTTCAGGATGTTGCCGGCATCCATGCTGTTCTCACCCGAGCCGCCGGCGCCGACGACCGTGTGGATCTCGTCGATGAACACGATGATCTCGTTCTTGTGCGCCGAGATCTCGTCCATCAGCGTGGTGAGGCGCTCCTCGAAGTCGCCGCGGAACCGGGTTCCGGCGAGCATCGCGGGCAGGTCGATGGCCACCACGCGCTTGTCGCGCAGCTGCTCGGGCACCGTGCCGTCGACGATCGCCTGGGCGATTCCGTCGACGATCGCGGTCTTGCCGACGCCGGCCTCGCCCACCAGCACCGGGTTGTTCTTGGTGCGGCGGGAGAGGATCTCGACGGTCTGCTCGATCTCGTCGAGCCGGCCGATCACCGGGTCGAGCTCGCCGTCACGGGCGAGCGCGGTGAGGTCGGTGCCGAACTTGTCGAGCGTCGGGGTGTCGGATGCTGCGTCGGCGGTGTCGTCGCCCATCGCCGAGGAGGGGTCTCCCGCAGCGCCGGCCGCGGCGCCGATGTTCTGGCGCATGCCCTCCTGCAGCGCATCCGGGGTCACGCCCGCCTGCGCCAGCACCTGGCCGGCGGGGGAGTCCTGGTTGATCACGAGCGCGAAGAAGAGGTGCTCGGGGTCGATGTAGGTCGAGCCGGAGGCGCGGGCCACCTGGTAGGCGTGGAACAGCGCGCGCTGGGCGCTCTGGGTGAGCGCCGGCGCCGTGACGGGGTCGCTGCTCGCGGCGGGGAGCCGCGACTCGGCGGCGCGCACGATCGCCCGCGGGTCGGCGCCGACCCCGCGGATGGCGTCGGAGGCGGGCTGCACGGGCGCGATGGTGCGCAGGATGTGCAGGGCGTCGAGCTCTCGGTGCCCGTGGCCGATCGCGTACTGGCCGGCTTCGGCCAGCAGCTCCTGGGTGCGGCGGCTGACCAGTTTGCTGAGGTCGATCGAGCGGCCGGCGCGGGCCGCCCGCTCGCCTTCGAGGTAGCGCGCGAGGAACTCGTCGAACGAGCTGTTGTTGCCGCTGCCGTCTTGCGTGGGCCCCTCGGGGCCGAAGTTCTCGGGCACGAAACCTCCTGGTTTGTGAAACTTGAGTGCCTTACGCTCAAGTTCAACGCTGGGGGCCGTTCGGTATTCCCGATATTCCGCTGGGAACGCAACCCCCTGCGCCGGGAGCGCGTTCATGCCTGAATAAGAGGACTACCCGAATCTCACCGACAGGAACCGTTCCGTGGCCTCTGCCCGCTCCCTTCCCTACCCCCTAGGCTTCTCCACGATCCACGACGGCCCCGGCGACACCGGCGACGGCCGCTGGAACTTCGCCCTCTACTCCGAGACGGCCGAGCACGTGTACGTGTGCACCTTCGACGAGAACGGGGAGGAGACCCGCATCCGCCTGCCCGAGCGCACCGGGCACGTCTTCCACGGCTTCGTCGAGGGGGCCGGCGTCGGCACCCGCTACGGCATCCGCGTCGACGGGCCGTGGGAGCCATCCGCGGGCCTTCGGCATAACGTGAGCAAGCTGCTGCTCGACCCGCACGCCACCGCGATCGAGGGCGGCTACGACTGGGGCCAGGCCGTGTTCGGCCACGACATGAACGAGCCCGAGCAGCGCGACGACAGCGACTCGGCGTCGGCCACGCCCCGCTGCATCATCACCGACCCCGGATTCGACTGGGGAGACGACCGCGCGCCGCGCACCCTGCTCAGCGAGTCGCTTATCTACGAGACCCACGTGAAGGGCTTCACGAAGCTCCACCCCGACATCCCGGAGGAGATCCGCGGCACCTACGCGGGGCTCGGGCATCCCTCGGCGATCAAGCACCTCACCGACCTCGGCGTCACGGCGGTCGAACTGCTGCCGGTGCAGCAGTTCGTGCAGGACAGCCACCTCGAGGAGAAGGGCCTGCGCAACTACTGGGGCTACAACTCGATCGGCTTCTTCGCCCCGCACAACGAGTACGTGAGCGAGGCGGGCGCCGCGGCCGGCCCCGGCGGCCAGGTCGCGGAGTTCAAGCAGATGGTCAAGGCGCTGCACGAGGCCGGCCTCGAGGTCATCCTCGACGTGGTCTACAACCACACGGCCGAGGGCAACCACATGGGCCCCACGCTCAGCTTCAAGGGCATCGACAACGCCGCCTACTACCGCCTGGTGGAGGACGACGAGGGCAACTACTTCGACACCACCGGCACCGGCAACAGCCTCAACGTCGGTCATCCGGCCGCCCTCGGCCTGATCATGGATTCGCTGCGCTACTGGGTCACCGAGATGCACGTCGACGGCTTCCGCTTCGACCTGGCCACCACGCTCACCCGTCAAGGCGGCGACGCCGAGCTGCACAGCGCGTTCCTGACGCTCATCCAGCAGGACCCGGTGCTCGCCCCGGTGAAGATGATCGCCGAGCCGTGGGACACTGCGGGCTACCAGGTGGGCGGGTTCCCGGCCGACTGGTCGGAGTGGAACGGCAAGTTCCGCGACGACGTGCGCGACTTCTGGAACGGCACCGATGCCGTGCTCGGCACCCTCGCCCAGCGCATCCTGGGCTCGCCCGACGTCTACGAGTCGTCCCGGCGCAGCCCGCTCTCCAGCGTGAACTTCATCACCGCGCACGACGGCTTCACCCTGCACGACCTCACCTCGTACAACGACAAGCACAACGCGGCCAACGGGGAGGACAACAACGACGGCGAGAGTGACAACAAGTCCTCCAACGGCGGCGCCGAGGGCCCCACCGACGACGAAGCCGTGAACGAACGCCGCGGCCGCAAGCGCCGCAACCTGCTCGCTTCGCTGCTGCTGTCGGCCGGCGTGCCGATGCTGCTCGGCGGCGATGAGCTCGGCCGCACCCAGGGCGGCAACAACAACGCCTACTGCCAGGACGACGAGGTCTCGTGGTTCGACTGGGCGAACGCCGACCAGGAGCTGCTCGCCTTCACCCGCGACCTGATCGCGCTGCGCCGCGAGAACCCGGCCCTGCACCCGGCCTGGTTCCGGCAGGCGCCGTCGTCGGAGCAGTCGGACGGCGGCGACCCGCAGGACACCGTGCGCTCGCTCCGCTCCGACGGCGAGGAGTTCGCCGACGAGGACTGGGACAACCCCGACGCGCGCTCCGTCGTGTTCGTGTTCGAGCATCCGGGCGCCGACTCCTTCGCGCTGCTGCTGAACGCGGCCGAGAACGGCGTCGAATTCCAGGTTCCGGATGCGCCGGGCGCCGAATGGCGGCTCGCCGCCTCCAGCGACCCCGGTCAGCAGGTGGAGGGCGAGGTCAGCACGCTGATCGTGCGCGACGGCTCGTTCACCCTGCTGCGCTCCGCCGTGGAGGCCGGATGACCGACCCCGACGTCGTCGTCGTCGGCTCGGGACCCAACGGTCTCGCGGCCGCCGTCACGATGGCGCGCGCCGGGCTGTCGGTGCGCGTGCACGAGGGCGAGGCCACGATCGGCGGCGGCTCGCGCACGGCCGAGACCACGCTGCCGGGCTTCCGGCACGACGTGTGCTCGGCCGTGCATCCGCTCGCCCTGGCCTCGGGCTTCTTCCGCCGCTTCGGGCTCGCGGAGCGCATCGAGCTGATCGTGCCCGAGGCCTCGTACGGGCATCCGCTCGACACCGAACCGGCCGGTATGGCGTACCGCGACCTGGAGCGCACCGTCGACGACCTCGGCGTCGACGGCGCGGCCTGGCGGAGTCTGATGGGCCCGCTGGCCGAGCACGCCGACCAGGTGGCGCAGTTCACCGGGTCGTCGCTGCTGCGTCTGCCGGCGCATCCGCTCACCGCAGCGCGCTTCGGGCTGCGCAGCCTCGAGCAGGGGTCGCGGCTGTGGAACCTGAGGTTCCGCGGCGTGCGGGCCCCGGCCCTGCTGAGCGGGGTGGCGGCGCACTCGATCCAGCCGATGCCGAGCCTCGGAACCGCGGGCGCGGCCCTGTCGCTGGGCACCTACGCGCACGGCCGAGGCTGGGCCATTCCGCGCGGAGGCAGCCAGAGCATCGTCGACGCGCTGGCCGACGACCTGCGCGCGCACGAGGGCGAGATCCTCACGGGTTCACCCGTGGCGTCGCTGCGCGAGCTGGGCTCGCCGCGCGCCGTGCTGCTCGACACCTCGGCGGCCGGCCTCGCCCGGCTGGCCGGCGACCGGCTGCCGGCGCGCTACCTCGCCGCGCTGCGGCGGTTCCGCTTCGGCAACGCGGTGGCGAAGGTCGACTTCGCGCTCAGCGGCCCGGTGCCCTGGTCGGATCCGGCGCTCGCGCAGGCGGGCACCGTGCACGTCGGAGGCACCCGGGAGGCGATCGCCGCCTCGGAGGCCGAGGTCGCGGCGGGCCGGCATCCGGAAGACCCCTACGTACTCGTCTCGCAGCCCTCGGGCTTCGACCCCTCGCGTGCACCCGAGGGCCGGCACGTGCTCTGGGCCTACACGCACGTGCCGGCCGACTCGCCGCTCGACCTCACCGAGGCCATCACCCGGCAGATCGAGCGGTTCGCGCCCGGCTTCCGCGATCTCGTGCTGGCCTCGAGCTCGCGCACGGCGGTCGACCTCGAGAATCACAACCCCAACTACGTCGGGGGCGACATCGCGGCCGGAGCGGCGACCTTCGGGCAGCTGATCCGCCGGCCCACGCTCTCGCTCAACCCCTGGGCCACGCCGGCCGAGGGTGTCTACCTCTGCTCCTCGTCGACGCCTCCCGGCCCCGGTGTGCACGGCCTCGCCGGCTGGTACGCCGCCCGCCGGGCCCTGGCGAAGGAGTTCGGAATCACCACCCCGCCCTCGCTGGCACCCTGATCGGAGGCCTCATGTCCACCAACACCCGTCGCATCGCCTGCTCGCCCGAGAAGCTCTTCGAGGTGCTGGCCGACGGCTGGCTGTTCCCGGTGTGGGTGGTGGGGGCGTCGCGGATGCGGGAGGTCGACGACGCCTGGCCCGCGGTGGGCAGCCGTCTGCACCACTCCTTCGGCGTGTGGCCGGTACTGATCGACGACCAGACCACGGTGACCGAGTGGGATCCGCCGCACCGGATGACGATCCGTCCCGCCGGCTGGCCGATCGGCGAGGCGGAGGTGACCCTCGATGTGCGCCCGCACCGCGACGGCTGCGTGGTGCGGATGAGCGAGAAGGCGGTGAAGGGGCCGGGAGCCCTGGTTCCGGGGCCGGTGCTGGACGTGCCGCTGCACCTGCGCAACGTCGAGACCCTGCGCCGGCTCGCGTTCATCGCGGAGGGCAAGCGCTGACGAGGCAGGCGCTGACGAGGCAGGCGCTGACGAGGCAGGCGCTGAGCAGCGGCCGGGCGCTCACCAGCCCTCGGGGCCGGGAGAGCCGGCCTCGTACTCCTCGAGGGGCGTGGCATCCTCGGCCCAGGCGGTGAGCACGGGCGTCACGATGCGCCAGCACTGCTCGGCCACTGTGCCCGGTACCGAGAGCAGGGTGTCGTTCTGCAGGATGCCGGCCAGCACCTGGGCGTAGGGGCCGAGGGTCGGCTCGCCCGGACGCGCCTCGAGCGCCACCCGCTCGAGGCCGCCGGCGTCGTCGGCGCTGTTGACGAACAGGTCGAGGTCGACGTCGCCGCCCTCGAGCGACATCCGCAGCACCGTCTCGGAGTCACCGGATGCGCCACCCGCAGTGCGCAGCCCGGCCGGCGCCGATGAGGCCTTGAAGTGCACCGCCACCTCGGTGCGCGGATGCCCGAGCGCTTTGCCCGAGCGCAGCACGAACGGCACACCCTGCCAGCGCGGGGTGTCGACCTGCAGGAGCAGCTGCGCGAGCGTCTCGGTGCCGCGCTCGGCCTCGACATCCGGTTCGTCGACGTAGGAGGGGAAGAAGCGGCCGTCGACCCGGCCTTCGGTATAGCGGGCCCGGCGGGCGCTGGAGGGGTCGTCGCGCCAGAGCCGCACGGCGCCGAGCACCTCGGCCATCCGCTCGTGCACCTCATCCGGGGCGACGGCCTCGGGTCGTTCCATCGCCGTGAGCGCCAGCACCATCAGCAGATGGCTCTGCAGCATGTCGCGCAGCGCGCCGGTCTGGTCGTAGAAGGTGGCGCGGCCCTCGATGCCGAGCTCCTCGTCGTAGACGATCTCGACCTTGTCGATGTGCTCGGCCGACCAGCCGGCCTCCATCAGGCGGTTGCCGAAGCGGAGCCCGAGCATCCCGAGCACGGTGGCGTTGCCGAGGAAGTGGTCGACGCGCCAGAGGCGGTCCTCCGGAATCACGGCGGTTAGGGCCGCATTGAGTTCCTGGGCGTCGGCGAGGTCGGAGCCGAACGGCTTCTCGATGGCCACCACGAGGTCGTCGGGCAGCTCGATCGCGGCCAGCGACTCGGCCACGGTGCGCCCCATGGCCGGCGGCAGAGCGACGTAGAGGATCGGCGGATGCTCGCACGCGGCCAACAGGGCGGCGAGCTGCTCGGGGTCGGAGGCATCCGTCGGCACGAACCGCGCGTCGGCGACCAGGGCGTCGACCGTGCGCGGCGAGACCTCCGCCGCCTCGAGGCTGCGGCGCACCAGGCCCTGCCACTCCTCGTCGCTCTGCGGGGTGCGGGCGGCGCCGATGATCTGCAGCCGGATGCCGCGGGAGACGTCGAGCACCTGGCCGAGGCCCGGCAGCAGCAGCCGCTCGGTGAGGTCGCCGCCGGCACCCAGCACGGCGATCGAACGGGTGGCGGGGGAGAGGGACTCCGCGTCGGGGATACCGGGGGCGTCAGCGCTCACGGATGTGTCGGGGATTCCGGGTGCGTCTGCGATGTCGGGTGTCTGGCTCATGGTCCCGACCCTAGCCAGGTCGGCCCGCCTCGGCTCGTGCGGGAACGAAGAAGGGCGGCACGGCCGAAGCCGTACCGCCCTCCCTCAGTCGAAGCAGACTAGTTGCTGCGACGTGCCGTGTTGGTGCGGCGTGCGATCAGCAGTGCTCCACCGGCTGCGAGCAGCAGGGCCAGCCCGCCGCCGAGCAGCGGAGCCACGGTGCCACCGGTGTTGGCGAGGCCGGTTCCGGGGTTGCCCGCCGGAACGCTGCCGCCGCCGTTACCACCGTTGCCGCCGCCGCCGTTGACGGCGGTGATGCTGATGGTCGACGTGGTGCCGGCGCTGGCCACACCCTCGATCGACTGGGTCGCCGTGATGGTGACCTTGCCGGCCGCGAGCTGCCCGGTCAGGGCGATGCTCCAGGTGCCGTCGGAGACGGTGTCGGTTCCCACGATCGTGCCGTTCACCCAGAGGGTGACCGTCGCGCCGTCGATGCCGGTGCCGGAGACCGACTTGGGGCCGGAGCCCTGGTCGTATCCGGTGCCGCTCTTCGGGTCGGTGATCGCCGGGGCGACCGGTGCGACCTGGAACGACAGCGAGGCCGTCGGGGAGGTGGTCGCGCCTTCGCTGGACTGCGTGGCCGAGACGGTGTACTTGCCGTAGCCGAGTTCGACGTCGACGCTCCAGGTGCCGTCGGAACCGACCGTGGCGGTGTCTTCGACGTCGCCGGTCAGCGTGACCGTGGCGCCGGGGACGCCGGTGCCGCGCAGGGTGCTGATCGAGGTCTCGACCGACTGGCCCTCGTACGGCGAGGTGAACTTCGGAGCCGCGAGCGGAGCCGGGATCACGTCGACGCTGAAGGTCGTGGCGGGGGAGGTGGAGAAGCCCGATGCGGTGCGGATCGAGTAGGAGATCTCACCGGGGGTGCCGGGGGCGGCGAACGACCAGTTACCGCTGCCGTCGATCGCGACCTCGAACGAGTCACCCGTGGAGGGGTCGACCGTCAGGGTCTTACCGGCAGGACCGGTTCCGGTGATGAAGCCGCCGGCGTAGATGTCGCCGCCGTCACCCGGGAAGGTGAGCTTCGGTGCATCGAGCTTGACCTCGACGGTGTAACCGCCGGTCAGCGCGAGGCCGGCCTTGAGGTCGGCGCCCCAGACGAAGGATTCGCCGTCGATGTCGGTACCACCCGAGACGACGCCGATGGCGGCATCGCCCTGGATCATCGATCCACCGGAGTCACCGGGCTTGGACTCGAGGAATGCCCCGAAGCCGTAGACCTGGTGGCCGCTGACGTTGGCCCAGCCCTTGATCGAGTCGACCGTGCCGGTGCTGAAGCCGGTGGTGCGACCGCTCTTGGAGACGGTGGCGCCGACCGTGGCGTCGCCGACCGAGCGCACCGGAACGGTGGAGGCCGCGAGGTCTTCGCTGGACGCGGTGGTCCAGTCGGTCACGGCGGGGAGCAGGGTCAGGTCGTCGTTGGTGACGTCCCAGGTGGAGATGTCGACCGAGTTCAGGTCACCGGATGCTCCGGCCGAGTCGCCGGGGCCGCCGAACTGCGAGAAGGCGAGCTCGCCCAGGTCTGCGAGGAAGGCGGGGCTGTCGCCACCGCCGGCCGGGTCCTGCGAGGGAACCGTCAGCGCGTTGAGCGTCTTGGTGCTGCCGTCGGTGCAGTGACCGGCCGAGATGATGGCCGGGTCGCCCTCGGGGCTGAAGCCGGAGAAGCCGACCGAGCAGAGCCCGACTTCGGCGTCGTCGGGGCTCTGGAAGGCCGCGTATCCGGCGCCGCCCACGACCTCGTCGTCGGCGTAGGCCTCGAACGGTGCGGAGATGGTGCGGTACTCGGTGTTGCCGGCGGAGCCGAGCAGCAGTCGAGCCTCGTCACCGAGGGAGTCGGCCTTGGCCGTGGTGTAGATGACCACGTTGCCGGCACCGTCGGAGGCCACAGCCTGGATGTCGGCGCCGCCGTCGGCGCTCAGCAGGGACTGCGCCAGAGCGTCGAAAGCTGCGCCACTGGTGGGGAGTTCGGCGTCATCCGCAGCGAAGGCCGCTGTTCCGAAGGTACCGGTCATGCCGGCTACCGCGAGTGTTCCGACCGCGAGATACGCGAGCCTCTTTTTCAACGTCATCGATTGATACCCTCTGGTTCTGTATTGGAGAACGGGGGCTTTCGAACATACCGGTCGCCCGTTGATGTCCGCCCCCTCATCCGAGGGTAGTCAACTCTTGTCGATAAACACAGGGTGAAATCAAAGGAAGTTCTCATTTTCTTGTTTGTTACGCCCCGGACTGATCGGATGGGGGTATGTCTTCTCGCCGGTTTCTGCCCCTCCTTGCCCTGTCGATCGCGCTGACGGCGCTGGCCGGCTGCGCGTCGAGCCCCGCCGGTGAGGCGCAAGGGGGAGGCGCGAGCGACCCCGGCACGGCGTCCTCCTCCTCGGTGGTCGGCACGTGGCGCGCGCAGGATCCCGACAAGGCCTGGCTCGGGATCGACCAGGACGGCGCGGTGACCGGGAGCGACGGCTGCAACGGCGTTACCGGCACGGCCACCGTGACCGGCGACGCCGTGGACTTCGAGATGGGTCTGATGACCCTCAAGGCCTGCTCCGGTGTGACCCTCTCCTTCCGGGGTCTGGCCTCGGGCGAGCTGAGCGGCGACGTCTTGACCGTCCGCGACCGTGACGGCGCCGATCTCGTGGAGCTGCACCGCTCCGCCGAGTAGAGCGGATCCGCCACTTGGCGCAAGTCGCCGCTCTTCACCGCGACTTGCCACAACTTGTGCCAAGCCGCGGCGGATTGCGGCGACTTCTGCGAAGTGGCGGGTGCGTTGCGCGATGGGCGGTCACGGGACGAGGATGAGCTTGCCGCCCGGATGCTGCGACTGCAGCTCCTCGAGGGCGGCGCGGGCCTCGTCGAGCGGGTAGGTGCGGGCGATCGGAACCACGAGCTCGCCGCGGCCCGCGGCTGCGATCAGGCGGGGGCGCACCTCGGCGCGGAAGGCGGCGCTCGCGGGCATGGCACCGCCGATGGCGATGATGCCGTCGGCGGACGCCCGGCCCATGGCCGCGATCGTGACGATGCGCCGGCGGTCGCTCACGAGCGCGAGCGAGGTGTCGACGGCCTCGTCGGTGCCCACGCAGTCCAGCGCCGCGTCGACGCCCTCGGGCGCCTTCGATCGCAGCCGCTGCTCGAGCCCCTCGCCGTAGGCCACGGGGTCGCCGCCGAAGCGCCGGACCACGTCGAAGCTCGCCTCGCTCGCCGTGCCGATCACGCGTACCCCGCCGATCAGCGCCGCCTGCTGCAGCAGGCTGACGCCGACCGCTCCGGATGCGCCGTGCACGAGCACGGTATCGCCTGGCCCCACTCCGGTCACGTGCAGCATCTCGGCGGCGGTCGTACCGGCCAGCAGCAGCCCTGCAGCCTCCTCGAACGACAGGCTCGCGGGCTTGGCGAACACGTCGGAGGCCGGGAGCGTCAGCGCGCTGGAGTACCCGCCGCTCACGCGGAAGGCCAGCACCGCGTCGCCCACGGCGCCGCCACCCGAGGCGATCCCGGTGTCGGGGCCGATAGCCGAGATGACTCCCGACACCTCGTAGCCGACGCGCACGGGCAGGTCGCTCGGGTCGCCGCCGCGCGCCACGTGCTTGAAGTCGGCCGGGTTCATCCCCGCAGCCTTCACCTCGATGGTTACCTCGCCCGGCCCAGGGGCCGGCACCTCGGTCTCGATCTCCTCGAACACGTCGAGGTCTCCGTACTCCCGTGCGATCCAGCTGCGTGCCATGAGGGCAACGCTACTCCGGACTCCTCGCGGCGCGGATGCACGGGTCTTCGCATTCATAGGTTTCCCATAGAGCGGCCATAGGAGGCCCTTGGCCGGGTCACGAAAACTGGACGCAGAACGACCACCCCACCGGCCCATCCGGCACCGGTCGACGAACCAGCGAGGACGACATGAGCAGGATCCCCGAACCCGAATCCACCCCCGACGGCCCGGCCTATGAGGGCCGGCTCCTCACTCGAGCCGATGAGGAGGTGGTCGACCAGGGTGTGGCCTTCGACATCCGCACGCTGGTGAGCCGCCGAACGGTGCTGAGTGCCGTCGGCTTCGGCCTGGGGGCGGTCGCCCTCGCCGCCTGCACCGGCACGAGCGGCAGCAGCGCCTCCGGATCGACCGCCACCGCGACATCCGGTGCCACGGTCTCGGGCACCTCCGGCTCGGGCCTGCCGTCGGGCGAGATCCCCGACGAGACCGCGGGCCCCTATCCCGGTGACGGCTCCAACGGCGCCGACGTGCTCGAGGAGTCGGGCGTGGTGCGCAGCGACATCCGCTCGAGCATCGGCGGCGGAACGACGGCGGCCGGCGTACCGATGGCGCTCTCGCTCACCATCCTCGACATGGCGAACGGCGATGCGCCCTTCGAGAACGTCGCGGTCTACGTCTGGCACTGCGACGCCCACGGCGACTACTCCATGTATTCGGAGGGTATCGAGAACGAGACCTACCTGCGCGGGGTGCAGGTGGCCGACAGCACCGGAACCGTGTCGTACACCTCGATCTTCCCGGCCTGCTACAGCGGCCGCTGGCCGCACATCCACTTCGAGGTGTACCCCTCGGTGAACGACATCACCGACTCCGCCAACGCGATCGCGACCTCGCAGGTGGCCCTGCCGCAGGAGGCCTGCGATGCGGTGTACCAGCTCTCCGAGTACGACGGATCCAGCGCCAACCTCGCGCAGGTGAGCCTCGACTCCGACAACGTGTTCGGCGACGACTCGGGCGCGCTGCAGCTCGCGACCGTCTCGGGCGACGCGACCTCGGGTTACGCGGTCTCGCTCACCGTGCGGGTCGACACGAGCACCACGCCGACCGCCGGCGCGGCGCCCTCGGGCGGCGGGGGAGCGGGCGGCTCGGGCGGTCCCGGGGGCGGCGGGACCCCGCCCTCCGGCGCGCCCGCGCAGTTAACCGCCGGCATCCGACCACCTGACGATCCAGAGAACCCGCGATCAGAAAGAGGAGACCTCATGGGACTGCTGCAGAACCTCACCGGATGGCACGCGCTCATCCTGCTCGCCGTCGTGCTGCTGTTCTTCGGAGCGGCGAAGCTGCCGACGCTCGCCAAGAGCCTCGGCCAGTCGGCCCGCATCCTGAAGCACGAGGTCGGGGAGGGCGCGGCCACGGCCCCGGTCTCGGTCCCGGTCCCGGCGGCGGTGTATCCGGAGGTGTCTTCCACGGCGTCTCCCGCCACGTCGGCCACCGTGTCGTCCGCCACCCGGGAGTGACCGGATGTTCGGGCTCACCGTCGAGAAGCTGCTGCTGATCGGCCTGCTGCCGGCGTTCCTCATCGGCCCGCGTCAGCTGCCGGTCTACGCCCAGAAGCTGGGCGCGCTCGTGCGCACGGTGCGCGACTTCGCCGACACCGTCAAGGTGCGCGCCGCCGAGGAGCTCGGCCCCGAGTTCGACCAGACCGACTGGAAGAAGCTCGACCCCCGCCAGTACGACCCCCGCCGAATCGTGCGCGACGCGCTCGCCGACGACGACACCACTGTTCCCGCCGTCCCCGCCGCGCTCGACCCGACTCCCGCCCTGACCCCGGCGCGCCCCCGCGCGGTCGCCCCCGGCGGCTGGCAGGAGGCCCTCTTGGCTCGCACGAAAAACACTGTCACCGATGCAGCCGTTTCCGATAAGCTGAGCATGTCTCACTAACTCAGAGTTGCGGATCCCTGCCCATGACTCCCGTCAGAGCAAGGATGCCCGCATGCGCCGTGAATCTCCCCTCGCACCGTCGTCGATCGCGCGCCGATCCGTCCGGTTCGCAACGGCGGCGCTCGGACTCGGGCTGCTCGTCATGGGGAGCGTCTTCCCACCGGGAACGACGGTGGCGGATGCCCTGCCCGGTCGCTGCGAGCCCTATGTCCAGTGGAGTGCGGGCACCACGACGACCCGAACCCTGTCCGACGGCAACGAGGTGCAGGAGACGTCCGGTATCAAAGGCACGATCATCCAGTGCGACACGATCGAAACGCCCCTGCCCGGCGACGGCGGGTCAGGCACCGGTGGAGGAGGTGGCGACGGCACCGCGCCGCCTCCCGGCCCCCCTCTGCCGCCTGGGCCCGCGTTGCCCGCCCCTCCTCCGTCGATCCCGCCCGGAGCGGCGCCGGCCTGTGTCAGGGGTTCGAACAACGACAAGACGCCGGGTAGGGAGGCGGGAGACTCCACCGGCGACGGGCGCACGGTGCGAGACAACGTCGTGGCCGGGCTCGAATCCGGCACCATCGTGGTCGATACGACGCCGGCGGAAGACCGCCTGAAGTTCCCGGGTCTTCCCCCTACTCGCTTCACGTCGCTCGACGTCAAGGTCAGCGACTCCGCGGGTGGCAATCCCTACGACGGCGACACCGCCGAGGAGGCGCTGCGTTCGCTCTACTGGCCGGGTGGGGTCGACCCGACCTACACCGAGGTCGGGCCGAGGGGCACCGCCCTGAAGAGCCTCGTCGCCGAGGCGACAAAGTACATCGGCGGCAACGCGACGGCGCGATCGGCCTTTCAGCGACTCCTGTCGAACGCCACCCCCGAGGTCAGGGAGATGACCGAGGCGTTCCTGCGGCAGGTGCGGTACGTGAGCAAGACCCGGGCGGGATCGGTGGCCCTCGATCTGATCGAGGACTTACTGCACGACCTCGGCACGATCTCCGGCCCTGGCTCCTCGGACGACGTGGAACTCTACCTCGCCATGTCGGCGGCCCGCACCCGCTCCGGCGTGCTGGTCAGTGGCGCGCCGAACGGCAGCGCGTGCGGCCAGGTAGGTGCAGGGATGGTCACCGACCTCGGTACGAGTGGTTCGGGCATCGTCGCTGCGGGCGAGCACTGGGTTCGCGTGACCCTGGTCGGCACCGAGTACGGCACCCTCGTCGATCAATTGCGTTTGCTCAGGGCACCGGCCGGCTACTGTCCCCCGGTGGAGGTGGAGGCGACGGCGGGCCAGGTGAACATGGTCTCGGTCACCTCGGGCTGTCGGGGCCCGCTCGGGCGCGTGCGGCTGCTCAGTCGCGCCGAGACGAGCAGGATCTCGTCGGAAGCGGCGCGTGAACTCCAGACCATCGGGAGCGATACCGTGCTGGATGCGGGAGCTTTCGGCGCCGCCTTCCGCCGGTACAGCGACCTCGACTACGACCCCGGTAGTGTCAAGGCCGATTCGGTCTCGGTCCTCGCCGACGGGAACGCCAGCCTCTCCCCGTCCGACGACGGCAGGGGGGTGCTCTACTACAAGCCGCCGCTGGAAGCCGGTGGAGGCATCGATGGTCTGGTCGCTGTCGCGACGGATCGGGCCGGCGCCGAGCACTACTTCCTCATCAAGGTCGCAGTGAAAAGCCCTCCCACGTGCATCGGAGACGACTACGGCGGTTTCCTAGGCGAGGATCACACGACGTTCGTGCAGCACGGCACCCTTCAGCTGGTGCGGAACACGTCTTTCACGCTCGACCCGAAAGCGTTCTGCTCGACGGACTGGCGGGACGGTTACCGGGTGAACATCGAGACGGGTATCCAAGGGGCTACGTCGAAGGTGAATGCCGACGGCACGGTCACCTATAGCTGGACCGACCCCGACGTGGTGGGCGCAGTCGCTCCCCTGAAGGTGACGGCGTGGGACGAGCAGACCGGTGCCCCGAGCGAAACGGTGGAGATCGCCGTGAACGTGCGCGACGTGGATCCGGTCTGCTCCGACGTGACGATCGAGTACGACCGGGCGGCGGAGAAGGGTACGCCGATCGCCGTTCCCTTGAACTGCTCCATGGCGGGCGGGCTCACGGTGCTGCATCCGCCCATCCCGAGGTTGTTCGATCCCTCGGGCGGGGATGGATCGGTGCTGACGGTCGACGGGGGAACCTTCACTGCGAGCCCCGGTGGCCTCACGTTCACTCCGGCGGAGACGGCGACGGGCTCGGTGGTGGCGCCGTCGGTCACGGGTTGGACCCTTGATCCGTGGGCGCCGTGGGATGTGACGAACCGGCACAGTTCGTCGTTCCGGGTGGCGGTGACGATCCGGTAGTCGCCGGAGGGCGTGGTGGTGCGGGTCGGCTCGGTCACGGGCGCGGCCCGCACCGTCTTGCTGTCGCGGCCTTCGTGTCCCAGCCTTGTGTTAAGGCCTTGTTACATCTGGTCGAGTCGTGAATAATTCAGATCGTTGCGTCATATGATGACATTCCGATCTACATACTAAGAATTGTTCGGCGACGAGGAGCATGCGATGACAAGCCAGACGACGGTGGACGCATTTCAGGATGCGGTGTCGGCCGCCACGCCGTCGATCGAGGCGATCGTCGATTTCGTGAACGAGCATCCGGAACTCGCCCACCAGGAGACCGAGACCGCGGCCTACCTCGTCGAGCAGCTGCGCACCGCCGGCTACACCGTCACCGAGGGCGTCGCCGGGATGGACACGGCCTTCCGTGCCGAGCTCGAGTTCGCCGCGCCCGGCACGAAGGTCGGCGTCATCGCCGTCTACGACGCACCCGCCTCCATCGACGACGACGGCCGCGTGAACCCCGTGCACTCCTGCGGCCACGGCCCGCAGGCCGGCGGCGTGATCGGCGCGGCCCTCGCCCTCGCCGCCGTGCGCGAGCAGCTCACCGGTTCCGTGGTGATCGTGGGCTGCCCGGCCGACGAGATCCACTCCCCACTCACCCGCGAGCTCGGCAGCGGCAAGGCCCGCACCGCCGCGGCCGGCGTGTGGGACGACATCGACGTGGCCCTCTACCCGCATCCGGAGTTCATCGACACGGTCTGGCCCGCCTCGCTGCTGATGCGCCGCGAGACCGCGCACGTCGTCGGCATCCGCACCCTGCGCCGCGACGTCGTGTGCACCCCGCTGGTCGCGTTGGCGAACGTGTCGAAGGTCGCCGAGCGGTTCGACCCCGCCACCCTCATCATCGAGTCGGTCACCGTCGACGGCGATGTCGAGGAGTCGGCCGGCATGACCTTCGAGGCGAGCTTCCTGGTCTTCGCGCACACCGCCGAGGAGCTCGAGGCCCGCATCGCCGAGTTGCACGAGACCGTCGGCGAGGCCACCTGGACCACATCGGGCGTCATCGACGCGGTGCGACCGGATGCGGGCGTCACCGCCCTGGTCGCCGAGGCCTTCGCCGCCGCCGGCCGCGACTTCGTGGCCGAGCCGCCCGCACTCGGCTTCGCCACCGACTTCGGCAACGTCACCCAGGTCACCCGCGCGGCGATCGTGGGTGTCGGTCATCCGGACGGCTGGCGCTACCACACCCCCACCGGCGCCGAGGAGTTCGCGGGAAGAGCCGGCAAGCAGAACGCGATCTCGACCGCACAGGTGATCGGCCTCTCGGTGATCACCATCGGCGCCGCCCAGGACTTCTGAGCCCGGTCGCCGCCGGAGCATCCCGCACCGGCCGCCGCCGAGCCCAGACCACGCACACTCCACGACAGAACAGACAGGAATCAGCTCATGACCGATAGCCGACGCCACGCCGAGATCTCGGGTGGGGGCTTCGCGGGACTCACCGCGGCCACCGCCTTGGCGCAGAAGGGCTGGAGCGTGCGCCTGCACGAGCGGGCACCGGAGCTGCGCGCCGAGGGCGCGGGCATCGTGCTCTGGAACAACAGCCTGCAGGTGCTGGATGCGATCGGAGCGACGCACGACCTGAACGAGCGCTCGATGACCCCGCCCGCCTACGAGACGCGTATGAACAACGTCATCCAGTCGCAGGAGGAGCTCGACGGCATCCGCTGGCGCACGATGACCCGCCCGCACCTGCACCAGACGCTGCTCACCGCGGCGCGCGAGGCCGGCGTCGAGATCCTGGCCGGCTCCGAAGTCGTGGCGGCCACGCCCGAGGGCGAGGTCACGTTGGCTTCCGGTGAGAAGAGGACCGCCGACCTCGTCATCGGGGCCGACGGCGTGGGATCGGCGGTGCGCGACTCGCTCGGGATCCCGCTGAAGCGCCAGCGCTCGGGCGACGGCATCACGCGCTTCCTGGTGCCCCGGCACAAGGCCGAGCTGCAGGCGCTCGAGCCCGACACCGAGTGGGACAACGTGATCGACTTCTGGAACCTCGAGCCCCGCGTGCTGCGCGTGCTCTACACGCCGGCCAACGACGAAGAGCTCTACATCGCCCTGATGTCGCCCTCCGCCGACGCCGACGGCTCCCGCGTGCCGATCGACCTCGAGCTGTGGACCTCGGTGTTCCCGCAGCTGGCGCCGGTGCTCCAGGATGCCGCGGGCATCCAGGGCCGCTACTACGGCTACCAGACCACCCGGCTCGAGCACTGGACCCAGGGCCGGGCCGCCCTGATCGGCGACTCCGCCCACGCCATGTGCCCCGCGCTCGCCCAGGGCGCCGGCACCGCCATGCAGAACGCCTGGACGCTGGCCGTGGCGGCGACGGAGGCCGTGGCATCCGGCGGCACCGACTCCCTGCCGCACGCGCTCACCGAGTGGGAGCGCGTCGAGCGCCCCTACACCGACCTCGCGCAGGACCGTTCCCAGTGGTACGCCGACACCCGCGAGATGGCCAAGGGCAATCAGTTCGTGGGCGAGAGCGTCGAGACCGCCCTCTACAACCCCACCGATCCCCACCGTCACGATTCCGACCGAAACGACACCGAGCGACACGAGGTAGCAGCATCATGAGCATCGATTCCATCTACAAGGTCCGAGCCTGGCACTCCTTCGTGCAGGAGACCGTGCACGAGCTCGGCCCCGCACCGGAGCAGCCGCTGATCAAGGCCGCCGTCGCCGTGGTGTTCCAGAACCCGTTCGCGGGGCAGTGGGTCGACGACCTCTCGCCGCTCACCGACGCCAGCGAGAGCCTCGGCACCGAGCTCGGCCGTCGCGCTGTCGCCCTGCTGGGCGGCCGCCCCGTCGAGAGCTACGGCAAGGGCGGGCTCGCCGGCGTGAACGGCGAACAGGAGCACATCGTGGCCTGCGTCACCACCGTGTTCGGCAACGCCCTGCGCGCGGCCGTCGGCGGCGGCGAGGCCTGGATCTCGTCGGCCACCAAGGTCGCACCGGCGGGGGCGCAGATCGACATCCCCCTCGCGTACAAAGATGAGGTGTACGTGCGGTCGCACTACGACGCGATCACCCTGACGCTTCCGGATGCGCCGCGCCCCGACGAGATCGTGATCATCGCGGCCGTCGCCACCGGCGGCCGGGTGAACGCCCGCGTCGGGGGCATCACCGTCGACGAGGTCGTCGCCGGCAAGCAGTCCTGAGCACCAGCCGTATCACCCAGCCGCAAGACACGCAGAGCCCGAAGGAGCATCCGTGACCTACTCGCACACGCCGTACTACGAAGACCAGTCCATCGCCAGCATCCTCGCCGATGTGGCGCGCGCGCACCGCATCCTCGAGCTCGAGGGCCACGGCGACATGTCGATGGGCCACCTCTCGTTCCGTGACCCCTTCGGCCGCGGCCTCTGGCTGAAGCGCGGCAACCTCGCGCTCAGCGAGGTCGAGGGCGACGACTTCATCCTGATCGACTTCGACGGGAACATGCTCGAGGGCACCGGCCTCCGCCACATCGAGTGGCCGCTGCACGCCGAGATCATGAAGGCCCGCCCCGACGTGAACTTCGTCGGCCACTCGCACGCGCACTACGCCACGGTGCTCGGCGCCTCGGAGGAGTCGCTGAAGCCCTACAACAACCACGGCGTCTGGTTCGCCTACGAGGGCGTTCCGCGCTTCGCCGAGACCAGCCACATCATCACCACGGTGCCGCTGGGCATCGCGGCGGCGAAGACGCTGGGAGACGCCCAGGCGTTGCTGCTGGCCAACCACGGAGTGGCCTTCGTCGGCAGCACCGTCGCCGAGGTGACGCTCACGGGCATCTTCCTCGAGAAGGCGGCCCGCTTCCAGGTCGACCTCAAGGCGTCCGGCTTCGTGCCGATCGAGCCCGACGCCGAGGAGACCAAGGAGAAGTTCGACCGCATCTACCCGCCGAAGGCCCAGCACAACTTCTGGACCTTCTTCAACCGCCGCCTCGAGCGCGTCGAGACCGCCTTCGGCATCGGCATCTCGCCGATCGGCCTGCCCCCGGGCGTCTGAGCCGCCGCAAGGCATCCTGACCATCCCTTAGATCTCCACCCGTATCAACCCGCGAAAGAGAGCACCCAGATGAGCAGTCTCCCCACGATCGCCACCGTCATCGGATCGGGCACCATGGGCCCCGGCATCGCCGCCGTCCTCGCCCGCGCCGGTTCCACCGTGCGTCTGTACGACATCTCCGAAGACGCGATCGCCCGCGCCGAAACCGCCTACGGCATGGTGCAGAACGTGCTCGCCGCCGTCGACTCGCCCTCCGCCCCCGGCGGATCGGTCAGCTTCGGCACCGACCTCGACGAGGCCCTCGAGGGCACCGAGCTGATCATCGAAGCCGTGCCCGAGATCCTCGCCCTGAAGCAGAAGGTGCTCGCCGACCTCGAGTCGCGCATCGGCGACGACGTGATCATCGCCACCAACACCTCGGGCATCCCGATCAGCACCATGGCCGAGTCGATGACCGTGCCCGGCCGCCTGATCGGCATGCACTGGTCGAACCCGCCGCACCTCATCCCGATGATCGAGATCATCCCGGGCAAGGCCACCGACGAGGCGCTCGTGGGCAAGCTCACCGAGATCGTCAAGGCCTTCAACTACACGCCCGTGCTGGAGAAGGAGATCCCCGGCTTCGTCGAGAACCGCGTGCTCTACGCGATCCTGCGCGAGTGCATGGCGCTGCTGGAAGAAGGGATCGTCACCCCCGAGGGTCTCGACGCCTGCGTCAAGTGGGGCATCGGCTACAAGCTCTCGGTGATCGGCCCCACCCGTCTGCTCGACATGGCCGGCCTCGACATCTACCAGGCCGTCTCGAGCTACCTGAACAAAGACCTCGACGTCAGCACCGACACCCCGCAGTTCATCAAGGACAAGATCGCGGCCGGCCAGCTCGGCTTCAAGTCGAACGGCGGCATGTACGAGTACGGCGAGGGCGACGTCGACGCGAAGCGCAAGGAGATCATCACCGGTCTCATCGCGGCGCGCAAGACGCTCTCCACCATCCCGAACGTCTGACGAGCATCCACTGATGAGCAGAGCCGTCTCCGTCGAGAGCATCGGCGACGGCCTCTCCCGCACCCGGGGCGCCGATGTCGACATCGCGTTCCGGATGCGGGGCGCCGGGCCCGCCGTCGTGCTGCTGCACGGCACCTCGGCGAACCACGCCGTCTGGGAGCCGGTCGGCGACGCCCTCGAAGACCGCTCCACCGTGATCGCGCTGGATCAGCGCGGTCACGGCCGGAGTGATAAGCCTTCGCACGGCCAGCCCGGTGGTGGATATGCCGGTGATGATTTCGTCTCGGACGTGATCACCGTGCTCGATGCCCTCGGCCTCGACCAGGCGCTGGTCGCCGGGCACTCGCTCGGCGGCCGCAACGCCTGGCTCGCGGCGGCCCGCCATCCCTCGCGCGTCACCGGCGCCGTGGTGGTGGACTACACGCCGTTCGTCGAGGCATCCGTTCTCGATCAGCTCGACGAGCGGGTCGCCCTCGGCTTCCGCCCGTTCGGCAGCCCCGCCGAGATCGAGCAGTACCTGCGCGAGCGCTACCCGGCCATCCTGCCGGGGGCCGTGCAGCGGCGGGCCGCGTGGGGCTACGAGCAGGTCGGCGACGGCGAGTGGATGCCGCGGGCCTCCGCCTCGGCGATGGCGCAGCTGATCGACGGCTTCCGCACCCCGTACGACCGGGAATTCCGGGAAGTCCCTGTGCCCATGACCCACCTGCGCGGTGCCGAGAGCAAGCTGGTGAGCGAGGCCGCCTGGAAACAGGCGATGGCGCTCCGCCCCGCCGACAGCCATCCGGCCGACCGCTGGATCGAGGTCGCCGGCGCCGACCACTACATCCCCGAAGAACAACCCGAGCTGGTCGCCGCCGAGATCGCCCTGGCACTCGGCGTGTGACCGCATCGGCCTCACGCTCCACCTGATCGACCGCTCCACCTGATCGAAAGGAACCACCCATGCCCCTCTTCATCGACAAGCTCGCCATCTCGAGCCCCGACTTCGTGAACCTCGAGCGCATCCCCGAGAACTTCAGCGCCGACGGCGGCAACGACACCCCCGGCATCGCCATCTCGGGTGCTCCCGAGGGCACGGTCGAGTTCGCCCTGATCGTGAACGACCCGGATGCCCCGCTCGCGAACGGCTTCACCCACTGGGTGGTCTACGGCATCCCCGCCGACGCCAGCACGCTCGACCTCTCGGCCGAGGGCGTGCGCGTGGCTCCGAACGGTGCCGGCGCCGCGGTGTACTACGGCCCCCAGCCGCCGGCCGGTCACGGCCAGCACCACTACTTCTTCCACCTCTACGCGCTGAGCACCCCCGTCGTGGGCGAGCCCACCCGCGAGGGTTTCCTGGCCTCCTACGCCGACTCGATCATCGAGGTCGCGCGCACGGTGGGCACCTTCAGCCGCGACTGACCTGCGGCCCCGCCCGGGCATCCGAACGGATGGAGCCTGAGACCACCTACGGTCTCAGGCTCCATCCGTTTCGTCGTGCGCCCCGAAACTCCATCCATTCGGATGCGCCGGATGCGGCGGGTGGGCCGAACGCGGCAGATGCGCCGGATGCGGCGGATGCGGCGATCAGGACGGGTAGGTGTGCGCGAACGACTCGGCGATCGCCAGCACTGCCGCGTGCACGGGGCCGGCCGTGATGGAGGGGATGACCGCGGCGTCCACCACCCGGAGGTTGTCCAGGCCGCGGAAGCGGAGGTCGGGCGTGACGGGGGCGTGCTCCGAGCGGCCCATGCTGAGCGTGCCGACGGGGTGGTGGTGGGTGATCGCCGCGCGGGCGATGAAGGCATCCGCCTCGGCATCGGTCGTGAGCGCCGCAGAGGGCAGCACCTCGGCCTTGCGCCAGGAGGCGAGACCCTCCGATCCGCCCACCAGCCGGGAGTGCTCGAGCGCCAGCCGGAACATCGCGCGGTCGTGCTCGGTGGAGAGGTAGTTCGGGTCGATCACGGGCTCGTCGCCGATGTCGGGCCCCGAGATGCGCAGCGATCCGCGGCTGGTGGGGTTCGTCACACCGAACAGCAGCGTGTACGCCTCGCCCGGTACCGCACCGGCGTCCGCCGCCTCGCCGGCCCAGATCTCCGACGCGCTGGGACCGACCACGCAACCCACCACGACGTCGACGACTCCGGATGTCTCCGACACCCCGTTCGCCGACAGGTACGTCATCGACTCCGAGAGCTGCAGGCGCGTCGGCGGCACCGGCCGGCGGGAGGTGTAGACGTTGCCGGCACCCAGCAGGTGGTCGTGCAGATTGCCGCCCACCTCGGGCGATTCCAGCACGGCGTCCACGCCCGCCTGCCGTAGCATCCGCGGGTCTCCGACGCCCGAGCGCATGAGCAGCAGGGGGTCGCCGATCGACCCGCCGCAGAGGATCACCTCGTCGGCCTCGAGCACCTCGTGGTGCCCGTCACGCGTCACGGCGACGCCGGTGACCCGGCCGCCGTCGATCAGCAGGCGATGCACGGTGACGCCGGTGAGCAGCGTGAGGTTGGGCCGATCGAGCACCGGATCGAGGTACACGTCGGAGACGGTCACCCGCTTCCCGTCACGGATGGTGAGCGAGTTCGGGGTGGCGCCGATCATCTCGCCGCCGTTGTGATCGGGGATGCGGGCGACGCCGAGCGCCTCCCAGGCCGCGAGGTAGTCGAGCACCAGGGGACTGGAGAGATCTGGCCCCGGCAGCAGCACGGGAAGCGGACCGCTGTCGCCGTGAACGTCGCTCGCGCCGCCCGAGAACATCTCGGAGCGGATGAACGCCGGCAGCAGGGCCTCCCACGACCATCGCTCGTCGCCGGTCTCGTCGACCCAGCGGTCGAAGTCGGCCCGGCAGCCGCGCATGTGGGCCATCGCGTGCACGAGACTCGAACCGCCCGGCCCCTTGCCGCGCGCCCAGTCCAGCGAGCGCCCGGCCAAGCCGGCCTGCGGCGTCGTGCGGTAGGCCCAGTCGTAGGATCGCCCGTGGATGAACGGCCACAGCTCGGGCCGCCGCATCTCCGGGTCGGTGACCCGTTCGCCCGCCTCGAGCACGGTCACCCGGCGCGACGGATCGGCGCTCAGCCGGTTCGCGAGCACGCTGCCGGCCGATCCGGCGCCGATGATCAAGACGTCGGAACCCATCTCATTACCTATCTATTAAGCAGCAGCACTGAGCGTCAGCTGTCGGATGCCGGTGAGAGCCGGCGCACGCGGTCGGTTGCGGGCCTGCTAGTTGCGGGTATGGCCGGCGTCGACCACGAGGGTCTGCCCGGTGATCCATCCCGCCTTCTCCGAGGCGAGGAAGGCGACGGCGGGCGCGACGTCCTGGGGGAGTCCGCGCCGGTCGAAGGCCTGCATCGGCACCACGAACTCGAATCCGGCCTCGTGCGGGCCCGAGAGCACGCCCTCGCTCGCGATGATGCCGGGAGCGACCGCGTTGATGGTGATTCCCAGGCGGCCGAGCTCGCCGGCGAGGCCGCGCACGAGCCCGATAGAGGCGCCCTTGGTGGCGACGTAGTGCGCGCAGTCGGGGGTGCCCGCCACGAAGGTGTTGGAGGCGATGTTCACGATGCGGCCGTAGCCGGCCTCGCCCATCACCGAGGTGACGGCGTGGGTGACCAGGTAGATGCCGTCGAGGTTCACCGACATCACCTTGCGCCACTCGGCGAACGAGATGTCGGCCCAGGGGGTGAGCGGCACGAGGGCGGCGTTGTTCACCAGCACGTCGATGCGGCCGAACTCGGCCACGATCTCGTCGACGACCGTCTGCACGCGCTCGGGGTCGCTCACGTCGAGCAGTTTGGCCACGCCGCCGTTGCGGGCGGCCACGGCCTCGGCGCCGGCGAGGTTCACGTCGGCCACGACCACCTTCATGCCGTCGGCGGCGAGCTCGTCGGCGATCGCGGCTCCGATGCCCTGGGCGGCGCCGGTGATGAGGGCGACGCGCTGGCCGGCGGGGGAGGCCGTGGTGGTCGAGGGCGTCTCGGCGGTCTCGGGCATGGTCAGTTTCCTCCGTAGTACGCGGGTGCGAGGTTCCAGGTCTCGAACGAGGCCAGCTCGTGCGAGGGGTAGATGTCGGCGTTCTTGGTGCGCGCCAGGTAGTTCAGGCGGCGGATCGCCTCGACCGACTTCGTGGGGTCGAGGTGGAAGCCCGCGATCCACTCCTTTTCGAGGGTGGTGTGCGTGTAGGCCGCGTCGCCGCAGAACAGCATGTTGCGCTCGTTCTCGAGCTCGACCAGCAGGGAGTAGTGCCCGATGGTGTGGCCGGGGGTCTCGAACAGCCAGACGCCCGGGACGATCTCGTAGTCGCCCGAGATCGGCTTGTACGACACCTCGGCGTGGTCGAACGAGAGGTCGGAGTAGCCGAGGCGCTCGAAGGGCTCGGGCACCTTGGCGTGCCGTAGCTCTTCTTTGTGCACCAGGGTGGTGGCCTTCGTGAGGTGCTTGTTGCCGCCCACGTGGTCGAAGTGGAAGTGCGAATTGACCACGATGTCGACATCGTCGGGCGTGAAGCCGCAGGCGGCCAACTGCGCCGGGATCGTCTGCTCGGGCGTCTGCAGCGGCAGCTCGAAGGGCAGCACGGCGTTGACGTGGTCGAGGTCGAAGCCCGTGTCGTAGAGGATCAGGGCGTCCGGATGCTCGATCAGCACGCTGTACACCGGAAAGCGCACCGGGTTGCCGGCGTTGATGTGCCAGTGCACGTCGGATTCGTCGATGACGAGCGTGCCTCCGTCCAGCAGATAGACCTTCGGGTCCGTCATGTGATGCTCGCTTTCCTCGGGGACTGTCTGAATTATCATCCGACGCTAATTGTCGATCACGTTATGAGAAGAAAAAGAGCGGTGTCAAGCATCCGGTGCCGACTTAACGAACCGGAAACACGGGCACCCCTCCGGCGGGCGCTCAGGGGGCGGTGACTCCGGGGAAGTCCTCGAAGCTGGGCATGCCCGAGTAGTAGGCCCAGCGGTAGCAGTGGTCGAGCATCGGCTGGGCGTCGAAGTCACCGACGCAGGTGGCGTCCTGATAGCGCTCGCCGCTGGAGTCGGTGTAATGGGCACGGCAGAGGACGCGCCAAGTCGTATCGCTCACGCTCTCGTCGTCGATGAGATGATCGGAGGGCAACCAGCACTCCGTGCTGGTGATCGCAGCCGGATCGACATTCGATGTCGGACCGGCGACCTGGGCGAGCGTCTCGAGTGCCTCCGCATCCTGTTGTGACAACGCGGGTGCGCCGGCACACGAGGTGAGCGCGAGGGCGAGCGCGGCGAAAAGCACCGTAGGGGTCCAGCGTTTCATGGGGACAACCTCCTCCGGACATCGTCGACCGGGCGTGTTTCGAGCGTGTAACAACTGAATTTCAGGCTTGGCATCCGTTGTTAATTCTCATATCGTATCGCTACCCCTGCACAATGTAAGAGAATTTTGCACCGCAGCACTCAAACCCGGGGGCCCATTCACCCTGAGAGGAAGATCTCGGCAATGAACAGAATCACCAGCGGCACTTCTCGCCGCACTGCAACCCGTCTGGCGGTGCTCACCGTGTCCGGTGCGCTCGCCTTCAGCCTCGCCGCCTGCTCGTCGGGCCGTGGAGGAGATGATTCCAGCGGAACCGAGACCTCGTCGGCCGGTACCACCGAGGTCACCCAGTTCGCCCTGGTCGCGCCCGAGAACGAGTCCGACTTCGGCTACAACCAGGCCGGCATCGATGCGGCCAACGGTGCCGCCGAAGAGCTCGGCATCGACGTCACGATCGTTCCGGATGCCGGCTACGACAACATCGAGACCGTGCTGAACCAGGTGGCCGACGGGGGAGCGCAGTTCATCGTGGCCCACGCCTCCGGCTACAACGTGGGAGCGGCCAGCGCCGCGGCCGCCAAGAAGGTGCCGATCCTGATCCAGGATGCCGGCGCCGACGAGAACGTGCCCGGCCAGATCGCCGCCGCCAAGCCCGAGGGCCAGGAGGGCGGATACCTCGCCGGAGTCGCCGCCGCCATGTCGACCACCTCGAAGAAGGTCGGCCTCGTGCTCTCGGCCGACAACGCGAACTGGTTCGCCATGTCGTCCGGCTTCGCCGAGGGCGTCTTCAGCGTCGACCCGAGCATCCAGGTGCTCTACACCTCGGTCGGCCCGGCGGCCTACGCCGACGCCGCCGGCGGCAAGACGGCCACCGAGCAGATCATCGCCTCCGGTGCCGACGTCGTGTTCGGCATGGGTGACGGTGCCACGCACGGCTACCTCCAGGCGATCGATGCCTCCTCCGGCGTGAAGTACATCGCCGACATCGGCGACGTCACCCCCGGTCTCAGCGACCCGAGCAAGCTGCTCACCTCGGTGCGCTGGAACTACGAGCCCGCCTACGTGCAGGCTATCAAAGACGTCGACGCCGGCACCTTCGGCACCGTGACCTACCCGGTCGACGTCGAGAACGGCGGCATGTACCTGCAGGAGACCGACCAGATGACCCCGGAGATCGAGGCCGCGGTCGAGAAGGCCAAGCAGGGCATCATCGACGGCTCGATCGTTCCCACGATCGCCACCTCGGCCGCCGAGGTCGCCGCCGTGATCGCCGCCAAGGGCGCCTGATCCACCGCGTCTGATCCAGACGGAGTCGGTGCCGCAGCCCCCCCGCCTGCGGCACCGGCTCTCTCCTCGAACCCCGCCGGTCCTCCGGCCCGTCTCACCCCGTACGCCACCAGCCAAGGAGCTCCCGTGACGACAACGGCCACGACTGACGTCATCTCCCTGAGAGACATCACGAAGGCGTTTCCCGGCGTCATCGCCAACGACCGCGTGTCGCTCGACATCGTCGGCGGGCAGGTGCACTGCCTGCTCGGCGAGAACGGGGCCGGCAAGTCGACCCTGATCAGCATCCTCGCCGGTATGCAGCAGCCCGACTCGGGCAGCATCGCCATCGGCGGCAAGACCGTCGACATCTCCTCGCCCAAGGTGGCCGTCGACTACGGCATCGGCGTGGTGCACCAGCACTCCACCCTGGTACCGGCGTTCACCGTGCTCGAGAACCTCATGCTCGGCGACACCGGCGTGCTGCAGAACAAGAAGCAGGCGGCCGAGCGCCTCGAAGAGCTCGCCGACCTGCTCGGCGTGCAGATCGACCCGCACGCTCTCACCTCCGACCTCGGCCTCGGCCAGCAGCAGCAGGTCGAGATCGCCAAGGCGATGTGGAAGGGAAGCCGGCTGCTCGTGCTCGACGAGCCCACCTCCATGCTCACCCCCCAGGCCATCGAGCACCTCGGCGAGAGCATCGCGCGGGTGAAGGCCCAGGGCCTGGCCGTCGTGCTGATCACCCACAAGCTCCGCGAGGCCTATGCGATGGGCGACTGCGTCACCATCCTGCGCGGTGGCCGCAATGTGGGGCACATCGGCGTCGACGAGCTCGCCTCCTACAGCGAGAAGCAGGCTCAGGATGCGATCCTGTCCGCGATGTTCGGCGACGACCTCGGTGCGGCGGGCAGCGACCCCACGGCCGCCGACCTCGAGGAGGCCGCGGAACTCGCCGGCGCCACCGAGGCCACGCGCGAGACCCGCGCCATCGATTTCGAGACCCGGCCGGTGCGGCTGGAACTGCGCGGCGTCACCAGCCGCGCGGGAGGCCGCGACATCGAGGCCGAGGACGTCACGCTGACGGTGCACGAGGGCGAGATCCTCGGCATCGCGGGCATCGACGGCCACGGCCAGGCCGCCCTCGCCGAGGTGGTTGCCGGGCAGCGCTCGGCCGTCTCCGGAACCGTGCTGTTCGACGGAGTCGACATCACCCGCTCGGGCGTGCGCGGCCGGCAGCAGCTCGGCGTGCGCTACGTCACCGACGACCGGCTGCACGAGGGCACGGTCGGCTCGATGTCGGTGGCGCTCAACCTCGTGATCAAGCGGATCGGGCAGAAGCCGTTCTGGAAGGCCGGCCGCATCCAGCAGAAGGCCGTCGACGCCGAGGCCACGCGCCTGATCGACGAGTACGGCATCCGCACCCCGTCGGCCGCCACGCGCGCCGGCACCCTCTCCGGAGGCAACATCCAGAAGATCCTCCTGGCCCGCGAGCTCACCAACGGCGCCCGCCTGGTGGTGGTGAACAAGCCCACCTACGGGCTCGACCTGAAGACCGTGCACCTCGTGCGCGAGATCCTGATCGAGTTCGCCGCCCAGGGCGGCTCGGTGCTGTTGCTCTCCACCGACCTCGACGAGCTGATCGAGCTCTCGCACCGCATCGAGGTCATCTCGCGCGGCAGCCTCGTCGGCGGCGTCGTGAACGACGGAGCCGGAACGGCAGAGAAAGTGGGCCACTACATGACCGGCGCGATCGAAGGCACCGACTGATGACGACTGCAGACCTCAAGACCCCGGTCACGCCGAACCTCCCCGGCTCGAATCAGGCCGGCGCCGCCCAGCGATTCGCGCAGGGCTTCATCCGCTCGGTGGTGCCGGTTCTCCTGGCGCTCATCGTGTCGGGCCTGGTGATGCTCGCCATCGGCGCCAGCCCGCTCGAGTTCTTCGCGGGAGTGTGGAAGTACGGCATCACCGGCAGCAACTGGCAGCGCAGCCTCTCGCTGATGGCGCCCCTGCTGATCGTGGCCGTCGGCCTGATCGTCGCCTTCCGCGGCCAGCTCTGGAACCTCGGCTACAACGGCCAGTACCTGCTCGGCGCGGTCGTGGCCTCGGGTCTCGGGCCGATCCTGTTCGACGTGATGCCGGCCTTTCTCGCCACCCTCGTCATCTTCGTCGTGGCGGTGCTCACCGGAGCGGTGTGGTCGCTCATCCCGGCCATCCTCAAGGCACGCTACGGCACGAACGAGATCATCACCTCGCTGGTGATGTCGTTCATCGCCGTGGGCGTGGTGAACCTGCTGATCAAGGGCGTGTTCAAGGATCCGGGCACCTCGACGCCGCAGACCGCCGTCATCCCCGACAGCGATCTGCTGCCCTACATCCCGGGCACCGAGATCCACATCGGCTTCGTGATCGCCATCGTGCTGGCCGTCGTGGCGCAGTACGTGTTCAGCCGCACCTCGTTCGGGCTGCGGGTCGACATCTTCGGGGCGAGCCCCAAAGCAGCCCGGCACGTGGGGTTGAACTCCACCTGGATGGTCATCCTGCTCTTCGCGCTCTCCAGCGGACTGATCGCGTTCGCCGGTTCGGTCGACATCCTCGGGCAGTTCAGCTACCAGCGGGCCGACTGGGATCCGCGGTACGGCGACGCCGTGATGCCGCTGGTGTTCCTGGCACGCTTCCGGCCGGTGGCCGCCATCCCCTTCGTGGCGTTCTACGCCGTGCTCGCCACCGGCGGCACGCTGGCCGCGCAGCAAGCGGGGCTGAACGTCGACTTCCTGCTGGTGATCGTGGGCCTCATCCTGCTGTTCATGACCATCACCGAGTACATCGGCGATCGCCGCCGGCTCGGCCAGAGCTACCTTCCCCCGGGTCTGAAGCGCACCGTGCTGCAGCCCTTCCGCCGCGCCTCCGAGAGGAACTCGGCATGAGCGACATGCTGTCCGCCGCCTTCATCACGGTCTTCATCGCCACCGTCATCGCGCAGGCGATGCCCCTGCTGCTCGCCGCGGTGGGGGAGACGATCGGCGAGCAGGCCGGCATCCTGAACCTCGGTATCGAGGGTGTGATGCTGGTCGGCGCCTACACCGCCTTCGTGGTGACCCTCACCACGGGCAGCTTCTGGCTCGGGATGCTCGGCGGGGCCATCGGGGGCGTGGTCGCGAACCTCGCCATGCTCGTGCTGAACGTGTGGCTGGGCCTGAATCAGATCGTCATCGGTCTGGCCATCACGCTGATCGGCGAGGGCATCACGAGTGTGCTCTACCTGCAGAACTACACGAAGTCGCCCGCGAGCCTGGGGGCGCAGCCGAAACTGCCCATCCCGGGCCTGTCCGACATCCCCGTGATCGGGCCGGCGCTGTTCCAGCAGTCGGGCATCTTCTGGATCTGCATCCTGCTGGCGCTCGGCCTCGCCTTCGCGCTGGCCCGCACCAACTGGGGTCTGTCGACGCGGTCGGCGGGCCAGAAGCCGTCGTCGCTGGATGCGGCGGGCGGCAGTGTGATGCGCACCCGGTCGATCGCGGTTCTGCTGAGCGGTGGGCTCGTCGGCCTCGGCGGCGCCTACCTGGCGCTGCTGACCACGGCCACGTTCAGTCCGTTCCTCACCAACGGACTCGGCTTCATCGCGATCGTCATCACGATGCTCTCGCGCGGTCGCATCCTGGTGGTGATGATCACCTCGCTGATCTACGGACTGGCGGTGGCGATCGGGCCGGCGCTGCAGGTGATCGGCTTCACGGTGCCGGCGGACATCATCAAGATGCTGCCGTTCCTGATCGTGATCGTGATGCTGATCGTGTTCGCCCGGAGTTCCGTCGTGCCGCCCGCGCTCGGAACGCCGTACACTCGCGGAGCGCGATGACGACAGCTGTGGCGCGCCAGCACGTCGGGAACACGCCCCGTGCGAACAGGCCCTTACGATAGAGCGGAGCCGACCATGACCGACATCAGCGACCACGACATCACCGACGCAGGCGAACCCGCCGCCGAGCCGCAGCGCACCAAGGGTGTCGACAGTGCGCGCCGGGCCTTGCAGATCCTGCTCGAGTTCAGCGAGAACACGCCGGAGCTCACGGTCGACAACGTGCTCGAGAAGCACGACATCTCGGTGCCGAGCGCCTATCGCTACATCTCGCTGCTGCGGGAGCTCGACCTGATCGAGGAGCGCGAGAAGGGCCGCTTCGTGCTCTCGCCGCAGATCCTGCGCCTGTCGCGGGCCGCGGAGACGACGATCGACTTCCGGGCCCAGGTGCAGCCGATCCTGAACCGGATGACGGAGGAGACGGGCGAGACGGCGTTGTACCTGCGCCGGGTCAACGATTCGGCGGTGTGCCTGGCGATCGCGGAGTCGGATCATCCGATCTCGATCTCGTTCCAGCCCGGCAACCTGATGCCCCTCTACGGCGGTGCGGCGGCCAAGCTGCTGCTGAGCGAGCTCACCTCGGCGAAGCTCACCCAGTACTTCAACCGTCTGGGGTCGACCCTGTCGAAGCAGGAGAAGAAGAAGCTCGAGCTCGACCTCGAGCCCCTGCGCGCCTCCGGCTACGCCGAGAGCGCCGGTGAGGTCGACCGCGGCGTCTGGGCGGCGGCCGCCAGCGTGCGCACGAACGGCATCTCGGCCGGAGCGCTCACTGTGGTGGCCCCCGACTACCGCCTCACCGACGAACACAAGACGCAGATCGCCGAGGCCGTCCGCGCCGGCGCCAAGGACTTCCGCGAGGTCATCGCCCACCGCAGCTGAGGCGCCGGCGCCGGCCCCGCTTGCGCGCGTGCCCCGCTCAGGGCTCGGTCGTCAGCACGATCCGGCCGAACACCTCGCCGCGGTCCATGGCGCGGTGGGCGTCGGCTGCGGCGGTCAACGACAACACGTCGTGCACGACCGCGTGCAGCTCGCCTCGCGCGGTCGCCGCGAGGAGTTCGGCGCGCGCGGTGTTCCGGTCGGCGATCGGCACGGTGTCGAGGCTGAACGTGGCGAAGGAGCGCGACCTCTGGAACGACTGCAGCAGCCGCATGCCGAAGTCGGCGGGCGGCATCCCGGCCACCACGCCCACGCTGACCAGTCGCCCGTTCGGGGCCAGCTGGTCGAGGAAGCCGGGGAGCTCCGGCCCGCCCACGATGTCGATGACGACGTCGAAATCGGATGCTGCGGCATCCGTCTCCGCGTCGGCCGGCGCTTCGCCGTTCCGGTCGAGCACCAGCGTGGCTCCGAGCTTCTGCAGCCGTCGGCCGCGCTCGGTCGACGACGTGGTCACGGCCACCGTGCTTGCGCCTGCGGTCGCGGCGAGCTCCACCGCCGCGATGCCGATGCTACCGGCGGCACCGCGCACGAGCACGGATTCCCCGGCTGAGAAGTGCGCGTGGGCGAGCGCGAACCGCGCGACGGGCGCGGAACTGCCCACGGCGACCGCGTCGACGGCCGACAGGCCGGCGGGCAACGCCGTGATGTCGTCCAGCCTCGCGACGGCCCGCTCGGCGTAGGCGCCACCGGTTCCGGTGAACCCCCAGACCCGCCGGCCGATCCAGCCGCCGTCGACACCCTCGCCGACCGCCTCGACCACGCCGGCGACCTCGCTGCCGGGGATCAGTCCTTCGCGAAAACCGAAGCCTCCGAGCGTTCCCCGCCGGATGACGGCGTCGACCCCGCCCACCCCGATCGTCTCCACGGCGATGACCACCTGACCCGGCCCGGCCATGGCGTCCGGCACCTCGGTCACCTCCAGGCCGCTCGGGTCTCCGAACCGGCGGATCTGCACTGCTCGCATCGTCTCTCCTTCATCGCGGTCATCGGGCCACACGGTGATCGCGGCCGACTACGCTGGAGACGCTAATGGACGCCGCCGTCCACTTCGGCGAAACGAGAGACATGCCCGAGACAGTGCCTCAGATGCTGCGTGCAGACGCGCTCGAGAATCGCGAGCGGGTGCTCGAAGCGGCGCGCGCCCTGTTCGCCGAGCAGGGAATCGACGTGACGATGCGGCAGATCGCGCGACGCGCGCAGGTCGGTCCCGCCACCCTCTACCGCCGGTTTCCCACGAAGCAGCTGCTGATCGACGCGGCGTTCGCCGACGAGTTGCGTTCCTGCACGCAGATCGTCGACGACGGATGCGCCGACCCCGATCCGTGGCGCGGATTCTGTGCGGTCATCGAGCGCATCACGCTGCTGAACGGCCGCAACCACGGCTTCGTGCAGGCCTACCTCGCGGCGAACCCGGGCGCCGACTCCTTCGGGGCGCACCGCGCGACCCTCCTCCGCCGCCTCGGGGGCCTCACCGAGCGGGCGAAGGAGGCCGGCGGCCTGCGGGCGGACTTCGCGATCGAAGACCTCGTGCTCGTGCTGCAGGCCGGCCGTGGCCTGGCCTCGGTGCCGGCGCTGGCGCGTGAGGCGGCGGCCCGCCGCTTCGCCGCCCTCGCGACCGACGCGTTCCGCGCCTCCACGACGCACGGAGAGTTGCCGGCGGCCCCGAGGCTCACGCCGCCGCCGCTGCGCGTAGTCGGATAGGTCAGGGCGAGCCGGCCTCGCCCTCCCAGAAGCTCCAGCGATAGCCCCACGGGTCGACCACGGTGAAGGTCGTGGGCGCTACGCCGGGGCGCCGGCGCCGGCCAGCGCGCTCGTACGGCCGGCGGCATCGCGCACGCGGGCGCACTGCTCGGGAGTCGAGTGCTCGGTGAGTTCGATCACCTGGTCGAGGCGCCGCTGCGCCTCCTGCAGGTCGGCGATGACGGTCGTGATGCGGTCGCGCTCGGTGTGCAGGCTGACGAGCATCTCCGGCGAGGCGTGGCCGGTGTCGACGCAGGGGAGGATGAGTGCGATCGTGCGGCTCGCGAGCCCCGCCGAGAACAGGTGCTGGATGAGGCGCACCCGATCGACGGCGGATTCGCTGTACACGCGCTGCCCGCTCGGCGTGCGCTCGGAGTGCAGGATGCCCTGCTCTTCGTAGTACCGCAGCGCGCGCGTGCTCACCTGTGCGCGCGAAGCCAGGTCGCCGATCCGCATCTCGTCCACAGGCATCCTTTCGTGTTCGCTGTCGGCGAGCGGGCAGAACTTGCCCTTGACGTCAACGTGAGGTTTTAGCCTAGTCCACGGATGGCGCCCGCGACCGCGGTCGCCCCACCGGGAAAGGAAACCCATGAACATCGAAGGATCCGTCGCGCTGGTCACCGGAGCGAACCGCGGCATCGGCCGCCGCTTCGTCGACGAGCTGCTCGAGCGCGGCGCGGCGAAGGTCTACGCGGCCGTCCGCCGCCCCGATCAGGTGGCCGAAGGCGAGTTCACCGACACCCGCGTCGAGGTGCTGCGCCTGGATCTGCTCGACGCGCAGACGGTGACGGATGCTGCGGCGCACGCCACCGACGTCACCCTGCTGATCAACAACGCCGGCATCACCACCGGAGCCAACCTCTTGGGAGAGGGCGATCTCGAGAAGCTCCGCCTCGAGCTGGACACCCACTTCTTCGGCACGCTCGGGGTGATCCGTGCGTTCGCGCCCGTGCTCGGCGCGAACGGCGGGGGAGCGATCGTCGACATCCACTCGGCCCTGTCGTGGTTCTCGACCCTGGGTGCGAACGGCTACAGCGTGGCGAAGGCGGCCGAGTGGGCCATGACCAACGGAGTGCGCCTCGAGCTCGCCGGCCAGGGAACCCTCGTGCAGGGCGTGCACCTCGGCGCCGCCGACACCGACATGATGGCCGGCTACGACGGACCCATGATCGACCCGCGCGCGGTCGCCGCGGCAGCCCTCGACGGCGTGGAGGCCGGAGCGATCGAGGTGCTGGCCGACGACTGGGCGCGCCTGGTGAAGGCCTCGCTCGCGAACGACCCCGCGGAGTTCTACGCGGAGGCCCTCGCCGCGCGCGTCTGAACGGTCTCGCGGGGGAAAAGGCCTACCCGCACTCGCGGAGCGTCTCCGCGGGGTAGTGCCCGTACTTCTCCTGGTAGTGCGCGGCGAAGCGGGAGAGATGGGTGAAGTGCCATCGCCGGGCGATCTCGTTCACCGTGGCCTTCTCGCCGGGGCTACTCGCGCGCAGTTCATTGTGGGCACGGGCGAGCCGCACCGTTCGCAGGTAGGCCAGCGGCGACATCCCGAGCTGCCTCTTGAACGCGTGCTGGAGGCCGCGGCTGGACAATCGGGCGGCTTGGGCGATCTCGCTCAGTCCGATGTCGAGGTGAGCGTTCGCCTGCATGAAACGGCACGCGAGGCGTACCGGATCGGTGTGGTCGGCCATGAAGGTTGTTCGGAGCAGACGGCGAAGGCGGATTGAGAGGAGTTCTCTCAATCCGCCTTCGCGGGTCGGGCTCCGCGCTAAGCGCGGGGGTCGGCCTAGGCCTTGCTCACCCGGCGGCGCACGATCACGGCCGCGGCGCCGGCGAGCAGCAGCAGTGCGCCGAGCCCGAGGAACCCGCCGCCGTCGAGGCCGGTGGCTGCCAGACGGCCGTCGCCGTTACCGGCGGTTCCGGGGTCGCCCGGCGTGACCGGGTTCACCGGCGTCACCGGGTCGGCCACCACGGCGAAGCCCGCCGAGACGGTGCGCTCGCTGCGCACGCCCGTCAGCGTCACGGTGTAGTCGCCCGCGGTGGTGCCGGCCGGGAGCACGACGGTTCCGGCATAGCTGCCGTCTTCGTCGTTCGCGTAGATGTTCAGCGGCAGGTCGACCGGCACGATCGCCGTTCCGGCGGCGTCGACGATCGAGAGCGTGAGCTCCTCGTTCGGGCTGAAGCCCGCCGCGGTCAGCGCGACACCGGTGCTGGTCGCCGCCGACACGGTGCTCGACGCGGGGTCGACCGCGAGGGCGAGCGGGATGAGCGGAACCGGTGCGGACTCGAAGGTGAAGAACACCGCGAGGCGGTCGATGCCGGGGATCGGCTGACCCTCGGAGTCGAAGTTGTACACGTCGGCTCCGGTGCCCAGCGACCCCGGCTCGAGGCGGCTGAAGTCGGTCGGCACGGTGTAGGTGCCGTCGGCCTCCACCGTCGCGGTGCCGGCCTCGGCGGTGGAGCCGGAGCGGGCGCCGTAGAGCACCACGATCTGGGTGCCGGGCGTCGCGGTGCCGGTGAAGTCGGGGGTGGCCGTGGCGACCACCTCGCCCACCTCGGGGGAGGTGACCGTGAACGGATCGGCCGGGTTCGGGGCCACGGCGAGGCTGAACGTGAGCGGAACGGTCACCACCACCGTGTCATCCGGAGTCAGCTCCGAGACCGTGGCGACCACGGTCGTCTCGCCGACGCCGAGCAGGTCGAAGTTGGCGATCACCGACCATTCGTCGGCACCCGTGGTGTCGGCGTAGATCGCGGTGTGCAGGGTTCCGTCCCCGGTGACGTACTGCACGTCGACGTGGTTGCCGTCGGTGAGGCCGGTCCCATCGACCACCGCGGTGTTCGGGAACGCCTCGGGAACGTCGGTCTGCCCCGGGGTGGGGCTCGTCACCGTGAAGGTGTCCGCGGCCGCGTAGGCCGTGGTCGCGCCCACGAAAGGCAGGGCCAGAACGCCGAGGGCGACGCCGAGAGCGGCGAGCCTCGAACGGTGTCGGCGGGAAGACGGAGAAGTGCTGTGCATCGGTGCTCCAACTCTGATGGTGACCGCCGATCACCCCCGGGAAGAGAGCGTCGTCGCCCCGTGCGTGGGGCCGGCGGTGTGCTCAAGCTACCTGCCGCTCACAGACGCCGTAAATGGGCTGAGAGTGCCGGAATCGTGATGTCGTCGTTATCTGGATACACGCAAGGGGCCAGTGGTGCGGATGTTGTGCATGTGACTGGTGGGACAGATGAGGCACTTGCAGCGGCTGTTCACCCCGGTTTCGACGACTGTATGGTGACGATCACCTCACCCAGCTCGCCTCGATGAAGATGGAGAACGCGCACTATGTTCGAGAAGAAATTCCTAGCGGATGCGATCACCCGAAGTGCCGAGACCGAGTTCGACCGTCGCAAGCTCTTCGCGGCGGCGGGGATCGCGGCGGCGGGAGTCGGAGCATCCGTTGTGCTGCCGGCGGCGGGCGCCGGGGCCGTCGGAGCCGCTTCGGCGGCGGGCGTCAGCGACGCGTCCATCCTCAACTTCGCTCTGAACCTCGAGTACCTCGAGGCGGAGTTCTACCTGCGGGCCACCACCGGAGCCGGGCTGCCGAACAGCATGATCACCGGAAAGGGCACGCCGGGGGGCGTGTCGGGTGGCAAGACTGTTCCGTTCAAGAGCCCGAAGATCAAGGCGTATGCGGAGGAGATCGCGGCCGACGAGAAGGCGCACGTCGCGTTCCTGCGCACCGCCCTCGGTTCTGCGGCGGTGGCCCGCCCGGCGATCGACATCAACGCGGCGTTCAGTGCGGCGGCCGCGGCGGCCGGTCTCATCCCGGCCGGCGGCACCTTCGACGTCTACGCCTCGGAGGAGAACTTCCTGCTCGGCGCCTTCGTGTTCGAAGACGTCGGAGTCACCGCCTACAAGGGTGCGGCGCCGCTGATCGCCAACAAGACCTACCTC
>NZ_JAHFUW010000029.1 GCF_023264855.1 Herbiconiux sp. | reverse complement strand
GTGATGCCCTTTCGAGTGAGAGTTAGAAGGCTTCTCGAAGGTGTCCCCGGTGGCCACGCTGTTCTTTCAGTGGGGCCGTTGTTACTCGGGGTTCGTTACACCACTCTACGGGGCACTACTGAGTTCGGTGACGATCTGTGCCACGCTTGACGCCTCGTCGCTGAGTGCAATCCCGCTCCGGACGACCAATCGGCCGCCTTCGATGGCACTCGCCAGCGCTGGCGCATCGAACTGACGCGTTCGAATGGCGTTCGCCACTGCCGGGATGACGCCGGAGGGGTCACGGAATGACGTCTCCGGGAGCACGATCGTGTGTTCCTGTCCGGCGGCAGCACACGCCTCATTGATTCGTTCGACGCGGACGCCATCCGCGACGAGGAATGTGTAGATGCATTGATTGGGATCGCCGAGCAAAATCATGCGGCTGCTCGGGGTGATCAGCTCGAGCAGTTGCTGCTGCGCATCGCCGATGTCTTGAAATTCGTCCACGATCACCAGGCCCCAGCGCGAGCGAAGATGCGCCGCGACCGCGGGCGACGCTCGTGCGATCTCGAGCGCTAACGGAAGAAGACTCCCGTAGCCGATCTCATTGCCCGCCAGGCCGAGCTTTTCCCTAGCGGGGCTGACGAGCACCACGTCTCCGCGGCCGATCATGCTCCCGAACCTCCGGACGATCGAGAAAGCAAGGGAGTGGAAGGTCATCACATCGACACGATCGGCATTCTTCCCTAGTACCTCGCTCGTCCCCGATGCGATCCGAGCGACGGACGCGCGAGAAAACGACAGGAACAGCACCCGTTCATGGGGCTTCGCATCCTGAACCCGTTCGAGGTGCGCGGCTGCGGCCGCCAGTGCGCTCGTCGTCTTGCCGACCCCCGCGCCTCCGAGCACAACCGTGAGCTCTGCCTCTGTCTCGACGACCTGAGCTTGCTCGGGGTTCTGGGCTGCCCAGTTCATAAGAGCGCAGGAAGGTCGATGCGCCCAAGCTCACCGACGCAGAGCGCCTCGATCACGGCGCGGGCAGTCGGCGGCTTCACCGTGAGCGCCTCGACCCACGCGGGCCCGAGCCCCTGCTTCTTCAGGATCTTCTTGGAGATCAGGTGTTCGGCGATCTCATCGTCCGCGAGATCGTCTGGCAGCGGAGGCATGCCGAGCGTGGCCAGCGACTCGACGACCTCCCGCAGGTTCTCCCCCGGTACTCCTCGAATGAGCGCCGCCTCAACTGCTGTGCGGTCAGGAAGCACTACAAGTTGCTCGGTCAGCTCCTCCAGCGCGGCGACGGCCGGCTCCTCTTGCCGGGGCTTGTCGTTGTCGACAATCGCACGCACATGGAAGCCAAGCTGCAGCGCAACCTCAGCTATTGCCGGCAGCCGCGAGATACCCCCGTCAGTACCCGGTGGCGCGATCAAACGGATGCCGTTCGCTGCCAATCCGTGCTTTCGCTCACCCGTCTTCCTGAACAGCCTCGCCGCCAGTGCGCCGTAGCCCTCCACGTCGAGGGGGCCTTCGACTAGCGCGACCGTACGTGCGCTCAGCGCGGCCAGGAGCTGGTCGAGCACGAGCCGACGCGTGACACGGGCGGCTTTGTCCGTTACGTCAGGGAGCTGATGCTGCGCGCGACCTCCATCGGTGCGTGTCATGCGGATGAGTTCTTCTGGCTTGAAGGCGCGGACAACTTCTGGGCGACGCGTCGTGAGGATGGACTGGCCCGCCGTCGCGTGCAGCAGGCTCGCCATGTATTCGGACGACGACGCATCCAGACCATCGCCGAAGTCATCACCGATAACGACAACGCCGGACTCCGCCGCGCGCGCCGCCGCGATGGCTTCCGCCACCGAGAACACATTCTGGATCGTCGACCCGTGCGAACGGATCGGCAAGGGTCCTGCCGCATCGAGCGACAGCGCAGGCTGCAGCGCGCGAAGAAGGGCTGCGAGCGAGCCGTCATCCGCGACGAAGTCAACTGCGCCGGGATCGTCCACACCAAAAAGTGTCTTCGGACCGGCGTCGAGTACCTGATCGAGCACGTCCGTCACGACGGATGCGCCCGCGAAGTCACCCGTCGCTGAGCGCACACCGTCATCCAGTCCAGCGAGTGCATCGTCGAGTCCACTCGAATCCGATGCGGCCAACAGGGTTCGAAGTGCCCCCTCGGCGCGAAGCTGCAGAGCGGGCGCACTATCGATGAACTGCACAGGCAACGCTTCGCGCTCCATCCGGCCAACGCGCTTGAATGAGTTCGCCGCCGGGTCGCTCCTCGCCGGGAAGTCGACCCAGTGATCGCCACTGTCGGCATCGAGGTCGTAGCGGATGCGGTAGCAGAGACGGACACCGAGAACGGCACCCGCGCCGCCGCCCGTCCCTGCGGGCGTCGCAGCCTCAGGGTCGAATGCTTCGAGGCTGTCGCTGAGCAGCGTCTCAAGCTGCGCCCCGAGCTTGAGGAGGGTCACCTCCACCTCAGTCAAGGTTTCGTCTCCGATCGGGCGGTGGATGTCGAGCGGATTGACACGCGCCCGCGTGCTGCGCGGGTCGAGCACGCGCCGCAGCGCCTCAACGAGGTCACTGCGGCCTGCCTGCGGTTCCCCCGCAATGACAACATCGGCGGGGAGCGCCAGCTCGACATCCTCAAAGCCGCGGAAGCGCTGGATCCGGATTCTCGCAACTCTCACGACATCGCCTGATTCAGAGCGGCCGTCGCCGGAACGCGCGACGCAGCGATGGCATAGAGCCCTACAGGTAGCCCCGAACCAGCGAGGAATGCAGCCTCATCCACCCCAGCCTCAAAGAGCACCTCACGCGCGCGCGGCAGCATCGAGGGCATCTCCAGCGACGAAATCCGCCCCGGCTCCGCTCGGCGCCAACCGTTTTGTGACATGCGGATGACTGCGTTGCGGTAGGAAATGTCGCTCATGATCCCCAGCGCACGAGCCCGATACAGCAGTGCCGCGAGACTGACGCCCCAATACTCCTTGAGCTCTGCAAGCTGCGCCCACGCCTTGCCCGCGGTCGAAGTCGGAAGGGATGGCGCGATCTCCTCGGCCGGCATCAGGAAGTCAGATGCAAACCGGTTGGCCTGCTCCTCCGCGATCTTGCCGCCGGGCTCGGCGTCGTGGTGCATGATCAGGTGGCCGAGCTCGTGGGCCACGTCGAAGCGCTGCCGGTAGTAGTCGTCCTTCACGGGGTTCAAGACGATGATCGGTCGCGTCGCCGAATGCAGTGAGTAGGCATCGATCGCAGCCACGCCAGGCTCGCTGAACACCACCACGACACCACTGCGCTCGACGAGACGGACGACATGCTGCACCGGCCCCGGCGCGACACCGAAGAAGGCACGCGCCTCGCGTGCGGCCTCTTCGGGTGTCATCGAACGCTCATCGGGGTCGACCGGGAGGTCTGGCAAGAGCGCCTCTGGAAACTCGACGGCGTTCTCCAGCATCCCCGCGATCTCAGCTACGAACCGGCCGTACGCTTCAGCCTCGTCCTGAGCGATCTGGGGCGTCGAGCGGAGCGAGCGAAAGTGCGGCTTGTTTGTCTTCGGCGGCGCTCCTCCCCCAAAGAACTGCGGCTCGACCTGAAGCGCTAGCGCAAGCTTGGCCACCGTCGCACGATTGGGCTGCTTGGCGCCGCTCTCCCAGGCCGTGACGGACGCCGGCGACATCTCGATGAGCGCCGCGAGGTGGGATTTCTTGAGCCCCTTGAGCTGACGCGCCATGGTGAGGCGCTCACCGTTGAAGAACGAGGCTGCGGCGGCGAGCGTCTGGGACGGCCGACGCGCCTCAACCATTCGCCGCGCCCGACCCTTCGCCCGCGCCCGTTCGCTTGATCCGCACCGGCACGTCCTCGACATCCGTCGAAGCGCCACCGCTCGGCATCGTTGGCGCGACTGGCAGGCCCGTGCCGCCCGTCGGGGTACCGCCGGAGAGCAGCAGCTTCTTCCAGTGCCAGCAGGAGTCGTCTACGTGCTCCGGATTTTTGCTCTGGCCGATGTAGAGCTCGAACTGCTTGGTGGTCGGGTTGAAGGCGTGGGCCGCGATCAGCGTCACGCCGGAGAAGTCGTCGTCGTCCGGGATACCCGGGATCGATTCGAGACCGAACTCTTCGTCGCTGAAGAGCGTGTTGTCGCCGACGAACAGCTGATCCGCGACGCGCCTCTTCGCGTCACTACGCTGTACCCACTTGATGTCGTCGACCTTGCCAAAGGGGTAGGACTGCAACAGCACCCGGTAGCCCTCCACCGCCCAGCCAGGAGACTGCTTGTAGTCCCGACGCACAACGACGCCCGCCGCGAGGTGCGGCATCGCGTTGAACGCCTGCGGCGTGATGCCGCGCTTGAGCACGTCTCCACCGAGGCTGTCGAGTCCCTCGCCCAACTTGAACCGTCCGTTGGAGGTCGCCCGATCGATGAGATCCTGGAGGTGCTTGAAATTGAGGTAGCCGACGACGCCCTGATCGTGGCCCTGGTCTTCGTCGTAGAGCTGATCCGTCGCCTCGAACGACACCGGCGCTCCCCACTTCAAGACATCGAGGAGCGCGGATGCCTGGAGAGCGGCGAGGGCTTCATCTTCTGCGGTCATGAACTCAGACTAGCCGTTAGTCAGTATATTACGCACTCACTTTCACTCTTGGCGTGTCATTGCGGCTCCTGGTTCACCGAACGGGAACTGTCGGAGGCTACGGGCTCACGAAGTCATCGAAGTCGAAAAGTGCGCCTTCAGGCGGATCCTGCTGTGTCAGCTTCGAGTAACGCCTCAACATGAGTCGCTGGCGCGCCTCCGTGGTCGACTCCGGCTGAACGCCGAACACTGCGTCGATGACGGCATCAATTGCAGCGTGAGCCTGACGAACAGGCTCGGGTATTCGGCCAATTTCGTACAAATCCGCCAGCGACTCGTTGCTATATCTCCCGCGCGCGGCAACCAGCTGGGCCGCGGCTTTTACCAACGCGCGTCGCCGCTGCTCGCTGACGGGAGGCAGCGGGAACGAGTTGTACACGAACGTGTTTGAGAATCGAAGGTCGGACTTAATCCGTCCACCAACGCCGCGCATCCAGAGAATGAACATTGATGAAGACAGAACACCGAGCGCAAACCCGTCGGCGTCCTCAACCATAAAATTGGCGTCACCGCAAATTACCTCTGGCGGTAGTCGCTTTGCTGTAAAGAACTCCCGCGTCTGACCCACATGGCGCGGAATGCCAAGATAGCTCGTGCGCGGCTGTCGCCTCTCATCGAAGAGATGCGGGGTTGCGGCCTTTGCGCGGGTTGCGGCCTTTTTGCTATTGAGGCGGAATTCACGCACGGCCGCTACTCGCTCGGTCAAGAACTCGCTCGCAGCGATCTCGGCATCGTCGATCGCTTCGAGCCAAATGCACCAGCGCTCGATGTCGTGCAGCAGCTCCCTAGCGCCAACGAACTGTCGAAGGTACTTCGCTGCTACGCCGTCAGCACGTACCCGCGCAAGTTGGCTGGCCTCGACAAAGAAGTTCCCGTCATCAGTTGGTTGACTGCCCTTAGTCACTGCCGGTAGCCATGGAACAACAGGACGAGTCGAACTTGAAACGAAGACGTTTGAAGCGGGCAGGAGGTAGGGATTGATGTTAGGAACGTCCGCCGGGGTGCCTTCACCTCTCCCTCCCTCGGGGTAAGTCCACAGCACCGCCTTCGGAACCGTCCGCTTGTCATAGCCAATGATCGATACGTGAACCGCGGCGCCATCTGGCGCCTCAGTTACCCATTGGAAGGATCGATGCGCGAATCTACACCGCCACCCCGCTTCCAAAATCGGACGCCATAAGTGCTCCGCGGCTTCGCCCTGAGATATCGAGTTTGTGGAGACGAATGCCCACCTCCCCGCCAAGTCTCCGAAGTATTCAGCCGCTAGCGCGTACCAGCAGGTGACGTAGTCTAGATACCCGTTGTAGCGGGCTCCCCAGATTCTGCGTACGTCGGCCGTTTGCTCAGCGGTCTTCGTGTACTGGCCGATAAACGGCGGGTTGCCAACAATGATGACGTCGGGCGTAGGTTCTACCAGCTTGCGCCAATCCGCCCGGAGAGCATTCCCCTTGAGAATAGTCGGCGCGATCCGAATGGGCAGGCGGTCGGGGGCATACCCAAAGTCCTGTTCCATTCGCTGGTTGGCGAGGTGATCGACAAGCAACATCGCGGTCTCGGCGATGCGGGCAGGCCACTCCTCAATCTCGATGCCATAGAAGTGATCGAGACGGACTTTGAGATGGCCGGTGACATCGAACGAGAGCTGAGCAAAGTCTTTGCCCTTGTCTTGCAGGTCAAGCTGACGCTGTCGAAGAAGTAGGTCGAGTTCGAGCGCACGAAGCTCGCGGTAGGCAACGATCAGGAAGTTGCCACATCCGCACGCAGGGTCGAGCACTCGAACTCGCCCGAGATCGTTGTGAAGTTTTGTGAGTTGCCCGCGATCGTTCCGACTGCTTTCCAAGCGTTGCCGGAACTCAGTGAGGAACAGCGGCTCGATCGTGCGAAGAATGCTCTCCTCAGTCGTGTAGTGCTCGCCGCCGTGGCGCCGAGACTTCTTGTCTTTCACCGTCTGAAACATTGAGCCGAAGATGGCCGGCGAGATGACCGACCAGTCGAAGTCGCCCGCATCGATCAGTTCAGTACGGAACGCATGAGTGAGCGGTCCCATGGTGAACTCGTCAGTGAATAGCCCGCCATTGACGTATCGAAACTCTTGGACCACTTCCGGCAGCCCAGGCCGGCGCCGCTCTTGGCTAAGTGCCTCGAACAGTGCACTCAGATCATCAGCCAAAGTATCCGCCGTGGTGTTGTCAACAAGGAAGGCCTGGAACTGGTCGGGGCGGACTGGGTGCTTCCACATGCCTGAGTCGTCGGCGAAGTAAAGAAAGAGGAGCCGAGCAAGGAGCAACGTCGAGTTGTGTTGGTTCCACCCGGAGGTTTCGAGCTCGGCGTAGAGCATGTTCATGAGTCGAGCGGCCTGGGCAGCGGTGGTTTCCGCTTCGTGATCAAACGCTCCGCGCATCCGCGAGAGGAGATCGACAAGCGTCAGTTCTTCGTCGAAGCCGATCGTGATGGCCTGAAGCTGGCGGACAAGTCGGGCGTCGCTGTCACCGATTCGGCGCTCGTGAAGGACAAGCTTTGCGTTGGCGCCTCCCATCTGCGCCCGTCGTGGCCACCGCCATGCCTGGCTCTGCTCGTCCGCAAATATGACGAGGCGCTCGAGATTCTTCGCACCGATCGTCTGGTCGATCAGACGCTGCTCCGACCGCGAAGGCATTCCATCGTGGAACCACACGCGCAGGCCTTTGAACCCAGCAACCTGCGTCAGTCGGTACGTGCCGCTCTCAGTGGCCACCTCGAAGTCTCTCTGATCTGGGTTGCTCCACCCCAGGCGGTCCACGAAGAGGTCTCGGAAGTCCCGCCGATCGACGAGATCCAGAAATTCGGAATTGCCCACGGCTAACTCACTCCCATGGTGCTCACGATGCGAATGGAGTCGTTGCCCGATCGACGTTCGATGACGAGCTTGTCCTCCCGAGCCAATGCGGCGACACGGCTGGCAAGCTCGTCATCCGACGCGCCGTTGCGTACGGCGTTGCGAAGCCGTCGGTCTGCTTCGTTGGTCAGCGGGTGCTGGTAGAGCAGATCAAGCGCTGCTGATGCCTCGGGCCCGAAATCGAAGAGGCTCTCGCCGAGTCGCTTCCAGATCTGTCGCCGAACCCCTCGGAGACGCCCCGCGGCGACGATCGGGTTGGCGAGAGGGCCACGCACGAGATCGGTAATCAACTCGTCCTGGTTCGGCAGCCGCTCCACCGAGGGTTCGTCCGGGCTGCTCTCGAAGACACGGAGCGCCTCGAATCCTGTCAGAAGTCGAGTTTCACCGGCGGGAGTAGTCCACCCAAAGCCGTCGATGCCGGCCTCAGTGCGGATGTAGCAGCCGACCCCCGGTTCAATGTCGGTGACACGCTTTGCGCGGGTCGCGTCGACCAGATCCGGCAGGCGACGAGCACGCTCTGCGGCATCCGGGGTCTGCTCCAGTGCGTTACTCCAGTACTGATACGCCAGGCTCGCCGCGTCGATGTCCTCAACGTCCTCGGCCTCGTCGAGGGTGCCGTTGTAGAGGTCGTTGATCGCCCGAACCTCGTCCTCAGAGCCGAAGAACTGCTCGTCGGAGCCGAAGGCCTGCGCGTTCTGCTGCAGTCGGTCTGCGATGCGCTGACGAAGCGAAAGGACGTTGTTCAGAGATCCGTGGAAGATCGAGTAGAGCAGGACTTCGGAAGACTCTTGCCCAACACGGTCGACACGACCAGCGCGCTGAATCAGACGGACGATAGCCCACGGCAAGTCGTAGTTGACGACGATGTGCGCGTCCTGGAGGTTCTGTCCTTCGCTGAGGACATCAGTGGAGATAAGCACACGAAGCTCATCACCCCCGCGTTCGACGTCGCCCTTACCGCGCAGCCTGTTCGAACGGGGAGAGAAGCGACGTGCGAGCTGAGTGGGATCTTCGTCGTCTCCTGTTGCGGAATCCACGGCATCGATCCCCATTGAACGGAGGGCGGTCGCGACGTAGTTGGCGGTGTCTTTGTACTCCGTGAAGACCAGGACCTTGTCGCCTGGGTGCTCGTCCGCGATCAACCTGGCAAGCGCGGCTAGTTTAGAGTCGCGTCCGATTTCCCACGGCCCGTACGCGTCCAGGAGGGCGGCAAGCGCCTCGGTATCGGCGCGCAGTGCGTCTCTTAGGCCCGGAGTGAACAGTTCCGGACGGATCCACGTCACGTAGGCAGGATCCGCATCGACCAACGCCTGATAGCGCTGCGCGGCCGCATCCCCAAGCCGCTCCATGTCATCCACCTCGTGTTCGATGATGTCGTCGTCGTCCAAGAGATCCGCCTCCTGGATAGTGCCGGTCGGCAACGGAAGGCCGCTATCGATCGCGTAGAGGAACAATTCGTTCCGCGCGACGTGACGCCGTAGCGAAAGCGTGAACGCATAGCCACCCGACGAAAGTCGTTTATACAGCGTGGTGCGCACGAAGCCTGCCACCTGACCTCGCGCGCGACGCAGGTTTTCGACGATCCCCTTGTCCTCCACCGACCATTCGGACTTGCGCTTCTCGTCGACGTACGCGGTGAGCGAGTAGCGCGGAAGTATGAGGTTTTGCAGGGTGTTGAGCGTCTCATCGCTGACCATCAGCGCGGCAGGATCGCCGTGCTCGAACGGGTGGTCGATCGGACGAGCAACACGGTCGGGGAATCGGAACTTGGTGCCGTCAGCGAACCGGAGGTACTTCGATCCGTCGTCGTCAGTCTCGGAGTAGTTGTTCTTGATGAACGTCCTGGTGCGCCGCACCAGGTGCTCGCTCATGAGTCGCTTCCAGTCGTCCGCATCCTCGGATCGCTTGAACGCCTGCAGCGTGGTGACCTTGCCATCAACGCGGTCAGCGAGCCTCGGATCCGCCGCGAGCGCGTTGACCGGCGAGATGCCAAGATCCTCATCGGGCTGGATGAAGAGTCCGAGCTGGTTTGCCACGTCCTCGAAGCGTCGGTTATACGGCGTCGCCGTCAGCAGCAGCGCCTTCGCCCCAACCCGATCGATGTACTCCAGCACGGCCTGATAGTCACGCCGCTTGTCGTTTCGGAGCGTGTGGGATTCATCGATGATGACGAACCGGTAGCGACTGATCGCCGGCAGCACGTTGTGCGCCTCGGTGTAGGAGACGACACGTCCTGGAACCTCGTAGGCGTCGAAGTAGTCCTCCCACATCTGCTTTAAGTTCTTCGGGCAGACGACCAGGGGAAGATACCCGTGCTCCTCGCGAAGCATCAGCGCGACCGCGACGGCAGTAATTGTCTTGCCGAGACCGACCACATCGCCCAGCATGGTGCCGCCGCGCGTGACGATCCTGCGCGCAAGTGTGCGCACGGCCGTTGCCTGGTACTCGAGAAGTTCGGACTGCACCTCGAGCGGGACGGAGTACTCGTCCTGGCCTTCTCGAACATCACGCGAAAGGTCGTAACAAAGTTTGAGGAACACCTCGTAGGGAGGCTTTGGTTTCACCGAAGCCCACGACTCATCAAGCAGCGCCAGCAAATCAGCAGTGACGACTCGGCTGTGCGGGTCGTTCCATCGAGCTTCGAACCACGCCGCAAGATCCTTGCCGCCACCAAACGAATCCGGCACGTCTACGTTGAGTTCGAGGTTCGAGTTCAGCCCCGGCGCAGTCAGGTTGCTGCTGCCGACGAATCCCATGATCGGCGAGTTGAGATCATGGCGATGGAAGATGAAGGTTTTGCCGTGGAGCGGACGACGCGTGAATACCCGCACCTCGACCTTGCCGGCCTCCAGATGCTCGCGAAGGGACGCGAGCGTCTTGCGATCGGCGGCCGTAGGAACTCCTCGCATCAGCTGCACCCGTAAATGGTCGAGGAGCTGCGCCTTCCGCTCCTTCGAAATCTGCGCATCCGCATCAGGGCGCGGCTGCCCGTCTACGGTCGCCTGAAGCTGGTCGAGCGTCTCTTCTTCGGGTCCGGCGAAGACCATTCCGATGAGGATCCGCGCAACGGGCGCCCCCGAGGCCTCTCTGGCCGCGACGATCTGATCGAACTCGCTCCAGCCCCGAAGATTGAAGTACCCGACCGCGACATCCATCCGATCAAAGTCGTTCAGCGTCGCCTGGAGGTGCTCGCCGAGGCGAAGCTCGATGTTGTCGAAAATCCGGGTCACGGCGCTCCTTCGTCGCTTCCCGGATTCCCAGGAAGATGGTTCACCCTCAGAGTACCGAGGCGCCCAGACACCATCCACAAGTACGCGTGACAGGCGTGGCGGCTGCCAACAATAGCGCGCCCGCAGCGTCCAGCACGTCATCGTCGCGAGGAGCGCGTTGTTGCGGGCCTGCTTGGAGCCTGCGACCTTGCGGACGATGCTCACCGCCGCTGCAGCGCGGACCCCAGCGCTCGAGCCCGCTCCAACGATCTACTGAGCACACCACTCGTGCACGGCAGCTACGCTCTAGCCGCCGGCGTAGAGTCGCAGGGGCCCGTTGGATGGATAAGTGCCAGAGTCATCTTTTCGTACAGCAGTCCCCGGCGCCTATCACGTCGGGATTGGTCACGACCCATAGCACTACGCGATCTAGGCTAAGACACAGAACTTTCAATTTACAACGCTTCGATCTCGCAATCGTTGGCCCTAATCCAGAGGGTGTCGGCGCAGTCCTCTGAGCAAGCCTTCCATGGCATGATCCGAACAACCTTTGGCACGCGAATCCCACAGTTTCGGCATCGGCGAAGTTGGCCCGCGGTATACCCCCGATCAAGCAGCAGTACGTCGCCGCCAGCATCGCCACTGCAAGCGATGTCTTGCTCGGACTCGTAGAGAGACTTCGCCAGGTCCTTCCAATCAGACTTTGGTTCGGGATCATTCACCCAGTCGGAGAGCAAGTGAATGAGGGCTTCATTGGCGCACACACCATCACTGTGCGCCCGGCGCCTGAACTCATCGGCGAGATACGTCGGAACGATCAAAGAGCTGAACATGGTTGAGGGTGTCATACCACCAATGATACGAGGTGGATGTACACCCCGCAAGCCGTGAACCTCTGGCACCATTGGTCAATGCCCAATCAGCCCAAGACGCCACACAGGTCTTTCCGGATTCCGCCCGAGCTCTACTCGGCGGCTCAGGCAAAAGCGGCGCGGCAGGGCCGAACACTGACCGACGTTGTGAAGGAACTCCTCCAGAACTACGTCGATTCTGCCGACTAACTAGCCCTGAGCCTGCGAGACGAACTACTTCGATTTCGTCCAATCGATGATTCTCATCTCTCGAGGATGCATCACCATCACCAAAGGGCATCGCGAATAGAGCCTCCAATTTCTGATCATGATGAATCTCAGCTCGAGCAACGTGGATTCGCCGAAGAGCGTAAAGAACTCTTGGCGGAGTTCTGTGCACTACCTCGCACTGGCGATGTGTTGGCCTGGCAACGACGGCTAGCGAACGCGATTATTAGTGGAGAGCATGAGTCGCGCGGCGAAAATCGTGACGATGCGAAGCGTCACCGTCATCTCCTCCGCGTCATCGGGGACGCCCTCGTACATGAGCTACTACCCGCCCACACGATCCGTACTCTCTCTCGGGCCCCGGGCAAACCGGCTCACATCGCCTCACAGGGAGACGATTTCGAGTTCGTGTTCGAACGAGCTCGCGAGATAAAGCTTGCGGGCTCGATCCCAATCCTGGCTGATCTGACAACACTCATCGGGGTTGGAGACATCATCGCTGTGGGCGAGAACAGCATCGCTATCGTCGAGTGCAAGAATCGGCCATCTCCGTCAGGCACACCTTCTGGCCGCCTCGCTAGACAAAAGGCTCGCGGTGAGCAAGCGGCGCGCTACCTCCAGTCCAGCTTTGTCGATGAGGGCGACAAAACTCGAGTTGCCGTCGCCTACGATCTGCCGGAACCCGACTATGAGCAAGTGGCGCTGCTACTAGAGGCAAGTATCACGTCGCCACATGGGATCGCTACGCATGAGCTGGGTGACCGAGATGTGTTGCTTGCCTGCGCGAAGGACGCCGATCGATCCGCATTGCTCTCCGCCATTCAAAGCGCAATGCCGCAGATCGAGGGAGATAGCGCTATTGCTTTCGCCTTTCTGAATGAACTAGTCGAGTCTTCGTCCCACCGCCGGCCATCCCCATCGAATTACCCGCTCCCTGCGGAGCTGCGCTGGCGACTTCTGGAAGGCGACCTGCAACTAATCCGGATAGTAGACACAAGTCGATTGGCATGTACATTCTCCGTGGATGAAATCGAACTACACCTCGTGCCCCGCCAGGGGCCCACGGGCCTGGAGGTAGAGGTAAACAGCAACGCACTGGAACATCCAGTCGTCGTGACTTCGGAATTGGCCGAAATTTGCGTCTGGACACCAGTGTCCGTTGAGAGAGTTAAGACTGCGATCATCCAGCACATCAGCTCGACGCTGGCATCATTGATCGATGTCGATGGGGATGAGGCGATCCTGCACTCACATCTTGCCGAAGGTGACGACGTCACGTACGTGACCAGGTACAGAAGTGAAGGCGGGGAAGTGCGATGATCACGCCGGCGTAGTTGAGGTCGTGGCCCTGCACGGTATAGATCGAACCCACCTCGTCGAGCGAACCCGGCGACGCGATCCAGTCGGTCTGGGTGCTGTTCCAGCGCATCCGCAGCTCGCCGATCTCGATGTCGTGGCCCGGCTTGCTGCCCTTCGTCTTCCACTCCCAGGCGTAGCCCGCGACCAGGCGTGAGAGGCCGACCTCGCGGTCTCGGCGCACGATCTCGGCACGCATCTCGGAGACGTCGTCGAACATGCGGAAGTCGTAGTCGCCGAAGTCGGGGACGGATGCGGGCCAGCCTGACCCTGTTGCGGCACCGAGCATCCGTCTCACGTGACCGACGTAGTCGGAACCGGCACGCACCCTCATCTGCGAAAGAAGAGGGTGATGATGGTCGACTGCCTTGGCGTCGGCGACGAGCCGCTCGAGGGCCGCGATCGGGATGTCGGCCGGCTTCACGCTCTGCGCGGGGTCGACCAGGAAGATCTGGTGGGTGCTCTTTGCCGTGATCCAGTCGAGCTGGGTCTTCGACGTGTCGTCGTGACCGAACAGCTTCGTCGTGATGTCGCGGAACTTGATGTTCAGCGCCGCCGCCGGCTGATTCGCGCGCTGGATGGGGCGATGCGTGTCGTCGACGATAAGAAGGTGGAAGTGATTCAGAGCGCAGATCCTGCCAGAATCGGGCAATGACCCCAGATCAGTTCGACGACATGTTCGAGCGCCTGCTGCAGGCCATCGAGGGATCGGGGCCGTCTGTCACCGACTGGCTGTCAGCCATCGCTACCGTCGTCACGGCGCTCGTTGCCCTGGTAGCGATTTGGTATGCCCGAGGGCAGCTGAAAGAGGCGTCCAGAGCACGCCAGCTTGCACAACAGCTCGACATAGAGCGTGCTCAGCCGTACATCGTCATCTATGCGGATGACAGTGCTTTCGGCCCCACCTATACCGACATCGTGATCAAGAACTTCGGGCAGACGGCAGCAAGGAACGTGCGTCTAAGCGTCGATCCTCCTCCCCAGCGGTCCACCGTTGAAGAAGGACGAAATAGGGTCGTGCGTTTCCCTGACGTCTTTCCGATTCTCGCTCCTGGACAAGAATGGCGGACGTTCTTCGACGGTAGCCATAGGCGATTTGGCAAAGGCTTGCCAAGTGAGCATCACGCTCATATTGAATTCGAAGGTATCGGCGGGAAGGCGCTCTCAAGTGATGCGGTTCTCGACTGGGACATTAACGAGACTCGCATTTGGCCGGTGACAAAAACCTTCGACGACCTTGTAAAGTCCGTCGATGACTTGACCGCCGAGGTTACGAGGCGACGCTAGCGACGCGCTAAGCCGAGTCGAGCGGTCTCAATCAGGAAAGATCTCATGCAATACCCAGTCCAGCATCTTCCCTGTGTGGACTGATGCAAACGAAGATGTCGCCCTCCTCGAACGGCCGTTCGAGGCAGGCCTGGAAGATCCGGAATTTCCAGAAGAGGGATAAAGCAGAGACGATGACCGGGAGTCCCCGGGTCGTCGAACTGGCCGCACACGATTGAAGGTCAGGGAAAAGCGGCTATTGGAATAGCCATTCGGCCGGCTTCACGCTCTGCGCGGGGTCGACCAGGAAGATCTGGTGGGTGCTCTTGGCCGTGATCCAGTCGAGCTGGGTCTTCGACGTGTCGTCGTGGCCGAACAGCTTCGTCGTGATGTCGCGGAACTTGATATTCAGCGCCGCCGCCGGCTGATTCGCGCGCTGGTTCAGGCGGTGCGTCTCATCGACGATGAGCAGGTCGAAGTCGGTCGCCGACTCCCCCACGTCGAACGCCGTCAGCACCATCGACGGGTCGAGACCGGGGGTCTTGCGAAAGACCTTCTGCACCGATTTGCGGAGCGATTGCTGCGGGATGACGAAGCCGATGCGGAGGTCGCGGAGGAGCATCCGGTGCTCGTCGGTGAAGAACTCGGAGAAGAGGGAGTCGCCGTCCTCGTCGAGGGCGTCGAGGCCGGTCGACGAGCGGATGTCGGCGAGCAGCTTGAGCAGGTAGATCGCGACGACGGTCTTGCCGGTGCCGGGGTCGCCCTGGATGACCGTGGTGCTGCGGACTATCGACGAGGCGTCGATCAATATGTGGAACATGCGTCTCAAAGCCGATAGCGTCTCCGGAACCTATCCAGCACGAAAAGAAATGAAGACATGAGCAAATTCTCGGCTCTCCTCGACCGAGCCACGCAAAGTGTTCAGGATGATTACGATCACGCACACGCGCAGGCCGTTTCGGGCGACTCACAGCGAGCCGGGCACGGAGGTGAGGCGACCTGGGCCGGCCTTTTAGAGCAATGGGGCCCCGGATGGCCCGTCGTCACTCGCAAGTACGTGGTCGGGCCGGGAGGAACCTCCAACGAGGTCGATGTCATCCTCTTGAGGCCGGACTATCCTCAACATCTGCACTCGGAGCCTGAAATATTGGCCAGCGGTGTGGCTGCCGCGTTCTCATCCAAATTAACCCTTCGAAAAAAGGACATCATCGAAGCGATACAACAGAAGAAGTTGCTCGTTGAGGTCGCTGGCGCCACCCCGCAAAACGTCCAAGAGGCACTACGGGGCCCATTTCCCTTCGGTCTGCTTTCACACTCCACAGATTTATTCAAGTCAAGCGACGACTTCGGCACGGCGATGAGAGAGCTCTACATTGACCTGACCGAGGAAAGCAGCCCGCCGCTGGTCTCGCACCCTCGCGAAGAATTGGACGCTCTCCTGATAGCGAACAAAGCGTTCTTCAGCGGCTCGCGAATCTCGCTTGCACCCGTTGGCACGCCCACCGCCGATTGGAGTCCTGTAAGCACCTTCAACTATCACGATGCCAACTCCAGCACGAAGGGCGTCCCTCTTGTGCAATTCGTAACTTGGCTGGCCGCTGCAGTATCTAACGGTCGTCATCATGCGTTGGAGTCGTTGGAGCCGATGTTCAGCGCGACCAGTTCCTCGGGCTTCATGCGCCCCTGGAGTCGGGACATATATCCGGACCATATCCGAGATGATGTCCGGCAGCTGCTTACGAACCTCGGCGGCCCGATTATGGTCTAGGGGCAAACTGCTCGTCTCGTAAAACCCGGGCACCATTATCGGGGGGGGCCTCGCGGACGACTACGTCGAGTATGTAGTCGACCGGCCAGTTGGTGATGCGCTTGTCGCCGCTTCGCGCCCAGACGCCGACCTCGGCCTTAGCGAACGGGAGGCGGACGATCTCAGAGCTGGTCATACTTCGTGGACGTGCCGCGGGACTTCTCGACGGGGTACTTCTCCCGGGTCTTCGCGAGCTTGGTGCGGACGATGTCGTCGGGGTTCAGCGTGAGGCGGGCGGCGAGGAGGTAGGCGTAGGTGAGCACGTCGGCGAGCTCGTCTTGGATCTGCTGCTCGCCCGCATCCGGGGACCACTGGAAGAGCTCAAGCAGTTCGGCGGCCTCGATGGAGATGCTCTTCGCGAGGTTCTCGGGGGTGTGGAACTGGGCCCAGTCGCGCTCGGCCACGAAGGCGGCCAGGGCTTCGTGAATGGTGGGGGTGGCCATGCGGCCAGGCTAGCAGCGAGGCTCTGGCGACGGAGGTACCGATCGACGCCCGTAGAATGCGAGCAGTGATACCTGAGGGGGGACCATCATGGCTCGACGACGAGGATTTCTGGCCGAGTACCAGCGCCAAGTGAGGCTCGCAGAGCAGCGCGATCGAGCAGCACAACGTCAGTACGACGCCTCGGTGCGACAGGCACAGGCTGCGCAGCGCTCCGCCGAGCGTGCTCAGGCCGCCTATCTTCGCGCCTCGGAGGCCGACCGCAAGCGGTTAGAGAAGGAAGCGGCCACAGCGCACATCGAAGCGATGCAAGCCGAAGTGAACAGCCGGAATGTGCGGCTCACGGAGACCTACGCCGAGATCGACGGCTTGCTGACCGCGACGCTCGCCATCGATGACTTCGTCGACCTCGAGAGCCTGCGGGTGGTCGTTCAGCACCCTCCATTCCCGCGTGACGACCTCCGCGTGCCGATTCCCGCACCGGCGCCCATCCCGGATCCCCCTCTGCCGGTGAAGCGCGAGCCACAGGAACCCACCGGGCTGTTCGGGCGGAAAAAGAAGATCGCCGACGCGCAGGCAGCCGTCGAGGCGCAGTACGCGACCGATTACTACGCGTGGCAGGCATACACCCAGGAGCTTCCCGGTCGGCGGGCCAGCCAGCAGGCGCAGTACGAAGAGGCCGAACGGAAGCGCCAGCACGCGCTGGACCAGGCGCTCGAGACGTACCGAATCGAATGTGAGGCGCGGGACACCGAGGCATCCAAGCAGAACGCTGAACTCGACGAACTGATCGCAGCTCTGGGTTACGGAGTGGTCGAGGCCGTGCAGGAGTACGTCGGGATCGTGCTCGCGAACTCTGTGTACCCCGAAGACTTTCCCGTCTCCCATGAGGCGACGTTCGACCCCTCGAATGCCGAGCTGAGACTGCGCGTCGTCATTCCCGGCCCGGCGGCAATACCCACCATCAAGACCTATCGATATGTGAAGGCGAGCGATGAGATCACCTCGTCCGATCTGTCTCAGAAAGACCAGAAGGACCGCTACTTGGGCGTGGTCAATAACGTCTCGCTCCGCAGTCTGCATGAGGTCTTCGAGGCCGACCGCCGAGGACTGGTCCAGGCGATCTCGCTGGAACTGGGAACGGAGACGATCAGTCCGGCCACCGGGCGCGAGGTCTACGTGCCGTTCGTGGTCGCGTCGGTCGCACGCGCACCGTTCATGGAACTCGATCTGTCTGCCGTGACTCCCTCGGCGACGCTCGAGCACCTCCGAGCAGGTGTCTCAAAGAATCCGTTCGCGCTGACCCCGATCAGCACCACGGGAGTTCGGAAGGCCTGACGGAGATGCCTGTCGCCTTCAATCCCCCGCCCGGATGGCCCAAGCCTCCTCTCGGATGGCAACCGCCTGCAGGGTGGACACCCGATCCGTCCTGGCCACCGGCTCCCGACGGCTGGCAGCTGTGGATCGACGATGCGGCGCCGAGCGCTGTTCCCACTCCACCCGCCAGAACCGAACGCGAGGATGTTCGCGCTGAGGCTGACGCCTCCTCGTACGCGGCCCGCATCGCGTACCTCGAAGCTGAGAACGCTGCATTGCGTCAACGGGCCGCGAACTCGGACTCCCCCGACGCGAGCATCGAACTGGATGATGCGCGAGTGCTGCAGGATGTCGGCATCTATCGCTATCACCATCCGTTGGAGTCAGCGGCGGCCTACCAGGAGCGGCTTGCCGACTTGGAAACGCGCATCGCGGACGTGATCAAAAGTGATCGAGCGATCGCGAAGAGCGAGTTGTTCACCTTCAACAACTCGCTCGCGCAGGGCCGGAAGATGACTTCCGACCTCGGCAAGCTGATGCTGCGGGCCTACAACGCTGAGACGGACAACGCCCTCCGCACTCTCCGAGCCGGCAACGTCATCACCGCGAAGCGACGGCTCGAAGCGTCGCGGACAGCCATCGCGAGACTCGGCGCACTCATGGAGATGCGGATCGACGATGCCTTTCACGAGCTGCGTATCGAGGAGATCGAACTCACGGCCGACTGGCTGATGAAGAAACAGCAGGAGCGAGAGGACGCTCGCGAAGAGCGTGCGCGGCTGAAGGAAGAAGAGAAGGTCCGGCGGGAGCTGGAGGAAGAGCGCGCAAAGCTCGACAAGGAGCGAGCTCACATCGCCTACGCGATCGAGGCCATGGCCGCGAAGGGCGAGCAGGATGAAGATCTCCTGCGCCGACTCGCCGCCATCGACGAAGCCATCGTGGAGAACGACTTCAGGGCGGCGAATGTTCGAGCCGGCTATGTGTACGTGATCTCGAATGAAGGCGCATTCGGACACCAGGTAGTGAAGATCGGTCTCACCCGACGACTTCGCCCGCTGGAGCGGATTGCGGAGCTCAGCGGAGCATCCGTGCCGTTCCGATTCGACGTGCACACCCTGTACTTCTCGGAGGATGCCGTGACTCTCGAGAACGAACTTCACAAGCACTTCGCATCGCGAGCGCTGAATCAAGCGAACTTCCGGAAGGAGTTCTTCTTCGCCACACCAGGTGAGGTGCGGGAGGTGCTCCTAGAGAAGGTGGGCAACCTGCTGGAGTTCACTGAGGCCGCCGAGGCGACGGAGTACCGGCAGTCGCGGGGAGCTTGGCCGGCGGGAGTGACGAGGTAAGCGAACATCTGGGATGGCACGATCGAGGCCGCATACCTGGCCTCGCCTGCGACTGGGCCGATTCATTGACCTACATCCCGGTCTAGATACAGATGTCTATACCGGGCTATACTTTGCGGATGCCGCGCCCGCAGAAGTACCGCGATGTGATTTGAGCGGTACGGGCAAACGGGTGGGTACTCATCCGTCGTGGCAAAGGCGATCATGAGATCTGGGGAATCCCCGACTCATCTTCGCCGAACGACAAACACAGCATCCCGCATCACAGCGAGGTGTCCGCCGGCATCATCGGCGACCTGATCAAGAAGCTCCCGCACACTCCCTACAACTGGCGATAGGAGACGAACATGACGACGAAAGGCAAGACAGAAGTGAAGGCACGCGCTCGACGCGATGGCCGATGGTGGTACATCGAGTTTCCGGAGCTGGGCACCTCTGGTCAGGCTCGCACGATCAAGGAGATCGACGAGATCGCTCTTGAGGTCGCTGCGCTCTGGCTCGACGTGGATGAATCGACACTGGACGTCGCGGTCGAACTCGACCTCCCCGAGCGAGCCGCTCGGCTGTGGAACGAGGCCAACGAGGCCGATGCTCGAGCACGAGAAGACGCCAAAGCTGCTGCAGCACTCCGACGAAGTGCGGTTGCGGCCCTCCAGGACGAGCACATCAGCAAAGCTGACGCTGCGCGACTGCTGGGTCTCTCGCCGCAGAGAATCAGTCAGCTCGCTCGGGCGTCGTGAGGTGAATGACCGGCATCCATGTCGAGCAAGTGATCTCCTCGAGACCGCTCAAGTCCCGCCGGGAAGCTCGATCGGATGCATCACGCGCTCAGCCACGGAGGCGGCTAGCGGGTGGCCATGTTGTGAGGCCGGAAGCGGGCTCTCCACAGATCGCCCGCGACGTCGGTGACCGCCCGTTGAATCGACGCGCTCCCTACATTCCGCCGCTGGATCGACCGCGAAAGAAAGTAGGGGCGAAATGCGAGACCGTTCTGTGGAGCTTGCGCTACCTGCAGCTCGGAAGTCAGACCATATATCCTCATTGCAACATCTGCGAGCACGTGAAGGAGATGACATGACCCTCTCGATCGAACTGAACGACGAGGAGCAGCGCCGTCTCGACGCAATTGTGGCGCGCACGGGCAGGCCGTCCGAAGATCTCGTCCACGAGGCACTCTCGATGCATTTCGAGGAGCTCGAGGAAATCGCTTGGGCCGAGAGCACCGCTCGCGCGTGGCACGCATCGGACAAGAAGACGCGGCCATTCAGCGAGGTCCGGCGCGAGCTCGGGCTTTGAGCCACTGGTCCATCGAGACCAGCGCTGAGTTCGACAAGACGTTTCGCAAGCTCGACCGCACCGTCGCGGCACGGCTCGCTGCGTATCTGGATGAACTCGCTGGGCTGGATGATCCGCGCTCACGCGGCAGGGGATTGACCGGCGGCTACGCCGGTATCTGGAGGTATCGAGTGGGTGACTACCGGCTACTCGCCGAGGTGCTCGACGACCGACTGGTCATTCTCGCTTTCGAATTCGTGCATCACTCCACGAAGGCTGGATCGCCCTGCCGACCCGGTCGGTTCGTTCGCCGAGTTGGCCACTGCGATGTCCCTCGTTATCGCTCGATCCCTGTCACGGGGTCTTGGAGCAGCTTCCCGTGAAACGTCCTGGTACCGAACCGCTGGTCGTCCAGGTGAAGGTGGCCACGGTGTCGGATCCGTCGACGACCGTCCACGTCGTGACATCCACCGTGATCGTGGTGTCGCCGCTCGGGAGTTCGGCAACGCTGTCGGAGCTCGTGTCTTCGCGCTTGACCTCGTAGCCCGCCGCATCCGCGGCATCCGTCACCGCCTTCTCCGCCGCGGTCAGCCCTGACGGGGAACCGACTTGATCGACCAGAGTGGCGCAAGTCTCGCGCGCTATCGCGGATGCGCTCGGCTGTGCCGGCGCGGTCTGACTCAGCAGGGTGGCGCTCGCAACGATCACTACAGCGCCCGCGAGGACCATGCCACCGGAGCGCACGCCCCAGCCGAGCTTCGACGGTTCTTGCGCATCCGGTTGCCGGTAGAAGGGCCGAACCGCGACGCGCCAGAGTGGTTTGAGGAACAGCCCACCGAGCACGAGCAGGACGCCGACGACGATGAGGACGATCAGAAGTGCGGCCATCGGCACATGGTATCCAGGAGACCATTAATGAGGTATACTCCACATGTCTGCGGACTCGTCGTTCACATCGATTCGAAGGAGCAGATTCATGAACCAGCTGCCTGTTGAGATGGTGCGGCCGAGCGCGGTTCTTGGGGAGCGGCGAGACGCGATACGGCAGCAGCTCGCCGAGCACGGGGTGGTCTCTGCCGGCGTCTTCGGCTCGGTTGCGCGCGGCGAGGATACGACGGAGTCAGATCTCGATCTGATCGTTGAATTCGGGCCGGGGCATGCGCGAGACGTGATCGGCCTTGAAGCTGCCCTGCTGGAACTACTCGGCACGACGGTTGACGTTGTTGACGCGCGAGCCGTCTGGAGTCGAGCCAAGGCAACCGGACTCGGGTATTCGATCCTGCGGGAGACCGTTCCTCTGTGAATCAGCGCGAGGCAGAGGCAATCCTCGCTCTTTGGCTGGAAGTCGATCAGGGATTGGCACTAGTCGACGAGTTGAAGGACTCGCATCGCCACTGGCGCGATGAGCTGGCAGCGGAGCGCGTGGTCGAGCGCATATTTCAAGCCGCCGAGAGCATCCCGCCAGAGATACGAATCCACCACTTCGGACCAGAGGGCTTCAAGCGACTTCGGGGCATGCGGAATCGACTCGCACACAACTACCGGGAGATCGACGTCAGCATCCTCTGGGGAACCCTCACAGACGAACTTCCGAGGGTCCGCGACCGACTGGAAATGGACTGTCAAGTCGCCTCGGCGATCGTCTTGGCCGAACGGTTCGAGGAGGAGAAGAGCGAGTGGTTGCTGCTACACCTAGCCGCAACAGCGGGATCGGCAATGGCGGTTGGAGACGAAGGCTCCTCGCACACGCACTGATTCACCCGGGAGAGATCCTCCTCGAGGAGTTTCTGAAGCCACTGGAGGGTCAGTACCGGCTTGCGCAGACGATCAACGTGCCCGCTCGGCTGATCAACGAAATCATTCACGGCAAGCGTGGGATCTCCCCCGATACCGCTGCGTGCCTCGCGCGGGCGTTCGGCACCTCTGATCTGTTTTGGACCGATTTGCAGACCCGATACGACCTGGGATTTGTGGCCGAGGCGAGGCCGGGGAGCTCGACCGGATCATGCCACTGCTCAGCGCCTGAGCACCTCGCCGAGCCTGCCTTGGGCCGGTCGAGTGAGCACGGCCCGGCGGTCGGAACGCGTCATACCTCAGGACCAAACCGGGGCCGAGACGCGCGTGAGGATGGTCCTGGAGGCCGATTCGGCAGGCCGCCCGGGATCCCTACCGTGGTCCCATGAGCACTTCAGCACCCCAGTCCCTCCAGACCCGCGCCGTCGTCGCGCGCGGGATCACCAAAGTCTTCGGCTCGCCCGAGTCGCCCGTGCACGCCCTGCGGGGCGTCGACCTCGATGTGGCCGCCGGGTCGGTCACCGCCATCATGGGGCCGAGCGGATCCGGGAAGTCGACGCTGCTGCAGGTGCTCGCCGGGCTCGACACCCCGACGTCGGGGCAGGTGTGGCTCGCCGAGCAGGAGATCACGGGGATGCGCGACGAACCGCTCACGCTGCTGCGGCGTCAGCGGATGGGGTTCGTGTTCCAGGCGTTCAACCTGCTGCCGGCGCTGACGGCCGAGGAGAACATCCGGCTGCCGTTCCTTCTCGCCGGGTCGCGGCCGAGCACAGACGACGAGGCGTGGATCGGCGCCGTCGTCACCCGGCTCGGCCTCCGCGATCGCCTCGATCACCGGCCGCACCAGCTCTCCGGCGGACAGCAGCAGCGCGTCGCGATCGCCCGCGCCCTCGTCACCCGACCCGACGTGATCTTCGCCGACGAGCCCTCGGGCGCCCTCGACAGCGCGTCGGGCGACGAGGTGCTGGGGCTGCTGCGGTCGGCATCGACCGAGTACGGCCAGACCGTCGTACTCATCACGCACGACCCGCGGGCCGCGAGCGTGGCCGACCGCGTCATCCTGATGAGCGACGGTGCCGTGATCGACGACTTCGACGGCGGCACCGCCGAGCAGATCAGCGCGCGGGTGAGCGGGCGGACGAGCGGGCATGCCACCGCGCATATCGCCGGGATTGGAGGCGTGCAATCGGACGGGCGGATGAGCGCGCACACCACCGGCCATATCGCCGGGGTTGAAGGCGCGCAGATGAACGGGCTCGCCGTCGGACATCCGGCCGGGCCCGCCCCCGCCGCCGCACAAAACACCGACCAGCTGCCGGCGGTGTCCGAATGAGGCTCTGGGCCCTGCGCGAACTGCGGGAGACCGCCGGGCGGTACGCCGCCGGGGTCGCGGTGGTGGCCGTGGTCGCCGCGTTCGCGGTGCTGCTGCTCGAGACCATCGAGGTGTTCGTGCGGGCGCTCTCGACGACAGGAATGCAGGATGCCGCTCCGGTGCGCGCGGCCCTGACATCCGTCGGGCTCGTGTTCCTCGGGATCGCGGTGCTGACCGCCGCGATCGTCATCTCCGGAACGTTCGCCACCGTCTACGCCGGACGCCGGCGCGACATCGCGCTGCTGCGGCTGGTGGGGGCGACCTCGCGGCAGATCCGGCGGGCATCGCGCATCGACGGGCTCGCCGTGGGAGCCGCTGGAGCCATCGCCGGAATCGCCGCAGGCATCCTCGTGTCGCTGGCGGCCATCGGCATCCTGAACGCCTCGTTCGGCGCGGGGCTCGAGTTCGCGTGGACACCGCAACTCATCCTCGTTCCCGCCGTCGTGTGCCTCGCGGTGTCGACCCTCGCCGCCTCGAGCGGGGCCAAGATCGTCGCCCGCGTCTCCCCCGCCGAAGGCGCCCGGAGCGACGCCGGCAGCACGCAGGTGCCCGCATCCGTCGCGCGCGGTCGAGGGATCGCCGGGATCGTGCTCGCCGTCGTGGGCAGCGGGTTTCTCGCACTCGGTGTGATCGCCGGGCTGGTGTCGCCGTTCGGGCTGCTGATCGCCTTCCCGGGCGGGGTGCTCTCGATCGTGGGCATCATCCTCGGTGCTCCCGCCTTCACCGCCCCGATCGTCGGCGGCGTGACCCGGATGCTCCGCGGCCGCGGGGCAGATCTGCTCGCCGGCGCGAACCTGCGAGCGAACCCCGTGCGCACGGCTCGCACCGTCGTGTCGGTGCTGATAGGGGTGACGCTCGTGACGATGTTCACGGTCGCCGGCGAGATGTACCTCGCCCAGACCCGCGCCTACTTCGGCGACGCCGTCGAGCTCGAGCAGGTCTCGCAGTTCATCACGGTGATGCTGATCGTGGTCTACGTGCTCACCGCCTTCTCGGTTCTGGTCGCAGCCATCGGGCTGGGCAGCAACCTGTCGCTGTCGGTGCTGCAGCGGCAGCGCGAGATCGCGGTGCTGCGCTCGGTGGGGCTGACCGCGCGCCAGGCCCGGCGCATGGTGCTCGTCGAGAGCGTCGTCGTAGCCGGGATCGGCGCGGTGTTGGGCCTGCTGCTGGGTGTGCTCTACGGGTTCGTCGGCGCCAACTCGACGTTCGGCGTGCAGGGGTTCAGCGGGCCGGTGCTCTCGCCGTGGTTCGTGGTGGCGGTGCTCGGCGGGGCGGTGGGGTTCTCGGTGCTCGCGTCGATCTTGCCGGGTCGCCGGGCGAGCCGGGTGCACCCTGCCGAGGCGCTGCGCGATAGCTGACGGCGGGGGCCCGGAACCGGCGTTCACGGCGCGCCCTGGTCTGAAATTAATCGAGCTTTCATCAGGTCTTTCTGATAGAATCTCAGTATGCAGACAGCCGCTGAACTCCCGGAGATCACCGCCGATCTTCGCGGCGTCGTGGGCAGGATCTGCGCGGGGTTGGCGGGGCTCAGTGGTGACGAGGTGCTGGAGGTCATGGCCGATTTCGAGGCGGCAGGGCGGGTGCTCTCGGCGGGGCAGGTTCGGGTTGCCGGAGAGGTCGGGGTGCGGTCGCGCAGCGAGCTCGGCGACGAGGGGTTGAGCAGGTCGCAGAACTTCACCAGCCCGGTCAAGCTCGTCTCCACAGTCACCGGCACGTCAGTGCGCGAGAGCAAGACGCGCCTCGAGATCGGGCGACGGCTACGGGGCTCGGTGCTGTTGGGTGGCGGCGAAGGGCCGGCCCCGTTCCCGGTCGTCGGCCAGGCCCTTGATGACGGCTCCCTCGGGGTTGAGACGGCATCGATCATCGTCGCCCGGTGCGCCGAGCTCACGGAGCGTGGATGTGCGCCTGATGTGGTGGCTAGCGCCGAGCAGACCCTCGTCGACGAGACCCTCACGAACCACCTGACTGCGGATCAGGCATCCCGGCTCGCGATCCACTTGCGCGAGGTCATCGACCCTGATGGTGCGGAGCCTCGGGATGAGCGGCTCCAGCAGCAGCGGTCGCTCACCATCGGCCAGCCCAGTGATGGCATGATCCGGGGCCGGTTCGCCCTCACACCCGAACAGGGCAGTGTGTGGTTGGCCAGCATCCAGGCCATGCAAAGCCCCCGCATCGCAGAGTCACCGGGCGGCGGGCCGCGGTTCCTCAGCGAAGAGGAGTTCATGGCGCAGACCGCTACCGCTGATATCCGTTCGCAGGCGCAGAAGAACGCCGACACGATCACCGAACTCATCGCCCGCGCCGCCGGTGCCCCGGACATGCCCCGCCTCAACGGCGCCACCACCACCCTCAACGTCCACATAACCCTCGACAACCTCGAAACCGGGCGCGGCGTCGGGTGGATCGACGGCATCAACGAACCGGTTCCCGCTTCCACCATCGCGCAGCTGCGCTGCACCTCCCCCACCGCCGTGACACTCTTCAACGATCGGGGTGCGGTGCTCTACCACGGCAAGACAGAACGCCTCTTCACTCCGGCCCAGAACCGGGCACTCGCGGCCAGAGACGGCGGATGCGTCTGGCCCGACTGCGACCGACCACCCTCGTTCTGCGAAACACACCATGCCGACGAATGGGTTTCGGCCGACCATCCACCGGGCCGCACCGATATCGACAACGGCGTGCTGCTCTGTCACTTCCATCACTCGCATCTGCATAAGTCGTCCTGGAAGTTGATCATGCATGCGGGGGTGCCTCACCTCATCCCGCCGAGGTGGATCGACATCGCTCAGACGCCGATCCCGACCACCCGCCGACGCACCACCCACCGCCCAGCCGCCTAACCAGACGCGCCCATCCCCGAGAACCGGGCACAGTCATCGAGGGCAAGCGCGAAGCGCGCGGCAGCCAACCCGCCATACCAAGCATCCGGGCACCGAACCGCACGGGGCTGCCGCGCGCTTCGCGCTTGCCGACGATGATCATGGCCGGGACGGTAGGTGCCGCGTCGCACCTGGGGTGACAGCAGGCGGAAACGAGCGCAAATGGATATTCGGGCAGGAGAGACCTGCTCGACTCGGAGTCTGCTCCCATCGCCGAACTCGATGCGGTCGGCCACCCTCAGGAGTGTTGCGGGCGGACCCAGATACTGCGGAAGGACGGGAGGAAGATGACGATCGCGCCGAGGAGAGCGCCGGCCACCAGGGTGAGTGATCCGGCCTCCGGCAGCCACGGCGACTCGGATGTCGCCCCGAGCCCGATGACCAGCCAGGCACCGGCCGCACCGACCGCGAGCAGCACGGCGAATGTGGTGAGCACGCGGGCAGAACGGGTCGAGACCCCGCCGCGGGCCACGATGGCCAGTCCCACGATCGAACACAGCATGACCAGGAACAGACCTAAGAACGCCACGCCGAACAGTGCGCCGGCCGCGTCGATGTCTCCACTGCTGGTGCCCGCGGACGACGTCGGCACCGCCCCGAAGAACGCCAGACCGAGCTGCGAGAGATTCACCACTTGGTCATCCTCGGAGTACGACGTCACCGTGACGAACGGAAGGAACAACGACAGGATCAGCAATGCCTCCGCCGCGAGCACCGGCAGGAGTACGGCGATCCTCTCGAGGGTCGCAAGACGCTCGTCGAACCGTGCACGAGAGTCCCGTTCGTCGGTGACTGAATTTTCCGTACCCTCGCCCACGATCTCCCCCAGTGTCGCTCGTGCCCGTTGGTTCGAGCGTACGCCCGCCTTGCGGCTAAGCCGAGAGCTCGGCTCGGAGGAGGGCCGCGCCGGCGCCAAGCGCGGCGAGCTTGCCGCGGGCGACGGATCGGGGCAGGGGCGCCATACCGCAGTTGGTGGAGGGGTAGAGCTTGTCGGCATCCACGAACTGGAGAGCCTGCCGCAGAGTGTCGGCGACCTCTTCGGGCGTCTCCACGTCGGCGGACGCCACGTCGATGGCCCCGACCATCACCTTCTTGCCCCGGATGAGCTCGATCAGGTCGATGGGCACGTGCGAGTGGTGCGACTCGAGCGAGACGATGTCGATGGCCGACGCCTGGATCTTGGGGAAGATCGCCTCGTACTGACGCCACTCCTCCCCCAGGGTCGCCTTCCAGTCGGTGTTCGCTTTGATGCCGTAGCCGTAACAGACGTGCACCGCCGTCTCGACAGTGAGGCCTTCGATCGCCCTCTCCAGCGCGGCCACGCCCCAGTCGTTCACCTCGTCGAAGAAGACGTTGAACGAGGGCTCGTCGAACTGGATGATGTCGACGCCCGCATCCTGCAGCTCGCGAGCCTCCTCATTCAGAATCGTGGCGAACTCCCACGCCAGCTTCTCGCGACTGCCGTAGTGGGCGTCGTAGAGGGTGTCGACCATGGTCATGGGGCCGGGCAGGGCCCACTTGATGGGCTGGTCGGTCTGGGCGCGAAGGAACTTGGCATCCTCGACGAAGACCGGCTTCTCGCGGGTGACCGCACCGACCACGCGCGGCACGGAGGCGTCGTAGCGGTCGCGGATCCTGACCGTCTCACGGTTCTCGAAGTCCACCCCGCTGAGGTGCTCGATGAAGGTGGTTACGAAGTGCTGTCGGGTCTGCTCGCCATCGCTCACGATGTCGATGCCCGCGTGCTGCTGATCCGCAAGCGACAGGAGCAGAGCATCCTGCCGGCCCTCGGTCAGCGCGTCACCCTCGAGCTTCCAGGGCGACCACAGCTTCTCGGGCTCTGCGAGCCACGAGGGCTTGGGCAGGCTACCCGCGGTCGAGGTGGGAAGCAGCTTGCTCATGAACGTTCTCCCTGCAGATCGAGCTGGTGGACCTGGGCCGCGAACACTGTCGACCACTCCTCGAGGGCAGTCCTGTGCGGCGTGATGAAGTGCTCCTCGGCGAACTTGCCCTGCTCGAGCGCCAGGCGGCTGCGCTCCTCGCGGTCGTAGTCGATCGACGTGGGCGAGAAGTCCGGATTCGTCAGGCTGGGCTGGAACGACTCCCCGGCCGTGTAGTTGGCCGTGTAGATCTCCGGTCGGTAGATCTTCTGGAAGGTCTCCATCGTGCTGATCAGGGCGGCCAGCTCGAGATCGGTGTAGTCGGCGGTCAGATCGCCGAGGTGGTAGAACGCGAGCGGCGCTGCGCTGCGCGGGGGCATGAAGAAGCGCACGCTCAGGCCCATCTGCGCGAAGTAGGCATCCGTCGCCGAGTACTCACTCTGGCGGTACTCGATGCCGAGAACCGGATGCTCCTTCTCGGTGCGGTGATAGGTCTTGCTGGTCGAGACGCTCAGGCAGATGACGGGCGGCTTGTCGAAATGCTGCGCGTAGGCATCCGAGGCCAGAAAGGCCTTGAAGAGGTTGCCGTGCAGCTCCCCGAAATCGGCCGTCTTGCCTTTGGGGAGCAGGATGCTGAAGTCGTAGTCGCGCACATACGAGGAGAAGTTGTTTCCTACGGTGCCCTTGATGCGTTCGCCGGTGCGGCGGTCGATGATGGTGGTCTGCAGCACCTCGATCAGCGGGACGGCGTCGCGGATGCCCTCGCCGTCGACGTCGACGCTGGCCGAGATGATGTCGAGTTCGACCGTGTAGCGGTCGCCGTCTTCGTTGTCGTGCGGGGTGAGGTCGTTGAAACGACCGTCGATCATCGTGAAGGTGTTGCGCAGGTTCTCTTGGCGCTTCTCGCCTCGGGCGAGGTTGGCGAAGTTCGTGGTGATGCGGGAGTTGTGGAGGGGGCGGTAGTCCTCGTCGAAACGAGTGCTGTCGATCTGGAAGGTCACGTTCGTCATCGACAGAACCCCGCCCGTGCGAGACCCGCGTGCATGCTGCTTCCGCCGGCGATGTGGGCGTTCATGATGGTGACCATAGCGGTGTGCTCCTCGACTTGGGGAAGCCGCGCTGGCGCGACTCCACGGATAGGGACGTCGCAGGCGTGTCCCTGATCGGGACGCGAGGCTTCGTTGTGCGCACTGCCCTAGCAGGCTACGCCAGCCGGGCGCGGTCGTGGGGGCGGATGACCTCGCGTTACGGCGCGTGTTCCGCAAGGGGGCCGGAGCTGGGCCGAGATCGGCTCACCCGGAGCGTCAGGAAGGTCGCTGCACCACAGGTGACCACCACAGTGGCCCCACTGATGGGCAGTGCCCACGACATCCCACCCAGGCAGCCCGCGACCGTCAGAGCCGCGACTCCCGCCGTTATCGCGACCACGGTCGAGACTGCACGCCCAGACGCCGAACGCGAACGCGAGGATGCGACGCCCCACGCCAGCACGGCGGCGAGCGCCACGACGCCGCCATAGACGGCGCCGATCATCAAGCTCCCGATGATCGCGAAACCCCAGAAGCTGAAGTCTCCTTCAGCACGGACGGCGAATGCGATCTGAGACGCGGCCATCGCCGTGAGACCTGCGTACACGGCCGCAAGGCCGCTCACGCCGAGGTAGGGGGCGTGCGGGTCGGCCAAGCGTTCCGCGTCAGGAATTCCCGGCACGTGGTCGGCCGGGGGCGACTTCCTAGACACAAGCATCCTCCTCTCCCGACTGCTGGGGAGCATAGCGGAAGGCGCGGGGGCCAGGTCGCCGCTCGGCGGGCGGCCTAGGCTCCCTCGGCGGCCCAGCGACCGAGCGCGGTGATCGCGTCGCGGAGGGCTAGACCGCGGTCGGTCAGGGCGTAGGCGCGGGTGTTGTGGCGGAGGGGCAGACGGGACAGGATGCCCGCCGCCTCGAGTTCGCGCAGGCGGGTCGCGAGCATGTTCGTCGGCACGCCTAGGTCGCGCTGGAGATCGCCGTAGCGCTGCGGGCCGTCGAGGAGACGCTCCACGATGAGCAGAGCCCAGCGCGCGCCGACGACGTCGAGAGCGGCGGCCAGATCGCTCACGCGGTCGGATCGGCGTCCGGCTTCATCCAGAACGGGGAGTAGTGGTAGCCGTCGGGGTCGTCGAACTGGCGCTGGTACATGAAGGGGTAGTCGTCGATGTCGCCGATCCGCCCGCCGGCCGCACCGGCACGCTCGACCAGCTCGTCGACCGCCTCACGGCTGCCGAGGTCGAACGAGACCGTGACTTTCGAGGGGGTGTCGGGGCCGCCGACGAGCTCCTCGGTGGCGCCGACACTCGCGTACATCTCGCGGCTGCCGAGCATGACATACTGCTCGGGCGCGATCGCGAAGCACGACACGTTGTGGTCGGACATCTCGGCGTTGAGGGTCCAGCCGAGGGCCGTGTAGAAGGTGGTCGCGCGTTCGACGCTCTCGACCGGGCAGGTGATGAAAAGGCTCATGCGGGTAATACTTGCAAAATGCAAGTGAGGCGTCAAGCCCTGCTTCGGGCGCCGTCCGCCGGGTCGGAGGCAGACTCGGCGCGGTCGGTCAGGCTCGTCAGGGCATCGAAGAGCGCCGCGCGCTGGGACTCGTCGAGCGGCGCGAAGAGCGCCGGCAGCTCAGCGGCCGCGACTACACGGCCTGCAGCCAGCGCGTCGACCCCGGCGGGGGTCAGCGCATGCTCGAGACGACGGCCGCGGCCGGGCATCCGCTCCACCAGGCCGCGGTCGATGAGCCGAGTGGCGAGTGTGCCGAACGACTGGTCGCTCTGGAAGGTCGCGACGGCCAGGTCATGAGCGGATGCGCCGGGGGCCTGGTCGATCGCCCGCAGAGCGTCCCATTGCACGAGGCTCACGCCCGCGGCCCGAAGCGCCGCATCCATCGTGCGGTGATTGCGGTACTGCGCCCGCTTCAGCGCCTGCCCGAGGAGTTCCAGATCGATTGCCACGGTGTTACTGTATCAGCAGATTTATATAAACATATTGATTTGGAGTATCCCATGACCTTTCGATTCATCTCCCGCGCATCCGTCACCGAGGCCGGCGACCCGTCGCTGCCGACAGCGCTCGTGCTGCACGGGGGCGGCGGCCCCCGCACCGTGGCACCGATCGTCGGCCACCTCGCCGCGACCCGGCACGTGCTCGCCCCGACGCACCCGGGGTGGGACGGCACCGGGCTTCCCGACGGCCTCACCTCGGTGGCCCAGCTCGCCGGCGACTACCTGGAGCTGCTGCTGAGCGACGGTCCCGACCTCCTGGCACCGGGCGGGGTGACGATGGTGGGATCGTCGATCGGCGGATGGATCGCCCTCGAGATGGCGATTCAGGCCGCGGGCGACTCACGCTTCGAGGGACTGATCGACTCGGTCGTCGTCATCGACGCCGTGGGGGTCGAGGTGCCCGGCGAGCCGATCGCCGACTTCTTCTCGCTGAGCCCGAGGCAGCTCGCCGAACACGCGTGGCACGACGCCGACCGCGGTTTCATCGATCCGGCCGGACTCTCCGACGAGCAGCGATCGGTGCAGTCGGGCAATGCGCGGGCGATGGCGGCGATCGCCGGCACGACGATGAGCGATCCCACCCTGCTCGCGCGGCTCTCCGCCGTGACCGCGCCGACCCTCGTGGTGTGGGGCGTGAGCGACCGGGTGGTCACTCCGGCCTACGGGCGGGCCCTGGCCGCGGCGATTCCGGATGCGCGATTCGCCCAGATCGAGGAGGCCGGGCATCTCCCCCACCTGGAGGCGGGAGCCGCGACGTTCGAGGTCATCGACCGGTTTCTGGAGCTGCCGCGCTGAGTCTCGGCGCGCGTCGGGCCGGCCCGGGCGGAGAACGACCCCCCGAAGAGGGACTGACGGGCATATCTCTACACCCGTAGTGTTCAGCACACCCCGTCGCACCCGTCTGTGCGCAGCTCGGCCGATACCCCCGGCCCACCCGACCCGATTGCGACGACGATGCCCTCAGCGCTCCCTCCTACTAAGGGCGAACGGGCCGGCTGGCGCCCGTCGCTGTCCACGTGGATCGTCGCGGCCATCGGCGTGCTCGTCGGCCTGATCGGCGTCGGCACGAGCGGGCTCGGCGGGTTTCTCATGGGCATCTCGCTGTTCGGGCTGGGTGCCGGGATCTGGACACTCGTCAGCAAGCGGCCGAGCTGGCTCAACCTCCCGCGCACCAGGCGGGCTGGCGGTGCCGTGCTCGGGATATCGTTCGCAGTGCTTCTTCTCGGTGCCGTGGTCTCTCCGCATCCGCAGCCGGCCGGCCAGGCCCTCGGGTTGGCGGGTGGCGCTCCGGCCTCGCAGAGTGCCACTTCGGCTCCCAGCCCGAAGAGCACTCCGACCGCGACTCCCAAGCCCTCCCCCACTCCCACCCCTTCGCCCACTCCGGTGACCACCGTGAAGATCGTCGAGACGTCGGATGCGGTCGGTTACGCCCAGTCCAGCTACGAGGATCCGGATGCCGACGCGGGAACGAACGTGGTCGTGACCGCCGGGGTTCCCGGAACGAAGGTCTCGCGCTGGGAACTGACGCTCGTGGACGGCGTGGAGACCGGCCGCACGCTCGTGTCGGAGACGGTGACGGTCGCTCCCGTCGACGAAGTGACGGCGATCGGCATCCGCCAACCGCCGCCGCCAGAGGAAGCGCCTGCGCCTGAGGACGCCGGATGCAGCCCCAACTACGCCGGGCCGTGCGTGCCGATCGCATCCGATGTCGACTGCGCGGGAGGGAGTGGCAACGGCCCGGCCTACGTCGAAGGACCGGTACAGGTCATCGGGCCGGACATTTACGACCTCGATCGCGACGGCGACGGGATCGCCTGCGACTGACGCCTGCCGGACGGTCAGAGCGCGCGGAGCTCGCCCCGCACGATCGAGTCGCCGGAGTGCGTGGGGTCGCCGTCGTCGGCCTCGGCGGAGATGTCGACCAGGGAGTACTGGTCGAGGTCGATGCCGTCCGGCACGTCGAACGAGCCCTCCGGGCCGTCGAGGAATCCGATGCTGACCAGGCCCGTTCCGTCGGAGCGGATCAACCACACCTCGCGCAGCGGCGACGCGCCGCCACTGGCGTCGGTCTGCGGGTCGACGTCGACGACCACCCGGCGACGGCCGTCGGGATCCTGCTCGACCACGGCACTGCCCCGCGCATCCGGCCAGCCGGGGAACGGGGTGAGCTCTGCTCCGGCGACCGCGATGCCGCGCGTCGACTGCTGCGCCGTCTGCCACCAGACTCCGAGGCCGGCACCGGCGACCACACCCAGAACGACACCGGCAGCGGCCAGCGGCACCCAGATGCGGGATCGACCGGTCAACCGGCGACGCCGGGTGGCGTGATGGGGGGCGAGCGGCGGGGTGGCGGCTGACGGGGATTGCTCGGCGGACGGGGCGAGCACGGATGACGGATGAGCATCCGGATGCGCCAGCGGCGCCTCGGCGAGGCCGAGTTCGGCACTGATGCGGGTCCAGACGTCCGCCGACGGAGCGACGAGCTCCGGGGCATCCTCGGATCGGCCGAGCTGCACGGTGCGGCTGAGCGCCGCCAGTTCCTCCGAGCAGCGGGCGCATTCGGCCAGGTGAGCGCGCTCGAGTGTGCTCGGGCCGGCATCGCCCAACGCGATCATCGCGAGTGCGTCGGCATCAATATGAGTCATCGTTCACCTCCAGACGTATTCGGAGCCGAGTGAGACTTCGACGGATGTGGCTCTTCACGGTGCCGAGGGGAAGATCGAGGTCATGGGCGATCTGCACGTGGGTGCGATCATCGTAGAACGCCAGCTTCATCACCTGGCGCGGGACGGGCTCGAGTCGGTTCAACTCGTCCACGATCACCAGGCTCTCGGTCAGCTTCTCCGTGGCATCGACCTCGGCCGGCGGCGTGCGGACGACGTGCGCCTCCTCGGCCCGGCGGAGGCGGCTGCGGGCCTCATGGGCATCGGCGATGCAGTGCCGGGCGATGCCCACCAGCCACGCACCCAACGGCGACCGGGCCGGGTCGAATCCCGCCCGGCCCCTCCACGCCGACACGAAGACCTTCTGGGTCACGTCTTCGGCATCGCGCGGATCGCCCAGCGATCGGAGCGCGAGCGTGTGCACGAGGGCCGACCAGCGCGAGTACGCCTCGGCGAGCGCCCGCTCGTCACCGTCGCGGAACGCGGCGAAGAGGGCACGGTCGGCGGCGGCGGTTGCGTCAGGAGTGTCGGCGTCGTCACCGGGAGAGGTGCTGTCAGGGGCGCTGCCAGAGCTGCTGTCTGGCGTTCCGCCGGAGAATCGATCTGTCACCGGGACACACCGCCTCCTCCACACCCCCGCATGATCGCGGGCCGGACCGTTCGGATGCTCGCAGCGCGGAGTGGGCGCCGTCGCCATCGGATCGAGCATACCCGCCCTCCTCTCACGCGATCGGAACGGCGGTCACGATCACATTGCTGAGATAGTGACCGGTGTCGTAGTCGAATTCGCCGCCGCAGGTCACCAGCACCAGCCGCGGGGTGCCCGTTCGGTCGAACACGCCGTTCCAGTCGATCTGCGTCTTCGACAGCAGCTCGACCTGCTGCACCGTGAAGCCGGCAACGCGTCCATCGGCGGCCGTGACGCTGATGGTGGTACCCACCGGAGCGCTCGCGAGGCGTGCGAACTGCCCGATGCCGTAGTCGAGCGAGTCGACGTGCGACGCGATGACGGTGGCGCCCGCCGCGCTCCACGGCGACGGACCCCAGCGATACCACGAGGCGATACTCGGGTCGGAGGAGAGGGCCAGCGCCCCGTCGGCGTCGACCCCTTCTTCTGCGACCGACACGTCGATCCCGAGTTCGGGCACTTCCACCCGCGTCGGCGGAACGGTCGGCGCAGCGGTGGCCGCACCGAGCCCCGCGTCTGCGCGCGGCACGTCGGGCACGGCGGCGATGGCGTCCGGGCCGCCCGCATCCGGAGTCGGCGTGGGAGTCGGCGACGCCGAGGGAGCGACCGCCGCTGGTGTCGCGCCTGACGCGTCCACAGCCGGGCCTCCCGGCGCGCAGCCGCTGAGCAGCACCACCGTGCCGACGACGATCGCGAGCACGGCGGATGCCCTGGCCGGGGCGTGCAGGAAGTTCACCCCGGCCAGGGCGGTCGGCAGCCGACTCTCGGTCAGCGTCCGGCCTTCGCCGCGTTCTGGCGACGGACCGCCACAGCGGCGACCGCGGAGCCGAGCATCAGCAGCACGGCCGCACCGATCCACACCGGCGCGCTGTCGGCCGGCTGGTTCGTGGCGACGAGACCGGCGTTGCCCGCGGGCACTCCGTCGGGGTTCGAGTGCAGACCGCCGATGGTCTGCACCGCGAGCGCGAGGTTGCCGTCGGCGAGGCTGCCCCACGCGTAGACGATCGTGTTGGTGCCCTCGGCGACCACGACATCCGCCGGGCCGATCACCGGGTCGGTGGTCCCGGTGGCGGCGACGGATGCGGAGACCGTTCCCGCGGGCAGCGTGAGCACCGACTCGGCCGGGTTGGAGAGGTTGGTGATCACCGGGGTTCCGCCGGCGAGCACGTCGACGGCCGGTGCCGCGGCGTCGTGACGCACGGTCAGTTTGCCCTGCCCGGCCGCGATCGTGGCGGTGTCGTTCGTGTAGAGCGTGGCGGTGGGGGTGCCGGCCGGGTCCAGGTGCGCGACGGCGGTGTAGTTGCCGCCGGCGGCGAGGTTCAGGTCGATGGGGCCGATGACCGGGGCACTCGCGTCGGCCGCATCCGATGCGGTGATCGCCACCGAGTACGTTCCTGCCGGCAGCGCCAGCGGCCCGGCGAGCGTGCCGGGCGTGAAGTCGTCGAGGGTGAGTGCACCGTCGACATAGACGTCGACGGTGACGCCCGGAACCGCGTGCAGAACCGACAGCGACGCGTCGCCATCGGCGGCCGCTGCGGGGAGAGCGGCGCTGACGGCGATGAGAGCGCCGGCGGCAAGCCCTGAGATGAGGATCTTACGCATGAGTACCTCCAGATCGTGCTCACGAGGAGCAGGGGGAAAACTGCTTTCACCCCCACTTCCCGCGCAGACCCCGTTTTGGATGCACCCCGGCCGAAAAACTTTCACGGGCGGCGGGAAAGCGGCTCAGAGGCGGCGGTCGGCCAGCACGGGGAAGGCCCGCCGGTACTCATCGAGGCCGTGCAGGTCTAGGTCGACCGCGAGTACCTGCTCACCGGCGCCGGCCTGCGCGAGCACCACGCCCTGGGGCGAGATGATCTGGCTGTGGCCGTCCAGCGTCACCCCTCCGTGAGTTCCGCCCGTGTTGCACTGCACCACGAACGCCTGGTTCTCGATCGCCCGCGCCCGGCCGAGCACCTGCCAGTGCTCGCGACGCGCCGCAGGCCACGCGGCCGGCACCGTGAAGACCGTCGCGCCGACCGCCGTGAGCTGGCGGAACAGCTCGGGAAAGCGGAGGTCGTAGCAGGTCGCGAGACCGACCACGGCGGATGCTTCGGCGCGGTCGACGGCGACGGCGACGAGATCCGTCCCCGCATCGATCAGGGTCGGCTCGCCCTCCCCGAAGCCGAAGGGGTGGATCTTGCGGTACGCGGCGATCCGCGATCCGTCCGCCCCGAGAACGACGGAAGTGTTCCACAGGCCCCGTCCACCCGCCGGCACCGCAGCGCCGGTGGCGGCGGCCCCGGCATCGGCGCGCTCCAGGATCGAGCCCAGGTGCACGACCGCGTTCGCCGACCGCGCCGCTTCGGCCATCGCCGTCACTGTGGGGCCGTCGAGCGTCTCCGCTCGCTCGGCCCAGCGGGGGAACGTGAAGTAGCCGGGAGCCCACAGTTCGGGCAGCACGATCAGGTCGGCGTCGCGCTGCCGGGCCACCAGGTCGGCCACCCGGCGCACGCGCTCCGCGACCGTCTCGTCGTCGTCGTAGGCGAGCTGCAGCACGCGCACTCTCAGGACGGGTAGCGCATCCGCTTCGCTTGTCATCGATCCACCTCTTCTACTCGGCCAGCGAACGGTCGCTGAGCGCGTGCCACGTGCGGTTGTGATACACCAAGGGACGGCCGTCACGGTCGTGCTCGTGCCCGCCGTTCGCCCCGGATTCGAGCGCGTGCACGATGACGATCGTCGACGTGCCCGCGGTGACGCTGTGGATGATCCGAGCCCGGATCCAAGCCTTGGCCGAATGGAACAAGGGCTCACCGCTGGGCAGCCGCGTCCACTCGGTACTGCTCGCGAATCGGTCCACGCCGCTGGTCGACCCGAGCCTCGCGAGCGGCAGTTCACCGACACCGAGCAGGTGGACGACCAGCGTCTCCGACTCACGGATGACGGATGACGCCGACGACTGGTCCGACAGGGAGAACATCAAGAGCGGGGGCTCCGCGCTGACAGAACTCACCGACGACGCCGTCAATGCCACGGGCCCGCTGCCGTCATCCGCCGTGATGATCGCCACACCCGCCGGATGGTTTCGGAAGAGGTCTCTGAAGACTTCTGGGCTCAGCCCATCGCCCGCATCTTCGATCGAGAGGGAGAGCACCTCGCCGGTTGCCTGGTGGTTCATGTCATGTCCTAGCTGGTGGAGCCGGTCCCGGGCCTGAGCCCGGGACCGCTGGGTGGTCAGACGGTCGCGAGCGCGGCCAGCTTCTCGTGAATGAGCGGCAGCACCCTCTCGCCGAAGACCTTGATGTCGGGCACGTAGTCGACGAAGGTCATCAGCACACCGGCGACACCGGTATCCCGCTGCAGCGTGGCGATCTGCTCGGCGACGGACTCGTACGAGCCGTGGATCACCGGGAAGCTCATGAAGGTCAGGTTGCCCTCCTCCGCAGGAGCGGTGAGACCCTGCACGAAGTGCGCGCTGGTGCCGCCGGTCTGCGGATCGAGCGCCGCACTGCCGGCGACGTTCTGGAGCGCCACGGTGTCCTGACCGCTCACGATGTACTCGGTCTTCGCAAGCGCCTCCTCATCGGTTTCCGCCGCGATGATCGTGAACAGAGCGTAGGTTCTGACCGTGCGGCCAACCTTCTCCGCCTCCTCGAGCATCGGCTTGGTGATCGTGGGCAGCAGGTCGCGGTCGCCGAACACGAAGTTGTAGTCGCCGTAGTGCGCGGTGTAGACCTGCCCCTTGGTCGACTGGCCGGCCGTGACGATCGGGAGCTCGCGGCCCGAGCTCGGGAAGCACGTCGCATCGTCGATGTCGAAGAACTCGCCTTTGAACGTCACCCGGCCGTCGCGCCACAGCCCGCGCAGGATCTGCACGTACTCCGCCGCGTAGTCGTAGCGGCGCTCGTAATACTTGTCGCCGGGCCACAGACCCATGGGCTCGTACTCCGGGCGGTTCCAGCCGGTGACGAGGTTCACTCCCCCGCGGCCCTTCGCGATCTCGTCGAAGGTCGCGAGCTGACGCGCCGCGATCACCGGAGGGATGCCGAGAACAGGAACGGTGGCGAACACGTCGATCCTGCTGGTGAGGGCCGCGATACCGGTCGCCAGCGCGACCGAGTCGAGGCATCCGTCCCAGTAGCCGGTCTTTCCACCGAAGCCGTGGTACTTGATCATCGAGAGCACGAAGTCGAGCCCGATGGTCTCGGCCTCCTGTGCGATGGCGAGGCAGTGCTCGAACGTGGGTTCGTACTGCGGAGCGTTCTCCGAGATGATGTAGCCGTTCTGGCCGTTGGGGAGGAAGACCCCGAGTTTCAGGCTCATTCTGTATCTCTGCTTTCTTTCTAGGAGCGGAGGGCTGACTGGTGTTGGAACAGCGGCCGGAGCGCTGCATAGAGCCCGCTCGCCACGACCACTGTTGCAATGGGTCCCCAAGTGGCACCCCAGGGGAAGGCGCTGGTGAGGAAGAGGCCGATCACCGTCGCCGCGACCCAGGCGATGAGCCCCGGGGCGTGCACGTGACGGTAGTGCTCGTCGCCGAGCAGTCCGCTCTCCTGCCGGGATCGAGTCAGGAGGATGTGCGTGAGTGCGATCGCCACCCAGCCGCTCACCAGAACGCCCTGCCACGCCAGCGCGATCAGGAGGTACTGGATGATCGGCAGCAGCATCAGCGCGTAGATGATCACCGACGACACGATCACCCAGACAAACGCCGGCAGCTTCACCCGGAAGAGCCGTTCGCCGAATTCCTGCACGTTCGCCGCGCCGATGTAGTAGTTGGCGGTGTTGATGCGGGTCTGGAACACCAGGATGATGATCAGGCCGACCGGTCCCATGAGCGCGACGAGCCCACCCGACAGCCCGGATTCGGAGACCTCCAGCCCGGGGATGGTGAACGTCAGGAAGATGCCGACCAGCGCGTTCAGGCCGTAGGTGATGAGCCAGAACGGCCAGGTGAAGGTGTACCGGGAGTGGAATTTCACATCCTTCCGCTTGCCGAGCGCGGCGAAGTCCATCACGTACATCATCAGCACCCACACACCCAGGTAGGCCGAGAAGGTCGCCAGCCAGCCCGGGCCACCTGATGCCAGCGGCAGCTCGGGACCGGGAGTCTGCGTGAGCCAGGTGTCGGAGAATCCGTATCTCACACCGGCCCAGATCACCATCACGGCAAGACCAATCAGGTAGAGCGGAAGCAGCCAGCCGTTGAGCTTGTCGAGGAAGCGCCGGACTCCCCCGAGGATGAGCGGGGTGGAGTAGGCGACCACGACCAGACTCCAGATCCACTTCTCACCCCCGAAGGCGGACTGGAAGGCGTAGACCACGATCTCGCCCTCGAAGACGGCGTAGTAGATCGCCGTGAGCGCCAGGATGATCGCGGCGATCACCGTGCCGGCCTTCCCCAGGATGGTGCGCGAGAACCGCGCGACCGTGGTGCGGTTGCGGATCGAGTGCTTCGCCAGCACCCTGTTGATGAGGCTGTAGACGATGATTGTCAGTGCCAGCCCGATCAGAGCGTCGGCCGTGCCGTAGGCGACCGCCATCGCAGCGCCGATGTAGAGCATGAACATGGCGCTGGCGATGCCGTAGAACGCCATCAACAACGACCATCGGCCCATCTGTTCGTCGTCGGCACCTTCGCGGCCTAGCGCGTCGGTGACCTCGACCGTGTCGTTCGTACCTCTCAGCTCCATGAGCTTCTCCTTCAAAACGTGGAACGCAGTGTGGTGGAACAGGACGGTGGTTCTGTGGAGCGGTTCAGTGCGGTGGTTCTGTGGAGCGGTTCGGGGCGGTGCGATTGTTCAGCGCAGCGGGAGGGCGAGCGGACGGATGGGGGCACCCGTCGCTCCCTTGAGGCGGATCGGCGCGGCGACGACGCAGAACTCGTTGACGTCGTCTTCCGAGAGCTCCTCGAGGTTGAGGAGCTCGATCATCGGCACCCCGGCCTCGGCAAGGAAGTGGCAGTGGCCGGGAAGCCAGTTGTCCTCGTAGCCGCTGGGACCTACCTCGACGCACTCCTGGTCGGCACCGATGACGCTAATCCCCTGCTCGGTGAGCCAGCGCGAGGCGTCCAGACCCAGACCGGGAGGGTTGCCGAGGGTCTTCGCACCATCGGGCCAGTACGACATGCGCCCGGTGCGCACGAAGACGACGTCGCCCTCCTCGATGCTCAGGCCGGATCGCTCCAGCTCCTGCTCGATGTCGGCGATCGTGATCGCGTAGGAGTCGTCGAGACACGCAACACCCTTGGACTTCGCGATGTCGAGCATCACGGCCCGCGCGATGATCGGCGGGATGACATCCACCCCGCCCTTCGTCCAGCCGCGGCTGCCGAGGTAATCCTTCGCCGCAAAGCCGTTGTAGATGTGACCGTCCACGCCGAAGTGGTTGAGGGCGTCGATGTGAGTTCCGGTGTGCGTGTAGAGGAAGACGACATCGCCCGAATAGCAGACGTGACGGTTGATCTGCTCCCCGGCGCCGTTCAGGTCGTCGACGATCGTGCCGTCCGGCGTGTGGCTCATGAAGATCTGGTACGAGGGGTCGCCGGCGGCCTGGAAGCTCGGCATGCCCACGAAGTAGTCGACACTGAGGTCATACGTCTTCGACGGCTCGACCCGGGTCAGGATGCTCTGCTGCGAGGTCGCTGCCAGTTTGTTGAGGGCGCCGAGTTCGTCGTCCGGTCCGAAAGGGCTCGTCGCCACGGTGATGTCTGCCCGCATGTCAGGCGTCCTTGCGAACGAAGTCGACGACGGCCCGGCTACGCACCAGCGGCAGGAGCTGCTGCACGATCTCGTTGTGGAAAGGATCGTCCGAATACGCCGCCAGGTCTTCCCACGAGTCGAAATCGGTGATGAGCGCGCCGTCCCACGGGTCACCGTTGGCGTTCGGCTCGCCGATGTGGGCTCCGAGCTCCCAGCTGCGGATCATCGGAAGGCGGTGCGACAGCTGTGCCAGAAGATCGAGGATGGTCGCCCTCTCGCGCGGTTCGGCCGCCTGCCACAGAAAAATATGCCTGATCAACTCTGGTCCCAATCGTTCGCGGGGCTTTCAGCCCGGTCTGGTCCACGCGCCGTTACGGGGGCGCGTTTCAGTGGTTGACGATCAGTGTGCAAGCGATTGATTGATACGTCCAACACATGGTTGTGCTCGCACCGATCATCCAGCACGATAGATCGGTGGAACTGCAACAGCTCAAGTACGTCGTCGCCGTGGCAGACGAGGGTTCGTTCACCCGAGCTGCGGCGCGCTGCTACGTCGCTCAGTCGGGCCTGAGTCACCGGATCAAGAGCCTGGAGGACGAGCTCGGCGTGATGCTCTTCAACCGCACCAGCCGGCGGGTCGAACTCACCGCCGCAGGCTCCGCGTTCGTCGCGTCAGCGCGCGAGAGCCTCAAGGCGGCCGACCGTGCCGCCATCGATGCCGCTGCGGCGGCCGGGCAGATTCGAGGTCGACTGGGGGTCGGCGTCATCCCGACGGTCACAGCGGTCGACATATCGACCGCACTGAAAGCCTTCCGCCAGGCCCATCCCCACGTTCGGATCGCGCTGCATGTCGCCGGCAGCGACGAACTCGAGGAGGCCATCACCCAGGGCGACATAGACGTCGGGCTTCTGGGACTTCCCGAGAGCCGCGCGCCGCGCGGAGTGGCCTGGCGTCACCTGGGGTCGGATCAGCTCGTGGCCATCGTCAGCCATGACCACCGGCTCGCCCACCACACCGAGATCACGCTGCAAGACCTCGCCAACGAGACCTTCGCCGACTTCCCCGCCGGAACCCCGGCCCGAGCCGAGAGCGACCTGGCCTTCGCTGCAGCCGGAATCCACCGAGAAGTGGCCTTCGAGTCGATGGCCACCGGCCTCACCATCGACCTCATCCGCCAGAATCTGGCGATCGCCCTGCTGCCGTCGAGGTACGCACCTCACAATCCCGCGCTGGCGCGTCTGACCATCATCGATGGCCCGTCGCGGTCGGAGTACCTCGCGTGGAGCACCTTCAACCCAAGCCCCGCCGCGCTCGCCTTCATCGACATCCTCGTCGGGGGCGGCCCGCACTAACCGCGCGGCAGGGTGTCCGCGCAGCGGAGGGCCGCGGGTGGGAGACCGCCGGGTTCGGCGTCCGTGAACTGCAGGGCGGGGGCCGAGGAGACGGTGGCCGTCTGGCTGCCGACCGAGCGGAGGGCTCCGGTGAACTCGGGCTGGGTGGGGTCGGATGTCGTGGCCCACGCGACCAGCGCACCGCCGGCCGTCGACGTGGAGGGAATGGCCCCCGTCAGGAGCCAGACCGCATTCTCGGGGTCGGGCGTGGCCGTGAGGGCGGGGACGGTGTTCGATCCGCCGGGTAGAGGGTTGCTGATCGTGGCATTGACGGCGGCCAGGACCGCGGGCGAAACATCCTGGCACTCGGGGGTATCGGCCGAGGCTCCGTCGAGAGAGGGCAGGTCGTCGGCGGCGGGCGACGGCGACTCGGAGAGCGCAGCCGACGGAGGCGGATCGGATGCCGGCGCCGCCGCGACACACCCCGTCACGCCGAGCAGCGCAGCGACAGCGAGCAGAACACCTGACGCAGAGATGCTCACGCGGGAGGGGCGGCCGAGGTGATTCGTCATGCCCCCACGCTAGCGACTCGGCGACAAGTGTAGATAGCGCAAAGATCTAGTTGAGATGAAGCAATCAAGCCAAATAGTAGCTAAGGTGATTAGCGAAATAGTCGGCGAGAGCAGTAGGAGGTCGCGATGTCGTCACGCACACGGTGGATCGGGCTGGTGTTCATCAGTATCGCGGTGGCCCTGATCATCGTCGACTCGACGATCGTGAACGTCGCCATCCCGTCGATCATCGACGACCTCGGCATCTCTTCCACCCAGGTGCAGTGGGTGCAGGAGTCGTACACGCTCGTGTTCGCCGCGCTGCTGCTCGTGTTCGGAACGCTCGCCGACCGCTTCGGGCGACGCCGCGTGCTGATGCTGGGCGTCGCGATCTTCGCCGGGGCGAGCATCCTGGCCGCCCTCGCGCCCACGGGCGACCTGCTCATCGGCGCCCGCGTCATCCAGGGCGTGGGCGGCGCCATGGTGCTGCCGACGACCTTGTCGATCATCAACGCCACCTTCCGCGGCCGCGATCGCGCCATCGCCTTCGCCGTGTGGGGGTCGACCATCGGCGGCATGACCGCGGTGGGGCCGCTGCTCGGCGGCTGGCTGACGACCTACATCTCGTGGCGCTGGGCGTTCGGCATCAACATCCCGCTCGGCGTGATCATCATCGTCGGACTGCTGATCTTCGTGCGCGAATCCCGCGCCACGGCCGAAGGCGCCCTCCCCCAGCGCATCGACTGGGTCGGCGCCCTCCTCTCCGTCGTCACCAGCGCCACCCTCGTCTTCGGCCTCATTCAGGGCCGCACCTACGGCTGGTGGCTCACCGACACCCCACTCACCATCGGCGACTGGAGCTGGCCGTTCGAGCTCTCCCCCATCCCCATCGCGTTCGCCATCACCATCCTCGCCGGCATCGGGTTCGTGCTCTGGGGGCGGCGACGGATGCACCGGGGGCAGAGCACGATGCTCGCGTTCGACCTCTTCCGCATCCCGAGCTTCCGCAACGGCAACCTGGCCGCGATGATCGTGTCGCTCGGCGAGTTCGGCATCATCCTCTCGCTGCCCCTGTGGCTGCAGAACGTGCTCGGCTTCGACGCGCTGCAGACCGGGCTTATCCTCGTGGCCCTCGCCGTCGGATCCTTCGTCGCCTCGGGCTTCGCCGGTGCCTTCGGCAATAAGATCGCGCCCGTCATCATCGTGCGCGTGGGGCTCGCAGCTGAGATCGTGGGCGTCGCGGGGCTCGGCTTCGTCATCGCGCCCGACACCGCCTGGGGGCTGCTCATCCCGTTCCTCTTCGTCTATGGCTTCGGCGTGGGACTCGCGACCGCGCAGCTCACCGGCGTCGTGCTGAAAGACGTGCCGATCGAGCAGAGCGGACAGGGGTCGGGTACCCAGAGCACCGCCCGCCAGATCGGCTCGGCGCTCGGCATCGCCATCCTCGGCACCGTGCTCTTCACCACGGCGAGCGCCCAGCTCGACAGCCGGCTGACGGATGCGGGCGTCCCCGAGTCCACGCGCGACCAGCTGGTCGGTCAGGTGGTCGACAGCTCGGGTGCCGCCATCGCGGGGCTCGAGGCCGACCCGTCGATGAGCGGTGTGGCGGAGGATGCGAAGATCGCGTTCTCCGACGGCACGAAGTACTCGGCCTTCGCGGCTGCGGGCTTCCTCGCCATCGGCTTCGCCGCCACTCTCTCGCTCGGTGGTGGCCCGAGTGGCGGCACGTCCCGACGCAGCAAGCGCGACGCCGAGGCAAAGAGCGCCGACGGAGAGAGCACCGACGACTCCGTCACCGCCTGAGCGGGTCGGGGTCCGCCGCTCAGCCGATACCGAACACCTTTCCCTGCGAGATGCCCACGAGGTAGCCGCCGGCGAAGGTCCAGCGCTCGTCGTAGTAGACGGGCACGCTCCACAGGGTCGCGCCCGTGACGGCGTCGAGCGCGGTGCCCGTTCCGCTCTGCGGCATCGGGGTGGGCGGCGACACCTCCGTGGGGTCGGTGTAGAGGCCTCCCGTTCCCATGCCCGCGCCCTCGAGCTGGTACTGGGCGAGCACGCCCTGCACGCCGGCCCAGGTGCTCGGTCGCGTCGACACGTCGACGATCGCGCCTGACGCGTGATCGAATCCGCACGCCGAACCGGCGTCGGTGGATTGCACGATCACGCCGTCCGAGGTGAGCGAGAAACCGTAGGAGTCGACCGCGGGGGCGTCGAGACCAGCAGCCGGCCGGCAGGCCGATCCGTCGGCCGTCCAGAGCGACTGGCCGGTCGGGCCGTCGATCAGCTCGAGCTGGGTGCCGGGCCCGATCAGCAGCAGCTGCGAGGCGAGCGCACTCCCGGCGCCACCCGGTCGTGCACCGATCTGACGAACGGGAGCGACCGCGTAGCCCGAGTCGAGGGTGCGGCTCCACATCTCGTTGCCCGCGTCGTCGATTCCGGCCACGGTCCGCGCGATCTGGTAGGTGATCGAGTCGGAGATCCGCAGCGTGAAGCCGTCGTAGTAGTCGTACTCGCGATCGGTCGCCGCTCCCACCATGAGCGCGCCGGAGTCGATGTCGTACACGTCGAGCTCCCCCGACGGCTGGCGCTCGACCTGCAGGATCGAGCTCGAGTTCTGGATCGGCTGGGTCATCACCCGCTCAGCCTCGATCGGCACCGACCAGCGCGGGGCGGCGAGATCCCGCGGGTCCGCGCGCATGACGGCCCACGACGTGGTCGGCTGCCCCGCGTCGTCGAGCTTCTGCGCCACGAAGCTCACATCGCCCGAGTCGCCGGGCACAGGGTAGAGGTTGGTCACATCGAAGCCCGCCGGCTCGGTGACGGAGGCGAGCGTCTCTCCGGTGGCGAGATCGAGCACCTCTTTCGGACCGGGACCGCCCATGAAGTCCCACACGAGAACGCGGCCGGAGGTGCCGAGCAGGGTCGCCGTGGTCGGGTCGCTCTGCGTGAACGCCCAGCTCCACTCGCGGGTCCACAGCTGCGCGCCGGTGCTCGTGTCGATCAGAGTGAGCGCGTAGTGACTGGCCGAGAGATCGCACTCGTAGTTCGAGTCCTCGGGCGCGCTGTTCGGGCCGGACTGGAACAGGGCGAACCCGTCCGACACGTCGAGCACCTGCACGTAGGTGCACTTGTCGCTCACACCCGGCAGCTGCACCGACCAGGCCGGGGTTGCTGCGGGTGTGGTGAGCACATCACGCGGCAGGATCGACGCATCGGTCACGACCAGCGGATGCTCGGCCGGGGCGGTCGACGACGGCGACGGATCGGGTGCCGACGTCGCATCCGGAGTCGGTGTCGACGTGGCCGAGGGGGCTGCGACGATGCCGCCGCCGAAGAGATCGGTGCCCGACACCGCGAACGCCACGGCCGTGCCACCCAAGCCGAGACCGAGCGCAGCAAGCACCGACGCGACGGCGATCCGCACGTGCCGACGGCGGTCACGCACGGGAGACTGCTCGACGGCGTCGATCAGGGCAGACCGGATGGCGGCGCTCCGCGTCTCGTCGAATCGAGGACTGTCGTTCATCGCGCACCTCCGGTGACGTTCGTCGTGGGTTCGGCGAGCAGTTCGCCCGCATGGACGGCCAGGCGCGCCTTCGCCCTCGAGAGGCGCGACTTGACGGTGCCCGCCGGCACTCCGAGCACTGCGGCGGCCTGCTCCATCGTCAGGTCTTCGAGCACACAGAGGGTCATCACGTTCTGGTCGGCCACCGACAGCCGCACGAAGGCCGCCCGCACCTGCGCGTCACGCGCATCCCGATCCAGCCGCTCCCCCACCTCGTCGGCCGGATCGGGGTGGTCGCTGCTCAGCGACGGCCTCGGGATGCGCTCGAGAACCGCCCGATAGCGGCGGGTGCTGCGCGCGAGGTTCTGCACCACGTGATTGGTGGTCACCAGCAGCCAGCCGACGATCGAGCCGTCGACCACGCGAACGGATGCCCGCTTGCGCCAGGCCTCGAAGAACACCATCGCCGTCACATCCTCCGCGTCGTGCGGGTCGCGGATGAGGCGCAGCGCCTGCCCGAACACCCGATCCCGGTGCGCGTCGAACACCCGCGCGAAGGCCGCCGAGTCGCCGCTCGACGCGGCTGACCAGTCGGCGGCCGCATCCTGAAATTCCGTCCCCATACCCTCTAGTGTCCGCTGCCCCGGCGATGGTTCCATCCTGCGCTCGGAGAAATCGGCGAGCTCTGTTGCGAACTGCAAACTGTAGACAGTCTGCAGTTCGTGTGGTTTCATGGGTGCACGCCACTTCAACGGAGAAGGAAAGAACCCATGAGCTCCAGCTCCCCCTCAGTCGTCTCCGATCCGGTCCGGATCTCGCCGCGTGTCATCGCCGCCGGAGCGGTGGGATCGATCGTCGAGTACTTCGACTTCGCGGTGTACGGCTACGTCGCCACCATCCTCGCGGCGCAGTTCTTCGCGGCCGGCGATCCGGTCACCGCGCTGCTGTCGACCCTCGCCACCTTCGCCGTGGCCTTCGTGCTGCGGCCCGTGGGCGCGCTGCTGTTCGGGCACTTCGGCGACAAGTTCGGCCGCAAGAACGCCCTCGCCCTCACGATCATCCTGATGGCGGCCGCCAGCGCCCTGATCGGCATCCTGCCGACCTATGCGGCGATCGGCGTCGGCGCCACCGTGCTGCTCGTGCTGGCCCGCTCGCTGCAGGGCCTCGCGGCCGGCGGCGAGCTGGGCGGCGCCGCCTCGTTCGTGGCCGAGAAGTCGCCGAAGGCCAAGCGCGGCCTCTTCACCTCCACCACGCAGATGGGCGCCCTCGCCGGCTCGCTCATCGCCTCGGTGGTCGTCACCATCCTCAACCTCGCCCTCGGCAGCGAGGTGATGGGCGAGTGGGGCTGGCGCCTGCCGTTCCTGATCGCGATCCCGCTCGGCCTGTTCGGGTTCTGGGTGCGCCGCGGGCTGGAGGAGACCGAAGAGTTCAAGGCCGCCAAGGCCTCGGTCGCCGTGGCGAAGCAGACCCCCGTGCGCATCATGTTCACCCGGCACCCCGGCGCACTCCTTCGCGTCGTCGCCCTCTCGATCCTGCTGTTCTCGGCCTACTACGTGGCCTACGTGTACGTGAACATCCACATGCAGACGGTGCTCGGCTTCGATCCCGACTTCGCCTACATGTCGACCACGCTCACCCTGCTCGTCTCGGTGATCGCGATGCCGTTCTTCGGTGCCCTCTCCGACCGGGTCGGACGCAAGCCCGTGTTCGTGGGCGCCACCATCGCCGCGCTCGTGCTCGCCGTGCCGGCCTTCCTGCTGTTCGAGCAGGGCGGCGTGATCGCCGTGCTCGCCCAGATCGTGCTGGGACTGGTCGACTCCGCCCTGATGGGCGTCGCGCTCTCCACCTACGCCGAGATGTTCCCCACCGAGATCCGCTACACCGGCATCGCCTTCGGGTTCAGCGTGGGAGCCGCCCTCGCCGGCGGAACCGCGCCCTACATCTGCACCTGGCTGATCGGCGTGACCGGCAACCCGCTCGCGCCCGCCTTCTTCGTGATCGTCACGGCACTCATTACCCTGATCCCAGCCTTGCGCCTGAAAGAGACCAAGGGAATCGAATTGAGCCTGGTGAAATGACCTCCGAATCGCAGCACTCCCCCACCTCCCCGTCGCACTCCGGCGTCATCCGGCGCGGCACCGTCTCCGGCCAGACCGAGGCGATCCTGCGCGACATGGTGCTCGACGGCACGCTCGCCCCCGGCGAGCGCCTGAACGAGGTCACCATCGCCGACTCGCTCGGCGTGAGCCGCGGACCGCTCCGCGAGGCCATCCAGAAGCTCGCCGGCGAGGGGCTGCTGCAGCTGCAGAGCCACCGCGGAGCGTTCGTGCGCAAGTACGAGCCGCGCGAGATCATCGAGGCGTACGAACTGCGCATCGCTCTGGAGCTCTATGCGGTGCGGCTGGTCATCGCGCGGGCCGGCGACGACGAGCTCGCGGCACTGAGGGTTCTGCTCGACGCCGACCCCCGGCCCGCTCCCGCTCAGTCGGATGTTCCGCTCACCGCCGGGCCGTACGTGGCCGAACTCGACTTCCACCAGAGCATGGTGACCCTCTCGGGCAACTCCGCCCTCACGGCGGCCTCGCTCACGGTGAACCACCGCCTCTACCTCGCCCTCACCCACACCGAGCGCACGCAAGCCCGGCGCGAGCACGCCCACGGCGAGCACCAGGCGTTTCTCGAGGCGCTCTGCGCCCGTGACACGCCGCTCGCGACCTCACTGCTCGAGAAGCACCTCGAACTCTCGCTGGCGAACACGCTGACCGTGCTGGGGCTCGAGCCCCGCTCCGACGGCATCCAGGCCGCCCACGACGACAACGCCCGAGACGCCACTCCCCCCGACGACACCACAGAGGAGCCGAACCATGGCTGACTTCGACCTGATCCTGCGCGGCGGAAAAGCGGTGCTTCCGGGCATCGGCCTCACCGACGCCGACCTCGCCGTGAAAGATGGGACGATCGCCGCGATCGCCGCCCCCGGATCCCTGCTCGGCGCCGACGAGGTCGTCGACGTCTCGGGCCGTTGGGTGCTGCCCGGCATCGTCGACGCCCACGTGCACCTCGGGCAAGACATCTCGGCCCCCAAGACGGTCGACGACGCCGAGAAGGAGACCGCTTCGGCCGCCGCGGGAGGCGTCACCACGATGATCGCCTACCTGATGAGCCCGCAGCCCTACGAAGAGGTGTTCCCCGATGCCCGCGCCGTGATGGAGGCGAACTCGCACACCGACTTCGGGTTCCACTTCTGCGTGGTGACCCCGGAGCAGGTGGCGCACATCCCGTCGTACGCGGCGGACCTCGGTGTCTCCAGCTACAAGGTCTTCACCAACTTCCGCGGGCAGGAGGGCGCCTACCTCGGACTGCCGGGCAACGACGACGCCTTCCTCTTCGACGCCCTCGAGGCCGCCGCCCAGGCCGGCGGCATGATCGCCCAGCACGCCGAGAACATCGAGCTCGTCTGGCGCCTGCGCGAGCGCACCCCGCAGGAACCGGATGCGGGACTCCCCGGCTGGAACGCCATCCGCCCGCCCTACGTCGAGGCCGAGGCCGAGGGCCGCGTGGGCTATCTCGCCAGCGTCACCGGAGCATCCGCCTACGCCGTGCACGTGACGAGCCCCGAGTCACTCGCCGCCATCGAGCGGCAGAAGAGCCACTACCCGAACCTCTTCGTGGAGACCTGCCCGCACTACCTCACGCTCAACGAGCAGTCGCCGATCGGATCGCGCGGCAAGGTCAATCCCCCGCTGCGCACGGCGGCCGACAACGAGGCGTTGTGGACAGCGATCGCCGAGGGCCGCATCGACGTGCTCGGCTCCGACCACGTGCCCCGCCATTTCAGCGCCAAGGACAAGGACATCTGGGCGGCTTCGGCCGGGTTCCCGGGCAGCGGCACCATGTTCCCGCTGTTCCTCACCGAGGCGCTGCGCCGCGGCATCCCGCTCGAGACCGTGGTGAGCATGACCGCCACCCGGCCGGCTCAGCTGTTCGGGTTCGGCGACCGCAAGGGCGCCCTGCGGGTGGGCTTCGACGCCGACTTCGTGGTGGTCGACCCGGCGCGCCCGTTCGAGATCGCGGCCGAGCGCCAGCACTCGGGCGCGGAGTACAGCGTGTGGGAGGGCTGGACCTCCGAGGTGAGCATCGACCACACCATCGTGCGCGGGCGGTTCACGGTGCGCGACGGCGCGGTCGGCACGATCACCGGCGACTACGTGCCGCGCCACCACAGCGGTCGGAGCGCACTCGACGCGCTCGAGGCCGGCAGCGAAGGAGTGACGAAGTGACCGAAGCATCCGCATCCGCACCCATCGCGCGCGCGGCATCCGGCGCACCCGCTCCCTGGGCGGACGTGATCACCGACGACGATCTGCGCCGTTACGAGGCGGCGGGCTTCGGCCGGCCGGGGGGCACCGGATCGCGTCCCGCGCTGCTGATCATCGACGCCCAGTACCGCACGGTGGGCATGACGCCGAAGCCGTTCTTCCAGTCGGTGGAGGAGGACTTCACCACCAGCTGCGGTGACGTGGGGTGGGATGCGCTGGCCAACGTCGCCGAGCTGCTGCCGTTGTTCCGCGCCAACGGCTGGCCGGTCATCTACCCGTACGTCGCGCCGAAGAAGGCGTTCGACCAGGGGCGACTCGGTGCCAAGGTGCCGGGCATCATGTCGATTCCCGAGGAAGGGTACGACTTCGTGGAGTCGATCGCTCCTGTGGACGGCGAGATCCTGCTGCCGAAGCGCCACCCGAGCGCGTTCTTCGGAACGCCGCTGCTGAGCTTCCTGATCGAGCGGGGGGTCGACACGCTCGTGGTGACCGGGGCGACGACCAGCGGATGCGTGCGCGGCACGGTCGTGGACGGATTCTCATACAACTTCCGGGTGGTGGTGCCGCACGACGCCGTCTACGACCGCTCGTCGACCGTTCACCAGGTGAACCTGTTCGACATGGCGCGGAAGTACGCGGATGTCGCGTCGACCGCCGAGGTGATGGCGCTGCTCGGCGAATCCGTGGCCGAATGACGACGGCGGGCGAAGCTGTGACGGCGAGCGAATCGGTGACGGAGGGCGAATCGTACGACTTCGTGGTCGTCGGGGCCGGCGCCTGCGGCCTGGTCGCCGCGCTCGCCGCGCGCGAGGCCGGCAAGTCGGCGCTCGTGCTCGAGAAGCTCGACGAGCCGGGCGGCAACACGACACTGAGCACCGGATCCGTGCCCGGAGCCGGCACGCGCTTCCAGCGCGAGGCCGGCATCGACGACTCCCCCGCTCGCATGGTGGAGGATCTGCTGCGCACCAGCGGACCGCACGAGGCCGAGGAACTGGTGTCCTGGATGGCCGAGTCCTCCGCCGAGGTGATCGAGTGGCTCGTCGACGAGCACGCCGTGGGGCTGTACCTGATCACCGACTACAAGCACGTGGGGCACTCCGTGCCGCGGCTGCACGCGCCGGCCGACCGCAATGGGGCGAACCTCACCGCCGATCTCGTGCGCGCCTGCGACCGGGCGGGGGTGACGATCCGCACCCGGACGCCCGTGGCCGGCCTCCTGGTCGAGGCGGATCGGGTGGCGGGAGTGACCGTCGATCCTGTGGATGGTGTGCGTCACGACATCCGGGCCGAGGCCGTGCTGCTGGCCTCGAACGGATTCGCGGCCAGTCGTGCCCTGCTCGAACGCTGGATCCCCGTGATGGCGCACACGCCCTATCACGGCGGCGCCGGCTCGACCGGAGAGTCGATCGTCTGGGCCGAACAGCTCGGGGCCGCCCTGGCCAACGAGACCGCCTATCAGGCCTACGCCGCCGTGGCGACCGAGGCCGGCGACATCCTCTCGTGGACCACCGTGGAACTCGGCGCCGTCATCGTCGGCCCCGACGGGCACCGGCTGGGCGACGAATCGGTGGGCTACTCGGCCTTCGCCGAGGTGATCGCCTCGGTCGCCTCCGAGAGCTTCACCATCATGGACCAGCGGATCTACGACTACGTTTCCCGCAACGAGCCCCGGTTCGTGAAGATCATCGATCTCGGCTGCGTGCCCGAGGCGCCGGATGTGACCGCCCTCGCGGCGCTCATCGGATGCGACGGGCAGACGCTCGCGGGCACCCTGGCCGCCGCCGCAGCATCCGCTGCCGCCGGCACGGCCGACGAATTCGGCCGCACCGATCTCGCCGGGAACGGGCTCCAGGCTCCCTACTACGTCTGCCGAACGCATCCGGCCCTGTTCCACACGCAGGGCGGCGTGGCCGTCGACCAGCACGCCCGAGTGGTCTCGACCTCGGGCACGCCGATCACCGGGCTCTACGCCGGCGGCGGGGTGGCGGCCGGCATCTCGGGGCGCGACGGGGCGGCCGGCTACGCCTCGGGCAACGGGCTCTCGACGGCGGTGGGCCTCGGCTACGCCGCAGGAAGGCACGTCGGACGCTGAACCTGGCCAACACCTGTCGACCTGGTTCGGCGGGTGGACGCTCGGCTACCGTGGGCGAGACACGATGTGCCCTCTTTCGGGGCGCACCCGATCAAGGAGGATCACGTGTCAAACAACAGAGCTGTGGCCTACAAAGCGCCGGGCGTGGTCGAGGTCATCGACATCGACTACCCCACGTTCGAGCTGAAAGACGGGCCGGGGGTGAACCCCGCCAACGTCGGCCGCAAGGTTCCGCACGGCGCCATCCTCAGAACCGTCGCCACCAACATCTGCGGCTCCGACCAGCACATGGTGCGCGGGCGCACCACCGCCCCGGCGAACCTCGTGCTCGGGCACGAGATCACGGGCGAGGTGGTCGAGGTGGGTCCGGACGTCGAGTTCATCAAGGTGGGCGACATCGTCTCCGTGCCGTTCAA
>NZ_JAHFUW010000001.1:187095-216400 GCF_023264855.1 Herbiconiux sp. | reverse complement strand
ACCCGCCCGGTGAGCGCGACGCGGAGCCGGCGAGCGTGCGGCGGCGCGCCGCCGATCTGCTCGGCCGGGGCAACCGCGCCCGCGACGGCGGTGTCGACGAGGGCACCGGCCGGCACTGGATCGTGCAGACCGTGGGCGGCACCGGCCGCCTGCGCGGGGCCGTGGCCGTGACCCGGCCGGCCGCGTTCGGGGTGGCCGAGGAGTCGGTGCTCACCGTTCTGACCGCGCTCACCGAGCTGTCGTTCGAACACGCCGAAGACAGGAGGATGGGCCTGCGCGCGATCGCCGAGCAGTTCTTCCAGCTGCTGCGCGACGGGCGCATCGAGTCGGTGCGCAAGGGCCTGCGCTCGATGCCGATGCGACTCCCGCGGGAGCCGTTCTCGGTGATCGCGCTCACCCTCGCCGAGCTCGGCCCCGGCCTCCGCGACGCCGTCGAACGGCTGGCCGCCCGGCCGCCGCAACGGTTGTTCGCGGCCGCCGACGAGCAGCGGCTGTTCCTGCTGGCCGACGCCGGGTCGCTCCCGGCCGTGCGGGCGCTGCTCGCCGGGGCCGATGCCCGCGCGGGAGAGTCGGATCCGGCCGCCTGGGCGCAGCTGGACACCGCGATCAGTCAGGCCGTGCGCTCCCTCGAGAGTGCCCCGGCCGGGCAGCTGCTGAGCTTCTCGCGGCTGATCGGGGAGAACGTCTTCGGGCTGCTCGCCTCCTCGCAGGTCTCGGACATCGCCCGGGCGCGTCTGCGGCTGCATCTGGAGACCGATCGCGGCCGGCGCAGGCTCACGGAGTCCGCGGTATGGCTGCGGCACAACGGGTCGTGGGAGCCCGCGGCCCGCGAACTCGGCATGCACCGGCACAGCCTCAAGGCCCGGATCGGGGAGCTCTCGACCGAACTGGGCCTGCCGCTGGACACCTTCCAGGGCCGTGCCGAGCTCTGGGTGCTGCTGGCGGCGGTGGAGGTGGGCCCGGTCGCCGACACGCCGGTCGCGGACACCAAACCCTAGGCCGGTGCGGGCCCTAGGCCGGTGCGGTCGCGGCCCTCGTCAGCCGTGGGCGAGCAGTTCGAGCGCCACGACCGCGAGACCGAGCAGGAACTCCGCACCGAGAGCGATCAGGCGCTGCCACCAGGTCAGCTTCGCCCGGCGCACGGCCAGGTAGCCGATCAGGATGAGCGAGGCGGTGAGCGCGATCGTCGAGGCCTGCAGGGCGGCACCGATCTGCCAGCTGCCGAGGGCGGCGAAGCCGATGAAGATCAGCGGCAGCACGGCCACGGCGAAGGCGCCGAAGCTCACCCGCATCATCCGGCGCAGCTCCGGCCGGGTCGGGAGCACGGTGTGCACGGCCAGATGCGCCACCAGGTCGGCCACGAACACGGCCAGCAGGGTTCCGATCACCGTGATCGCGATCGTCTTCGCGGCCTCGCCCGCGGTGAGGCCCTCGGCGTGGGTCTGCATCGCGAGCACGACGGCGAGAGCGGTGAAGGTGACGTAGACGCGCTCCTTCAGTGCATCGGCGCGGTAGCCGGCATCCGTCGGTTCCGTCTCGGCGTCCATCCGACCAGGCTAACCGCGAACGGTGGCCGTGAGCATGGTTAGGGTACCCTAATCAACATGCGCATCGGCGAAGGGGCACCATGAGCAACATCACCATCACGCACGCACCCTCCGGGCTGGTGCACACCACGGTCGTGCGCAGCGAGCGGGTGACGCCGCACATGATGCGGGTGACCCTCGGCGGCGGCGAGCTCGACCGTTTCGAGCACCGCGGCTTCGACCAGTGGTTCCGGCTCGCCGTTCCGGTGAGCGAGGAGTCGCGGCTCGACAACCTGCCCGACAGGTTCGGGCTCGCCGGCTACCTTCGCTTCGTCACCCTGCCCAAGGGCACCCGTCCGGTCATCCGCAACTACACGGTGCGGGCGTTCCGGCCGGAGAGCCTCGAGCTCGACGTCGATTTCGTGGTGCACGGCACCGAGGGGGTGGCCGCGCCGTGGGCCGCCTCCGTGCAGCCGGGCGCCGAGGTGGCGTTCATCGACCAGGGCTGCGGATGGGCGCCGGTTCCGAGCGACTGGCTGCTGCTGGCCGCCGACGAGAGCGGCCTGCCCGCGGTCGCCGGCATCCTGCGCGATCTGCCGCGGGATGCCGTCGGGCACGCCTTCGTCGAGCTGTTCGACGACGCCGACCGGCAGCTGTCGGAGGCGCCGGAGGGGGTGCAGGTGCACTGGCTGGTGCGGCCGGAGGGGGCCGCTCCCGGTGCGGCCGTGCTGCCGGCGGTGCGGGAGCTCGCCTTCCCGGCGGGCTCGGTCTACGCGTTCGCCGTGGGGGAGTCGGCGCTGGCGACCGGCGTGCGGCGGCACCTGGTGAGCGCGCGCGGGGTGCCCAAGGGCAACGTCACGTTCTGCGGCTACTGGAAGCGGCAGAAGGCGAACTGATCCGGTCGCGGACCGCACGGCTGCGGCGCTGGCCGAGCAGCACACCGCCCAGCACGAGGGCGGTTCCGGATGCCTGCAGCGGCCCGAACGCCTCGCCGGCCAGCAGGGTGCCGAGCAGCACGCCGGTCACGGGATTGAGCAGTCCGACGAGCCCCACGGCACCCGCGGGCAGGTGGCGCAGTCCCGTGAACCAGGCCACGAAGGCCAGGGCCGTGGCGATGAGCGAGACGTACGCGAAGGCCAGCACGGCCGGGAGGTCGAGCTGCGGCGGCGGCCCCTCGCTCACCGCCGCGAACGGGAGTAGGAGCATGCCGCCCGCGATCAGCTGCCACGACGTGAGGGCGAGTGTGCTCACGGGTGCGGCGCCGTCGGCGGTGCGCGACCACCGCTTGGTGAGGATGAACCCCACCGACGACAGCCCCATCGCCCCGAGCGAGACCGCCACGCCGAGCGGATCGATGCCGCCGCCCGGGCCGGCCGATCCGCCGCCCAACAGCATCACGCACACGCCGGTGAAGCCGATGGCGGCCCCGAGCAGCGAGAACAGGCCCGGCCGTTCGCCGAGCAGGGGCCACGCGAGCAGCATCAGAACGGCGGCGGAACTGGCCATGATCGTCGAGGCGACGCTGGTGGGCAGCAGCTGCGAGGCGAGGTAGATCAGCACGAAGAAGGCGCCGACGTTCAGGATGCCGAGAACCGCGGATCGCCACCACCAGGCGCCGCGCGGCCGCTGCCGGGCCACCGCGAGCAGCAGCAGGCCGGCGGGCAGGGCGCGGATGACGGCGCCCCAGAGCGGACTGTCGGCGGGCAGGAAGTGGCGTGTGACGTAGTAGTTCGAGCCCCAGGCGATCGGCGCGATCGCGGTGACGAGGATCCAGCGCCATTTAGCTTCCATGGAAGGTACTATAGCTTCCATGGAAGAGATTGCGAACGATCGTGTCGACGAGATCCAGTCCGAGTGGAGGAGGGAGCGCCCCGACCTCGACGTGTCGCCGCAGGGGCTGATCGGGCGGCTGCACCGGGTGGCCGCGGCCCTGACCGGCGAGCTCGTGCCGGTGTACACGCGACACGGGCTGAGCGAGGGCGAGTTCGACGTGCTGGCCACGCTGCGCCGGGCCGGCGCGCCCTATGAGCGGGCGCCGGGCGAGCTCGCCGCGCACACCATGGTCACGACCGGCGCGATGACCAAGCGCATCGACCGGCTGGTGGAGGCCGGGCTGGTGCTGCGGGAGTCCGGGGCCGGAGACGGGCGTCGGCGGGTGGTCTCACTCACCGAGCGGGGGCGCGACGTGATCGATGCGGCTTTCGAGGAGCACATGGCCAACGAGCATCGGCTCGCGGCCCTTCTGGGAGCCGAGGATCGCGCTGCGCTCGAGCCCGTGCTGCGCCGGTGGCTGCGTGCTCTCGACGGGTAGTGCCGGCATCGTCCGCGACACGCCCGGAACGCCGGATGTCGGTGGTCGAAGTTATCCTCAGATCGATCGGTGGCCACTGTCCACAGCGCGAGCCAGAAGGGCGGTTTTTCGCCGATCTGCCTGTGGATGAACAGGGCGAAAAGATGTGTACAAGTGGTAGGGAGGCTGTGGATAATTACACGGGTGTAACACTTCATCTAGGGGTGCTCGATATCGCCACCAACTATATGTAGTATTGAAGTCCCGGCACCGAGCGCCCACGAAAACGGTGGACACAGGCCTGGCAACGTCCTAATTCCATCGTTCTTCCTCACTCGAGAAAGGTGCTTTTCCTATGGCAATCACGGTCTACACGAAGCCCTCCTGCGTTCAGTGCACCGCTACCTACCGCGCCCTCGAGAACAAGGGTCTCGAGTTCGAGATCTTCGACCTCTCGGTCGACGAGAAGGCCCTCGAAACCGTCAAGGAGCTGGGCTACCTCCAGGCTCCCGTGGTCATGACCTCCGAAGGCGATCACTGGTCGGGCTTCCGCCCCGACAAGATCGCCGAGCTGGCCAGCCGCGCCTCGGCCTAGAGCGTTGTCCGACGACCTCGTCTACTTCTCGAGCGTCTCCGGCAACACCCACCGCTTCGTCGAGTCGCTCGGTCGTCCTGCCTCGCGCATCCCGATCTACGCTCGCGACGAGAAGCTGAAGGCGACCCAGCCGTTCGTCCTGGTCCTCCCCACCTATGGTGGGGGCGGCCTCGGCGGAGCGGTTCCCAAGCAAGTGATCCACTTCCTCAACGACGAGCAGAACCGATCGCTCATCCGCGGCGTCATCGCCGCCGGCAACACCAATTTCGGCGAGGCCTACTGCCTTGCGGGCGACATCGTCGCGCGCAAAACAGGAACCCCGCTGCTCTATCGATTCGAAGTATTCGGAACCCCGGATGACCGCGAGGCCGTCCAGATTGGATTGGACAGACTGTGGAAGCAACTCTGATCGACGCCCCCACCGCGGCGCCGGCGCTCGATTACCACTCGCTGAACGCGATGCTGAACCTCTATGACGCCGACGGACGCATCCAGTTCGACAAAGACAAAGAGGCGGCCAAGCAGTACTTCCTGCAGCACGTCAACCAGAACACGGTCTTCTTCCACAACCTGCGTGAGCGCCTGGACTACCTGATCGAGAAGGAGTACTACGAGCGCGAGCTGATCGAGTCGTACTCGTTCGAGTTCATCCAGAAACTCAACGACCTCGCGTACTCGAAGAAGTTCCGCTTCGAGACCTTCCTCGGCGCGTTCAAGTACTACACGAGCTACACGCTCAAGACCTTCGACGGCAAGCGCTACCTCGAGCGCTTCGAAGACCGCGTGGTGATGACCGCGCTCGGCCTCGCCCAGGGCGACGAGCAGCTCGCGATCAACCTGGTCGAAGAGATCATCGGCGGGCGCTTCCAGCCGGCCACCCCCACCTTCCTCAACACCGGCAAGGCCCAGCGCGGTGAACTCGTGTCGTGCTTCCTGCTGCGCATCGAAGACAACATGGAGTCGATCGCCCGCGGCATCAACTCCGCCCTGCAGCTGTCCAAGCGCGGCGGCGGCGTGGCGCTGCTGCTGTCGAACATCCGCGAGGCCGGCGCCCCGATCAAGCAGATCGAGAACCAGTCCTCGGGCATCATCCCCGTGATGAAGCTGCTCGAAGACAGCTTCAGCTACGCCAACCAGCTCGGCGCCCGTCAGGGTGCGGGTGCGGTGTACCTGAGCGCGCACCACCCCGACATCATGAAGTTCCTCGACACCAAGCGCGAGAACGCGGATGAGAAGATCCGCATCAAGACGCTGTCGCTCGGCGTGGTCGTGCCCGACATCACCTTCGAGCTCGCCAAGAACGACGAAGACATGTACCTGTTCTCGCCGTACGACGTCGAGAAGGTCTACGGCCTGCCCTTCGGCGACATCTCGGTCACCGAGAAGTACCGCGAGATGGTCGACGACCCCCGCATCCGCAAGACGAAGATCAAGGCGCGCGAGTTCTTCCAGACCCTCGCCGAGATCCAGTTCGAATCCGGCTACCCGTACATCATGTACGAAGACACCGTGAACAAGGCGAACCCCATCAAGGGCCGCATCAACATGTCGAACCTGTGCTCGGAGATCCTGCAGGTCAACACGCCCACGACGTACAACGAAGACCTGTCCTACGACGCCATCGGCAAGGACATCTCGTGCAACCTGGGCTCGCTGAACATCGCGCTCACCATGGATTCGCCCGACTTCGGCCGCACCGTCGAGACCGCCATCCGCGGCCTCACCTCGGTGTCGAACCAGTCGCACATCACCTCGGTGCGCTCGATCGAAGACGGCAACGACAAGTCGCACGCCATCGGCCTCGGCCAGATGAACCTGCACGGCTACCTCGCCCGTGAGCGCGTCTTCTACGGCTCGGAGGAGGGTGTCGACTTCACGAACATCTACTTCTACACCGTGCTGTTCCACGCGCTGCGGGCCTCGAACGCGATCGCGATCGAGCGCGGCGAGAAGTTCGACGGCTTCGAGGACTCGACGTACGCCTCCGGTGAGTTCTTCGACAAGTACACGGATGCCGAGTGGGTGCCCGCCACGGCCCGCGTCGCCGAGCTGTTCGAGACCTCGAACATCCACATCCCCACGCAGGCCGACTGGCTCGAGCTCAAGGCCTCCATCCAGGCCCATGGCATCTACAACCAGAACCTGCAGGCCGTGCCGCCCACCGGGTCGATCTCGTACATCAACAACTCCACCTCCTCGATCCACCCGGTCGCCTCGAAGATCGAGATCCGCAAAGAGGGCAAGATCGGCCGCGTCTACTACCCGGCGCCGTTCCTCACGAACGACAACCTCGAGTACTACGCCGACGCCTACGAGATCGGCGCCGAGAAGATCATCGACACCTACGCCGCGGCCACGCAGCACGTCGACCAGGGCCTCTCGCTGACCCTGTTCTTCAAGGACACCGCCACCACCCGTGACATCAACAAGGCGCAGATCTACGCCTGGCGCAAGGGCATCAAGACGATCTACTACATCCGTCTCCGCCAGCTCGCCCTCGAGGGCACGGAGATCGATGGCTGCGTCAGCTGCATGCTCTGATCATCCCCTCGCCGACTGAATTCTGAACCGGAAAAGACCATGACCCCTCCTCCCTCCGAGCCGCTGAAGCTGCTCAATAAAGTGCAGGCGATCAACTGGAACCGCATCCAGGACGAGAAAGACGTCGAGGTGTGGAACCGGCTGGTGAACAACTTCTGGCTGCCCGAGAAGGTGCCGCTGTCGAACGACGTGCAGTCGTGGAACACGCTCACCCCGGCCGAGCAACAGCTCACCATGCGCGTGTTCACGGGGCTCACCCTGCTCGACACCATCCAGGGCACGGTGGGCGCGGTGTCGCTGATCCCGGACGCGCTGACCCCGCACGAGGAGGCCGTGTACACGAACATCGCGTTCATGGAGTCGGTGCACGCCAAGTCGTACTCGTCGATCTTCTCGACGCTGTCGAACACCAAAGACATCGACGAGGCGTTCCGCTGGTCGACCGAGAACCCGAACCTGCAGAAGAAGGCCTCGATCGTTCTCGACTACTACCACGGCGACGACCCGCTGAAGCGGAAGGTCGCCTCGACGCTGCTCGAGAGCTTCCTCTTCTACAGCGGCTTCTACCTGCCGATGTACTGGTCGTCGCACGCGAAGCTCACCAACACGGCCGACCTCATCCGCCTCATCATCAAAGACGAGGCCGTGCACGGTTACTACATCGGCTACAAGTTCCAGCGCGGGCTGGAGCTCGTCGACCAGGCCAAGCGCGACGAGATCAAGGACTACGCCTTCTCGCTGCTGTACGACCTCTACGAGAACGAGGTGCAGTACACGCAAGACCTGTACGACGAGGTGGGCCTCACCGAAGACGTCAAGAAGTTCCTGCACTACAACGCGAACAAGGCACTGATGAACCTCGGCTACGAGCCGATGTTCCCGAAGACGGTCACCGACGTGAACCCGGCCATCCTCTCGGCCCTGTCGCCGAACGCCGACGAGAACCACGACTTCTTCTCGGGCTCGGGCTCCTCGTACGTCATCGGCAAGGCCGTTGTCACCGAAGACGAGGACTGGGACTTCTAGGCGACGTGCCAGTGGCGGGCGGGCGGCTCGCGTGGCCCGACTTCGCTCGCGGGGTGAGCATCGTGCTCGTGGTGCTGCTGCACCTGTTCCTGCTGCACTACATCTACTTCTTCTACGGGTCTGAGGGGTCGGAGGCGGTCACCGCCGTCGTCGACTTCTCGGCCCCGTTGCGGATGCCGCTGTTCTTCTTGGTGTCGGGCTACCTCGCGACACGGGCGGTGCAGCGGCCCTGGGCGGCGGATGCCCGGCCGCGGGTGTGGACGCCGGCGTACCTCTTCGGGCTCTGGCTGGTGCTGAACCTGCTGGTCGATCTCGGTCGCGAGCGGTGGGGTACCGGCGGAGTCGTCGAACCGCTGCCGTTCCTGGCGGGCAACCTCGTGTGGCCGCAGACGGTGCTCTGGTATCTTTACGCCCTCGTGCTGTTCTACGTGGTGACGCGCCTCACCCACCGGATACCGGCATCCGTCGTCGTGGGCGTCGGTGTGCTGCTCTCGGTGATCGGCACCACGTGGTTCGAGGGCCTCGGCGAGAGCCTGCTGCGGTGCTTCGTGTTCTACGTGCTGGCGGCCAGAGCGCCTGAGCTGGTCGACTGGATCGTCGCCCACTCGCGGATCGGGCCTCTGCTCGCCGCCGCCCTGAGCTACACGGCGCTCACCCTGCTCTACGTGCTCACCTCGATCGACTTCGGCATCTACCTGCTGGCCGGCGTCGCGGGAGTGGTGCTCGGCATCCAGCTCGCCGTGCGGGTGGGCGGGCACCGGATGGCGGCACCCCTGCGCTACCTCGGACGTCACACGCTCGCGATCTTCCTGGTGCACCCCTTCGTGTTCATCGTCGCGAACGACGTGTTCGTGCAGCATCCGGAGCTCGCCGAAGGCATCCGAGACCGGCCCTGGCTCGTGGCCGCCTACCCGTGGGTGCTGCTCGCGGCCACGTTGGCGCTCTGCGTGGGGACGGAGGCGCTGGCGAAACGCATCGGCCTGGGCTTCCTGTTCGCGCTCCCGAAGACGTGGGCGCGGCCGGTGCGCGGCCGCGGCTGATCCGGATGCACGGCGGGGGTCAGAGCTGGGGGACTGCCCGCGCGGCGTACTGCTCGCGGATGACGGGGCGGTGGTCGGGCGTGGGCTCGGCCACGACCGAGATCGGCCAGGCCGGGCGTTCTCCGCTGAGGGCCCAGCCGGCCTGCGTGGCCGCGCCGTCGGCGACGTACTCGCCGGGCGTCGGAACCGTCACCGGCACATCGAACACCTGGGCGGCGATCGTCTGCACGGCGGGGTTGAGGGCCGCGCCGCCGATCAGCAGCAGGCGCTCGGGCACCACGCCCACCCGGCGCACGGCGTCGAGGCCGTCGGCCAGGCCGCACAGCAGCCCCTCGATCGCCGCGCGGGCGAGGCCCTCGCGGGTGGTGGACGCGAGGGTCATGCCGAACAGGGTGGCCGTGGCATCCGGCAGGTTGGGGGTGCGCTCGCCCTCGAAGTAGGGCTGCAGCACGAGGCCGCCGGCTCCGGCCGGGGCGGCCAGGGCGAGCTCGCCGAGGGTGGCGTGGTCGACTCCGAGCAGGGCGGCGGTGCTGTCGAGGATGCGCGCGGCGTTCAGTGTGGCGACGAGGGGGAGGAAGGCGCCCGAGGCGTCGGCGAACCCGGCGACGGTTCCCGAGGCGTCGGCCGAGGGCTCGCCGGTGACCGCGAACACGGTGCCGCTGGTACCGATCGACACCACGACATCGCCCTCGGTGGCGCCGAGGCCGAGGGCGGCGCCGGCGTTGTCGCCCGCTCCGGCCGCGACCAGGATGCCCTCGGGGATCGACACGGCCGTGTCGACGGATGTCGCGGCGGGGGCTGCTGCGGACGGCGTCGCCGAGAACGCCACCGTGCGCCCGGCGGCCTCGGCCGGCCCGAGCACCCGGGGCAGCACGGCGTCGTGGCCGAGGCAGGCGGCCAGCAGCTCGCGGTCGTACTCGCCGAGCCGCGGGTTCCAGTACGAGGTGCCGCTGGCATCCGAGCGGTCGGTCGCCAGTTCGTCGAGCACGGGGCCGAGCGGGGCGGCCGAGGCGGGGCCGAAGCCGCGCAGGCGCCAGGTCAGCCAGTCGTGGGGGAGGGCGACCGCCGCCACTCGGGCGGCGGCTTCCGGCTCGGCGTCCCGCAGCCAGCGCAGCTTGGTGGCGGTGAACGAGGCGACCGGAACGGATCCGGTGCGCTCGGCCATGCCCTCGGCCCCGAACTCCTCGATCAGGGCGCGGGCGGCCGGCGCCGAGCGGGTGTCGTTCCAGAGCAGCGCCGGGCGGATGACGGCGCCGTGCTCGTCGAGCACGACCATGCCGTGCTGCTGTCCCGCCACGGCCAGTGACGCCACATCGTCGAGCCCGCCGGCGTCGGCGATCGCGGTGAGCAGGGCGTCCCACCACGCCTCGGGGTCGACCTCCGTGCCGGCGGGGTGCGAGGCGCGCCCCTGCCGCACGAGGGCTCCGGTGGCGAGGTCGCGGATCACGACCTTGCAGCTCTGGGTGGATGAGTCGATGCCGGCGACGAGCGTCATTGGTGTCTCCTGGTGGGGCGGATGCAGCGGGGTGCGATTCCAGAAAAGTTCTGAGTGGCAACATATTAGACTTGCTTTCGTCGAACTACTCGTGCGAAAGTAGTCGGCGTGTCCCCGATCCGGCTGTTCATCCTCGGTGCCTTCGACGAGCGCGGGCCGATGCACGGGCATCAGTTGCGGCTGCTGGCCGAGGAGGAGCGCATCCACCTCTGGGCGGACGTGTCGGTCGGCGCGCTCTACGGGGCGATCAAACGGCTCGCGAACGAGGGGCTCATCCACGAGCTGCGGGTCGAGCGAGAGGGCTCCTATCCCGAGCGTCAGGTGTTCGACATCACCGCAGAGGGCCGCGCCGCCCTGACGGTGCTGCGCGAGGAGGGCCTGCGCCGGCTGGTGCTGAAGAACGATCCTTTCGACCTGGCGGTGACGCGCCTCGACCGGGACCGGCTCGACCGGCTGCCCGCCGCGATCCAGGCCCGGATCGACGGGCTGGCCGAGAACCTGGCCGAACAGCAGCGGCGGATGGCGTCCGCCCTGCCCTATCTCACCGTGGTGGAGGTCTGGGTGATGGAGCACCGGGCCGACCGGATCCGCGCGGAGATCGACTCCCACGAACGACTGCTCGCGATGATCCCCGAGATCGTCGCCGACGAACTCACCCGGAAGGTGCACCACGATGACTGACCAGAACCGCCCCGCGACCGCCGGCGCCCCGGCCACAGCCGGCGCCTCTGCGGGGGCCCCGCCCGCCATCCCGCGCCGCGCCTGGCAGGCGCTGATCGTGCTGCTGGCCGGCATGTGCATCGCCCTGCTCGACACCACGATCGTGAACGTGGCCCTGCCGAGCATCCGCACCAGCATCGACGCCTCGGAGGCGACGCTGTCGTGGATCATCTCCGGCTACGCCCTCGCCTTCGGACTCGCGCTCATCCCCGCGGGCCGCATCGGCGACCGGATCGGCCACAAGTGGGTGTTCTTCACCGGCATCGCACTCTTCACCCTCGCGAGCCTGGCCTGCGGCCTCTCGCAGAACGACACCCAGCTCGTGGTCTCGCGCGTGGTTCAGGGCCTGGCCGGCGGCATGTTCGTGCCGGCCGTCACCGCCTACATCCAGCTGCTGTTCCCGGCTCGTTCGCGCGGCAAGGCCTTCGCCATCATGGGGGCCGTGATCGGTGTCTCGAGCGCTCTCGGGCCGGTCGTCGGTGGGCTGATCATCCAGGCCTTCGGCTCCGAGGAGGGCTGGCGGCTGGTGTTCGGCGTGAACCTGCCGATCGGGCTCGCGACGTTGATCGCGGCCGCCGTCCTGCTGCCGTCGCGGCGGGAGACGGATGCGGTGAGCTCGGCCGTGGCCGGCGGTGCCGTCAAGCAGGCTCCGGCCAAGCAGGCTCCGGCCGCCCAGCGACCGGCCACCCAGAGTCCGGCCAAGCAGGGCATGGACTGGCTCGGCCTGGTGCTGATCTCGGCCGGCCTGGTGGCGCTGCTCGTGCCGCTCATCCAGGGTGAAGACGAGGGCTGGCCGCTCTGGACCTTCCTCACCCTCGGCGCCGGTGTGCTGCTGCTCGTGGCGTTCGGCGCCTGGGAGGTCGCGTACTCCAAGCGCGGCCGCGTCCCGCTCGTGCCGCCGCGGCTGTTCCGCCACCCCGCCTTCACCGGGGGCACCATCCTCGCGCTGGTGTACTTCGCCGCCTTCACGAGCATCTTCTTCACCATCTCGTTGCTCTGGCAGGCCGGTCTCGGCCACACCGCCCTCGAATCGGGGATCGTCTCGATCCCGTTCGCGATCGGGTCGATCATCGGCTCCTCGCAGAGCAACCGGCTCTCGCAGCGCCTCGGGCGCACCGTGCTGATCATCGGCACCGCCGCGGTCACCATCGGCCTCGCCTGGGTGTGGATCGTGCTGATGGTCACCGCCCCGATCGATCTCACCAACTGGATGCTGATCGCGCCGCTGTTCCTGGCCGGCCTCGGCAACGGTCTGTTCATCGCCCCGAACGCCCAGTTCATCGTGGCGACCGTCGACCGTCAGGATGCGGGGGCCGCCTCGGGCGTCATCAGCGCCATGCAGCGGGTCGGCAGCGCGGTGGGCATCGCGGTGATCGGCAGCGTGTTCTTCGGGTCGCTGGTGGTCAGCGGAGGATCGCCGGAGGACCTCGCGAACGGCTTCGGCGCGAGCTCGGCGGCGGCGATGGGGGTGAGCGTGGCGTTCAGCGTGCTGGCGTTCCTGCTGGTGTTCGCGCTGCCGCGGCGCACTTCCGCGCCGGGCGGGCCGGGCGGCGGGCACTGATCGCGGCATCCTGGCCCCCAAAAGGGTTGCGCCGGGCCGTCCGTAGCCGCTAGCCTCGGAATTCGCGACACCACGGTCGCCCTGAGAGACCTGAGGAGGTGAACACCATGAACGAACCGGAATTCTTTTCTTCTGAAAGCACCCTTGTGATTCAGACCTTCCGTTCCCTCTCCATGGCGCTTCCCTCCGTCTCTCGCTCCGCGGCCTGACCGCCGACCCGGGCAGAGCCCATCTGCAAGCGCCTCCATCATTCTGTGTTCCTGTTGGAGGACCTTCTCGTGTTCACATCATCGAGTCGCGATCACGATCGATCGCTGCTGCAATTCCGAAATCCCGACCCCGTCTCGTGGGTCGATCCGACGGCCTTCGGCCGGGGCCTGGCCGCGGGCGAGTACCGTCGCGACTGGACCTGGCTCGCCTTCGTCGACGAGCGCCCCGTCGCTCGCGGCGTCTGGTGGGGGCCCGTCGGGGCCGTGCATCCCGTCGAACTGCACTGCCTGCTGGTCGACGCGTCGCTGCCGCACCCCGAGGTGTGGGGGGCGGCGCTGATCCGCTCGGCGCACCGGGCGTTCGCTTCGGCCGGGGCCATCCTGGCACCCGACTACGTGATCGAGGTCGACGCGGCACTCCGCGACGACCCCGCCACACAGAAGGCGCTGGCCTGGCGGGCGCTCGCGGCGACGGATGCCGGGCTCACCCTGGTGGGCGAAAGTGCTCTCGAAGACGGCTCGGCCGGCTCCGAGGGCTCTCGTGCCGACCGCGTGCGACTGACGTTCTCGGCCCAGGCGGCCAGGGCGGGGCGCTCGACGGCGCCCCGCCCGGTCGCCGAGCCGCTAGCGTTGGCGCGTGAGCACTGAGGGCGACGCCGGCGCGGGAGGTGCTGAGCACGTCCGCGCGGCGTCGTCCTTCTCGGGAGCGGTCACGCTCCCGTTCGGCCGGGGGCCTGAGATCGTGCTGCCGGCCGGCACGATCGTGGCGCTCTGCGGCGAGAACGGTTCGGGCTTCGGCGCCCTGCTGCACGAGGTGACGGAGCGCATCCTGCACGAGAAGCCGGCGAGGGGGAGCGGCCCGTCGTTCGCGCTGGTGGCTCGCTCGCGGGCCATCACCACGGGAATGGATGTCACCGAGAACGTGTTCCTGGGCGACCTGCGTTCCCGCCGTATCGGTCCGCTCCCCGTCGGGTTCGATTGGGCCGGGATGCGCGCCGAGGCGGCCCAGGAGCTCGCGGCCCTGGGCAGCACGCTCTCGCCCATGGCCGCCGCCGGTGGACTCGGGGAGTTCGACCGGCTCCTGGTCGAGCTGGCGCGGGCCCGTCGGCGCGGGGTATCCGCCGTCGTGCTGCACGAGCCGACCGCCCTGCTGGAGGCAGCCGAGTCGGCCCGCCTGATCGCCGCGCTCGGCGTGCTGCGTGACGGCGGCGCGGCCGTGCTCGTGCTCACGCAGAAGCCTCGGCAGGCGCTCGGCTACGCCGACGCGGTTCTGGTCGCCCGCGACGGGGCGGCGGTGGCGCAGCATCCGCGTTCCGAGTGGGACGCCGACGGCGCCGATGCCGTTCGCGACCGCATCCTGCAGGAGATGGTGGACCGGCGCCAGACCGTGGAGGTGCCGGCCGGATACGGCGGGCGTTCCGGCGTCGGCGTGGGCTCCGGCTCCGGTTCGAGCGCCCGGCCGGGGTCTGGCTCCGCCGAGGGCTCCGGATCCGGTTCCGGTGCCCGTTCGGGCTCTGGAGCCGGCTCTGGCTCCAGCGAGGGTCAGCGCGAGGGCGGCGGCCGACCGGCTGCGAGCACATCCCGCCCGGTCGAGGCCGGGCCGCGTTCCGAGGTGCTGCGCATCACCGGTTGGTCGACGCACGACGTGCTGGATCCCTCCCGGCTCGTGGTGCAGGATGCCGGTCTGTCGGTCGTGGCGGGTGAGGTCGTCGGGCTCGCCGGCGTCGACGATTCCGGTGCCGACCTGCTGCTGCTCAGCGTCTACGGCGGGCAGGCCGGCACGAACCCCTCGGGCTCGGTGTTCGTGCGCGGCGAACGCATCGACACCTCCTCGATCGAGAGTTCGATCGCGGCCGGCCTCTTCTTCGTCGGCACGGATTCCCCGCGGTACCGGATGCGGATCGTCGGCGGCCTCGTGGTTCCGGTGCCGGCGGGCCGCGTGCGAGGGCTCGCCGCGATGGGCATGGTCGAGCGGGACGCCGGGCTCGCAGAGGGTGGCTCCGGCAGGTTCGGCCCCGGTCTCAGCGGGGCGGGAGCCGACCTGGGCCGCCGGGCGCTCGACGCCGTGCGCTCGATCAGCCGCGATGGTGACGCCGCCGGTCGCGTGCGGGGCCTGATGCGCGAGTTCCCCGCATCCGATCGCCTGGTGCTCTTTCTCGACGAGCCGTTCCGCGGCCTCGCGCCCGAGGAGCGTGACGAGCTGCTCGCCGACCTCGACCGCGCACGTGCCGCCGGCAAAGGCGTGGTGCTCCTCTGCTCCGACCTCGATCTGCTGCTCGCCGTCAGCGACCGCGTGGTCACGATGTCCGCCGGCCGAGTCACCGGCGAACTCCCCGGCGGCTCCCCGGCCACGGCGGTGGCCCCCCTCATCCTCCCCGACTGAGCACCCCACCCACCCCCTCCCCACACCCACCCCCCTCCCCACCCCATCGAGAAGTCGCAAATGGCCCCCATAGGCCGCCTTTGGGGGCCATCTGCGACTTCTCGATCCGGCGGCGTGCGCCTTGCGGGCGGGGTAGCATCGCGGGATGTCGACCAGTGCGCCCGCAGGGCCTGCCGAAGAGTCCGGAGCGGGCACTTCCGGGGGCGCGGGCGGCGGCAGCGGGCCGGGAGTGCCGGCGCCGTACCGGATCGCGCGGCGGTGGCCGGTCGTGTCGGCGGCGGTGGCCGTGCTGCTCGTGGTGCTGCTGGGCGCCGTGGTGGTGCTGCGGGAGCGCGGCCTGCCGTTCTCGTTCGACAGCGAATGGATGGACGAGATCCTCGAGCACCGTTCGCCCGTGTGGGACGTGCCCTCGCTCGTGATGAACGCGCTCGGCGGCGGCTTCGTGGCGGTCTTCGTGGTGCCGCTGATCACCATCGCTCTGCTGCTGATCTTCCGGAGGCCCTGGGCGGCGCTCTACTTCACCCTCGCCATCATCGTGAGCGCGGCCGCCGTGCAGGTGCTGAAGACGGCGATCGGGCGGCCCCGGCCCGAAGACATCCTCGTCGTCTCCGATTTCGGATCCTTCCCCTCCGGCCACTCGGCGAACGCCGCCACCCTCGCGGTCGTGCTCGGCATCGTGTTCGCGCGAACCTGGATCTGGGTGGCCGGATCGGTGTACACCCTGCTCATGATGGTCAGCCGCACCTACCTGGGGGCGCACTGGCTGAGCGACACGATCGGCGGACTACTGCTCGGCGCCGGAGTCGCCGTGCTGCTCTGGGCGCCATTCGCCGCGAAGCTCTACCGCGAGAGATCGGCCTCCCACCGGCCCTTCTGGAGCCATTCCGCTCGGCCGGTCGAACCCGGTAACGTCGACTCATGAGAATCCTCCCGGCGGACGCCGGCCGCCCATGACCTCGGTCGACCCGCTCCAGACGCACCCGGGATCGGCGCTGCCGGTCGCGATCGAGGCCATCGAGCTGCACCGGATCGCCATGCCCCTCGTGCGGCCGTTCGAGACCAGCTTCGGCCGGCAGACGGCCCGCGAGGTGCTGCTCGTGCGAGTGCTGACCGAGCAGGGCGAGGGCTGGGGCGAATGCGTGGCGATGGCCGACCCGGTCTACTCGAGCGAATACGTCGAGGGCGCCGCACGCGTGATCGAGCACTACCTCGCGCCGGCCCTGCTCGAGGCGCGTTTTCTGCGGGCGCCGGATGTGGCATCCGCCCTCTCCTTCGTGGTGGGCCACCGGATGGCGAAGGCCGCGCTGGAGACCGCCGTGCTCGACGCTCAGACCCGCGCCGCCGGCATCAGCTTCGGCGAGTACTTCGGTGCCGTGCGGCCCGAGGTCGACTGCGGGGTGTCGGTGGGAATCGCGCCGTCGATCGACGAGCTGCTGGAGGAGGTGCGCGGCTACGTCGACGAGGGCTACCGGCGCATCAAGCTGAAGATCAAACCGGGCTGGGATCTCGAGCCGGTGGCCGCCGTGCGCGAGCTGCTCGGCGCATCCGCTCTGCTGCAGGTGGATGCGAACACGGCCTACACGATCGGCGACATCGACCACCTGCGCGAGCTCGACGCCTTCGGGCTGCTGCTGATCGAGCAGCCCTTCGTCGAGGAGGACATCGCGGCGCACGTGCGCCTGGCGCAGGCCATCGACACCCCGGTGTGCCTGGACGAGTCGATCACCTCGGCCTCGGTGGCTCAGGATGCGATCGACCGCGACGCCACGGCCATCGTGAACATCAAGGCCGGCCGGGTGGGCGGCTACCTCGAAGCGATCCGCGTGCACGACGTCTGCAGCGCCCGCGACGTGCCGGTGTGGTGCGGCGGCATGCTCGAGACGGGGCTCGGCCGGGCCGCGAACGTGGCGCTCGCCGCGCTTCCCGGATTCACGCTGCCGGGCGACACCTCGGCGTCGAACCGGTATTTCGCCGAAGACCTGACCGAGTCGTTCGTGCTGATGGACGGCCGGCTCGCGGTGCCGGCGGGCCCGGGGTCGGGTGTGACGGTGCGCACCGAGCTGGTGGGCGAGTGGGCGACCCGCCCGTCGGTGCTGCTCGCGCGTGGGTGAGCGCATCCGCCTCTACGACCCGGCGCCGGTGTCGGATTCGGTGTCGGGGTCGGTGCTGGAGTCGGATCGGCAGGCGGTGCTGTCGATCTGCGTGCTCACCGGCGATGCGGGCCGGGATGCCACGGGGCTCGGCGATCCGCGCGAGCTGACCGAGCGCTACGCGGCCCCCTATCTCGACCTCGAGCGCGAGCACGCCTGGGTGGCGGAGCGTGAAGGCCGCGTGCTCGGCTACCTGCTCGCCGCGGCCGACACCGCGAGCTTCGCCGCACGGTTCGAGGCGCGGCCCAGCCCGCTGCTGAATGCCGATGCCCGCGGCCGCCACGCCGCCGACATGCTGCGCTCGGCGGACGAGGAGTACCCGGCCCACCTGCACGTCGATCTCCTGCCCGAAGGCCAGGGATCCGGCTTCGGCCGCCGCCTCGTCGAGCACTGCCTGGAACAGCTCGCCGCCGAGGGAGTACCCGGCGTGCACCTCGTCGTCGACCCGCGCAACGAGGGCGCCCAGGCCTTCTACGCCCGGGTCGGATTCACCGAACGACGCCGCGACGCCGACGGGATCGTGTTCGGCCGGCTGCTCAGCTGACGACGAGGGAGGCCGGCGACATCAGCGCGATCAGCACCAGGGCCATCAGCGAGATCGCGCCGGCGATCGCGAGACCGCCCACCCAGGGCCAGCGCTCGAACCAGTAGATCAGGTCGGGCAGTTCCGCGCGCAGTTTCGCCGAGGTGACGGGGTCGGCGCGTCGCTGCACGGGCACGTCGAACGCCTCGGCGACCATCTCGATGTCGTCGTTGGTCCAGAACTCGCCCCGCATCCGCATCAGCAGCTCGCCCGAGGAGTCGAGCAGGAAGAGCTGCCGGTTGGTCTCGGTGGTGGCGCCCCGGTACACCTCGAGCACCAGAGCCGTGGCGATCCGCTTGGCCGGGATGCGGTTGTCGTGCACGAAGAAGCCGCGTTCGATCAGGCCGTCGTGGCTGATCCGGATGCTGACCCCGCGCAGCAGCAGCGAGCCGGCGGTGTAGACCACCACGACGAACGCCAGCGCGATGATGACGCGCGGCCAGGTGCCGCGCGGGATCGCGAACCAGAACATGGCCGCGAAGATCGGCAGGATGAGAGCGGCCGCCACCAAGCGCGTCTGGCTGAAGATCTGGGCGCGAGGTCGCACGACTCGCGCCGTGGCGCCGGGCCGTGTGGTCATCTGCTCTCGCCTCTGCCGGGGCCTGCCTCAGGCCTCGATGGGTGATCTGCTCCGAGGATACGGGGCCGTCGGGTGCAGCGATAGCGGTCGTCCGGGGGACATGGCGCAGAAAGCTCCCAGGCTTCGCCCAGCCCCTTGTGGCGGGGCACCGTCTCCGTAGGCTGGGGCCATGACCGGTTCCGGAACGGTGTCCCTGTCCGTCGTCGATGCCTGGTGGCGTGCCGCCAACTACCTGTCGGTGGGGCAGATCTACCTGCTGGCCGATCCCTTGCGTGAGCGGCCGCTCGTTCCGGCCGACATCAAGCCGCGGCTGCTCGGGCACTGGGGCACCACCCCGGCGCTCAACCTCGTCTGGGCGCACCTGAACAAGCTGATCGTCGAGCGCGGCACCGACGTGATCTACCTTGCGGGCCCCGGCCACGGCGGCCCCGGCGTGGTGGCGAACGCCTGGCTCGACGGCACGTACTCCGAGCTGTTCCCGCAGATCCCGCTGGATGCCACGGGGCGCGACCGGCTGTTCCGGCAGTTCTCCTTCCCGGGCGGCATCCCCTCGCACGCCGCACCCGAGACCCCCGGTTCGATCAACGAGGGCGGGGAGCTCGGCTACTCGCTCGTGCACGCCTACGGAGCGGTGCTCGACAATCCCTCGCTCGTGGCGGCCTGCGTGATCGGCGACGGCGAGGCCGAGACGGCCACACTGGCCACCAGCTGGCACCTGAACAAGTTCCTCGATCCGGCCAGCGACGGGGCTGTGCTGCCGATCCTGAACCTCAACGGCTACAAGATCGCCAACCCGACCATCCTGGCCCGCATCCCCGAGTCGGAACTCACCGCGCTCTTCCGGGGCTACGGATACTCGCCGCGGATCGTGGCCGGTGGCTTCGACGGCGAAGACCCGATGGCCGTGCACGAGCGATTCCAGGCGGCCCTCGCCGAGGCGCTCACCGACATCGAGGCGATCCAGGCGCTCGCCCGCAGCGGCGGGCTGTTCGAGCGGCCCGCCTGGCCGATGATCGTGCTGAAGACCCCCAAGGGCTGGACCGGCCCGAAGGTGGTCGACGGATTGCCGGTTGAGAACACCTGGCGGGCGCACCAGGTGCCGCTCTCCGGCGTGCGCGACAACCCCGAGCACCTCGCGCAGCTCGAGCAGTGGCTGCGGGAGTACCGGCCGGAGGAGCTGTTCGACGCAGACGGCCGGCCGTCGGAGCTTCTGGACGCCCTGCGACCGGAGGGCGAACTGCGGATGAGCGCGAACCCGCACGCCAACGGCGGGCTGCTGCGGCAGACGCTCAGCCTGCCGCCGCTCGAGCCGCACGCGGTCGACCTGAGCGAGGGGCGCGGCGCCGTGGTGGAGCCCACCCGGCAGCTGGGGCGCTGGCTGCGCGAGATCATCCGCGACAACCCCGACGACTTCCGGCTGTTCGGGCCCGACGAGGTGGCCTCCAACCGCCTCGACGACGTCTACGACGTCACCGCCAAGCAGTGGGAGGGGGAGGTGCTGGAGACCGACGAGCACCTCGCCCGCGACGGGCGCGTGATCGAGATGCTCAGCGAGAACCTCGCCCAGGGGCTTCTCGAGGGGTATCTGCTGACCGGGCGGCACGGCCTCTTCACCTCCTACGAGGCCTTCATCCACATCGTCGACTCGATGTTCAACCAGTACGCGAAGTGGCTGGAGTCCAGCGCGAAGGTGCCGTGGCGCCGATCCGTCTCCTCGTTCACCTACCTGCTCTCGTCGCACGTCTGGCGGCAGGATCACAACGGCTTCTCGCATCAGGATCCCGGCTTCCTCGACCATGTGGTGAACAAGCAGGCGAGTATCGTACGGGTGTACCTGCCGCCGGATGCCAACACGCTGCTGGTCACGGCCGAGCACTGCTTCACGACCGTGGACAAGATCAACGTGATCGTGGCAGGCAAGCAGCCGACGGCGTCTCTGCTCTCGCTCGAGGAGGCCCGCACGCACGGTGCCCGCGGCGCGAGCGTGTGGGAGTGGGCCGGCACCGAGCGGCCGGGGGAGGAGCCCGAGGTGGTCGTGGCGGCAGCGGGCGACATCCCCACTGTCGAGGCGATGGCGGCGGTTCAGATCCTGCGCACCGAGATCCCGGATCTCGCGGTGCGGTTCGTGAACGTCGTCGACCTGATGCGCCTGCAAGACAGCGCCGAGCATCCGCACGGCCTGGATTCGGAGGCCTTCGACACCCTGTTCACGCCGGACAAGCCGGTGATCTTCGCGTTCCACGGGTATCCGGCACTGATCCACCGGCTCACCTACCGGCGCACGAACCACGCCAACCTGCACGTGCGCGGCTTCAAGGAGATGGGCACGACCACCACGCCGTTCGACATGCTGATGATGAACGACCTCGACCGGTTCCGGCTGGTGATGGACGTCATCCGGCGGGTGCCCCGGCTCGCCACGGCGTACGCCGCGCTGTCGCAGCGGATGGACGACGAGCGGGCGGCCCATCGGGCGTACACGCGGTCGCACGGGGAGGACATGCCCGACGTGCAGGGCAGCGCGGGGCTGCCGCTGCGGGCGGCGGAGGGGCCGGATGCGGCCGGTGCCGATCCGGGGACGAGCGCCGACTTCTAGACGGGTTCGATGACGCCGATCGGCTCGCGCTTCTCGGCCTGGAAGCGGTCTTCGGTGCGGCCGAGCGCCCAGTAGCCCGAGAGCGAGAGCTGGTCGCGGGTGATGCCGCGCTCCTTGAAGAGGTTGCGCAGGGCCTTCATCGCTGTGCGCTCGCCGTGGGCGAAGACCTGCGGGCGGCCCTCGGGCCAGGGCTCGGCGGCGATCGCGTCGGCGAGGTCGAGGGTGGGGTCTGTGCCGTCGTCCTCGTCGGGTGAACGCACCAGCCAGTTCACGGTCACGCCCTCCGGCGCCTCCAGCGGCAGGATGTCGTCTTCCGACGAGACGGTCACGAAGGCCAGGCCGGTCGCGTCGGCCGGGAGGGCCTCGAGGGCGGCGGCGATCGCGGGGAGCGCCGAGAGGTCTCCGGCGAACAGGTACCAGTCGAACTCGGGCCGGGGCGAGAACGCGCCACCGGGGCCGCGGAAGGTGATCTCGTCGCCCGGCTCGGCGTCGCGGGCCCAGGGGCCGGCGAGTCCCTCGTCGCCGTGCACGACGAAGTCGATGGTGAGGGTGCGCGCATCCTGATCGGCCGCGCGCACCGTGTAGGTGCGGGTGACCGGGAGGTCTTCGGGAGCGAGCGTCTCGCGCAGCGCCTCGATGTCGTAGGGCGGCCGCAGCCCGAGCCCGGGCTTGGCGAAGAAGATCTTCACGTACTTGTCGGTGTGCCCGTTGTCGACGAACGAGTCGAACTGATCGCCGCCGAGCACGAGCCGCACCAGGTGCGGGGAGAGCTGCTCACGGCTGATCACGCGGAGGGTGGTCTGCGGGCGGGCGGGCCGCGCGGAGGGAATCGTCATGCTGCACTTCCAAATCTCTGTTAGGCAAGCCTAACTCTCCGGCGACGACGTGCGTCGCGCCACTGGGTAGCATCGAAGCATGAGCAACGCGAATCTCCTCGGTGTGCCCGAGACCCTCCTGCCCGACGAGCCCGGCGTGCGCGAGGCGCTGGCGGGAGCCGTGGGCTGGGAGGTCGACGAGGTGCTGGAGACCACGGTGAAGCAGTTCCCCACGTCGTCGCTGGTCTGGGCCACACTGTCCGATCGCGCCTTCTCGCGCGGCGAGCCGGTTCCGTCGTACGCCTACGCCCGGGTCGGCTACCACCGCGGCCTCGACGCGCTGCGCAAGGCCGGCTGGCGCGGGCAGGGCCCGGTGCCGTTCTCGCACGACGGCAACCGCGGCGTGCTGCTCTCGCTCTACATGCTCCGCCGCGCGGCCGAGGCCATCGGCGAGACCGACGAGGTGACGCGCCTCACCGAGTTCCTCGACGGCGCCGACGCCACGGCGATCCCCCGCATCGAGGCCGGAGAGCGCTAGGCGCCGTTCGGCGCCCACCGGCCGGATACCGAAAAAGACCAAAGCCCCTCACCGGGGCTTTGGTCTTCGTGGCGGAGAATGGGGGATTCGAACCCCCGAGGGCTTGCACCCAACACGCTTTCCAAGCGTGCGCCATAGGCCACTAGGCGAATTCTCCTGGAGCTTCACCCTGACGGGCGAATGACCATGAAGCATCCTACCCGTACGAATCGGGCGACGCGAACCAGGGGTCGCTCAGAGCGCGCGGAGGGCCTCCGCGATGGGAGTCTCGCCCGAGATCGCCTCGAACTGCTGGTGCACGGCGCCGCCGGTGCTGAGCAGTTGCGACACGATCCAGGCCACGTCGGCGCGAGGGATGCTGCCGCGGCCGGTCGACGGCGCCAGGGTCACGAGACCGGTGGCCGCGTCATCCGTCAGCCCGCCGGGTCGCACGATCGTCCAGTCGAGGTCGGTGGCGCGGATCGCCGCATCCGCTTCGCTCTTGGCCCGCAGGTACACCTGGAACACGTCGTCGCTTGCCGGGTCGAAGTCGTCGGCGGCCATCGCGGAGACGAGCACGTAGCGCTTCGCCCCCGCGCGCCAGGCGGCGTCGGCGAGCAGGATGGCGCCGTCGCGATCGACGGTCAGCTTGCGCTCGGCGCTCGACCCGGGGCCGGCGCCGGCGGCGAACACCACCGCGTCGACCTCGCGCGAGGCGAGTTCGCCGGCGAGCGTCTCCGAGTCGGACTGCTCGAGGTCGAGCACGAGCGACTGCCCGCCCGCGGCCTCGATGTCTTCGGTGTGGGCGGGGTTGCGGATGATTCCCCACACCTCGTGTCCGGATGCGGCGAGCAGTTTCGTGGTGAGCAGGGCGATCTGGCCGTGGCCGCCCGCGAGTGCGATCTTCATGAACCCAGTCAACGCCCTCGGGCGCTGCAGCGCGAGGTCCGGGCACCCGGATCGACTTGCTACACTGGTTCCCGGCTCCCCGTGTGGCGCCATCCAGGCCAACTCCCCCAGGACGGAAACGTAGCAAGGGTAACCGGGCTCTGGCGGGTGCGCGGGGAGTCCTTTCTCGTTAAGGGGCGCTCTCGCCGACGCCTCTTCATCGGCGGCCAGGCCAGGCCCGGCCCGTCCCGTCTGCGGCACGGCCCGTTCGGGGGGAGGCCGTGGCATCCGCTCTGCCCCTAGTGTTTTCCCGGACGCCGATGGAGACGCGGCGCCACGAGGGAGACATCATGAGGATCCGCCGCACCGTCACGCTGGCCGGGGTCGTTCTGGCCATCGCGCTCGGGGCATCCGGATGCGCCGGGTCGCCCGAACCGGCTCCCACCGCGACGGTCACGGTCACGGCCACGGCGGCCCCCGCGACACCGACGGCCGAGCCCACGACCGACCCGGCCCCGGATCCCGACGCGTACTCGGCCGGCGACCCCGGCACCTGGGTGATCAGCTACGCCGGCATCGGGCCGCTCGACCTCGACTCGACGCTCGGCGCCATCCAGTCCGTGATGCCGACCGCGGTGTCCACCTGCCGCCCGGGCGTCGACACCTATGACGTCGGCGGTCTCGGCCTCACGGCGGTGACGGGCATCGACGTGACCGACCCGGCGGCGGCGATCACCGTCGTGCGCCTGCTGCCGCTGGATTCGTGGAGCGCCACCGCTGCTCAACCCCGCACCGAGAAGGGCATCGGGCTGGGCTCGACCGTGACCGAGCTGCAGGCCGCCTATCCCGAGCTCGACAGCTACGTGGGCATGAACAAGATGACCGTGTACCAGATCGCCGCCGACGGCCGCACGGTCAACTTCGAGGACTACGGATCGGGCGAGATCAAGGCCATCTCTGTGGTCGTGGGCACCAGCGTCGCCAGCGAGTACTGCGGCGCGTGACTTGCGCGGGGCCCTCGGCAGCTGGGTGATCGCCCCGCGCCCGGGCGCGCCGCGGGGCTGTCGCCCTAGGATTGGACACGGACGACCGAAGAGGATTCCGTGGCTCATTTCGACACCCCATCCATCCCCGCCGACGCCCCGCGTGCCGGCGTCAAGAGCATCTACATCACCTCCGCCGAAGGGCACTCCGGCAAATCGACGATCGCGCTCGGCGTGCTCGACATGCTGCGCCGCTCGGTGCAGCGGGTCGGCGTGTTCCGCCCGGTCGCCCGCTCGGTGAGCGCGCGCGACTACGTGCTCGAGATGCTGCTGGCCAGCGAGGGCAGCGGGCTCGACTACGAGCAGGCCATCGGCGTCACCTACGACGACGTGCACGACGACCCCGAGGCCGCGCTCTCGCGCATCGTCGAGCGCTACAAGGCCGTCGAGCGCGAGTGCGACGCCGTCGTCATCCTCGGCTCCGACTACACCGACGTCGGCAGTCCCACCGAGCTCGGCTTCAACGCGCGCATCGCCGCGAACCTCGGCGCCCCGGTTCTGCTGGTGCTCGGCGGCCGCAAGGGCCAGGGCTCGGATGAGCTGCTCGGCCACTCGGATGCGCGCACCGCCGACGAGATGCGGCAGATCACCGAGCTGGCCCTGGTGGAGCTGCGCACCGCGCACGCGACGCTCGTGGGCATCATCGCGAACCGGTCCGACCCGGGGCACCTGGAGAAGATCCGCGACGCGATCGGCTCGGCGGCGCGGGAGGCCGTGGACGGGCTGGCCGCCGCGTCGTCGCCCGCGGCATCCGACGCCGTCGCTCCCGTCACGGCCTCGATTCCGGTGCAGCCGCGCCGCGTCCCGGTGTGGGCGATCCCTGAAGACCGCGTGCTCGTGGCCCCGAGCATGGCCGGCATCCTCGAGTCGATCGACGGCACGCTGGTGCTCGGCGACGAGCGGCTGCTGGCGCGCGAGGCGCTGGGCGTGGTGGTGGCCGCGATGTCGATGCGCAACGTACTGCCGCGGCTCACCGAGGGGGCCGTCGTGGTGGTGCCGGGCGACCGTGCCGAGCTGCTGCTCGCGGTGCTGATGGCCAATGCCTCGGGCACGTTCCCGTCGCTGGCCGGAATCGTGCTGAACGGCGGTTTCGATCTTCCGGAGCCGGTGATGCGGCTCATCGTGGGGCTCGATCCGAAGATCCCGATCATCCGCACCGACCTCGGCACCTACGAGACCGCCGTGCGCATCACCTCCACCCGGGGCCGGCTGGCCGCCGACTCGCAGGTGAAGTACGACAACGCGCTCGGGCTCTTCGAGCAGTACGTCGACCGCAACCAGCTGCTGAAACTGCTCGACGTGAGCAAGGCCGACGTGGTGACGCCGCTGATGTTCGAGTACGGGCTGCTGGATCGCGCCCGGGCCGCCGGCAAGCACATCGTGCTGCCCGAGGGCGGCGACGACCGCATCCTGCGTGCCGCCGCCACCGTGCTGAAGCGTGGCGTCGCCCGGCTGACGATCCTCGGCGAGGAGGATGCGGTGCGCGGGCGGGCTGCGGAGCTCGGGCTCGACATCGACGAGGCCGCGGTCGTGAGCCCCTCCGACCCCGAGCTGCGGCAGCGGTTCGCGCAGGAGTACCAGCGGTTGCGCTCGCACAAGGGCATCACCTTCGACATGGCCTTCGACACGGTGGTCGACGTCTCGTACTTCGGCACGATGATGGTGCAGCTGGGCCTGGCCGACGGCATGGTCTCCGGCGCCGTGCACACGACGGCGCACACCATCCGGCCGGCCTTCGAGATCATCAAGACCCGGCCCGGCGTCTCGGTGGTCTCGAGCGTCTTCCTGATGGCTCTCGCCGATCGGGTGCTGGTCTACGGCGACTGCGCCGTGGTGCCCGATCCCACCAGCGAGCAGCTGGCCGACATCGCGATCTCCTCCTCGGAGACGGCCCTTCAGTTCGGCATCGCGCCGCGGGTGGCGATGCTGTCGTACTCGACGGGGTCGTCCGGTTCCGGCGCCGACGTCGAGAAGGTGCGCACCGCGACCGCTCTCGTGCGCGAGCTGCGGCCGTCGCTGCTGGTCGAGGGGCCCATCCAGTACGACGCGGCGACGGATGCCGTGGTGGCCGCCGCCAAGATGCCGGGATCGAAGGTGGCCGGCCGGGCGACTGTCTTCATATTCCCGGATCTGAATACCGGCAACAACACCTATAAGGCGGTTCAGCGCAGCGCCGGTGCCATCGCCGTCGGGCCGGTGCTGCAGGGGCTCAACAAGCCGATCAACGACCTGTCGCGGGGAGCGCTCGTGCAAGACATCGTGAACACGATCGCCATCACGGCGATCCAGGCGGAGGGCACCTCATGAGCGCGATCCTGGTGGTCAACAGCGGATCCTCGTCGTTCAAGTACCAGCTGATCGAGGTCGAGAGCGAGCAGGTACTCGCCTCGGGCCTGGTCGAGCGGATCGGCGAGTCGCTCGGGCAGACCCGGCACACGACGCCCGAGGGCTCGTACACGAGCGAGACGCCCATCCCGGATCACACCGCCGGTTTCGCGGCCATGATCGACGCGTTCGGGGCGCACGGCCCCTCGCTTGCCGAGCATCCGCTGACCGCCGTCGGCCACCGGGTCGTGCACGGCGGCAAGCGCTTCCACGAGGCGACCGTCGTCACCGAGCTGGTGAAGATCAACATCGAAGACCTCAGCGAGCTCGCGCCGCTGCACAACCCGGCGAACCTGGCCGGCATCACGGCGGCCGAGAAGGCCTTCCCGGGGGTGCCGCAGGTGGCCGTGTTCGACACCGCGTTCCACCAGACGTTGCCGCCCGCGGCCTACACCTACGCCATCGACGCGCGGCTCGCCGAGAAGCAGCGGGTGCGGCGGTACGGGTTCCACGGCACCTCGTTCGAGTACGTGACGGGGGCGACCGCGGCCTTCCTCGGCCGGCCGGCCTCGTCGCTCAACCTCATCGTGCTGCACCTCGGGAACGGGGCCTCCGCCTGCGCGATCGAGGGCGGGCGCTCGGCCGACACCTCGATGGGCATGACGCCGCTCGAGGGGCTCGTGATGGGCACCCGGTCGGGCGACCTCGATCCCGGGATCGTGTTCCACCTGCACCGCAAGACGGGGATGGGGTTCGCCGAGCTCGACGAGCTGCTGAACCGGCGCAGCGGCTTGCTGGGGCTCTCGGGGCTCGGCGACATGCGCGATGTGCAGAAGGCGGCGACGTCCGGCACCGGCGACGAGGCGGAGGCCGCGGCGCTCGCGCTGGACGTGTACCTGCACCGCATCAAGGGGTACGTGGGCGCGTACTACGCCCAGCTCGGGCACGTCGATGCGGTGGTGTTCACGGCCGGTGTCGGCGAGAACAACGCCTTCGTGAGGGCGGGGGCGCTCGCGGGGCTGAGCGAGCTCGGCATCGAGGTCGACGAGGAGCGGAACGCGGCCCCGTCGTCCGACGGAGTGCGGCGGATCTCGCCGCCGTCGTCGCGCGTGCAGGTGCTCGTGGTGCCGACGAACGAGGAGCTGGAGATCGCGCGGCAGTCGTTCGCGGCCGTCTCGGCCCGCTGAGCGTTCGCCCTGCACGACGTCCGGGGTTCGTGCAGGAATAGCGAGCGCCGAGCTCATAGTGCGCTCGGCGCCCCATATTCCTGCACGAACTCCGTCTACTCGATCTGCTCGTCGGCGATCAGGCGCTTGCCGAAGCTGACGGCGGCATCCGGCGTGTAGCCGAGCGCGCGATAGAACGCGAACACGGGCTCGTTGCCCTCGCGGATCTGCAGGTTCACCTTCGGGCAGCCGCGATCGCGGAGCGCCTGCTCGAGGTGTGCCATGAGCGTGCGCCCGATCCCGTTCCCCCGCGTGTCAGGATCGACCGCGAGGTAGTTCACCCAGCCGCGGTGCCCGTCGTAGCCGGCCATGGCGGTGCCGAGGCGCTCGCCGCCGCCCTCGGTGCCCGGTGCGCGCTCGGCGACCACGAAGAGCTCGGGTTGCGTCGTGAGTTTGCGGGCGATGTCCTTGCGCGGGTCGTTCCAGGCGCGGGTGAGGCCGCAGCGCTGCCAGAGGTCGACGACCCAGTCGGTGTCGGTGGGCACGAACGGGCGGATCCGCAGGGTGGCGGAGGCCGCGTCATCCGTTCGCCCGGCCGGCACGATTTCGGGCCCGGTTGCGGGCACGGACGTCGTCGGGGCCGGGGAATCCGCGGGGTCGTCGAGGGCGCGCCGCACGGCCCGGGCCATGCCGGCGCGCTGGGCGGCGGGGGAGTAGGTCTCCGGATCCGCCGCACCGAGGGTGCTGAAGCCCTCCGACTGCGCCACCAGCACGAGCGCCTCTTCGCGGGTGCGCGAGGTGTCCCAGTCGGGCCGGCACGCGGCGAGGAGGCGCTCGATCCGGTCGACGAAGCGGCGGTTCTGCTCGGTGTGGCGCGCGGCCAGCTCGGGATCGCCGAGGGCGGCGGCCAGGAAGCTGATCCACACCCGGGCCTCGTCGTCGTCGCCCGACTCGGGTGCGAGCGCGTTGAACAGCACGGCCAGCAGCGCGTCCCGGGGGGATGCTCCGGATGCTTCGGCGGCGTCGGCGGTGGCCGCCGTGCGGGCGTGCAGCTCGTCGCGGGCGTGCAGCAGCAGCGCCTTCTTGTCGGGGAAGGCGTGCAGCACGAGTCCGGTGCTGCAGCCGGCGCGTTCGGCGACGGCGCGCAGGGTGAGGCCGGTCAGACCGCGCTCGGTGAGCACCGACCAGGTCGCCTCCGAGAGGCGCTGCTGCTGGTCGTCGAGGTTGCGCTGTCGTGCCATCCGTCGAGCATAACA
>NZ_JAHFUW010000001.1:0-187085 GCF_023264855.1 Herbiconiux sp. | reverse complement strand
TACGGTAATGGTTGTTACGGGACTGAATGGTTTCGGTCCCGAACCGTCCGAGATGAGGAGAGCATGCCCGACCCGATCGCCGTCACCATCACCCGCGAGCACTTCGACGCCCCGGACGGTGCAGCCCTCCGCCAGGCGCAGCGCGACGAGCTCGACGCGCGGTACGGCCGCGACGACCACGAGCCCGGAGCGAAGCCCACGGCCGACAGTGTGCCGATCTTCCTGGTGGCCCGCACCGCCGACGGCACGGCGGTCGGCTGTGGCGGTCTGCGCCCGCTCCCCGATGGCGGAGCCGAGATCAAACGCATGTTCGTGCACCCCTCCGCCCGTGGCGCCGGAGTCTCGACGGCCATCCTGCGCGCCCTCGAAGACGAGGCCCGCGGTCTCGGCCTGGACCGCCTCGTCCTCGAGACGGGCACCGCCCAGCCCGACGCCATCCGCTTCTACCAGCGCGAGGGCTACACCCCCATCCCCCTCTTCGGCCCCTACGTAGGCTCCCCCCTCTCCCTCTGCTTCGCCCGCGCCCTCACCCCCTGATCGGCCCACTCGATCCCGCCCGAAGCGAGGTCACGGGACGGCAGGCCGCAGGCCGTACCCGCCGACCCAAGGTGAGCGTGTGGCCGAGGGATGCGACCGCAGGCCGCGTCCCTCGACCGCGCGCTCACATGTCGCGCTGAGCCGGGCAGGGACCGGCTCAGCCCCGGGACGCCGAGCGAAGCCCGGCGCCCCGGCAACAAGCACCACCCGCCAAGCATCACTGTCGGTAGCCCGAGGTATTGTTGGCGGGTGTCCACCGCCCTGTATCGCCGCTACCGGCCCGAGAACTTCGCCGAGATGATCGGGCAGTCTCAGGTGACCGATCCGCTCATGACGGCGTTGCGCACGAACCGGGTCAATCACGCCTATCTGTTCAGCGGTCCGCGTGGGTGCGGCAAGACGACGTCGGCCCGCATCCTGGCCCGGTGCCTGAACTGTGCGGAGGGTCCGACCGACACTCCGTGCGGGGTCTGCCCGAGCTGTGTCGAGCTGGGGCGCGACGGTCCGGGCTCGCTCGACGTGGTCGAGATCGACGCGGCGAGCCACAACGGTGTCGACGACGCGCGCGACCTGCGCGAGCGCGCGGTCTTCGCGCCGGCCCGCGACCGCTTCAAGATCTTCATCCTCGACGAGGCGCACATGGTGACGCCGCAGGGTTTCAACGCGCTGCTCAAGATCGTCGAAGAGCCGCCGGAGCACATCAAGTTCATCTTCGCCACCACGGAGCCCGACAAGGTGATCGGCACCATCCGGTCGCGCACGCATCACTATCCGTTCCGGCTCATCCCGCCGGCGCAGCTGCTCGAGTACGTGCAGACGCTGTGCGAGGCCGAGGGCGTCGAGGTGGCTCCGGGCGTGCTGCCGCTCGTGGTGCGGGCGGGTGGCGGGTCGGCTCGTGACACCCTGTCGCTGCTCGATCAGCTGATCGCCGGTTCCGAGAGCAACCGGGTCGAGTACGAGCGCGCGGTCGCCCTGCTCGGCTACACCCATGGCGCCTTGCTCTCCGAGGCCATCGACGCGCTCGGCACGCACGACGGGGCTGCGGCCTTCGACGCGGTCGACCGGGTCATCCAGACGGGGCAGGATCCGCGGCGCTTCGTCGAAGACCTGCTCGAGCGCGTGCGCGACATCATCGTGGTCGAGGCCACCCGCGAGCAGGCGTCCGCCGTGCTGCGCGGGGTGCCGGCCGACGAGATCGAGGTGATGCGCCGCCAGGCGGCCCTGTTCGGGCACGCCGAGCTCTCGCGGCTGGCCGACATCGTCAATGCGGCGCTGACCGAGATGACGGGTGCGACCTCGCCGCGTCTGCACCTCGAGCTGATGGTGGCGCGGGCCCTGGTGCCGGCCTCCGATGACTCGCAGCGCGGTGCGCTCGCCCGCGTCGAGCGGCTCGAGCGGCGTATCGGCGTGGACGGTCCGGATGCGGGTCGGTCGACGCACGCCGCTGTCGGGACGGCATCTGCCGAACGTACGGCCGCGCCGAGCCCGGCCGTACCCGCTTCGTCGCTGCCGCCTGCCGCTTCCGCGCCGACGCCGAGAGTGCCCGCCGCCGCGCCGGCTTCGGCGTCCGACGCGCCCGCTGCGAGGAGCACTCCGACGGAGTCGCCAGTGGTTACGCCCGACGTCGTGGCTGTGCCGCAGCCCGCAGTGCCCGTCGCGGCTGCCGATGCGGCTGTGACCGCGGCTGCCCCGGCGGAGTCACCGGCCGCCGTCTCCGCCGCGGCGGGCGAGGTCACGCTGCAGCAGATGAAGGATGCCTGGCCCGAGATCCTCGAGGCCGTGCAGAAGGCCAAGATGACGGCCTGGCTCGTGGTCTACACCGCGCAGGTGCGAGCGCTCGACGGCGACGTGCTGACGCTCGCCTTCCCGAGCGAGAACGACGTCGCGAGCTTCAAGGAGCGCTCGGCTCCCGGGCAGGGCGTCAGCGAGTTCCTCCGCCAGGCCATCCTCGATGTGCTGGGCCTGCGTGTGATGTACCGCGCGAACGTCGACACGTCGCTGCGCCCGCACGACGAGCCGTCTCCCGACGAGCGCGCGGCCGCGGCGGCTCCCGCATCTGCATCGGCCGGCACTGCCCCTGCTGGTGACGCCCCGACCGATCATTCTCCATCCAGCACGGCTCCAGCCGGTTCTTCTCCGGCCGGAGCCGCCGCGTCCGGCCCGTCGGATGCCGCGGCGTCCGGCCCTTCCGGTGCCCCCGCATCGGGCCGGTCGGGGGCTGCTGCGCCGAGCCCCTCTCCGGCCGCGCAGACGGAGGCTCCCGCCCCGGCGCAGGCTTCCTCTCCGGCACCTTCCCGCGCTTCGGCGCCGCCGTCCGCGTCGGCGCAGCGCCCCGCCTCGCCGGCGCGCTCCGAGCAGGCTCGTTCCACCGGCGCGCCGTCGGCAGCCGCGGCCGGTCGGAGCGCTGCTCCGACCACCAGCTGGGACGTGGTCGCGATCCCGACCTCGAGCGACGACGAGCCTCCTCTCGCCGACGAGCCGATGCCGAGCGACGAGCCCGAGCTCCCCGCCGATCGTGCCGACAGCGTGCCCGGTGCCATCGCCGTCGCGCCCGGATCCTCTCCGGCCGGTGCTTCCGCGGCCGGTCAGGTCACGCCGCCCGCGCATGCCGCTCCGCCCGCTCAGGCCGCTTCGCCCGATCGCGCCACTTCGCCCGCTCCACCCACCCCGCCCGCGCAGGCCGCCGCATCCGCAGCGCCCGCTGCGGGTGCCACCCCGCCGGCATCCGCTCCAGGGCAGGTGCGATCCGTGCCCACCCGCCCCCCGGCGGCCACGGCGGGCGGCCGCGCCCGCTACGGCGAGGCCGTGGTGCGCGAGATCCTCGGGGCGAACTTCATCGAAGAGCAACCGCTCCCCGGCCGCGAGGGCTGAGCGAACCGCCCACCGGGTTCTCCCTGCCCCCACACCGACACGACGACCGGCGAGCATCCGCTGAGAGGCCCCCACCATGTACGAAGGAATCGTCCAAGAGCTCATCGACGAACTCGGCCGCCTGCCCGGTATCGGCCCCAAGTCGGCCCAGCGGATCGCGTTCCACATCGTGCAGACGGAGTCGTTCGACGTGAGCCGGCTCGCCGAGATCCTCACCGATGTGCGCGACAAGGTGCACTTCTGCCAGGTCTGCGGCAACGTCTCCGAGCAGGAGACCTGCGGTATCTGCCGTGACCCGCGCCGCTCGCAGAACCTGATCTGCGTGGTGGAGGAGGCCAAAGACGTGGTCGCCATCGAGCGCACCCGGGAGTTCCGGGGGCTGTACCACGTGCTCGGCGGCGCGATCAGCCCTATCGACGGCATCGGACCCGACAATCTGCGCATCCGCGAACTGATGCAGCGCCTCGCCGACGGCACGGTCACCGAGGTCATCATCGCCACCGACCCCAACCTCGAGGGCGAGGCCACGGCCACCTACCTCTCGCGCCTGCTCACCACCCTCGAGATCCGCGTCACCCGTCTGGCCTCGGGCCTCCCGGTGGGCGGCGACCTCGAGTACGCCGACGAAGTCACGCTGGGCCGGGCCTTCGAGGGGCGCCGCCTGGTCGAGAACTGACCCGCATGCCCGAGGCCGCAGCGCCCGGCGTCGTTCCAAAAGGCTGCAAATCAGCCACACCGAGGCCGTATATGCCCCCGGTCGGCGTTATTTGCAGCTTTTTGAACCGAACCGAGCCGGTTAGAACGCCGTGATCGAGTTCATCGTCCTCTCCGAGGCGCCTGACGGCCACGTGCACGCCTCGCTTCTCGGACCGGATGCCGCTGCTGCCGCCGACACCGTCGTCTTCCCGCGGGAGGAGCTCGCACGAGCGGTCGCGCGCCTCGAACGGGAGCATCACCCGCGCTGGGTCTGGGACGACACCGCGCGCTGGTACCCCGGGCTGCTCGCCGCCGGGGTGCGCATCGAGCGCTGCCACGACCTGCGGCTGGTGCACACGATCCTCCGCGCCTCTGAGCTGACCGCCACTACCTCGCTCGCCCGATCCGCTCTCTCGCACTGGGATCAGGCTGCCGCCCGTCTGGCGGAGCCCGATCCGGATGCCGGGTCGACCCTGGCCGCCTCGCCCCCTCAGACCGCTCTGTTCGACGACACTCTTTTCGCTGTGGTCGACGACCCGCCAGGCCGGTCGACGACCGGGCAGGCCGGCGCCGCACACACCACCAACGCCGAACGCACTGCCGCCGGGCGGGGTCGAAGCGCCGCCGCCGCACCAACCACCAACACCGAGCGCACCGCCGAACACGGGCGAGGTGCCGGCGGCGGTGACGCCGCTCCCGCCTCCGCCGTCGGTGCCTCGAACGGCCCAACGGTCGCCGACCGGTCCGCCCCGGCCGAGGAGCCGGACGAACTCGTGGAGTTCCGCGCCCAGCGCACCGCCGTGGCCGAGGCCACCGACCCGAGTCGCATCGCGCTGCTCACGGCGGCCGAGTCGGCCGGTGCCCTCGTCGCCGCCGAGATGCGGCACGCGGGCCTCCCCTACAGCGCCGAACGCCACGACGAGCTCCTCGAAGAGCTGCTGGGCCCCCGTCCGCAGCGGCCGCCGGGCGCGAGGCCCGGCGATCCCGATCCGCGCCCGGCCAAGCTCGAGGCCCTGCTCGCACAGATCCGGGAGGCCCTCGGCGATCCCACGGCCAACCCCGACTCCCCGGCCGAACTGCTGAAGTCCCTGCGGCGCGCAGGCATCCGCGTCGACAGTACCCGCTCGTGGGACCTCACCCGCATCGACCACCCCGCCATCCCGCCCCTGCTCGACTACAAGAAGCGGGCCCGCATCCTCACCGCCAACGGCTGGAACTGGAGCGACACCTGGGTGCGCGACGGCCGTTTCCACCCCACCTACATCCCGGGTGGCGTCGTCACCGGGCGCTGGGCCTCGGAGGGCGGCGGCGCCCTCCAGCTGCCGAAGGCGGTGCGGAGCGCGGTGCGCGCCGACCCCGGTCATCTGCTCGTGGTGGCGGATGCCGCCCAGCTCGAGCCGCGCATCCTCGCCGCCCTGGCGGGGGACCGCGCGATGGCCGAGGCGGGTCGCGGACGCGACCTCTACGACGGCATCGTGGCCTCGGGCGCCGTCGATACCCGCCCGCACGCCAAGCTCGGGATGCTCGGCGCCATGTACGGCGGCACCACGGGCGAGAGCGGCCGGATGCTGCCGCGCCTGGCGCGGGCGTACCCCGCGGCGATCGCCTTCGTGGAGGCCGCCGCCCGCACCGGCGAGGCGGGCAACCGGGTCTCGACGAGGCTCGGCCGCACGAGCCCGCGCCCGAGCGACGACTGGCTCGACCTGCGCGACGCGGCGGCGGCGGACGGCGCGTCCGAAGCCGTGCGCTCCCGTGCCCGCCAGTCGTCGCGCAGCTGGGGCCGGTTCACCCGCAACTTCGTGGTGCAGGGCACCGCGGCCGAGTGGGCGCTGTGCTGGATCAGCTCGATCCGCCGGCGCCTCTGGGCGCTCGGCGACGGCCCCACGGATGCTCGACTCGAGCAGCGTCCCCACCTCGCGTTCTTCCTGCACGACGAGGTGATGGTGCACACGCCCGCTGCGCTCGCCGAGCAGGTGGCCGGGCAGCTCCGCGAGGCGGCGGCCGAGGCCGGGCGCCTCATCTTCGGTCAGGCGCCGGTGGAGTTCCCCGTGACGGTCGCGATCGTCGACCGCTACGACCAGGCCAAGTGACCGCGGGCGGTTCCGGTCAGGCGGCGGTTGCGATGCCCGAGCCGACCGCGGCCGACTCCACCGAGCGCCCCAGCAGTTCGAACGCCGAGGCCCCGTCGTCGGCCGACAGCGAGCCACGATCGACGCCCGCGACGATCCGCAGGTACTCCAGCCGCCGGCCGGCGAGCTCCGGCGTCACCACGCGGCCGTGCGCCGCGGTGTCCAGCGCGAGATCCGCCCGGAGGCGGGCGCGGAGGGCGGTCTTGGTCCAGTTGGTGCTGCTCATTCCAGCACGCTAAAGCGCTCGCCTTAAGCGCAGGTGAACCCCCGGTGACACCGCGCTGGGAATACGGCCCGACCCCGCCGCGATATACTCGGCAGTCGGGTTCTGTGCGACCCGCTTCCCCGCCCCGCCTCTCCAGGAGTCCCCGTGAGCTTGATCGTTCAGAAGTTCGGCGGTTCGTCGGTCGCCAACGCGGAGAGCATCAAGCGGGTCGCGAAGCGCATCGTGGAGGCCCGCAAGGCCGGCAACGAGGTCGTGGTCGCGGTGAGCGCCATGGGCGACACCACCGACGAACTGCTCGACCTCGCCCACGAGGTGGCCCCCATCCCCGCCCCGCGCGAGATGGACATGCTGCTCTCGGCCGGCGAGCGCATCTCGATGGCCCTGCTCGCCATGGCGATCGAGAGCCTCGGCCACGACGCCCGCAGCTTCACCGGCAGCCAGGCCGGCATGATCACGGATGCCACGCACGGCTCCGCGCGAATCGTGGATGTCACGCCGGTGCGCCTGCGCGAGGCGCTCGACGAGGGCGCGATCGTGATCGTCGCCGGTTTCCAGGGCTTCAACCGCGATACCAAAGACATCACCACGCTCGGCCGCGGCGGTTCCGACACCACGGCCGTCGCGCTCGCCGCGGCGCTGAATGCCGACGTGTGCGAGATCTACACCGACGTCGACGGCATCTTCACCTCCGATCCGCGTCTGGTTCCCAGAGCGCGCAAGATCGACCGCATCACGAGCGAAGAGATGCTCGAGCTCGCGGCCAACGGTGCGAAGGTGCTCTACATCCGCGCCGTGGAATACGCCCGGCGCCACGGCGTCACCCTGCACGTGCGCTCGTCGTTCAACAACAACGAGGGCACCATCGTCTACAACCCGACAGAGACCGAGCCGAACGGCCCCGCCGTCGTGCCCGGATCATCCGTCACCCCGTCTGGAAGTGAGGGCCTCGTGGAAGAACCCATGATCGCCGGCGTCGCCACCGACCTCAGCGAAGCGAAGATCACCGTCGTCGGCGTGCCCGACATCCCCGGAAAGGCCGCACAGATCTTCACGGTCGTGGCCAAGACCGGTGCGAACATCGACATGATCGTGCAGAACGTGTCGGCGGCCTCCACCGGTCTCACCGACATCTCGTTCACGCTGCCGAAGACCGAGGGCCAGCTCGTGCTGACCGCCCTCCGTGCCGAGCAGGAGGATTCCGGCTTCAAGGCGCTGCAGTACGACGACCAGATCGGCAAGCTCGCGCTCGTCGGCGCCGGTATGCGCACCAACGCCGGCGTCTCGGCGAAGCTGTTCACCGCGCTCTACGAGGCCGGCATCAACATCGAGATGATCTCCACCTCGGAGATCCGCATCTCGGTGGTCACCCGCGCCGACACGATCAACGACGCCCTCCGCGTGGTGCACACCGCCTTCGGCCTCGACGCCGACGTCGAGGCCGTCGTGCACGCCGGCACCGGCCGCTAGCCCCGAACATCCTGAGAACGAAGGACACACCGTGAGCAAGGCACTGAACGTCGGCGTCGTGGGCGCAACCGGTCAGGTCGGCAAGGTCATGCGCCGCCTCCTCGAGGAGCGCGACTTCCCGATCGAGAGCATCCGCTTCTTCGCCACCGCCCGCAGCGCCGGCACGGTGCTGCCCTTCAAGGGCCAGGACATCGTCGTCGAAGACGTCGAGACCGCCGACCCCACGGGTCTGGACATCGCCCTGTTCTCGGCCGGCGCCACCGGATCGCGCGCCCAGGCCCCCCGCTTCGCCGCCGCCGGCGTGACCGTCATCGACAACTCCAGCGCCTGGCGGATGGATCCTGAGGTGCCCCTCGTGGTCTCCGAGGTCAACCCGCACGCCATCACGCAGGCGGTCAAGGGCATCATCGCCAACCCGAACTGCACCACCATGGCGGCCATGCCTGTGCTGAAGGTGCTCGATGCCGAGGCCGGCCTCGAGCGGCTCATCGTCAGCACCTACCAGGCGGTCTCCGGATCGGGTCTCGCGGGTGCCGAAGAGCTGGCGAACCAGGCCATCGCGGCCACCGCCGACCCCGAGAAGCTGCTCAACCTCGTGCACGACGGCGGATCGGTCGACTTCCCGGCCCCCGTCAAGTACGTCGCCCCGATCGCGTTCGACGTCATCCCGCTGGCCGGCTCGATCGTCGACGACGGCGAGCTCGAGACCGACGAGGAGAAGAAGCTCCGCAACGAGAGCCGCAAGATCCTCGAACTGCCCGAACTCCGTGTGGCCGGCACCTGCGTGCGGGTGCCGGTGTTCACCGGCCACTCGCTGAGCATCAACGTCGAGTTCGCCAACGACATCACCCCCGAGCGCGCCTACGAACTGCTGGCGGATGCTCCCGGCGTGCAGATCGCCGATGTCCCGACCCCGCTCCAGGCGGCCGGCAACGACCCCAGCTACGTGGGCCGCATCCGCCAAGACCAGTCGGCGCCCGGGAAGAAGGGGCTCGTGCTGTTCATCAGCAACGACAACCTGCGCAAGGGCGCCGCGCTGAACGCGGTGCAGATCGCCGAAGTGATCGCGGGGAGCTGACTAGCTGCGCCAGAGACCTCTCGCCTGCGGCGAGGGGCCTCTGGCGGTCGCGCCGCCCATCGGAAACCGGTTCGGATCCGAATCATGCGTATGACCCAGGCCTCTCGGAATGTTCTGCTCATCGGGGTCGCCTTCGTGGCGGCGGTCGTGATCGTGGTCTTCGCGATCGTGCAGCTGTCGTCGCGCAGTGAGAGCGGCGTGGGCAGCGCCGATCCGGCGACCGGCGCGGCCGCCGATCCGGATGCCGTGAAAGTGGCGTTCTACGGAGACTCCTACACCCTGGGCACGGGGGCGAGCGACCCGGCGAAACGGTGGTCGAGCATCGTGAGCGGGCAGCGCGGGTGGAGCGAATTCAACCCGAGCGTCAACGGGCTGGGGTTCGTGAACAACCGCTCCAGCACGCCGCCGGACTACTCCGCCGACGACGAGGTGAGCAAGGTCATAGCCGACGACCCCGACATCCTGTTCGTCACGATGGGCCTGAACGACAACTTCTCGATGCCCGGGCGGGCCGACGACATCCGGGAGGCGATCGGCACCGACCTCCAGACATTGAAGAGCGAGCTCCCGGAGGCTCGCATCATCGTGGTGGAGCCGTTCTGGTACACCGACGAGCGCCCCGACTCGGTGCAGCAGATCATCGACTGGGTGAAGGCCGGGGCCGAGGACATCGGCGCCGACTACATTCCCGATGCCTCGCACTGGATCGAGGGCCATCCGGAGTGGATGGCCTCCGACGGTCTGCACCCCAACGACGAGGGCTATGCGGCGATGGCCGAGAAGATGGATGCCGCACTGCGCGGACTCGGCCTCTGACCGCGCCGGGCGAGCCCCGCCAGCGGATAAGCTCACGGCATGGTGGAGCACTCGGAGCAGCGCAAGGCGTCGGTCGCCGTCTCGGCGTTGCTGGCCGCCATCGCCGTCGCGACCGTGGTCGTCGGCGTCGTCGCGGGCGCCCTCGATCCGCCACCGAGCGTGGTCGCGTGCCTCGTCTTCCTGCTCAGCGTCGGGGTCACCGCGGTGTACCAGCTCCCGGTCGGTCGCGTGCCCGGGCTCCCGCCCTTCGGCGTGGCCAGTGCCCTGCTCGTGATCGGCGCCGTCGGGGAGAACCCGGTGCTCGACGTCGGCCTCTGGGTGGTGGCCTTCTACGTCTCGAAGGCGGTCACCTCGCGCTCGCCCTGGATGGCCGCGCAGTGGTCGGGCGTGGCGGCGATCGGCGGCATCACCTTCGTGAGCGTCTCGCGCGTGCTCATCGTCTGGGGCGTCTGGGAGGCGGCGGCGATCGTCGCGGGCATCGCCGCCCACATGATCGTCGTGCTCGTCATCGAATTCCTGCGTGACGGCGGTCGCTGGAACATCGACCGCTCCCGCGGCGTCGACGGCCTGAGCCCGTGGCGTCTGCTCGGCGTGCTCGCGCTCACCTCGCTCGTGGCGGTCGCCGTGTTCGTGGTCAACACCGGTGCCCTCGACCTCGTCGACGGACCCGAAGAAGAGCTGCGCCTGGCCCGCGACACGGTGCCGCTGCTGATCGTCGCCCTGATCTTCTACAGCGCCGCCAAGCGCCGGCAGACCCGCAGCAGCGAGCGCCGACTGAGCGGGGTCGTGGATGCCGCGCGAGCGCTGCCCTGGGACGTGCTGCAAGACCCGAAGGTCTCGATGGTCGACTTCGCCCGCCGCGCCATCGACGCCACCGAGTTCGAGGTGCGCCGCACCCCGCCGGGCCGCAACGAGATCGGTGCGCGGTTCTCGGCGATCGACGCCACCGACCCGCAGCTGGATCCGGATGCCGTACTCACCGACGAAGACGACGTCAGCCAGGAGCACCAGCAAGACGCGGTCGAGCCCACCGAGTATCTCGTGGCCAGCCGCAAGAGCGGGGGAGTGCCCTTCACCCCCGACGACGAGCTGGCGCTCGACGCCATCGGGCACATCGCGTCGGAGACGGCTCGCGTGCGCGGCGCCTACGACACCCTGCTCGACCGGGTCGACCGCGACTCGCTCACCGGCCTGCCCAACTACAACGCCTTCCAGCGTTCGCTCGCGCGCCTGAACGAAGACCGCAGCTACGCCTCAGGCATCGCGGTGCTGTTCATCGACCTCGACCAGTTCAAGCGCCTGAACGACACCGAGGGCCACCACATCGGCGACGAGGTGCTCTCCACCGTCGCCACCCGTCTGCGGGCGAGCGTGCGCCCGCACGACTTCGTGGCGCGCGTCGGCGGCGACGAGTTCGTCGTCATCCTCACCAAGCTGCAGTCGCTGGCCGAGTCGAAGGCCGTGGCCGATCACATCGTGGCCAACATCGGCGCTCCCGCCACCCTCGGCGGTCGCGAGTACCGCCCGCTGGTGAGCGTGGGCCTGGCCTATTCCGGGCACCAGGAGACGGATCCTCAGTCGATCGTGGTCGACGCCGACCATTCGATGCTGGCCATCAAGAAGTCCCGCCGCCAGGGCGGCCCCTCATTCGAGAGCAGCATCGGCATCTCGCCGCACCGTTCCAGCCGCATCAACGAGATCGTGGCGAAGGCCATCGACGACGGCGTGCTGAACGTGGTCTACCAGCCCATCGTCAACACGGTCGAGGACAAGATCTGGGCGTTCGAGTCGCTGGTGCGGTACACGCATCCGGAGCTCGGCCGCATCTCGACCTCGTCGCTGATCGAGAAGGCCAAGGGCCTCGGCCGGATGGACCTGCTCACCAAACAGGTGATCGAGGCCTCGCTGAAGTCGGCGCGGGAGTTCCGCAAGATCGTGCCGAGCATCACGATGATGACCATCAACCTCGAGGTCGAGCAGATCCGCGACGAGCACGTCGGCGCGTTCCTGAAGGACATCGTGCCGCGGTATCCGGATGTCTCGCTCTGCCTCGAGCTCAACGAGCGCTCCACGAAGGACATCGACGACGACCTGCGCGCCCAGGCCGAGCACTTCCGCCAGCTCGGCATGCTGATCGCCCTCGACGACTACGGTTCCGAGGCCTCCAGCGTGGGCGCCCTGGTGCGCATCCCGATGGACATCCTGAAGATCGACCGCTCGCTGGTCGACAACCTCGACGACACCCGCCAGCGCGAGGTGGTGCGCGCGCTGCAGGGGTTCGGCGACGCGTTCGACTACTCCACGGTGGTCGAGGGCATCGAGACCCAGGATGCCGTCGACGTTCTCGTGGGGATCGGCGTGCGGCACGCGCAGGGCTTCTTCTACGGCCGGCCCGTGCCGTTCGCGCAGACCATGTCGCGCCTGAAGGCCTATGGTGCTGCGGGAACGGTGGGCCGAGCCAGCTCGGTCACCGAGCAGAGCGCGGGGGGCGCTGCCCGGTAGGCTGGGGGCACTGTCCAGACCGGGAGGGCCTTCGTGAACAGAGTTCTGCCGCGGGTCGGCCTGGGCGTCGCGGTCGTCGCGATCGTGGCCGTGCTGGGCGCCATGGTGGTGGGGATCGGCGCGATCCTCGGCCAGGGCGGCGTCGCGTCCGACAATCCGTTCGCGGGCAAGACCCTCTTCGTGGATCCCGATTCCAAGGCGGCGACCGCGGCGAAGGATGCCACGACGGCCGGCGACACCGCCGACGCGGCGACGTTCGAGAAGATCGCGGCCGTGCCGACCGCTATCTGGCTGACGCCGGAGAAGCATCCGACCGGCGAGATCGGCGGGTACGTCTCCGATCTCGTGGGCCAGGCCGAGAAGCTCGGTCAGTCGCCCGTCTTCACGGTCTACGGCATCCCCAACCGCGACTGCGGCAACTACTCCGGCGGCGGCCTCTCGGCCGAGGAGTACCCGGTGTGGGTGCAGGAGATCGCGTCGGCGCTCTCCGGCAGCGACGCCGTGATCATCCTCGAGCCGGACGCGCTGGCGCTGGCCGACGAGTGCGACAACGTCGATGAACGGCTCTCGGAGGTCGGGGCATCCGTCGACACCCTGGCCGGCGCCGGACTCACCGTGTACATCGACGCCGGGCACTCCAACTGGGGGCCGGCCGCCGACATGGCCGACCTGCTGAACAAGGCCGGCGTGAGCCGGGCGCGCGGCTTCTCCACCAACGTCTCGAACTACAACTCCACCGATCGCGAGCAGTACTACGCGAACGAGATCTCGGGCCTCACCGGGGGAGCGCACTACGTGATCGACACCGGCCGCAACGGCAACGGCTCCACGGGCGAGTGGTGCAACCCGTCGGGCCGGGCGCTGGGAGCTGAACCCGCGGCCACGAAGTCGGGCTCGGCCCAGGATGCGAACCTCTGGGTGAAGCCGCCGGGCGAGAGCGACGGCGAGTGCAACGGTGGTCCGGTCGCGGGCGAATGGTGGAGTGCCAACGCCCTCGAACTCGCCGCCGACGCGGGCTGGTAGCAGCGACCGTCAGTCCTCCGCCGTCACCACGCCGAGACCGACCGCAGCCCGGGCGACCTCGCCGATCAGCCCCAGAGGGACGGATTTGGGCAGCACGCTGAAGGCGCCCGATGACAGGGCGAGCTGTGCGGCGGCGGCATCTTCCTCGTCGGCGCGGCTCAGCACGATCACGGCGGCCCCGGATGCGCGCACCGTACGAACGCGCGACGCGACGGAGCTGCGCCCCGAGGTGGCGGCGTCCAGCAGCACGAGCTCGGGTGGGAAGTCCGCCGCCTGCAGCAGGTCGCCCCACCGGGTCGACTCCAGCACCACGGCCAGTTCCGGATCGTGAGCGCGGAACCACTCGCGGAGTCCCGCGCTGTAGGCCTCGTCCTGGCTGAGTACCGCCACCCGTTCGGGCCGTCCACCGGAAAGACTCATCGTCGGCCCCATCCGTTGGTACGATCGTGGCAATGGACACCAATTCGGAACGACGCGTCGCGGTGATCATCGAGGATGATGCCGACATCCGCCATCTGCTGGAGACGGTCTTGACCCAGGCGGGTTTCGAGGTCATCGCCACCGGAAACGGTCTCGACGGCGTGCAGGCGGTTCGCGCCTACGACCCGATGGTGACCACCCTCGACGTCAGCATGCCCGGCATCGACGGCTTCGAGGCCGCGAAGCGCATCCGGGCCTTCAGCAACACCTACCTGGTGATGCTCACGGCGCGCGACGAGGAGATCGACACCCTTCAAGGCCTCGAGGCCGGCGCCGACGACTACCTCACGAAGCCCTTCCGCCCGCGCGAGCTGCGCGCCCGGGTCGAGGCGATGATGCGCAGGCCCCGTCAGGTGCTCGCGGTCGACGGTTCCGGCCCGGTCGCGCCGGCCGCGCAGGCGCCGGCTCCCACGGCCCCGTTCGCTCCGGCGGCGGCTCCCGCACCGGCGTACGGCGCTCCGACCGCCTACGAGCCCGCACCGGTGCAGGCTCCCGCTACGGTAGCCGCCGAGCCCGCGGCCGTCGTCGAGCCGGCCGGTCCCAAGAACTACGACCGTGAAGACGGCTGGATCGAGCACAACGCCCTGTTCGTCAACTCCGAGATGCGTCTCGCCGAGAAAGACGGCAAGGCCATCGAGCTGACCCGCAGCGAGTTCGACCTGCTGAACGCCCTGATGGAGAGCCAGCGGCGCGTGCGCAGCAAGGCCGACCTGGCGCTGCTGCTGCGCGGCGAGAGCTACGTCACCGCCCACTTCGTGAGCGAGGCCGACAAGCGCGCGATCGAGGTGCACATGGCGAACCTGCGTCGCAAGCTCGCCGACAGCATCACGACCCCGCGCTGGATCGAGACGGTGCGCGGTGTGGGCTATCGTCTGGCGGCCTCCGAAGCAGACTGAGGCCACCAGGATCAGGCCTGCCCGGATCCGCCGGCGGCCGATCCGCTGACCGGTCGCGCCCCGCTGACGCGCATCGTCTCCAGCCGCTGGAGCAGTTCGCGGCAGGTGTTCGAGCCCACCTCGTGCAGCCGGGCCAGATGGCTCATGCTGCCCGCCAGATCGTGGGCCTTCACCGAAGAATGCACCATGCCGGCGATGGCCTCGAGAGGCCATGCGCCGAGCATGGTGCTGCTGCTGCGGATACTCAGCAGCACGACGTCGGCATCCTCGAAATCCTGGCTGCCGAGTGCTTTCATCAACCTCTGGGATCGGGTCTCCCAGAGGTTGATGAAATCGTGCACGAACCGTCCGCGACCCTCTTCGTCGCCCACCGCGGTGAGCAGCGACAGCATCACGTCGTGTTCGATGTAGACCTGCGTCAAACCTTGTACCCCCGGTAGCGCGTGAGCACCTTGGCGGTCATCGTGATGGTCTGCAGAATGGTGATGACGCCGAGCACCGGCCAGCCGATCCAGAGGATGGTCGACTGGGTGAACGGGTCGAGCACGAACCAGACCAGGACGAGCACGGCCACCACGAGCACGAGGATGACCAGCGGCACCAGGTAGCCGTTGCCGCGGCCGCGCTCGGCCTTGGCCTGAGCGGCCCAGTTGTCGGTCTGCTTCTTGCTGAGGAACTTCGTCCAGGCCCGGAGGAAGTGGCCGAGCCTGACCCACATGTAGATCTCGGCCGGGAAGAGGAACAGGGCGAAGAAGATGTCGCGTTTGTTGCGGTTCTTCATCGACAGCGCGGTGCGGAGGTTCAGCAGGATGGCGATCACCGGGGGGATCAGCCAGATCGGCGAGAACACGAAGGCGCTGATCGAGAGCGAGCCCATGAGCAGCAGCACGAAGAGCACGCGGGTGACCAGGTTGGTGAGCATCGAGAGGTTCTCGAGCCAGCGCAGGCGCAGGTTCGGGTGGAAGGGCTGGCCCTTCGTGTCGCCGCGCTGCCCCGGCCACATCAGCTCGATGGCCCCGAAGTTCCACTTCACCTGCTGGCCGTCGAGGCCGCGCAGGGTCGTCATCCCGCCGACGTCGGCGCGAGCCTGTGCGGAGATCTTGGTGAGGTAGCCGGCGCTCTTGATCTGCAGCGAGAGCAGCGAGTCCTCCACCTCGCTGTCCTTCACCCAGGGCGTGTTCTGGTGGTTCTCCACCATGATCTGGCGCAGCGCCTTCGTGCTGAAGATGGAGAACTGGCCGCCGAGCACCGCCATGTTGCGGCCCTTCAGCATGTTCTGCATGTTGAAGGCGGCGAACTGGAAGCGCTGGCCGGTGATCAGGAACTTCGCCACGAAGCCCTCGATCGGTGCGTCGTCGATCGAGAAGATCGCCGAGATGCCGCCGATGCGGGAGTCGGAGGTGATCTCCTCGGCGAGGCGCTCCACCGCGTCGGGAGCGGCGGTGGTGTCGCCGTCGACGCCGAGCAGGAAGTCGCATCCCTCGATCAGCTGGTAGCCGTAGTTGAGGGCGCCGACCTTCTTGTCCTTGTTCTTGCCGATGTCGTGCACGTACACCTCGGTGAACTGCTCGACCCCGTCGACCTCTTTGAGGTGCGGGCCCGCGTACTGGGCGGCGATCTTCACGGTGTCGTCGGTGGTGTTGTTCACGACCACGTGGATGACGTCGGGGAGGCGGGTCTGGTTGAGCAGCGACTCCAGCACGGCGCCGATCGACTCCGCCTCGTTGTAGGCCGGGATGATGCAGCCGATGGTGGGGCGGTAGGAGGGCAGCGACTCCACCGACTCGATGAAGTCGTTCTGGAAGTCGTCGCGCTCGTCGCTCAGATCGCTGCGATCCGTCACGTACGGGTTGATCTCGGTCATGAATTCAGTCTCCCCCATGGCTGCAAGCGTTCCCCCGACAATGCGCTAGGGTCGCGTCAAGATCAGCTTAAGATTGGATCAGGTCATTTGGGAAAGGGTGTTCGGATGCCAGGCACAGCACGATTCGGCCGCCGACGCGCGGTTCGAGGCGCTCTCGCCGGCGGTCTCGCCCTCGCGGCCACGGTCGCGCTGAGCGCGTGCGGCACCGCCCCGTGGGACCAGCCCGGCTTCAACACCGATGCCGCCGACACGCCCAGCGCCTCAGCCACCCCCACCCTTCCGGCCACCATCACGCCGGTCATCAACGAGCTGGCCAGCGGATCGGCGCGGCACCAGCTGCAGGCCGGCGACATCGCGCTCACCATCAACTACTACTCGACGCTGGCGATGGACGAGTGGACCGCCGACGCCAACAAGCCGCTCACCTTCTCGCTCTCCGGCGTGCTGGGCAGCGACCAGGGCCAGAGCTTCTACCTCTCGCGCGTCACGCTCACCCCTGCGGTCTCCGGCCCCGACGGCCCGCTGCCCGCACCGAGCCCCATCGCCGACCAGGCCTCGGTGGCCCCCGGCTACTACATCAAAGACCCGTACTCCTACAGCCAGACCTTCATCCTGCCGGCGCTGGATCCCACGGCCACCTCGGTCACCCTCTCCTTCACCTACGAGATCCTCCTCCAGACGGCCCCCGCCTCGGGCGACTACTCGAAGCAGACGGCGTCCGACCAGCTCACGATCGCCATAGCCCAGCCCTAAACTGCCGTGCGCCTCGCGACCACGATGCGGTTGCCGCCCTCTTCGCGGGCCTGGAGGGTGCTGTCGTCGAGGGCCCGGCGCAGCACTGGGAGGCCGTAGCCGAAGGCGTCGGTGTCGACCACACCGAAGCTCGCCGTGGCGCGCAGGGACTGCTCGGGGTCGATCGGCTCGTCGACGAGAGCGGTCTGCAGCCGGATCGCCAGCTGCTCGGCGTCGGTGGTGGAGGCCGTCACCACCACGATCACGAAGCGCCCGGCGCCCGTGTGACCGAGCAGCGACGTGGTGGGGGCGTAGTGACGGATGATCTGTGCCACCGAGCGGATCGCGGTGTCGCCGAAGGTGCGGCCGAAGGCGGTGTTCATCTGCGGCAGGTTGTCGACGTCCATCGCGATCATCGCCAGCCGGTCGCCGTTGAAGGAGGCGCGCTCCACCCAGTCGGCCCACTGCTGCATGAACGAGGCCGCGGAGAGCACGCCGACGACCGAGTGCACGCCCACGGTCACGTCGCCCAGCGCCCGGGCGCCGGAACGCTCGGCCTGGAGGATCGACATCGAGATCGTGCTGAGCAGCACGAGCAGGATGGTGATCACGGTCGTGATGCCCGATCCGAAGTAGTCCTGGAAGATGGCGCTGTCGGGGCCGAGCGACACGAAGATCGAGGTGCGCATCACGTAATAGGCGCAGACGATCCAGAGGCAGAAGCTGAGGATGCGCGCATTGAGGTTGCGACGCATCCTGGCCCGCATCGTCTCGGCGGCGCCGAGGCCGGCGAACACGGTGATGCCGATGAACAGGCTGGTGGAACCCGTCCACGGCCCGGCATCCGGGCCCTCGAGCGCCGTGAAGAGCGCGGTGAGGCCACCGGCGGCCAGCGGGATCCAGATCAGCGGACCACGGCCGTTGAACACGCGTGAGCCCGACCAGATGGCGCCGATCGAGATGACGTACGCGGAGTTGCCGATCACCAGCACCCACCAGGTCTCGGGAGCGACGCTCCACACCGAGAACGAGAGGGCGGTGAGCATGCCGGTGATGAACGAGATGCTCCACAGCCGGCCCGAGGCGTCGTTGCGCCGCATGGCGGTGTTGAGGATGAAGGAGACGCCGCAGAGGATGATCACGAGGCCCGAGATCATGAGCAGGGTGCTGTCGTCCAACGTCATCGCCCCGCCCCCGTCCCACCGGCATCCGTCGGGTCGAACTGCACCCAGTCGGAGTTTAGCGTCAGTCGGAGTTCACCGTCGGCGCGGAACGGATGCGGTGAAGGTCGTACCCACACCGACGGTGCTCGCGACGGTGAGATCGCCGCCGTGGCGCCGCACGATGTCGCGGCTGATGGTGAGCCCGAGGCCCGACCCGTGGATGCTGGACTGGCGCACACCCTCGGCCCGGAAGTACCGGTCGAAGAGCTTGGACTGCTCGAGGTCGCTGAGCCCGATGCCGGTGTCGCTGACGACCAGGCGGACGATCGAATCGTCGGCCTCGACCTGCACCGACACCCGGCCGTTCTCGACGTTGTACTTGATGGCGTTGGTGAGAAGGTTGTCGACGACCTGCCGGAGCCGGAATCCGTCGGCCTCCAGCAGCACCGGCCCCTGCACGCTGTTCTGCAGCACGATGCCTCGCTCGCTCGCGGCCAGGCGCTGCGCCTCGATCGCCTGCGCCACGATCTCGGAGAGATCGCACTGGCTGAACGACATCACGATCTGCTGGTCCTTCTCGCTGGCGGCCGTCAGCAGGTCGGCCACCAGCGCGAGCAGCCGATCCGAGTTGGCCGAGGCCACCTCGAGCATCGACCGGGTGGAGGGATCGAGGGTCTCGTCGTCCAGAGCGAGTTCGAGGTAGCCGAGAATCGAGGTCAGCGGCGTGCGCAGCTCGTGCGACACCGAGGCCACCAGGTCGTCGCGGGCCTGGATGGCGTTGATCTCGGCGGTCACGTCGCGTGACACCATCACGCCGCCGTCGGGGGCGCCGTCGGCCGTGGTGAGAGGCCGCGAGCTGATCGAGAGCGCGATCCGGTGCTCACCCGGCGCGCCGAGCCAGGCCACCATGTCGTCGAAGCGCTCCCCGCCGGTCGCCCGGAAGAAGGGGCGCTCGTCGTCGTCGTAGGGGGTGACCCGATCGGGTTTGTACATCACCGGATGCTCGACACTGGTCTCCGGCAGCCCGAACTCCGTCTGGTACGCGCGATGAGCGCGGTTCAGGATGGTCTGCACACCGTCTTTGCCGAAGGCGACAACGCCGAAGGTCACCGCGTTCAGCACCTCGTCGAGCGTCTGCTCCTGGCGGCGTGCGCGGCGCAGTGCGACCTCCAGCAGGTCGGCCTGCTGACGAAGGAGCCCTCGTTGGGCGGCCGTGCGGCTGGAGGTCGAGAGGGTGGTGGTGGCGATGAACGCGAGCGTGATCGGCAGCACCAGCAGGGACGGGATGCTGTTCAGCGAGAGCGGGGCGGCGGCCAGGATGGCGCTGGCCCAGACCAGCACCGAGGAGCTCAGTACGCTGACGAGCGCGCCGGTGAAGCCGAAGTAGCTGGAGAGCCAGATGACGGGGAACACCAGCAGCAGTCCCGCTCCGAGGTCGGGGTTGCCGAGCCGTATCGCGATGATGGCCAGGATGTCGACCAGCGGCACCAGGGCGGTGCACCACCGCGGGAGCTTCGACCAGGGCACCAGGGCCGACGCCCCGGTGAGGGTGAAGACGACGGCGATGCCGCCGAAGAAACGGACGTCGAGCACGGCGCTCGGCTGGAACAGGTAGGCGGCGCACACCAGAAGAAGCAGAGCGGCGGCGAACAGGAGCTGGGACTGGAAGACGGCACGATCGAAGCGAGACCGGCGCTCCGCCTCGGTGTAGTCGCTGCCCGAGCTCATGTGTCGAGGGTACAGCCATGACGATCCCGCGCTCGTGCGGCGCAGCCTGACGATTGGACGCCCGTTCGGGGGGCTTGTATCATCCCAGCAGGGGTGGGGGAGTTGACGACAGAGGGTACTGTGCTCGGCCGCGCGCCGCATTCGATCGGCCTGCTCGACGCCCACGCACTGGTGCTCGACGGGCTGGGCGCCTGGATCGCCGCGCAGGCCGCGGATCTGCGGGTGACGGTGTGCGCCCGGTCGTGGCCCGACCTGATCCGCGATGCGCAGGCCTGGCCCGAGGTGCTCGTCATGGATCAGCAGCTGGGCGACAGCGTGGCGCTGGAGGCGCGCATCCGGATCTGCCTGACGGCCGGCACCGCCGTCGTGGTGACCGGCGACGGCGAGGAGCCGGCCCTGGAACGCCGGGTGCGAGCGGCCGGCGCCGCCGCCTACGTGTCGAAGACCCGCCCCGCGAGCGAGCTCGTGGATGCGGTCCGCCGTGCCCTCGCCCGCCGCACGGCCACGGGTGTGGCGTGGGATGAGCCCGCCGGCCGCAGCGGGCCGGAGGGCGGGCACGCGGCGGAGGCGGTCGCACGCGCCACGCCGGCGGCCGTCGCCATCCGATTCTCCGAAGACGAGGAGGAGACGCTGCGCCTGTACGCCTCCGGCCACAGCCCGGTGGAGGTCGCGATGGTGCTCGGCACCAATATCCAGGCCGTCAAGAACTCCCTCAAGCGGGTGCGCGAGCAGTACGCCTCGGAGGGCCGGAACGCCGACAAGAAGCAGGACTTGATGCAGCGCGCGGCCGAGGACGGCTACCTGGCCTAAAATCGCCAGTGGGTCGGTGACCGGCGCGACGTCGTGCTCGGAACTGTGAGGGGCACGGGTGACACTACAGATAGCGGCGGATGTCGAGGGCGTGGCGACGAGCCGGGCCCTCAGCCGGGCGGGAACGTGGCTGGCCTGCGTCTTCCTCGCGGCCACGTTCGCGGTGGCGACGCTGTTCATCCCGGTGACCGGGCGCTGGGACATCACGCTCGGGCTGATCGGACTGCTGGCGAGCGGCGTCGGGGTGGTGCTCGCCCTGCGCGCGGAGGTGTACTGGCACGCGTTGTTGTTCACGCTGCTCGCCTGCGCCGGCCTCTACTTCTTCGCCCTGGTGGCCACCGAGGTCTCGGTGCAGGTGCCGGGACCGACCCCCTCGAGCGATTACGTGCTGCTGTCGATGCCCGAGTTCGCCGTGCTCGTGGTGGGCATCCCGGCCCGCTCCCTGGCGAAGTCGTTGTCGCTCGGCACGATCGCGTTCCTGGCCGGTCCCGGTCTCGTGCAGGTCGCGGCCTGGCAGCAGGGGATGCCGCTGGCGGTGGATGTGCCGGTGCTCGCCTCCTACGTCGCGGTGACGTTGCTGGTCTGCTCGCTCTGGCTCGGCCGGCGCGAGGCCGCCCGGGGCACCGCGCTGATGGCCGGGGCGGCGCTCGCCGAGGAGCGCGATGTGGCGCTCAGCCGTTTCCACGACCGCGCCTCGACCTGGCTGACGGAGAACGTGCTGGCCGATCTGCGCGCGCTCGCGACGGCCGAGCCGGGCGAGCTGGGGCTCGAGCACCGCCAGGGGATCGATCGGGACCTGGCGAACCTCGCCGACGTGCGGCTGATCCTGGACGCCCCCGGAGTGCACGGGTCGGCCACCCGCAAGCTGGCGAAGGTGCCGGTGCTGCTCGGCGCGGTGCGCGACGGCGAGCAGAAGGGGCTGCACATCCGGGTCACGGGCGACCTCAGCGCGGTCAATGCGCTCAGCACCACGGTGAGCCGCAGCCTCGAGCGCGCCTTGGTGGAGTGCCTGGACAACGTGGTGCAGCATTCCGGCGTGATGGAGGCCGAGATCGCCGTGATGTCCAGCCCTCCCGAGCTGAGCGTGATGGTGTCGGATGCCGGGGTGGGCTTCGATCTCGACCAGACCACCGAGCAGGATGTGGGGCTGCGGATGATCGTGGTCGACAACATCGTGGAGATCGGCGGGACCGTGCAGATCTGGTCGCGACCGGGCGCGGGTACCGCCGTGTTCGTGACCGTGCCGGGCGGTTATTCGTGATCGGCCGCCGGAGCACGCCGCCGGTCGCCCAGGCACCCCGGGTGCAGGCGGTACCGCGGATGCGACCGCCGCGCGGCACCACGGCGCTACAGCTCGACCCGCTGGCCTCGATCAGCGCGCGCGGATTCCTGGTGGTGGTGGCGGTCGTCTCGATGCTGGTCGCGATCGGGGTCACCCTCAGCACCACCGACCAGATCTCGTCCTGGCCGCTGGCGGTGGCGGCGCTGGTGGTGCTGGCCGCCGGCTTCGGCTGGTTCCTGCGCAGCGCGTTCCGCTTCGACCTGGGTGTGAGCTCGGATCGCTTCGCCACGGCGTTCGCCCTGATCGCGATCGCGACCGTGCTGAACTCGCTCAGCTGCCTCGGCACGAACATCGTCGTGCGCGACGACTGGGGCCTGATCACCCTGGGTCTCGCCCTGATGGCGGCGGCGCCCTTCCGAACCCACACGGAGCTCGGCACCTATGTGACGGTCTCCTCCGTCGTGGTGCTCATCCTGGTGGTGCTGCACGCGCTGATGAGCTTCCGCGACACGGTCATCCCCGTTCCGGTCACCGTTCTGGTGGCGCTGGCGCCGATCCTCGCGCTCGGGCTGGGCTCGGTCGCCTACGCCCGGTCGCTGCTCTACGGGATCTACGCGGAACGGCTGGAGCAGGCCGACGAGCGCGACCAGCAACTCGACGCGCTGCGCCAGGCGTTCGTCGACGACGACGTGGTGGGCGGCATCGGCGGGCTGCGCAGCGACATCGTGCCCTTCCTCGGCCGCGTTCGGCAGAGCGGAGTGCTCACCGAGGCCGACCGCCTGCGGGCCGCCGAACTGGCTGAGGGCCTGCAGAGGGCGCTCGACACCACGGCCCAGCAGGACTCGCTCGGCGACCACGTGAGCGTGCTGGTCGACGAGAGCGCCCTCTCGGTGCGCCTGCACGAAGACGACCGCGCCACCATCCGGGCCCTGCTGATCGCGCTGGAATCGTCGCCGCACACCGAGAAGGGATCGATCATCCTGGAGCTGCTGGAAGGCGAGTCCGATCGCTTCGGCATGGTGCGCTGCTCGAGCGATGACGTGCGGGCCCTGCGCACCGACGTGCTGCCCTTCATCCGGATGACCCGGCTGATGTTCCGCACGGCCACCGAGCAGGTGGTCGGGTGTGAACTGCTCGTGCAGTTCGACATCGACCGCCTGGGCTAGATCGCCGGCCCGGATCGCCTCAGGCCGTGGCGGCGGGAGCGGGAGTGGTCGCGGCGGTCAGCGCCAGCAGGAAGTCGCGCACCACCTGAGCCTCGCGGTCGTCGAGGTGGCCGGCCGCCTCCATCATCCGGCTGTGCATGTCGCCCAGTGTGGCGCGCACCTCGGCGTCGGATCCCGGGGTGGCCAGCACGGCCAGCGAGCGCCGGTCGCTCGGATGCGGGGCGCGGCTGACGTGACCGGATTTGGTGAGGCGGTCGAGCATCACCGTCACCGAGGCCGACTTCATGCTCAGGTGCTCGGCCAAGGCGCCGGGTGTGACCACCCGGCCCTCGCGCTGCGCCTTCAGCAGAAACCGCAGGGCGGTGAGATCGTTCTCGCCCATCTTCATCGACTCGCGGGTGCGCCGGCGCATGGCCTCTTCTGCGGCGCGGTACGCCTGCAACTCGTTCATGACCGCCGCGGTGCGGTGGCTCACACCGTGGTCGGCTCGCTCGCTCATCGGTGCTCCTCGTTCGCGTAGGCGTGATTGTCGATCTGGTCGAGCGCCTCCCGCATCTCGGCCAGGAACCGGATGACGAGCTCCGCGTCGTCGGGGGAGAGCGCCTCGATCACCTGGATCAGCTCCTCACGCACCTCGCCGAGCGTCGCGATCGCGATCTCGTCGGTCGGCACGGCCGGCACGATGATGAGGGCGCGCCGGTCGAAGGGGCTCGGTTCGCGGCGGATGCGATCCGCCTTCTCGAGCCGGTCGAGCAACACGGTGATCGACGCACTGGTGATTCCGAGATAGTGCGCGAGCTCTTTCGGGCCGACCGACCGGCCTTCCTCGTTCGCCCTCAACAGGTAGCGCATCGCCAGGATGTCGTTCTCGCCGAGACCGAGTGAGATCTGGGAGCGCCGGCGCTGGGCCGACTCGGCGGCGCGGAACCCGCGCAGCGCTTCGAGCACCGCGATGCTGCGCGAGCGCTCGGAGCCGTCTCCGTACCAATAGTGCCGCGCCGAATCCGTTCGGTCCGAGGTCATGGCACAAGCGTAGTCCACCTCGTTACTAGATGAACTAGGCATGCGTCCACCGGTGTCGGTGCTCGCGCTCGCAATGATCTGGTCGCCGAATGGGGGTTGAGGCGTTCGCAGTGCTACTAGCTAGTCTAGCTAGCGGGATACCGCACTCGCGCTCGGCGACGCGGAACGTCACACTCGACTGGGACTTGGCGTCCCCTGTCCCATCTCGGGAAGGTATTCACTACGCTGGTCGACACGTGTGCTCCCGCTGACCCGGCTCGAGCCGCGTGACTGTGTGGGGGTGCATCCGATGGCCGACTCGACTGCTTCGAACGATTCCCTTCGGCGTCGCTCGCGTATCCGGGCCGCCGAAGTGCGACGCCGTGTGCTCGACGTCGCCCTCGAGCGCATCGAGGGGATCGGCCTCACGATCGGCTTCGAGCACATCGTGATGGACGACCTGATCCGCGAGGCGGGCGTACCGCGCAGCTCGACCTATCGCCTCTGGGACTCCAAAGAGGCTTTCGTCTCCGATCTGCTCGCCGAGATCGCGGCCGAGACCTCGACCAAGCTCGCCGATGACGAGACGCTCGCGATCAGCGAGCGCATCCTCTTCCAGAACGTCGAGCTGCTGAGTTCGGAGACCGACCGTCGGCGGGTGATGTTCGAGGTGATCCGGGTGGCCCTCGAGCACAACTACCGTGCCGTGATCGCCTCGGTGGCCTGGCAGTCGTACGTGGGGCTGTCGGCGTCGCTGCTCAGTCACATGGAGTCGTCGGCGCGGGCCGACATCGAGCAGGCGCTGCTGAGCGGAAGCGACTCGTTCATCGAGCGGATGGCGGAGTTCCACAGCTGGTTCTCGCGCATCCTCGGCTACCGGCTGCGATCGGAGTGGAACGGCGACTACCGGCCGTACGCGGTGGTGATCTCGGCGGTCGTGGAGGGTCTGGGGCTGCGGCACCTGGGTAACCCGGGACTGGTCGACGCCTCCTACCGGGGCCCGGCCACGATCACCTCCGACGATCCGGAGTGGACGCTGCCGGCCATCGCGCTGGTCGCGATCCTGGAGCGATTCCTCGAACCCGACCCGGAGTACGACGTCGAGGCCGCGATGGAGACCGTGCGCGGCTACCGCGCGGCCCGCGAGGCCGAGGAGCAGGCCGCGGCGCTCGCCGCGGACGAGGAGCAGCAGGCGGAGGAAGCAGCCGGCTGACGACCGCTCAGCGCGGAACGGTGCGGATCATGCCGTATGGCACGATCCCCTGCCGATGGGTCTCCTCGGCCAGGTACAGCTTGGCGCCCAGCACCGAGATGCCGGCCATGGTGATCCGCAGCACGCTGGATTGCGCCGGGAGCGAGAGCAGCTCCTGCTCGGCGGCATCGGCCACCTCGGCCTCGATCCAGGTCTGCTCCCACTCGATCGTCGAGCCGCGCAGCTGCCGCACGAGCTCGAACACGGTGAGTGACGGATCCGGCGTGGTGCCCGCGGCCGAGCCGTCCGGCCGGGTGGCGGGGATGAAGTCGGTCGCCACCATCGTGGGCACCCCGTTCGCCGACCAGCGCTTGGTGGTGCTGAACGCCGACGCCCCCGGGCGCACGCCGAGCCGGTCGGCGCGCACCGCGTCGAGCTCGCACCACGACGAGGCCAGCACCTCCATCCGCGGTTCGAAGCCGGCCTCGCGCAGCATCTCCGAGAACTCGTAGCTCTGGTCCAGCCGCAGGCCCATGTCCAGCGCCGAGCGGTTGGGGAAGGTGCCGCTGTTGGGCAGACGGGTGAGCAGCCCGTGCGATTCCAGCCGGATCAGCTCTTCGCGCACGGTGGGTCGGCTGACGCCGAGTTCCGCGGCCAGGGCCGCCTCGGAGGGCAGCGGTGTGCCGGCCTCGGCCGCCGTGCGCCACAGCTCGAGCAGCCGGTCATGGGTGCTGGACATTGTTTCCTCCCGGTGACGCTGCCGAAATACGACCGTTATAAACCAGTCTTACCATCGCATATACCGCGACCGGGAGGAGGACGACATGCGACAGCCACGCCGATGGAGCGTCTCCGGTTCACTGACCGATCTCGTGGCATCCGGAGCCGCGGAGCGGGGCGCCGTCACCGTGCCCACCCGCCGCGGCGAGCTGCGCTTCGACCTCGGTCGCACCGCTCTGGTGGTCGTCGACATGCAGAACGACTTCTGCACGCCCGGCGGATGGCTGGCCTCGATCGGCGTCGACATCCCGCCGGCCCGAGCGGCGATCGGCCCGATCGCCGCTCTGCTGCCGGAGCTGAGGGCCCTCGACGTGCCCGTAATCTGGCTCGACTGGGGCAACCGCCCCGACCGCATCAACCTGCCTCCGAACGTCATCCATGTGTACGACCCCGCCGGCATCGGCGAGGGGATCGGCGCCGCGCACGACGCCAGCCCGGCCGTGCTCACCGCCGGATCGTGGGGCGCCGCGGTCGTCGACGAGCTCGAGATCGCCGGCACCGACATCTGCATCGACAAGTTCCGGATGAGCGGCTTCTGGGACACCCCGCTCGACTCCACCCTGCGCGCTCTCGGCGTCGACACCATCCTGTTCGCCGGCGTGAACGCCGACCAGTGCGTGTACGCCACCCTGATCGACGCGGCCTGCCTCGGCTACGACTGCGTGTTCCTCGAAGAGGCCAGCGCCACCACCTCGCCCGCGTTCTGCCTCGACGCCACCGTGCACAACGTCGACCAGTGCTTCGGCTTCGCGGTCTCCGCGGCCGCCCTCACGACAGCCCTCACGAAAGGACGACCCTCATGGCCGTAGCGCCCACCCTCCGCTCGCCCGACACCTACACGGCGTACCGCATCGCTCCGGACGACACGGTGCGGCTCGTGCCGCTGACCGGCCCGGTCGACGGCTCGCCCTCGAGCGTGTTCCTGGAGATCTGGGACCCGGAGGGTCAGCAGCCCGACAACTCGCACCCCGACTCGGTCGAGCTCTTCCTCTTCCTGAAGGGTGAGGGCATCGCCTACAGCGACGAGAACGAGGTTCCGGTCGGTGCCGGCGACATGCTCACCCTGCCGATCGGCTCGGTGCACCATATTGCCAACACGTCGAAAACCGAGAAGCTCTACTCGGTCACGATCATGACCCACGACCTCGGCTCGCAGCCCGAGGGCGGCCTGCCCGGCTTCTACGACCTCGTCGTGTCGGGCACGCCCGAGCCGCTCGACGAGGAAGACCTCGCGGTCGTCTTCGCCGCTCGCGGCACCCTCGCGGCCTGACCGCCGGGCGCATCCGTCGCCCGCAGACCCCGCCCCCCTGAACCCATCCGGCCCACCCGCACCACACAGCACACCCAACCAAGGAGACAACCCATGCGCAGCTCCCGATCCCGGCTGATCCTGGCCACCGGGCTGGCGGTCACCGCCGCCGTGTCCCTCGCCGCCTGTTCCAGCGGCTCCTCGGCCACCACCGAGTCCACTTCCTCCGCCGACCTCACCATCGGCGCCACCGACCTCGCCGCGGCCGGCTGCCCCGCCAAGGTCGTCATCCAGACCGACTGGAACCCCGAGGCCGAGCACGGCCACCTCTACCAGCTGCTCGGCGACGACTACACGATCGACGCCGAGAACAAGACCGTCTCCGGCCCGCTGATGGCCGGCGGCGAGTACACCGGCGTCGACGTCGAGATCCGGGCCGGTGGCCCGGCGATCGGCTTCCAGACCGTGTCGAGCCAGATGTACACCGACCCCGACATCCTGCTCGGCTACGTCTCCACCGACGAGGCCATCCAGCTCTCGGCCGACATGCCCACCACGGCCGTCTTCGCACCACTGGACATCGGCCCCACCATGATCATGTGGGACCCCGAGACCTACCCCGACGCCAAGACGGTTCAGGATGTCGTCGCCGGCGGCGCGACCGTGCGCTACTTCGGCGGCTCCGCCTACATGGAGTACCTGATGGCCGCGGGCATCATCCCCGAGTCGCAGACCGACGGATCCTACGACGGCACCCCCGCCTCGTTCGTGGCCGCCGGCGGCAAGGACGCCCAGCAGGGCTTCGCCTCGGCCGAGCCCTACATCTACGAGAACGAGGTGGAGAGCTGGGGCAAGCCGGTCGACTACCAGCTGATCAACGACCTGGGCTACCCGATCTACTACGGCCCCGTCTCGGTGCGCAGTGACGACGTCACCGCGCAGGCCGACTGCCTCAAGGCGCTCGTGCCCGTGATGCAGCAGGCCGAGGTCGACTTCTACGACTCGCCCCAGCAGACCGTCGACCTCATCCTCGAGCTGGTCAAGGACTACGACACCGGCTGGGTCTACACCCAGGGCGTGGCGGACTACTCGATCGACACCGCTCTCAGCATCGGCCTGGTCGGCAACGGCCCGAACGACACCCTCGGCGACTTCGAAGACCAGCGTGTCTCGGATGTCTTCGACAAGATCGTCCCTGTCTTCGAGGGCCTCGGCACCGCACCCGCGGAAGGCCTCACCCCCGCCGACATCTACACCAATGAGTTCATCGACACCTCGATCGGCCTCACCAAGTAACCCCCAGCCGCCGACCCGTCAGTCAGTCGCGCTCTCCCCATGGCTTAGCGGTACGAACGGACGGGTCGGCGTCGTTTCACGGTCGGGAGACATCCACATGACGCATCTGCTGGCACACCTCACGACCGTGGAGGTGGCGGCGATCCAGAAGAGCGACGCCGTGATCGTGCAGCCGATCGGCGCGATCGAGCAGCACGGGGCGCACCTGCCCCTGGTGACGGATGCCCTGGTCGCCGAGCGGATGACCGGGCTGGCCATCGCACGGCTCGGCGAGGGCAGTAACGTGTGGCAGCTGCCCACCCTGAGCTACGGCAAGTCGACCGAACACCTGGGCCGCGCGGGCACCATCGCGATGAGCGCCTCGACGCTGATAGCCGTGTGCCTGGATCTCGGACGCTCGCTGGCGGCATCCGGATTCCGCAAGCTCGTGTTCGTGAACGGTCACGGCGGCCAGCCCGGGCTGCTGGATGTGGTCGCGCGCGACATCCGGGTCGAGACGGGCCTCGAGGTCTTCCCGATGATGCCCGGGCGACTGGGCCTGCCCGAGGGTGTCGACCCCGTCGATCCCGACTACGGCATCCACGGCGGTCAGATCGAGTCGAGCATCGTGTGGGCGCTCGCTCCCGAGCTCGTGCACATGCAGCTCGCCGTGCGCGACGGCGCCGCGGCCGGCGACCTCTTCGCCGGCTACACGCACCTCACCCTCGAGGGCGCGGTGCCCACCGCCTGGGTGACGGACGACCTCTCGGCATCCGGGGTTCTCGGCGACCCCACGGCCGCCACCCGCGAGCTCGGCGAGCGGATCGTGGAGCACCAGTCGAAGGCGCTCTCAGAGGTTTTCCGCGAGATTAGTTCGTTCGCGTTCCCGCCTCACTGAGATCCCCCGAAAGTTTTTTCACGGCATTGTCGATCCGGCGTGCTCCCGTTCGACGCAATAGTAGAAGGACGGATTCCCCGCCCTGCCGAACAAGGAGCACCCCGATGAAATTCATGCTGATCATGCGAGCCACCGAAGCCGCCAAGGCCGCCTACGAGGAGATCGACTTCGCCGAGGTCATCAACGCGATGGGCGCCTACAACGAATCGATGATCAAGGCCGGCGTGCTGCTGGCCGGCGAAGGCCTCGCCGACGACCTGAGCACGGCCTTCGTGGTCGACTTCGCGGGCGAGACGCCGATCGTCACCGACGGCCCCTACGGCGAGATCCACGAGCTGTTCAACGGCTTCTGGATCATCGAGGTCTCCTCGAAGGAGGAGGCCGTGCAGTGGGCGAGCCGCGCACCGCTGGGCGCCGGCAGCAAGCTCGAGGTGCGCCGGGTCACCGACATGAGCGACTTCGCCGGCCACGAAGACAACGAGTACATCCAGAAGGAAGAGGGCTGGCGCGCGGAGCAGGCCGAACGCTGATGTCCGCCGACGTGCGGCGCACGGTCGACGCCGTCTGGCGGATCGAGGGCGCCCGCATCGTCGGCAATCTCGCGCGGCTGACGGGCGACCTGGGCCTGGCCGAGGATCTCGCTCAGGATGCCGTGGCCGACGCCCTCGCACAGTGGCCCGAGTCGGGCGTGCCGCAGAACGCGGCCGCCTGGCTCACCGCCGTGGCCAAGCGCAAGGCGATCGACGGGTGGCGCCGCCGTGAGCGGCTCGACGAGCGGCACAGCGCGATCGCCCACGACCTCGCCTCGCGGGAGGGCGGGGTCCCCGGCGCGGATGACGTCTGGGAGCCGATCGACGACGACGTACTGAGGCTCGTCTTCACGGCCTGCCACCCCGTTCTCGCCCGGGAGGCCCAGGTGGCGCTCACGCTCCGCCTGGTCGGCGGCCTCACCACCGACGAGATCGCGCGGCTGTTCCTGCTGCCCGTGGCCACCGTGCAGCAGCGGATCGTGCGCGCCAAGAAGACGCTGTCGGCCGCCCGGGTCCCGTTCGAGGTGCCGGATCCGGGCGAGTGGGCGGCGCGCCTGGGGCCCGTGCTCGGCGTCGTCTACCTCGTTTTCACCGAGGGCTACGCGGCCACCTCGGGGGAGCGCTGGATGCGCCTCGACCTCGCCACCGAGGCGCTCCGCCTCGGCCGGGTACTGGCCGGCCTGTTGCCCCGCGAACCCGAGGTGCACGCCCTGCTCGCGCTGATGGAGTTCCAGGCCTCCCGGTTCGCCGCCCGCACGGCCCCCGACGGCCGTCCCATCCTGCTCGCCGACCAAGACCGCTCCCGCTGGGATCACGCTCAGATCCGCCGGGGTGAAGCTGCCCTCGAGCGGGCGGATGCGCTGGCCACGGCCCGTAAGACCGGGCGCGGCCCCTACGCCCTGCAGGCGGCGATCGCCCGCTGCCATGCCACTGCGCAGAGCGTCGAGAGCACGGACTGGGCCCAGGTCGTTCTGCTCTACGAGGCGCTCGGACGCCTCGCGCCGAACCCCGTGGTGGAACTGAACCGCGCGGTCGCGGTCTCGCAGGCGACGGGCCCCGCATCCGCTCTGCTCATCGTCGACGGGATCGCCGCATCCGGAGCCCTCCGCGGCTCGCACCTGCTGCCGAGTGTGCGGGGCGAACTGCTCGCGCGACTCGGCCGTCGTGAACAGGCGCGGGCCGAATTCGCGGCCGCCGTGGCGCTCACCTCGAACGCCCGGGAACGGGAGGTGCTGCAGGCCAAATCCGACGCCCTCTGATCCCTGATTGATCACTTTCACGACACATGACATCACCGCGACGACAAGACCCCCGGGTGGGGTGACGACGCCTCCGCCTCCTTGGCGAGCATGAGTTCCCAGTGAGCACGACAAGAGCTCACGAGACCGACATCATCTCGCAGAGCTCAGGGGGCTTCATGACCGAATCCGACATCACCAAAGACGACAGCGGTGTCGCACGCCGCACCGTGATGAAGGGAGCGGCCTGGTCGCTGCCCGTTATCGCACTCGCCGTCGCCACGCCGCTCGCCGCGGCCTCCGACGTGCAGCTGGGCGCCTTCCACCTCGACGGATCCTGCGGCACCCTCGGCGTGCTCGGCCCCGGCTTCACGCTGACCGCCGGTCCGTCGGCCCCGCTGCCCGTCGGCACCTCGGTGATCATCACCGGCTCCGGCGTCGCCAACATCGGCGTCTTCAGCGTCAGCGGCGGCACAGCCAACGTCGCCGTGCTGAGCCAGACCAGCCGTCAGATCACCCTCACCGCCGCTCTCCCGGCCGGTGCGACGATCGCCTTCCGCACCACGCTGTCGATCTCGGTGGCCTTCACGCTGAACGGGGTCGTGTCGGTGCCCACCGGCTACATCGGCACCGGCTCAAAGGCCGCCGGTTCGGTCAGCTCCACGCTGATCCTCTGCTCGGCGAGCTGATCCGGCGCGGCGGGGCGGCTTCCCCAAGAGCCGTCCCGCCGCACCACATCCGCTCGTCGTAGTCGTCTTCGTCCGAAAGCCTGGCCCGAGCAATGATCCTTCCCGTCGCCGTGCTCCTCACCACCGCGCTCGCCGCGGTGCTGCTGGTCAGCGGCACGGCAAAGGTGGGTCGCAGCGAGCAGACGCTCCGGATGCTCGGCGAGCTGCGGATGCCGGCGGCGCTCCGGCACCCGGCGATCGCAGCGGCCGTGCCCTTCGCCGAGATCGCTCTGGGTGGGGCGCTCCTGGTGACGCAGGGCCTGGCCTTCACCGTGGTCACGGCCGGAGCCGTTCTCGTCTTCTGCGTCTTTCTGACCCTCACCGTGCTGGTGCTCGTGCGCCACGAGACGGTGGTGTGCGCCTGCTTCGGCGGCACCTCCTCCCGCCCCATCGACCGTTGGTCCGTGGCGCGAAACGTCCTGTTCGTGCTCGCCTCGCTGGTCGTGCTCGTCATCGCCGATGACGGTGTGATCGCGGGGCTCGTCGCATTCGATCCGGCCGAGTGGATCGCCTTCGGCTCGGGCGCGCTCGTGCTCACGGCGCTGGTCGCCGCAGCGCTCGTCGTGAGGGGAGTTCGCACCCGGGGCCCGGCCGCCGCGGTCGCTCCGCCCTCCTTCGCCGGAACCGGGTCGGACGGCCCGGGGCGGGACGGTGAACCGTGGCCGATCCCCGGCCTGGAGGTCACGAGCTCGGCCGGCCGGGCCGTCCCCCTGATGGCGATCGCGGTGTCCCGTCCCACCTTGCTGCTGCTGCTCTCGGCGGATTGCACGCCCTGCGGCAGGGTCGCCGACCGCATTCCGCAGTGGGAGCGCGAGTTCCGGGGAGCGGTCGACATCGCCGTGCTCACCTCCGACTCGCCGGAGGCGATCCGCCGGGCCCACCCCGACCTCGATGCGACGTTCTATTACGGCTACCGCTCGCTGATGACGGCCGCGCGCATCGGCGGAGTGCCGAGCGCGCTGCTGCTCGGCACCGACCGGATGGTCGCGGCAGGCCCTGCGCAGGGAAGTGTGGAGGTACAAGATCTCGTTCGCGATGTAGTCTCCGTCATACCCGATCCTGCACGACGACGTGCGGATGATCTGATCCGGTCCGATCGAATGGAGGCCTCATAAGGCGGAGGCGAACTTCTAGCTGAATGCGACACGATGGCCCTCCGGGGTCGAGAACAAATCGAGCGGGGGCTCAGATGATTTCTTCAAGGACTACTTCGTCACAGACGACTGCGACGTCGTCGGCCGAAGGACGCAACACGACCAGGGTGCGATTCGGTGACACCGAATTGTCGGTTCTGGACATTCCGGCCGGAGGAACGCCTCTGCGCAAGATCTGCCGCACGGCCACGCCGTCGATCGAGCTGGTCATCCCGATCGACGCCACCATCGTGGTGCGCGGCGAGAACCGGGAAGACCTGCCGCTACGGCCCGACCAGGCCGTGTACATCGTGGGCGCCCGCCGCTACGCGGTCTACGGCTCACGCCGGTGCACGGCGCTCGCGGTGGCGATGCCGACCGCGGCACTCGAGGAGTACACCGGCCCGGCCGGCTCCTTCGGCACGATCCAGGGTTCGGCCGTGCTGACGCCCACGAAGAAGTTCTTGCTGGGCACGCTGGAGAACACGCAGAGCCCGGAGCGCCTCTCAACCTACTTCCTCGAGAAGCTGGTGCTCGAGATGGTGGCGTCGCTGCTGCTGGAGGGTCGTGGAGCCGGAGGTCTGGCCACGCCGAGCGTCGGCCTGCTCGACCGGGCGATGTCGCAGATCGCCGGCTACCGCACCGATCGTTCGCTCACACCGACTCGCCTCGCGCACGACCTCAACATCTCGATGCGGCAGCTGCAGCGCCTGTTCTCCTCGATCGGATCGACGCCTTCGCGGGAGATCCGCCGACAGCGCGCCGATCTCGCGGTCTCGATGCTCACCAATCCCGCCTTCCGGGTGCTGAACGTCTCGCAGATCGCCCAGCACAGCGGATTCGCGGACGCCTCGGAACTGCGGCGCGCGTTCGAGTCGATGGGATACAGCACGCCGTCGGAGATCCGCCACGGGGTCCAGACGCGGCAGCAGAGCGTGCGCTAGCACACGATCCGGTCGGTCGGGGCGGCCTTTTCACCCCGACCGGGTGGATTATCACCCTCCCCGAGGCCCGGATGACGGCGCGCGAGGTCACCTGCCGTGTAGGTTCGAAGCAGCGAGACCCGAACGCTGCTGACGAATCCGGGGACGCATTCTGTCATCCCATGACGAATCACCCCGATGCGGAGACAATTCCCGATGATTCCGAACTCCCGGTTCGATCCTGAGCTCGGCCTGCCCGAGACCACTCTCGGCCGGCTCCCCGCCGCGCGGCCGAGCGCGGGCGAGCTGCCCGGCGTCGTCAACCCGCTCCGGATGAGCGTCGACTTCGCCGCCAACACGCAGCCCGGCGTCGTGAGCATCACGATGGGCAACGGCGTGCTGCGGATGCGCGGATCGCACGCAGCCCAGGAGTCGGGACGCCTCACCCTCAGCCTGCGCTGGTCGGGCGCGTTCCGGGCGCACGGTCTGGCGGTCGGAGACGATCTGGCGGGAGGCTGGACGATCACGCGCGCCGAGACGAATCGCCTCGATGCCGGCCGGCCGTCGCTGTCCGCCCGGGACGGGGAGGCGGTGCTGCCCACGGTGAGCATCGTGAAGCTGGAGGGCGGTCGCGACGACGACGAGTTCACGGCCCGGGTCTGGGGAGACGAAGGCAGCACTCGCTCCGCCGTCATCCGCGGCTGGTCGCGCGCCTGAGCCGGAGGGACGGCGCCGAGAGGCACTGACCAGAAACGACGTGGCCTCCCCGCCAGCGGTTTGGGGCCCGATTGGCGGGGAGACGCAGACGTCGTCGCCGCGGAATGGGTGTCCGACAAGTGCGACTCGTCATCGAGACCGTAGACGTCTTCGGGTCCGACTCCACGAATATATCCCCCCGATAGGGGGGTGCGGTGTCAAAGCCGCACATTTCATCTTCGACTTCACCCTCTTCTCATCCCGGGTGAAGTCGCCGCTCAGACCGGTCCCCAGTTGCCGAAGGGGAACACGATCTGGAACACCCGCCCCACCACGTCCTCCTTCTTCACGAGCCGCACGCAGTCGTCGATCACGGTCTGACCCCGGCAGTTCGCCAGCCCGTCGCCGGAGGCCGAGCGATGGTCACCCAGAACGAGGTAGCGGTCGTCGGGCAGCGTGTACTCGTCGAAGCACCGCAGTGAGGCCGGAGTGCTCTCGCAGTCGGTGCTGCCGGCCACGAACGGCAGGTCTTCGAACACGTACGGTTCGTCCAGAGGCACGCCGTCCACCAGCATCCGTCCCTCGGCGTCGCAGCACGAGACGGTCTGCCCGGGGCCGGCGATCACGCGCTTGACGAGCGTGTGCCGATCCGAGGGCCCGATGCCCACGATGCCGCCCACCCACTTCACCGCCGCCTTCAGGGGGTTCGGATCGGCTGCCCGGGGTGCCTCCCAGGCGTCGGAGGCGTCGAACACGACGACGTCGCCGGTCTGCGGCCCGTCGCCGAGGTAGGCCAGCCGGTTGACCAGGATGCGGTCGCCGATCTCGAGCGTCTGCTCCATCGAGCCGGAGGGGACGGCGTAGAGGCGCACGAGGAAGGTCTGCACGAGCGCCAGCACCAGGAACGCGGCCACGAGGTTGACGAGCGGGTTGCGCGCCAGCCGCCGCGCGAGCCCCGGTCTGCGGGGTGCGGCCATCGTGGAGGAGGGGGCGGCAGCCGGCTCCGAGGGGTTCACATCACTCATGCGGGCTCCTCGGTGCGCGCCCGTTCGTCGCGAACAGAGCCTTCGCAACGCCCACGGCTCCCCGTCCGAGCCGGCGGATCCGGTGGCGGATCAATCCGGCACGGGTGGCCCCGGCGTCTGGATGGTCTTGCAGATAGAGCTCCCGGGGCGGCCAGATGACGACCCGGAGTTCCCCGGGCCAGCGTCGTACCGGGATGCGCGAGAAGTAGGTCATCCACTCTCCTGCACGCGAGGGATGTGCGGTGCGCCGGCGCCAGGCCGCCAGATCGTGCCGGTCGATGGCGGGCCCGGGTCGTGGCGGCACGCCGACGGCGCTCAGAAGCGGCGAGAGCGTCTCCGAGCTGCCCGTCTGGGCCGCCAATTCGGCCAGCGCCTCGGCGGTCTCCGGATCGGCGCGCAGCTGGTCGACCAAGAACGTGTACTCCCGCGAGGTGCGCTCGTAGTGCAGCGACCGCAGGGAGTGCAGCCCGAGGATCGCAGCGCCCGCGACCGCATCGGTTCCGGTCCTCTCGGTCGCCGCGATGGTGAACGCCTGACGGTGCTCCCAGAGCTGCTCGAACACGTCCTCGGGCGACCGCAGGAAGCCGGGGAAGTACCGGTGCACATCGATGTCGATCGGCCAGTTGTCGTGGATGACGGCCATGGAGTGCTCGTCGATCCGATCGAACAGCCACAGGTGCACCCGTTCGTGCCAGCCGATCCGGGCGAGCTGTTCGATGAACTCGTCGAAGCGGGCCGGCTCCACCAGCACGTCGACGTCGGCGTACCCGCGCGCGGGCCGGAGCTTCAGCTCCTCGGCCACCAGGCCCTTGATCAGCAAGATCCGGATCCCGCTCCGCCGCGCGATGAACGACGTGAGGGCACTCACGAGGGGGACGGCCTGAAGGTTGGTCAGGGGGGACTGCTCGTTCAGGATGATTCCTCTACCGCCACGGCGTCATCCCGGTGCACGCCGGCCTCGACGATGCCCGCGTCGATCAGGTCGTCGAGGGCCTGGTCGATCAGGGTGCGGGCGTCTCCGGTCTCCGGCACCCCGATGCGCGCGACCACGTCGTCGGTGATCGTCGCCCGATCGGCCGGCAGGGCGTCCCAGATGAGCGGACCGACTCCGTCGACCACCTGCACCCTGGTGCCGTGCAGGAAGACGTAGACCCCCGAGATCGAGATGCCGTCATCGGCCGGTGCGCGGTGGTAGACGTCGTCCGACCGCACTCGGGGTGCGGATTCCGCCGGCAGCGCCTCCCAGAGCTGCGGAGACCGGGGCCGGGAGCGGAGCCCCGGCACGACGTCGACGACCTGCTCGGCATCCTGATACCGGATGCGCCGCACGCCGCCCACACGGTCGATCAGAGCCGCGAGGGTCTGCAGGGGCCGCTCGAGTGCGGGGAGGTAGCTCAATTCGGGGACGAGCGCGGTGATGGCCTCGGCAAGGCCGACCTCGGTCACGTCGGGAGCGGCCTCGTGCTCGGGGTCACGCTCGATCAGGCAGATCGCGCCGAGCACGAGCGGCTCGGCGGGGAGGGGGACCAGTCCGAGCTCCTGGGAGTTGAGCTGCGTCTTGTCCCCGTGATGCGAGCCGCTCTCGATCACCGACAGCGGCTTGCGGTAGGGGTGAACCCGCCCCTCGGCGTCGACCCCCACCGTCTCATCGGTGACGTAGCCGAACCGCCGCGCCAGTCGGGAGGCGAGCGTCGTCTTGCCTCGCCCGGAGGGGCCGACGAAGGCGGTGACCCGGCCATCGGGCTCCGCGATCCCGCAGGCGTGCAGCATCACCAGTTCGCCCTTGCGGGCCTCGATCGCCTTGAGCGTCACCTGGCTGGAGAGAGCGGATGCCAGGATGCGGAAGTCATCCGACACGATGTCGACCCGCGTGCGGTCCTGTCTGATCCTCGATCCCGTCGACCCCGGATCGGGCACGGTGTCCGAGAGCCGGAGCGACGCGCTGCGGACCGCGGCATCGCCGGCCGGCGGCGTCGCGTCGGTCCAGAGGTCGCGGATCTGCTGACGCAATTCGCGGGACGCGACCAGCTCCAGGTCGAGAACGATCCGCACGCCGAGCGCGCTGACCGCAAGATCCGTCCCGCCCATCTCGTCAGGATAGTCCACGTTCACCCCCGGTCGTGGGCTCCCTGCCTGGGGCAGTTCGCCATCGCGCCCCTAGAATGACATGATCGATCCAACTTCGGCGTGTCTGAAGGACGAGCGTTTCTGAAAGACGAGTACGTGGTCGCTCGAACTGCGGCGAATGACGATGGGGCAGAGTATGGAACTGAGGTCGTACCTACCGATCCTGCGCGCGCACTGGATCGCCATCATCCTGATCACGCTCCTCGGGGGAGCGGCCGCGTTCGGCTGGGCCTTGATCCAGCCGAGGGTCTACTCGGCGGACGCCAGCGGGTACGTCACGGCCGGCACCAACTCCGACACCGGGAACGCGCTGGTCGGGGACAACCTCGCCCAGTCCAAGGTGAAGTCCTACATCGACATCGGAACCTCCCGGGCCGTCGCGCAGTTCGCCATCGACAATCTCGGGCTGACCGACGTCGCACCCGAATCGCTGGTCCGTCGGATTTCCGTCACCAATCCGGCCAATACCGTGCTGATGAAGGTGAGCGCGACCGGTCCGACCCCCGTCGAGGCCCGTGACCTGGCAGAAGCCTGGTTGCGCGGAATCGCGCAGCAGATCCAGACGATCGAGAATCCCACCGGCGCTACGGACGGGGGATCCGGGCTCGTACAGCTGATCCCGCTCGATTCCGCGGTTCTCCCCACATCGCCCACCTCGCCCAACACGCGGCTGGCGATCATCATGGGCCTGGTGGCCGGCTTGCTGCTCGGCCTGGTCTACGCGGTGATCCGCCATGCACTCGACCGGCGCATCCGGACGGCGGAAGCGGTGGAGAAGGAGACCGGTCTCTCGGTGATCGGATCGGTCCCGGTCGACCGGCGGTTCACCGACGAAGCCCGTCTTGTCTCGATGGACGGTGCGACCGGTGCGAGCGCGGCCTCGGACGACGATGTCGCCGTGGCAGAGGCGATGCGCGAGGTGCGCACCAACCTGCAGTTCATGAACGTCGACAATCCGCCCCGCGTGATCGTGGTCACGAGCCCGCTCCCCGGTGACGGGAAGTCGACCACGATCGCGAACCTGGCCATCGCCCTTGCCGCGGGAGGGCAGAACGTCATCCTCGTCGATGCCGATCTGCGTCGCCCGACCGTCTCCACCACGTTCAACCTGGTCGAGGGCGCCGGTCTGACCGATGTGCTGGCCGGCCGGTCGGAGATCGGCGACGTGCTCCAGCCGTGGGGCAACTCCGGCCGCTTCGCCGTTCTGGCGGCGGGTAAGACTCCGCCCAACCCGAGCGAACTGCTCGGCTCGGAGCGCATGCACACCCTGCTGGCGGAGCTGTCGAAGAAGGCCATCGTGCTCATCGACGCCCCGCCGCTGATCCCGGTGACGGATGCCGCGATCCTCACGCACAACACCGACGGGGCGCTGATCGTCGCGAGCGTGGGCAAGACCACCTTCGACGCCTTGAACAAGGCGCTCAAGAATCTGGAACGCGCGAGTGCGCACCCCCTGGGCATCATCCTGAACCGGGTGCCGCGACGGGCGAGCGGGTACGGCTACGGGTACGGCTACGGATACGGGTATGCAGCCCGGCCGAGCACCGACGCCGATGCCGCGGAGCCGACAGCCGCTGACGCGGTGGCGGAACCGCAGACGGCGGTCGCTCCCGCCGAGGAGGTCGCGGTTCCCGCGGTCGTGCCGCAGCACTTCGCCGGAGCATCGACGCCGAGCGCCCCGACGCCGACCACCTCGGCCCCGGGCACCTCGACCCCGGGAAGCGGCGCCTACCAGGCGGGGCGGTACGAGAGCGCGCTGACCTCGGAGACGAGTTTCGACGACGTGCTGTCGGGAGCCGGCATCTCCTTCGACGACACCGTCGAGCCCGAGGCGGATGACTTCGTGGATCAGTCCTCGGCCGGCTCGTCGCACACCCGCAGCCTGACCCGCCGCGAACTCCGCAACCAGGCCAAGAAGTAGCCGCTCAGTCGAGCGTCCGCGCTCGCCGCCGGATCACCCCGGCGAGCCGGAGCTGGGTGAGGAAATCGATGACGTCGGCTCTCACCTCGTGCCCGTCGATCCCGTAGCCGCCGGCGACCGCCGAGACGATCTCATCCGTGCTCCGCCGGCCATCGATGGCGTGCCAGATCTCTGCGGCCGTCGCGCTCAGGACGAGTGGGGCTGGGCTATCGGCGGCGAGATCGAGTACGGTGACTGAATCGGCACTGGCGACGATCGCGACATCGTCATCGACCTGCCAGACAGAATTCGCATCCGTGGATTCGCCGGTCATGATTCGACGCTAGCATCCAGCGTGTCGAAAGGCGTTCCGCGGTCCAGTAGAATTTCACCACCAGCGTCGACACAACTGATGGAGATGACTGCATGGAACAGGTTCGACTGCTCACCGTCTGCACCGGAAACATCTGTCGGTCTCCGCTCGCCGAACTGATGCTCAGCGCCGGTCTGGGCGACATCCCGGAGTTCGTGGTGGCCAGCGCCGGAACGATGGCGCGTGACGGAGACGTCATGCCCGAGCAGGCTCAGGCGCTCGCCGTGGGCTTCGGTGTCGATCCGACGACGCACAAGGCGCGCTACCTCACCGAGCGGATCGTGAGCGAGTCGGACGTGGTGTTCGCCATGTCCCGCGAGCACCGATCGGCTGTGGTCTCGCTGGTGCCGTCCAAGCTGCAGAAGACCTTCACGATCCGCGAGTTCGCTCGGTTGTCGTCGACGCTGAGCGATGAGCGCATCCGGGAAGCGGCCGCGAGCGACGCGCTGAACGAGCGGATCAGTGCGGTGCTGCGTCTCGTGTTCGCGCAGAAGGGCGTGGCCGGTCCGGTCGGCGACCCGGGCCTGGACGACGTGGTCGACCCCTACCGGCGCAGCGACGAGACCTACGAGCGGTCCGGTGCGCAACTCGCGCCGGCCGCCTTCGAGGTGGTGCGTGTGCTCCGGCTGGCGGCGCGACCGGTACCGGCGACGACCGGCTGACTTTCGGGTGATTGGGATCGCCGCGTGCGCAGCGCACGGCGGTGAATGGGTGAATGATGACATCGGGGGCTTCGGACATGGCAACGGAAGCGCGCACGGCTGAGGTACGGGCCGGATCCGACGCGGTCGTGGACTGGAGGCGGTCGTACAGCCGGCGGCTCGCCGTCACCGACTTCCTGCTGATCGCTCTCGCCGTCGCGGCCAGCCAGGTGCTCTGGTTCGGCACGTCGGCGCAAGACGTCGATTTCCGCGGCAAGCTCGACTCCCTGGCCGTGAACTACACTCTCGTCTCCGTCATCCTGGTTCTGGCGTGGACGGCGATCGTGGGTGTGTACGGCACCCGCAGCGATCGGGTGGTCGGCACCGGGGCGGCGGAATACCGCCTGGTCGTCGACTCGAGTCTGCGCATCTTCGGTCTGCTGGCGATCATCGCCTTCCTGTTCCAGATCGACTTCAGTCGCGGCTACTTCATCGTCGCCCTTCCTCTCGGCACCCTCGCCTTGGTCGTCGGCCGGTGGTGCTGGCGCCAGTGGCTGCATCTGCGGCGCAGCCGAGGGGAGTACTCGGCGAAGGTGCTGCTGGTCGGTTCCGAGGTCTCGGTGCTGCACACGGCCAAGGAGCTCGCGCGCCAGCCGCAGGCCGGGTACAACGTCGTCGGGGCCTGCGTGCCCTCCGGCCGGGTGGCGGACTACCTCGAGGGCACCCTGATCCCCGTCGCCGGCAACGTCGACAGGGTGAGCAGTGCCATCGCCGCCACCGGGGCCGACACCATCGTCATCACGAGTTCCGACGAACTCTCCCCGGATCGCATCCGGGAGCTCAGCTGGTCGCTCGAGCCGGGTCGTCAGCACCTCGTGGTGGCGCCCAGCCTGACCGACATCGGCGGGCCGCGCATCCACACGCGCCCGGTGGCCGGGCTGCCGCTGATCCACGTGGAGACTCCGCGCTACGAGGGATTCAAGCGCTATCAGAAGAGGATCTTCGACGTGATCGCGTCGTCGTTGCTTCTGCTCGTGCTCTCGCCGGTGCTCCTGATCATCGCGGCGATCGTGCGCCTCAGCACGCCGGGCGACGTCCTGTTCCGGCAGGAGCGGGTGGGGCTGAACGGCAGCACCTTCGACATGCTCAAGTTCCGGTCGATGGTGGTCGACGCCGAAGCCCGGATGGACGAACTGCAGAGTGCGGAGCGCACCGAGGGCAACGCCGTGCTGTTCAAGATGAAGGACGACCCGCGGGTGACCAGCGTGGGTCGGCTGCTCCGCCGTTACAGCCTCGACGAGCTGCCCCAGCTGCTCAACGTGCTGCGGGGCGACATGTCGTTGATCGGGCCGCGCCCGCCGCTGCAGCGCGAAGTCGACCTCTACGAGTCCCACGTGCATCGCCGGTTCCTGATGAAGCCCGGCATCACCGGGCTGTGGCAGGTGAGCGGTCGATCCGATCTCTCCTGGGAGGACTCGGTGCGCCTGGATCTCTACTACGTCGAGAACTGGTCGATGGTGGGCGACCTGATCATCCTGTTCAAGACGGCTCGCGCGGTGCTGGGGAGCAGCGGCGCCTACTGAGCGCGCTGCCGCCGCCTCGCGACGCCTAGCGCCACGTGGCGCCCTCGTCGAGCGACCGCAGCACGACGGTGCCGGCCCAGAGCCACAGGGCCTCGGAGGTGCCGCTCAGCGCCACCTCGCCGGTGGAGGAGGCCGTCGGCACGCAGGAGCTCACCGTGGCGGGGTCGGTCGTCGGGCTCTCCGGGAGCCCCCAGATGGTGAGGCCTGTGCAGGAGACGTCGCGCGACTGCGAGGCGACGAGGTAGCCGTCCGTGCTCGCACCGACGGCGAGTGCTGCGGGAACGGTCTTCGACGTCGTCCAGGTGAGGCCGCCGTCGACGGTGCGGTGCAGCGAACGGTCGGTGCACAGCACCGCGGCAGACGTGCTGCTGAGGCTGGCGAGACCCGCCACGTCGCAGGGCGCGGGCCGCACCACAGCCCCCGGGGTGTGGATCAGCGAGAGGCTCGTCGTGTCGACGTACCAGGCTGTGGCGGTGCGGTCGGAATAGGCGGTCCAACTGGTCCCCGCCGAAGTGGTCTCCACCCAGGTGGGAGTGCAGCCGGTGGTGTTCTGGCCGATCACGGTGGCGGAATTGTCATCGCCGAGGGCCTGAAGAGCAATCGCGCCGGTTATCCCCCCGGCCGAGCCCAGGTTGAATCCGTCCCAGGTGCCGCCCCCGTCGACGGAGCGCTCGACGACGACGTCATCGTCGGAGCAGTCCCCGATCGTGGTGCGCCACGCGGTCTTCGCGTCGAAGGCGCTGATCAGCCGGGTGGCCGGCTCGATGGGCACGAGGTCATCCGAGTCGTCGGGGTCGGCGGCCGTCGTGCTCGTCACGGGCGCGATCGGGGAGGCGGTCGCAACGACCGGGGCGGCGCTGGTGATCGCGGCCGCGACCACCAGGCCTCCGGCGGCGAGCACAGCTGCGCACACCACGATGCCTCCGCCGACGCGGCGGGCGCGACGAGCGGCATTGGGATCCCGGGTGACGGGTGTCCGATTCACGTCGTGCCCCTGACGCCTACTTGCGGCCCCTGCGAGAGCGGGGCTTGGCCGGCGTCTCCGAAGCGGCGCCTCCGTAATAGCTGTACTCGCCGCCGTAGGAGTCGACCCCCTTGGTGGGCAGCATGGTCATGACGATGCCGATCACCTTGCTGTTGGTCTGGTTGAGGTTGCGGATCGCCGAGCTCAGCTCGGTCTTCTTCACCTTGCCGGCGGCCGCGACCACGATCGCTCCCGCCGTCAGGCTGCTGAGCACGGCGGCGTCGGTGACCGGCAGCAGAGGCGGCGAGTCCAGCAGAACGTAGTCGACCTGCTTGTTCAGGGCGGCGAGGAGGCTCACCATCGCCTCCGAGCCGAGGAGCTCGCTCGGGTTCGGCGGAAGCTGCCCGGCCGGAAGCACGTACAACTCCTTGTCGCCCCAGCGCTGAAGGACGTCGGCCAGCGGCACACGCCCGATCAGCACATCCGTCAATCCCACGCTGCCTTCCAGGCCCATGTAGCCGGCCAGGCGGGGAAGCCGGAGGTCGGCGTCGATCAGCACGACCCGTGCTCCCGTCTCGGCGAGTGCCAAGGCCAGGTTGGCGGTCGTGGTGCTCTTGCCCTCACCGGGGATGGAGGAGGTCACGACGAAGGCCCGCTGGCTGTCGTCGACGTTCACGAAGCGCAGATTGGTGCGCAACCCGCGGAAGGACTCCGCGCGGGGATTGCGGGGGTCGGTGTGCACTATGAGCGGATGCTGGGTCGACTCCGGATCGTACGTCGTGCCCCCGAGGATCGGTACGTCGGTGAGCGCCTCGACATCGTGCCGGCCGTGCACTCGGGTGTCGAGAGTGGAGCGCAGAACCGCGGCGCCCAGACCGACGATGAGTCCGAGCAGCGCGCCGAGCGCGATGTTCTGAGCCAGGTTGGGGCTGAACGGCTTCGACGGCGGGACAGCCGGCTGGATGGTCTGGACCTTCACCAGGCTGGGGCCGCCGCCGAGCGGCTTCTCGAGATCGTCGACGATCACGTCCTGGAAGCTGTTCGCTGTGGCGTTCGCGAGGTTCGCCGCCTGCTGCGGATCGGTGTCGACCACGGAGATCTGGATGATGACGGTGTTGGCGGGGGAGGTCGCGGAGATCTGCGTCGCGAGTTCGCTCGGGCTCACGTCCAGTCCGAGTTCCTTGATCACCGGCTCGAGCACGGAGGGGCTCGCCACGATGTCGAGGTACGACTTGACCTTCTGCTGCGCGTAGCTGTTGCCCGAGACGAGCTCACCGGCGCTGGCCGACTCGCTGCTCTGCACCGAGACGAAGACCTTGGTCTGAGCCTCGTACTTGGGGGTGGCCACGATTACCAGTGCGGACCCGATCGCGATTCCGAGCAGCAGCCCGACCATGATGTGGATCCAGCCCTTGCGTAGAACACGGAGGTAATCTTGAAACGTCACTCGCAGTTGCCTCTCGTCATCCACTCGACGGGGTACGGACGATGACAGACTGCCGATCCACCCGATCCCCGAGCTCGATTCTTCCACACTCGGCGAGCACTGTAGAATTGGGCAGGCTGGCGCTCGACATCGGGTGGGTGCTTTCGACGGCTACGGGGGGTCAGATGAGATCGAGACGCGTGCTTGGTCTGTCGCTCTCCGCCGCGGCCGCCTCGGTGCTGCTGGCCGCCGTTCCCCTGACGGGTGCGGCCGCGGCCTTCGCCTCGATGCAACCGGGCACCGGATGGCACGCGAGCCCGATGGAACCCGTCATCCCGACCGGTCAGCCGGTCGATCCGGAGCCGGAACCCGAGCCGACGATCGTGCCCGAACCCACGGCCGAGCCCGAACCCACCGCCGAGCCCGAACCGCAGCCCACCGAGGCGCCCGTGCCCGAGCCGGTTCCCGTCGAGCCGGTGGCTCCGGTGGAGGAGCCCGACGACGGCGGCGAAACCTTCTTCGACGACAGCGACGGGGACGTCGATGAGGCCCCGGTCGTGCCTGTGGAGACGCCGGTCGTGACCCCGACGCCCACTCCGACGCCGAGCGCCACGCCGATCCCGGCGGTCGACATCTTCGCGCCGTTCTACCCGCCCTCCAGCGGAACCGCGCGTGATCTGGCGCCCTTGATCCTCGGCGGGGGCGCGGCGGGCCTGATGATGGTCGCGGCCATCATCTCCTTCGTCGTCTCGCGTTTCCGGCTCGCCCGCCTGCGGTCGCTCGCAGCGGTATCACTGCTCCCGCAGGGAGCGTCGCCGTCGATGGCGGATCGGGTCTCGACGCCCATGCCCGACAATCTCGACATCTCGGCGCTGGTGGGCGCATCTACGTCGGCGGCGCCGAAGGTGGACACGGCGGGCCTCCCGGAATGGAATCCGGGATCGCGCCCGGTGCTCGAGGCGGCCGCGACCGCCTCGATGGACCTGCACCTCCCCGCGCGGTCGATCGCGCCCACCGGTCGTTCGCGGGTCGATCTGGACCTTCCCGCCTTCGACGGGCGTCGGGCGGTCGCGACCAGCCCGCGGCCGGCGGGCTCCCGGGCCCGTTTCAGTCTCGCGGGAACCTTCACCCGCCGGGCAGCGAAGAAGAACGAGAGCAGATTCCACGTCGACGTGTTCGACTCGTCTGCCGCATCGGCGCCGCGGACCGAAGGGGTTCCTCGATTCGAGCTCCTTCTCCCACCCCGCGCCGTGACCGCGCCGCCGCTCTGAGCGGCTGACGACATGGCCGACGTGAACGTGATCGGCGGTGGCCCGAACGGGCTCGCCGCCGCCGTCACGATGGCGCGCGCCGGGCTGTCGGTCGATCTCTACGAGCGGGGTGAGACGCTCGGCGGCGGCGCGCGCACGCGAGAGCTGACGCTTCCGGGTTTCCACCACGACGTGGGGTCGGCGGTGCATCCGATGGGTCTGGCGTCGCCGTTCTTCCGTGCCTTCCAGCTGGCGAGACGCATCGAGTTCGCCGTGCCCGAGATCTCCTACGTGCATCCGCTCCAGGCAGGGTCGGCGGGAGTGGCCTATCGGGACCTGGACCGCACCGCAGACGCCCTGGGCCCGGACGGGAGGGCGTGGCGTTCGCTCTTCGGAGCGCTGGTCGAGCACATCGACGGCGTCACCGACTTCACCGGCTCGCAGCTCCTGCGGATGCCGCGCGATCCGCTGACGGCGATCCGCTTCGGACTGCTCACCCTGGAGCAAGGAGGCCCGGCCTGGAACCGGCGCTTCCGGGGCGAGACCGCGCGGGCGATGCTCAGCGGCGTCAGCGCCCACAGCATCGGCCGGATGCCGGGCCTCGCGTCCTCCGGGGCCGGCCTGGTGCTGGCTGCCCATGCCCACGCCCGGGGGTGGCCCGTGCCCGTGGGCGGCAGCCAGGCGATCATCGGTGCGCTGGAGGACGACTTCCTCGCGCACGGGGGTCGCGTCTTCACCGGCGTCGACGTCGAAGGACTCGAATCGCTGCCCACCGCCCGAGCGACCGTGCTCGACGTGTCGGCCGCCTCTCTGAACCGGATCGCGGGTGATCGGTTGCCGGCCGCCTACCGGGCGGCGTTGCGGCGTTTCCGCTTCGGCGACGGCATCGCGAAAGCCGACTTCGCGTTGTCCGCCGCGGTGCCGTGGTCGAACGACGAGGCGCGGCGCACGCCGACCCTCCATCTCGGCGGCACCCGTTCGAGCATCGCGAAGGCGGAGGCCGAGGTCGCTGCGGGCCGGATGCCGCACGAGCCGTACGTTCTCGTCTCCCAGCCGAGCGTCGTCGACCCGAGCCGTGCACCGGCCGGAAGCACGTGCTGTGGGCGTACATCCACGTTCCCCGCGGTTCGACGGTCGATCCCACCGAGATCATCACCCGTGAGGTGGAGAAGTACGCTCCGGGTTTCCGCGACGTCGTCGAGGCCTCGGCGTCGATGTCGGCGCAGCAGCTCGAGCACTACGATCCGAACTTCGTCGGCGGCGACATCTCGTCCGGCGCGCTCTCGCTGGCGCAGATGCTGATCCGGCCGGTCTTCTCGCCCCGCCCGTGGCGCACTCCGGCAACGGGTGTGTACCTCGCCTCGTCCTCCACGCCTCCCGCCACGGGAGTGCACGGTCTGTGCGGCTACTACGCCGCCCGCACCGCACTGCGCGACGTGTTCGGCCTTCGCGCTCCCAGCCTGGCTATCGAGTGAGGACCTGTCCCGCCTGATTCTCCCGACCCCTGCGTGCCTGAATCCTTCGGCGCGTCAGAACGACGAGGTAGGTTGCCCCGCCGACCGCCCCGCCGATTACGATCAGCCGCCGGACGAAGATCTCGAACACCGCAATATCTACGGTCGAGAGCGCGAGCGCGCCCGCCGCGATCACCACGACAGCTCCCAATCGCAGCGGCAGAGGCCAGCGAGTGGGAGCGGCGCGGGACGCCCTCGCCGTGACGCGCGGCCCGCCGAATGAGGCCCAGGACACGAACGCCCCGTAGGCGATGAGATTCGCCGAGAAGCCGATGTCGAAGGTGAGCAAGACCCCGAGATGGAAAAAACTGAGCACGGCGAGTGTCACCCTGAACCATTTCCAGCTGAGCACGCTGAGGATCACGCTGAACTCCAACACCACCGTTGCGATGTCGACGATCTCCCAGAGCGCTGACGGCTGGATCGATGTGGCCACGCTGTAAAGCCATCCATCCGGGTCTTGTCCGAACAGCTTCAGGATCAGATGACCCTTGGTTGCCTGAGTCGACGGGTCCAGCCACCCGCTGGTCAACTTGGGCATGGCCGCGGTCACGAAGCCGACGCCGATCAGCACGGCGAGCAGGCGGATCGGCCAGTGCCTGATTTGTGCGTTCGACTTCGACCAACCTGCCACGGCGAGTAACAGCGGCACCAGGACGAGGAAGATCGAGTGGTCGATCTTTCCGTAGCTGAAGAGGATCCCCCAAAGAAAACACAGGCAGACCGCCGTGACCAGTGATGCCGGCACCACGAATACGCCGACCGCCAGAGCAGCGAGGGCTACCGCGAGCAGAACCTGGAAGGCTACGAGCACTTCGAACGGAGGGGGGCCGTCCAAGAGGCTGAACGGGCCCGGAGGCGGCGCGAAATAGGCCCTGGGGATGCTTGAGGTGAACAGCTCATTGGGCATGGTCAGCAGGACGAGGACGGCGTACACGACGCGATATCGAGCGAGGTCGGCTCGGATGAGTGGTGAACGGTTCGCCCAACGGTCGAAGGAAGAGAGAATGCGAGTCATCGCAGGTCCACTACGACCCGCTCGTCGATCCTGAAGGGTGCGATGTCATGGCTCACGATGTCGGCGGTGGACGATTTCCAGAAGAAGATCACCGAGGTGACCACCCTTTCCGGGAACAGCTCGGCCATCCTCTGCGACAGGAACGATCGGCTCGCGGGAGCATCGGCGGCAGTTTGCGTACCGAAAGCCGTCCGGAACACTGCGGCATCCGACAACGACGTGGGGGGGGACGAGTTCGTGCCAGTCGAAGCTCGTCCTGGTTCCGTCCTCGAACTGAACGCTTGCGGTGGTCTCCGTGATCCGGATACGACCGTCTGCGGAAAGAGGAGTGCCCCGGAAATCGGGCTGGTATATCCCTGGATACGGCTGTTCGCCGATCGAACGTTGGACCAGCAGCTCGATTGGGATCAGGAGCACGGCGACCGCGAAGACAGCTCTGACGCCCCATCGGTGAAGTCGTGTCATCGAATGCCTATTCCCCCCAGAACACAGCACGACCACGAACCGCGTAACAGTGCGCTGGGTCATCGGTGACCCGGGCAGTCGTTCTGCACATTCTAGATGGCTGTAGGCCAGTTGTGGGCTCGGGGGCGAGGGTCGCGAAGCGCGCTGCTCCGGATCTTCCGATGTGTCAGGTGCCGTGTGGTCGGGGGAGTGGTGCCTTCGCAATCGCCCGACCTGGCTGCGACGAGGCTGTGAAGGTGGGTGCCGACTCGTCGGCAACGGGTTCGTTCTCGTGCTGGAGGGCTATCAGTGAGAGCCCGACGATCGTCCAGAGGAGGAAGCTCACCGCTCCTTCCTGGAGCGTGGGAAGCACCAGCTGACTCACCAGGCTGGCCGCCAGCGCGGCGGCCGCCAAGAAGCCGAGATCGGTCTTGGCGGCGACGGAGCGCCTGGCCAGGAACACCATCAGGATCACGAACAAGACCAGGACGACTATTCCCGACTCAAGCCCTATCAGCAACCAGAAGCTCTCCACGTGGTAGGAGGTATCGAGGTTTCTGGCGCGAGGCCCGACCAGGCCGAGACCGACGCCGAATGGGTTTTGGACGAGAGCCTGGATGCCCTCCTCCAGGCTCGACGAATGGCCGCCGAGCGACGGGTCACCGCCATCGCCGAGTCGGTTCGTGATGTACAACCCGGCTCCGGCAGCCACGCCCAGACCGGCGATGGCCAGGAACGTCACCGACAGCAGATTCGAACGCGAGTGGATCGCGCGAGCAGCCAGAACGCAGCCGACCACGATCCCGCCGAGGAGGGCGCTTCGTGAGCCGGAAAGCACGATGGCGACTATCGGGAGCACCGAGAGCAGGAGTCGGGTGGAGAGCTTCAGGCGAGGGAACAGCCAGACGACCGCGATGAGGATGCTCATCACCACCGCCATCTCGTTCGGAGCCACGTAGGGGCTGAAAGCGCGAGGCCAGAGGTTGCCGGAACTGAACAGTGAGGTGGGGAAATCGCTCTGATTGGCGACAGGCAGGCGCCCGATGTCGAACAACCAATCAAGGCCTCGGGTCCAGGTGAGTACGGACACTGCCGCGCTGATCTGTCCCATCACGATGACTGTGCCGAGAATACCCCGCACGGCCCGGAAATCGACTATCGCGGGGACAGCGATCAAAAGAAGGAGGGGCTCATAGTCATTTCGCCATCCGTAGCTTGCCTGAACGAGATCGTTCGTGAAGACCGCGGAGAACATGGCCACCAGAATTGTGGCGAAAACCAGGGTCACGACGGCGACGGGAACACGCCGGATCCTGCCGGTCACCATGGCGATCACCACCAGGCCGAGAAGGATGAAGTCCTTCGCGGCACCGTACAGCGCGGGGATCGGCGTTCCTTCGGTGACCTGCGACACAAGCCCGTTGAACGGCAAGAGGATTACAAGGGCGTAGACGCCGACGGTGGGGAATCGCAGCAGCAGGACCGTTGCGATCAGCACGATGATGCCGATCAGCGTGTTCTGGATGCCCAGCACAAGGACGACGGCCACGAACAGCACCGCTCCGGCCACTGTTGCGATGACCGTGGTCGCTCTCGCGGAATTCACTCGAGCTGCCCCCTTTACCTCACCCGTCCCGATGCACCATGCTAATCGCTAATGTCCTTCGGCGTCGAAGCGGCCCGATGCGGCCCTTCGAGATCGCTGGCGTGCCGCCTTCGGCCGGTAGGCTTGCCTTTCAAGACCACGGAGGAACACTTGGCGGTACGCAGGTCTGTCGCAATCATCGGCACCCGGGGATATCCCAGTTACTACGGGGGGTTCGAGACGGCGGTGCGCAAGCTCGCCCCGTATCTTGCGGAACAAGGGTGGGACGTCACGGTCTATGGCCGCAAGGGTTCCACCGTCGACGCTGAGGCGGATGCCCGGGTCACGACCCGTGTGACGTGGGGTGTCGAGAGTAAGTCGGTGAGTACCCTCACCTACGGCCTCAGTTCCACCCTCGACGCGGCGCGACGACGCCCCGATGCCGCCCTCGTGATGAATGTGGCGAACGGGTTCTGGCTGCCCGTCCTCAAGGCGCGCGGTATCCCATCGCTGGTGAACGTCGACGGCATCGAGTGGGATCGCGACAAGTGGGGCGGTTTGGCGAAACGTATCTTCGTGGCGGGAGCCTCTGCCACCGCCCGGTTCGGCGACCAGCTCGTCTACGACGCCGAAGAGATCGGCCGGCGCTGGCGGGCTGACTTCAAGGTCGACCGCGGCGTGTTCATTCCCTACGGGGGCGATGTGCCCGGCGAGCTGCCAGTGGAAGACGGCCTCGAACACCGCAAGTATGTACTCGTGGTGGCGCGTTTCGTGCCGGAGAACACGATCAACGAGTTCCTCGCGGCGGCCGAGCGCTTGGCCGAGGACACCAAGGTCGTGATGGTCGGTTCGGCCGGCTACGGGGGCGAGATCGACCAGGCCGTCGCGGCGCTGGCAAATCGCATGCCCAATCTGCAGTGGCTCGGTCACGTGCGTGACGATCGCCGGCTGAACGCGCTGTGGCAGCACGCGGGTGCCTACTTCCACGGTCACAGCGTGGGTGGCACGAATCCGGCACTCGTGCAGGCCATGGCCTGCGGGGCGCCGATCGTGGCACGCGACACCGTCTACAACCGCGAAGTGCTTGCGGACAACGGGGAGTTCGTCGCCGCGACCCCGGGGGCGATCGAGGCGGGAATCCGTGCCGTGCTGGCCTCGCCGCAGCGCCAAGAGGAGCTGAGCGTGGGTGCCTTCGAGCGCGGTCGAGAGCGCTACTCGTGGGCCGGCGTGAATGCCGGCTACGAGAAGGCCTTGATCGACCTCATTGATGGACATCGACAATGAAAGTATTGCTCGCCCACCCGGGGAGTGAACTCTACGGCAGCGACCGGATGGCGGTCGCAGCAGCCGCGGCACTCGTACAGGCGGGGCATGAGGTTCTCGTGGTGCTCCCCAGCGACGGTCCGCTCGGCCCGTTGTTCACGGATGCCGGGGCATCGCTCGAGGTCGTCGATCTCCCGGTGCTGCGCAAAGCCCTGCTGAAGCCCAAGGGGCTGATCGGGCTGATCGGCCGTATGCCGCGTACGATTTCCCGCTCGCGCCGACTCATGCGGGACGAGGCCGTGGACGTCGTCTACGCCAACACCATCACACAGCCGTGGTGGCTGCTCGCGGCCCGGATGTCGCGGCGTGCCAGTCTGGTGCATGTCCGGGAGGCCGAGACGGAGATCCCCGTCATCGCCCAACGCGTCCTGTTGGCGCCGCTGACCTTGGCCGACGTCGCGGTGTCGAACTCCGCATCGACGATGCAGCACGTGATCGACCGCGGCTTCCGCATGGCCGCCAAGTCACGCATCGTGTACAACGGCAAGGACTGGGCACCGTATTTCCGCTCGGCGTTCGACGGCGTCGGGCCCAGCCCGGAGATCCTGTTCATTGGGCGGCTGAATCCGCGCAAGGGTCCGGATGTGGCGATCCGGGCTCTCGCGCGACTGGTGCAGCGCGGCATCGACGCCCGGCTCACGGTGGTCGGCTCGGTCTTCTCCGGTTACGAGTGGTACCTCCACGAGCTCGAGGGGCTCGTCTCAGAGCTGAAGCTCGAGTCGCGAGTCGAGTTCGCAGGATTCCAGTCCGACGCCGCACCTTTTCTCCAGCGCGCCTCCATTCTGGTGGTTCCCTCTCGGATCGAGCCTTTCGGTACGGTGGCGGCGGAAGGAATGGCTGCAGAACGGCCGACCGTGGTATCCGACGTGCAGGGTCTCGTCGAGATCGTCGACGACCCCTCGATCGGGCGGTCGTTCCCCGTGGGCGACGACGAACAGCTCGCGGTGGTCCTAGAGCAGATCGTCGTGGACGACGACCTCGCCCGCTCGCTCGCCCGCCGAGGCAGGCTGAGCGTGCTCGACCGATTTTCACCCGAGTCCTACGCCCGGGGAATCGTCGCGGCCGTCGAGACGGCCGCGGACAACGGCAGGAAGAACCCGCGAAAGGCGGCCCGGTGATGACGCCCAGCTTCGAGACCTCGGTGGTGATCGTGACCTTCAACTCGGAGGACGACATCGCCGCCTGCCTGGACCAGCTGGCCGGTGGCGAGGGGCTCGAGATCGTCGTGGTCGACAACGCGTCCAGCGATTCCACCCCCGAGATGCTGCGGCGGTTCGAGCAGCGGGGTGCGATCGATGTTCTCGTGCTCTCCGAGTCGAACGACGGATTCGCGAAAGCTGTCAATGCGGGCATCCGCGCCTCCCACGGACGCGACGTCTTCCTGCTGAACCCGGATGCTCAGATCGATGGGGCCTCGGTGGTGCGCCTCCGCGAAGCGGCGAGGAACGATCCCCGGATCGGGATAATCGCGCCGCTGGTCGAGAGCGGCCCGACAGTGGCTGTGATGGCTGCCGGACGTCAGCCCACCCTGTGGCCGCTGTTCACGCATTTCTCTGGTCTCGCGCGGGCGTTCCCCCGCTGGCGCGCCCTGCGCGGACGACACCTGTACATGGGACACCATTCGTCCGTGGAGCAAGACGTCGAGTGGGTGTCGGGATGTGCGCTGTACGTCACCGAGCCGGCCCTGAGCACGGTGGGATTGCTGTCGGAACGCTGGTTCATGTACGGCGAGGACATCGAGTTCGCGCACCGCGTCTCGCTCGCCGGCTACCGGGTGGTGGTCACCCCCTCCGTCAAGGCGACGCATCTCATCGGTTCGTCGGTCAACAAGGCCGGGGGGAAGGTTTCCACGATGTGGGCGGTGAATACCTATGACTACTACGTGCGCGAGTTCCACGCCGGGCCTGTGCGCAGGTTCGTCTGGCGCGGAATCTTCAGCGGCGGCCTGCTCTCCAGGGCGCTGCTTTTCAGGTTGCGTGGAATGAAGGCGCGTAGCCTGCGTGAAGAGTACGACGCACGGGCTGAGCGGTTCGAGAACTTCGCCGGGGCCGTCTGGAAGAAGGGAACACCGCGTGACTGATGGCGAGTCGAAAGGCGACCGGATCTCGCGGCGCGCCATCCTCGTCTCGCTCCCGGTGAGCGCTCTGGCCGGCGGCTTCGCGGCCGGGGGGATCGCTTCGGCCTTGGCGTCCCATCGCCTCCCGGTGGCCGTCGGTGGTGCCACGCCCGCTCCGACGGCGACGCCGTCGCCGACAGCGACTCCGGCCCCTCCCTCTAAGCCCCGACCCAGCACCGGCGACGCGGCGCCGGGGATCGTCGGTGACGGCTCCACTGACAATGCTTCAGCCTTGAACGCCCTGCTGGCGAACGCTCAGCAGGGTGATGACATCGTTCTTCCGGCGGGCGAATACCTGATCGAGAGTGTCCTTCGGCTGCAGTCGGGCGTGAATCTCATCGGCGCCGGTGCCGGCGTCACCACAGTGCGCCTGGCTGACAATTCGCAGTCGCCATTCGTGCTGGCCTCGGGTATGACGCAGGTGCGTGTTTCAGGGATCACTTTCGATGGCGGAATCCAAGACCAGGACGCGGTTTCGCTCCAGTTCGATGGCTGCTCCGACGTGGTCGTGGAGAACTGCGCCTTCATCAGGATGAGCCATGCCGTTCACGTGTACACCACTGCGTTCGAGTCATCGGAGCGTATTGTCATCCGCGGTAATTACTTCTCTCAGATCTCCGATTACGCCGTTCGCGTCACGGAAGGAACCGAGACCGTTCTCATCGAGGACAATGTCGTGGCCGATGTCGCGAAGAAGAACGCCACTAGCCCGGCGGCGTTCTACATCCGCGGCGTCGACGTCACGGTCACGGGGAACACCGTGCTCGGGTCGGACGACACTGCGGTGCTCGTGGCCGGCACCACCACGCGGAACGTCGCAGTGGTGGGCAACCGTCTTCACACGACGCTTGTCTGCGTATTCTTCGGCAGTGGAGCGACTGAGGGCAGCATCGTGGGAAACACGCTGTTATCGGACCTCGACTTCGGTGTGCACTTGTTCGACCGGAACGGTGGTTCGAGCCGTACAGTGGTGGCCCAGAACCATCTGATCGCGACGGGCAAGAGTGGTGTCCAGGTCGAAGGCGTCAGCGATTTCGTGATCAGTTCGAATCTGATCTTCGACCCGGGCACGCGCTCGGGAATGAAGACGGAATGGTGTTGCGGAATCACGCTGACCCGGACCGATGGTGGCTCCGCGTCCCAGTTCTCCGTGATCGGGAACCTGATCGCGAGCGATTCTTCCGACTCGCAGATGGAACATGCAATTCTCGTCTCGGTGGAAGCGAAGCACGTGCAGATCGCATCTAATACGTGGCGTGGTGCGCGATCGGATTCTGTCATGCTCAAGAAGAAGCTGGACGCCCCGTTCTCGGTGGAGACCGAGGACGAAATCATCAGCTCGCGGACGCTTCGTACGGTATGAGACACACGCAGAGACAGCACGACCCGTGTTCGAGTTCAGGACAGGCTGAAGTACCGAGTGATCACTGAGCTGCGGCCATCGATCCCTGTCGTCTGGATGCGGAATGTGTATGCGCCTGCGGTGGCCCAGGTACCATCGGATTTCCGTCCGTCCCAGCTGATGCTGCGGGCGCCGGAGACGAAGGACTGGCTCGACGTCAGCGTTCGAATGAGTACTCCTGTATTCGAATAGACCTGCACGGTGAGCATCGTCCTGTCCCCGGTCACGAGAGCAAGGGAGACCGGCGTCTGGGCGGGCCCCGTGACGGGCGACACAGTCGGTGTGGCGATCACGAACTTCGGTGTCGGCGTGAGTGTCACGCTCGCAAGTCGATTTTGCACGGTGACTGCATTGACGGTGCCTCGGTCATAGATATAGGCGGTCGTGTTGGGCACGATCAGCTTCGTGTCGCGAGGGACGATGGCGTAGACGGCCTCTGTGACGTATCCGCGGCCGGTGAAGATTGCCCCCCGCAGTGGGGCCCCGTAGTGGGCCGTGAGGTCGTCGAGGATGAATTGCCCTGATGTGACCGACGCGGAGGACGACTTGTAGACGTGAATCTGAGTCACCTTGATCGGGTAGTCGATCTTTGCGTCGTTGTTGCCGCCCGAGTGCGTGTAGCTCGGGTTCGTACCATCGAAGTAGAACACCATCCGGGTCCACTTGGCCGTGCCGACATTGCCGATCTTCGCTTCGAATGCCTCGCCCGTCGCATCGGTGAATTTCAGCATGACGGATGCGTTGCTGTTGTCACCGTAAGCCCAGAGTGAGAGCGCAGTCGGGGAGCCGGAGACGGGACTGCCGAGCGTGATGAGCCCTCCGGTAGCGCTGGGTGTCGAGTAGTTGTATTTCACCGCCAAGGCGCCCGCGCCCCCGATCCGGCCCGATGACACCGAGACGGTGGTCGAACCGCCTGTGCCCAGTGAGCTCGCCTTGAGTCCGCTCGTGGTAGCGAAGTCGTTGACCAAGGTGGAGGTTCCATCAGGACTGGGGTTCGCGCTCCCTGCGTAGACGGAGCCGATTGTGGCCGCCGCGAACCTCGACAGCGCCGTATAGGCGGGCTTCACTCGGCCGTCACGTTCGATCAGGCCGTAATTGTCGATGGTGCTGGTTGAGGTGCCGCTTTCCCGAAGATTGAACCACATGACCCCCTTCACGCCGTGGCTGGCCGCGTCGATCATGAAGCGCGACAGGTATTGGGCCTGCTGGTCCTCCGTCACTTTGGCCGTGCAGCTTCCACACGTGCTCCACCCGACCTCGGTGATCCAGAGGGATCGGCCGGGGAGTTTGCGAGCGATGTACGTCTCAGCGGTGTTCATCCAGGTATCGATGATGCCCGACTCGGGCGCGCCCACCACGAAGATGTGGATCGCGACACCGTCGAACGAGTTGCCTGCCCCGCTGGCGATGAGGGTGTTCATGTACGACTCCGAGAATCCGCCGGCAAGCCCACCCAGGAGGACCGTCGCCTGAGGGGCGATGGCCTTGATCGTGGAGTAACTCGCCTTGAGCATCTCGGCGTATTGCGACGCGTCAGGCGTCGGCATCCAGTAGGTGGCGAGGTTGGGCTCGTTCCAGACCTCCCAGACCGAGACGCTGTCTTTGTACCGAGCGACGGTCTGTGCCACGTAGTCGTTCCAGTCGGCCATGTTGGCCGGAGGATAGTAGCGAGCCTGCGCACTCGGTGTTCCAGCCGGCGCGCTGGACGCCCAATCCGCCGTATAGACGAGCCTGCCGACGATCTCGATGTTGCGAGCTTTCGCTACTGCGACTGCCTGGTCGAACTTCGCCCATTCGAAGTAGCCGTTCCGGGGCTCGATCCGATTCCACTCGAACTCCTCTCGGGCGTAGTGCACGGAGGCGTTCTCGATGAGTTTCGCGTCGGCGTCTGCCGACGCGATCGAGTCGTACGTCGTCAGCGCACTGTTCACCCCGGTCGTTGCGGAATTCGCGGTGGCACTCGTCCGCGCGGTCACACCTCCCAGATAAGGGATGCCTAGTGTTCTGGCCGCGGTGAGCTGGCCGTCCGGAGCCGTGTCGTAGGACAGTCGTGCCGAAATGTTTCCCTGCAAGCTGACGCCGGCTGAAGTCTTGCCGTCCCACGTGAAGGTGCTCGCGCCGGCCGCCGTCACCGTCTTGGTGATGCTGCGGGTGGTGCCCGCGGGATCGCTGAGCGTGACCGTGTAATCACCTGGAGTCGCCGCCTGCACCGATATCACGGTGGACTGACCGGCGGCCGCGCTGAAGTACTGGGGGTTGGCCGTCACTCCGGTCCAGCCGTCACCGACCGCGCGGAGGTTGTCCACAATCACGGACCCCGTCGCGGGTTGCGTTCCGTTTCGCACCACCACAAGTCTGTACAGGGAAAGCGGCCCGTCGAGCACTCCGTCGGCGTTCCCCTTCGAGTTGGCCGCCGGTGCGGCCGTGAGGTCGATCGTCGCAGTAGTCCAGGTCTTGGTGTTCAAGGTGCCGACGCGGTAGTAGAAGACTTCGCCGGTGGCATCCTGAACTCGCAGGTAGAAGGTGTTGAACGTGCCATCGCCCTTGTAATCGACTTTGAGTGCGCTGTACGCCTGCTGATTCCATGGTCCCGGCGTCATCGTTCGGCCGACTTCCGCCGAACCCGCCGTCAAGTCGTATGCCAGGTCGAGCGCGCTCGCGCCCTGAGTGGTGTCGGCGGACGTGCGCGGCGTAGCCTTTCCCAGGGCGAGGACCCACGAGTCGGCCCCATCGTCGAACCCCTCGACAAGAGTGGAGGATGCAACACGCTCCGCTACCGTCGTCAGCAGTGGATTACCGATGCTGGTGGGCGGTGTCGACACGGTGCCGTCCGCGATCGTGTCGTAAGCGAGAGTGGCAGCGATATCACCCTGAAGGGGCTGCCCGCTATCGGCCATTCCGTCCCAGTCGAGTGTCTGGGCTGCGCCGTCAGATGAGCCGGTGAGTGTGCGCGTCACGCCCGCCGGGTCCTTGAGTGTGACTTGGAAGTCGCCCGAGCTCTGCGCAGGCACGGTGATTTTCGCCGGCTGACCTTCATCCACCGAGAAGTACGCGGTATCTGCGGTGGGAGCCCCCCAGCCGTCGCCGACGGTGCGCATATTGTCGACCAGCAGGGTGCCAGTGGCCGGCTGGGTACCGTTTCGAACCACGACGAGCCGATACAACGCGATCGGGGCATCGAGAACCCCGTTCGCGTTTCCCCCGGAGCTGGCCGCCGCGGCCGCACGCAAGTCAACGGCCGCCGTGGACCATGTCTTGGAGTTCAGCGTTCCAACTCGGTAGTACAGGATCTCGCCCGTCGCGTCGCGCAGGCGCAGATAGAGGGTGTTGAATGTGCCGTCACCCTTGTAGTCGAGCTTGAGAGCGCTGTATGCAGTCGGGGCGAACCCGGCAGGTGTCGTCTTCCAGCCGGCCTCCACCGATCCAGCGGTCAGGTCGTAGTCCAGCTTGAGCGAGGTCGATCCCTCAGTGACGTCCGTCGAGGCCGTCGGAGTGACCGTTCCTTTGGCGGCGACCCATGCAGATCCCGCTGACTCGAACCCCTCGGCCAAGGCGATGGCCTCCGTGCCTGTGGCCACGTCGGCAGCAGCCGCCGTCGTGAGTAAGGGCGTGCCGATGGAAGTCGGCGTCGTGAGCACTCCGTTAGGCGTGGAATCGAAGGCAAGCACCGCCGAGACATCCCCGACGAAGAGGGAACCATCGCCTGCTGCACCGTCCCACGTGACCGCTTGCGCACCGGCGGATCCAGCGGTTCCGAGAATTTCTCGGGAGTGCCCGCCGGCATCTGAGAGGCGTAAGGAGTAATCGCCGGGGGTTCCCGCGACGAACCCGATCGTTGCTACCTGTCCGGTGGCGGCGGAGAAATAGGAAGGGTCGGCCGTCGCGGCCGTCCAGCCGCTGTCGACCGTGCGCACGTTGTCGACCAGAGCCGTGCCGGTGGCCGGCTGGCTGCCATTGCGCACGATAACGAAGCGGTAGAGCGCAATCGGGGCGTCGAGAATCCCGTTTGCATTGCCTCCTGAGGTCGCAGCGGCTGCAGCACTCAAGTTGACGGTGGCGGTCGTCCAGCTCGTGGAATTGAGGTTGGCCACCCGGTAGTACAGCACCTCACCTGTCGCGTCTTTGAACCGGACGTAGAGGGTGTTGTACGTCCCGTCTCCCTTGACGTCGAGTTTCAGCGCCGAATACCCCTTCGAGGCCAGGGTGGGGAGAGTGCCGGTGCGCCCGGCCTCGACCGATCCCGCTGCGAGGTCGTACGCAAGGCTCAATGAGCCTGTGCCCTGTGAAGCGTCGGGGGAGCCGGTCGGAGTGATCGATCCCTTCGCGGATACCCAGGTGCCCGCGCCGTCATCGAAACCGTCGATGAGGCTCTCTCCGGCGGCTGCCATCGCCGACGGCGCCTGAAACACCGGGACTACGATTCCTGCTAATAGCGCGAGAGCTGCAGTAATAGCAATAGTCGATTTTTTGGCACGCCAAACGATCATGTTCTCCCCAAAAGAACGCGCCGAAACACCCAAGCCGTTGAAGCACCCAGAGCAATGAGACCACACCCAAATGGTCTCCGGCTCGACCATTACACCACGGCCCACAAGATTCCGGGAGTCTGCTCAGTACACTGGAAGCGCTGGATGCGTCCGGCTGCCCCGGTGTCGTGGTGTTTCCCGATCGTACGATCCCGTTCTGAGGAGCCTGGTGAGCAGACCGAGCGTGTCCGTCGTCATACCGACGATCGGTCGTGATCATGTATTCCGTGCCGTGGAGTCTGTGTTGGCGCAGACGGAGCCGGTTTTGGAGATCTTGGTCGTGGCCGACACCATCGACGAGTTCGCTCTTCCCGACGACCGAAGAATCCGTGTCCTGCGGACCGGGCCCTTCGCGGGCGGCAATACTGCCAGGCAGGCCGGGATCGATGCCGCGGTCGGTGACGTGATCGGGCTTCTCGATGACGACGACGAGTGGCTCCCGGACAAGATTCGGGCACAGCTGGATCTCGTCGGTGAAAATGCACCTGACGTATGGATCGCAACTTCTCGGGTACTGATGCGCCGGTCCGCAACCGAGGTGCTCGTTCAGCCGGCCCGGCCGGTCGGCGCAGATGAGAACCTCCTGCATTACATGTTCCACAAGGCATCGCCGAGAGCCGGGCACGGCTTCATCCAGGCCTCCACACTGCTGTTTCCTCGCTCGCTCGCGGCTGAGGTCCAATTCGACCGCAGCCTGAAATTCCATCAGGACATCAGCTGGCTGGTCGACGTCGTGGCCGCACACCCCGAGGTGCGGGTGCTGCAGGTGTGGGATGCTCTGGTGACCTATCACTCGACCGAAGGCTCGGTATCGAAGAAGATCGACCCAGCAGGGTCCATCGCGTGGGCTCGGCGAAGACTTGGCAGCGACCGTCGGACGCTCGGCGACTTCATACTGACCCAGTCGCTCGGCTTCGCCCGGCGCAACGGATCGGTGGGATCGATGGTCAGAGTGATCGCCACCGCACTGCGCTATGGTCGGCCGAGCCCGAGCGCTCTGGTCTACGCCGTGGCCGCAACGGCCAAGGCCGGATTGCGCGGCTCACGTGGTCGAAGCTCCTCGACACCCGCTGCTTCGCCGCCACACGCCACGCGTGTGGTGATGTCGCCGGGCTCATCGATGGACGACGACAACCCCTTCGTCTCTCTGCTGGTGGAGAGTCTTCCCTCGGACATCATCGTCGAGGAATTCCGGTGGAAGACGGCTTTGCTCGGTTCCTACGATGTGCTGCACATCCACTGGCCCGAGCACATCCTCAAGGGAGGCTCACGGCTTCGCGGGGTTGCCAAGGAACTCGCATTTCTGGCCCTTATCGCGAGGAATCGATTGATGGCTCGCCATGTGAGGACCGTCCACAATCTGCGGCCGCACGAAGCGGGAACCCGCCTGAACCGGTTCGTGCTGAGCGCGTGGGAGCGGTCCTGCGCAGTGAGCGTCTACCTCTCTGACGCCGGCCGTGAGGCAGCAGCCGAGGATGATCGCGAGAGGCGAGCCGTCACGATCGTCCACGGCGACTACCGCCCCTTCCTGGAGCGCTTGGCCGTGGACCATGTGGAGACTGTGCCTGGTCGACTTCTCGCCTTCGGGTACCTTCGCCCTTACAAGGGATTCGAACAGTTGATCACGGCACTGAAGCAGTCGGCGCCGAGCAGTGGGTTGACGCTGAAGATCGCCGGGAGTCCGCTGCCCCGGTCGTATGCCACCGAGTTGCAGCTGCTCAGCGAAGACGACGAGCGGATCGAGGTCGCCGCCGGGCGTCTCGGCGACAGGGAGCTCCTCAAGGAGATCCAGGCGTCGATGGCGGTGGTGCTGCCGTATCGGCAGGTGTACAACTCGGGAGCAGCCCTTCTGGCACTCACCGCGAACCGTCCGATCATCGTCACGGCGTCTCCGACGATGCAGGAGCTGGCGCTCGAGGTGGGAGAGAGCTGGGTGCGTCTCGTGGACGACTGGTCGGCCGAGTCTCTGGAGCGCGCAGTGGCAGATCTCCCCGAACCCACCAGCGCTCCGGATCTCACCCGCCGATCGTGGGAGACGCTCGGTCGTCGCTACGCAGATGTCTATCGAGCGGCATCATCGCGTCGCCGCAAATAGCGGGTCCCGACACCGTCCGCTGCATTCAGGCGCTGGTCACCAAGGGGCGCACGATGTCGCGGCTCCTGTGAAGTCGCTCATCCGTGGGCGGCGTTCACCTGGCCGAGGTCGCGGGGGCGGCCCATAGGTCGGCGGGAAAGCTGTCGAGCAGGGGTCCGGGCAGCCAGCGAGGAGCCTCTTGGCCGCCCATCCGCAAAGCCTCTTCGACCGTGTGTGCGGGCTCGGCACCTTCACGCCCAGTCCCTTGGTAATAGTCGTCGAACTTGAATATCGGCTCCGTCTTCGAAATCACGAGTCGTGCCGGGATGCCCAGGCTCTCGGCCACGATCATCGCGTGCAGTGAAGATCCGACGACGAACTTGCTCGACGCGATCCGGCCGATCACCGACCACAACGGGTCTCGAGGATTCACGAGCGCGGGAGATCGCTTCGCTGCGGGGAAGTCATGAAAGTTCGGGAGCACGATATGGTCGTGATCCTCGTATCCGACCGCAAGTTCCTCACGCGTCCAGAGGTGACCTACCAGGAGGCCGGGGTCGCCGTAGACCTCAGGTGCTGGAATTCCGAGACCCTGGAGGTAGGACCGGGTGAGCGGGCCGCGAACTGCTCGCACGTCGAGCGATCGGAACGGCGGGTCGCCGTGGAGCTTCTTTCCGTTGACGCCGGTTCCCCAGACCGTGTCGCCGTCCTCGGCGAAATGCAGAATGGATCCGACCGAGAGCAGTCGGCGTCTGTCAGGAGCCGACTCCGAGGAGATTCCGCGCACATGCAGGATGCGTTCCACGATGGCCGGGCCGAGAAGGTCGCCGAAGTTATCGACCGGCTTGCGTGGCAGGAATCGTCCGAATCGACCAGGAATGATCGGCCTAGACGGGTTCCAATGCACGAGCTCCACCTTGGCCATGGCTGCTCCTCGTTCGCGATCGTGGCTGTTTCGGACGATCCCAGACTAAGGGAGCTTGGGTGCCTCCTTTCCCGGGCTCAACCGCGACTCTGATAGAAATGGAGTCGTCAGCACGACGACGTGATCGCACACTTAGACACCTTGGGGCGAACTATGAAGGTTTCCGTCATCGGCTGCGGCTATCTCGGAGCGGTGCACGCTGCCGCGATGGCAGAGTTGGGTCACGAGGTGGTCGGCATCGATGTCGACCAGCGCAAGATCGATGCCCTCGCCGCGGGCAAGGCGCCGTTCTTCGAGCCCGGCCTGCCCGAGATCCTCACCTCGGCGAGTGCATCGGGACGGCTCACCTTCTCGACCGATCCTGCTGCAGCAGCCGACGCGACCGTGCATTTCATCGCCGTCGGCACACCGCAGAAGCCGGGCTCGTACAGCGCGGACATGACCTACGTCGATGCGGCGGTCGACGGCCTGCTGCCGTACCTGAAAGACGGCGATCTCGTGGTGGGCAAGTCGACCGTGCCGGTCGGCACGGCTGCGCGCCTGGCCGAGAAGGTCAAGTCGGCCGTTCCCGGGGCGGATCTGGCCTGGAACCCGGAGTTCCTCCGGGAGGGCTTCGCGGTGAAAGACACCATCTCGCCCGACCGTCTGGTCTACGGCGTCTCCTCCGACCCGGCGATCGCCGCGGCCTCGCAGGCCGTGCTCGACGAGGTGTACGCGAAGGCCCTCAGCGAGGACACCCCGCTCGTCGTCACCGACTACGCGACCGCCGAGCTGGTGAAGGTCTCGGCCAACGCCTTCCTCGCGACCAAGATCTCGTTCATCAACGCGATCGCCGAGATCGCGGACGTCACGGGTGCGAACGTCACCGAGCTCGCGGATGCCATCGGCTTCGACGCCCGGATCGGACGCCGCTTCCTCAACGCCGGCATCGGCTTCGGGGGCGGCTGCCTGCCGAAGGACATCCGGGCCTTCGGCGCCCGCGCGGAGGAGCTCGGGCGCGGCGAGTCGCTGGCCTTCCTCAAGGAGGTCGACTCGATCAACCTGCGGCGCCGTCAGCACGTCGTCGACCTCACCGTCGACCTGCTCGGCGGGCAGGCCTACAACAAGCGCGTCGCCGTTCTCGGCCTGGCCTTCAAGCCCGACTCGGACGACATCCGTGACTCGCCCGCCCTGGACATCGCCGTGCAGCTGAACGGTCTGGGAGCGCTCGTGACCGCGACCGACCCGGAAGCCATCGGCAATGCGCAGGCCAAGCATCCGCAGCTCCACTTCGTGGAGTCCATCGCCGAGGCGGTGCAGGGCGCGGACATCGTGCTGCTGCTGACCGAGTGGAAGCAGTACCGCGGGATCCTCCCGGCCGACATCGATGGCCTGGTCGCGGGCAAGACGATCGTCGACGGCCGCAACGTGCTCGACTCCGCCACCTGGCGCGAAGCGGGCTGGAACTACCGCGCGATGGGCCGCCCGTAAAGATCGGCGGATCTTGCTGCTCATCGCGTTCGGCAGCGTGTATACAAGCGCGTAGGATCGTGGTGTGAGCACAAAGAACGTGGATGTCGTCCTGATCGGTGGTGGCATCATGAGTGCCACCCTCGGAACCATGATCCGCCGGCTGCAACCGGACTGGTCCATCCTCGTGTTCGAAAAGCTGAGCGAGGTGGCGCAGGAGAGCTCCAACCCGTGGAACAACGCGGGTACCGGCCATGCGGCGCTCGCCGAGTTGAACTACATGCCTGAGGCGCCCGACGGCAGTCTCGAGGCCTCGAAAGCCATCAACATCAACGAGCAGTTCCAGGTGAGCCGGCAGTTCTGGGCGTCGCTGGTGACCGACGGCGTGCTTCCGGATCCCGAGAACTTCATCAATCCCACGCCTCACATGACCTTCGTGCGGGGCGAGGCGAACGTGGACTACCTCCGCCGGCGCTACGAGCTGCTGCGCGAGGAGCCGCTGTTCGCGGGGATCGAGTTCAGTGACGACCCTCGTGTCATCTACACCTGGGCGCCGTTGCTGGTGCGTGAGCGGGTGAAGGGCGAGACGATCGCCGCGACCCGGTTCGAATCGGGCACCGACGTGGACTTCGGATCGCTGACCAGCAATCTGTTCGACTACCTGCGCAGCACGGGTGCCGACATCCGCCTCGAGACCGAGGTGAAGAAGCTCAAGAAGCAGAAGGACGGCACCTGGACCATCTCGGTGCGGGAGCGGGTGGGCAACACCCCGCTCAGCGTCAACGCGAAGTTCGTGTTCGTCGGGGCGGGCGGGCACGCTCTTCCGCTGCTCCAGAAGTCGGGCATCCCCGAGATCAAGGGATTCGGCGGCTTCCCGATCAGCGGGCAGTTCTTCCGCACCGACAACCCCGCGGTCGTCGCGCAGCACAACGCCAAGGTCTACGGCAAGGCAGCCGTCGGCGCCCCGCCGATGTCGGTGCCGCACCTGGACACCCGGGTCGTGGATGGCCAGTCGTCCCTGCTGTTCGGGCCCTATGCGGGCTTCAGCCCGAAGTTCCTCAAGCGCGGTTCGTGGCTGGATCTCCCGCGGTCGATCCGGCTGCACAACCTCGGTCCCATGCTCGCCGTGGCCCGCGACAACGGCGACCTCATGAAGTACCTCATCGGCGAGCTGCTCGCGAGCAAGAAGAAGAAGCTCGCGGCGCTGCGGGAATTCATGCCGACGGCCAAAGCCGAGGACTGGTATCTCATCACGGCCGGTCAGCGTGTGCAGGTGATGAAAAAGGACGCGAAGAAGGGCGGAGTGCTGCAGTTCGGCACCGAGGTCATCACCTCCGCCGACGGTTCGATCGCCGGTCTGCTCGGCGCGTCTCCCGGGGCTTCGACCGCCGTCCCGATCATGATCGACCTGGTGGCGCGGTGCTTCCCGGAGCAGTATCCGGTCTGGGAGAAGAAGCTCGCCGCCATGATCCCGTCGTTCGGCACCAAGCTCAACGACACCAGGAAGGCTGCGGAGAAGTCCCTGGAATCGACCGCCCGGGTGCTGGAGCTCACGCGTTCCTGACGCACGAGGACACTCGCCGTTCACTCAGCCGGGCTTGCATGCGAGCCCATAGGATAACCGGGTGACCGACGAGACCTACACCCGCCGATCCCGCCGCGCTGAGAAACCGGCACGCCGACGACGTCGGCGACGCTGGCCCTGGATCGTCGGAGGAATCTTCCTGCTGCTGGTGGCCGCCGGCGCAGGCGCGGTCTCGGTGGTCACGAGCGCCATCACGGTGAACAGTGAGCTTGCCGATGCCAAGCCGCTGATGTCGACGGTCAAGGACAAGGTTCTGAACGGTCAAGCCGCGTCGGCGCAGTCCGATGTCGACGAACTCAAGAAACATGCCGACAAGGCCAACGAGGCGACCACCGGCCCCGCCTGGTGGCTGGCGGAGCAGATCCCCGGGATCGGGGAGAACCTGATCGCCGTGCGCACCATCACGAACAGCGTCTCGAACGTGGTCGACGACGCGATCGTGCCGGCGGTGGCGCTCGGAGACAACCTCTCGCCGGCGATCTTCAAGCCCGTCGACGGCGCGGTCAACCTTGCGGCTATCCAAACCGTCCTGCCCGTGATCGAGTCTGCCGGAACGGCCCTCACGGGAGCGAAGGACTCCATTTCGGCGCTCAAGACCGATTCGCTCATCGGACCCGTGAAGAGTGCAGTCACACAGATCAACGATCTGGTCGGCGAAGTCGAACCCGCCATCGCGACCGCGAAATCCGTGGCGCCTGTGTTGCCCGCTCTGCTGGGCGCAGACGGCCCGCGAAACTACCTTCTGGTTTTCCAGAATTCGGCTGAGGTGCGCCCGCTCGGCGGAATCGCCGGGGCACAGGTGCTCCTGACTGCGGATCAAGGCCGAGTGAGCATCGCGCAGGAGGCATCAGGCCGTGACTTCCCGTTCGAGTCGGAGGAGTTCGCGAACTCCCACGTGGGTAGGGAGGCGCGTTCGCTCTTCCTGGTGCCGTTCGGCCTGCAGAGCCAGAACAACACTCTGACTCCGCGTGTGGAGGTCGCCGCGGACCTCACTCGATCGATGTGGCAGAACACCCGGGGCGTCACCTCCGACACGGTCGTATTCATCGACCCCACTGCTCTCACCTACATCCTCAGTGCGACTGGTCCGATCACTCTGGACGATGGAACAGAGATCAACCATGACAATGCGGTTGATCTGCTTCTGAACGGCGTGTACCAGCAGTACTCAGGCAAGGCCAACTCCGATGCGCCTGACCTGCAGGACGCCTTCTTCTCAGGAGTGGCGGCGAAGACCTTTTCGGCCGTCATGAGCGGAAACCTCGACATTCCGACCTTCGTGACCGCCATGACCAAGGGAGCGTCGGAACGCCGTGTCATTGCGTCGAGCACGGATCCGACCGTCGCGCAGCTCATTGCCGACGGAGGCTTCGGTGGGCGCATGCCTCAAGAGACAGACGCGTCGCACCAGGTGGGTATCTACCTGAGCGACTATCAGGGGTCGAAGATGGATTACTACCTGCGCACCGCAATGGCTGTGGGGCAGCAGACGTGTGCTGACGGCAGCACCAGGTTGCGCGTGCAGGTCACTGCGAACAATTCGCTGGATCCTGGCGCCGTCGACGGACTTTCGATCTACGTCACGGGAAACAGCGGCAACAACTTCAACGTGCCGGTGGGAGATCTGCGGATCTTCACCTATGTCTATGCGCCGGTCGGGTCGAAGATCCTCAGCATCGACGGAAGCACCAGTCAGGCCGATTCCTTCGTGGGAGCCGACAAGGAGTACCCGGTGGCCCGAGGCGTCATTCAAGCAGCGCCGGGTGAGACGCAGACGGCGACGATCGACATCGATATCAGCGGGTTGGAAAAGAAGAGCATCGAGTCGCTCGTCGGACCCCTACTCGTTCAGCCAGAGGTGACGGAGTTGCAGTTCACCTGCTGATCCGAATCGTCTTCGCGCCCGGACGCGTCCCCCACCGATGCGCGAAAGAGACGGGGCTGTTGTCAGTAGTATGGTCAGGCGACCGCCGATCATAAGTCGACTGGATTCGCGTCAAGGTTCCGCGGGCGCGCGGGAGCGACTCGGGCAACACATCAATGGGCTTCAGCCGGCTGTGTTGCGCAACTTCATGATGCGCAATTGAGAAAGTGGGTAGCGTGCCGCTCACCAACGTGGACCTCGAATACCTCGCCATGATCCGCGACTCCACCGAGTCCATCCTGCGGGCGGCGATCGGCGACTCCCTCGACGTCGCGATCCTCGACGCGCCGAATCAGACCAACGTGGGCGACTCGCTGATCTGGGCGGGTGAGATCGCCTATCTCCGTCGGATGGGCCTTCGACTGCGCTACGTCTCCGACATCCGCACCTTCGACGCGGCCAAGCTGCGGAAGGTGATGCCCGAAGGCGTGGTGCTCCTGCACGGCGGAGGGAACTTCGGCGATCTGTGGCTCGGCCACCAGAATCACCGCGAAGACGTCGTCGCAAGCCTGACCGATTACCGGATCGTCCAGCTCCCGCAGTCGATCTTCTTCGGGTCCCCCGAGCGTGCCGAGAAAGCCGACGCCATCATCGGGGCGCATTCCGACTTCCGGCTGCTGCTCCGCGACCCCCTCTCGATCGAGCGGGCGAAAGAGCTGCTCCCGAGCATCGACACGACATTCTGCTACGACATGGCCCTGGGCTACGAGCCGCCGGTGCAGCGGAGCCCCGGCCCGCGCGACTCCGTCCTCATCATCGCCCGCCAGGACCGGGAGGCGGTGTCCGGGCTCAGTGCCGTGAAAGACGGCTGGGTGCCCGGAGTGACGTGCACCAGCACGGACTGGCACAGCGAGGGCTGGCTGGCCGTCAAATTCCGTCTCGCGCGCTCGGCGATGCGCCTGCAGCAACGGCTCGTACGCGTGCGGCGACGCCTGAAGTTCGTCCCTGCCCTGCCGCAGCGGGTTGATCAGCGCCTCATCGCCACGCTGAACGACATCAACGTCGTGGGCGCGCTCAGACTGTATTCGACGGCAGGGGTGATCGTCGTCGACCGCCTGCATGCGCACGTTCTGGCCCTCCTGCTCGGGATCGACCACGTCGCCCTCGACAACAACTACCGCAAGATCGGTGCCGTGTTCGACGAGTACACCGGAAAGTTCTCGACGGCGCGCTACGCTACCGACACCGACATGGCCCGCGGGTTCGTCGAAGAGCTGACGGCACGCTGATGCTGGCCTTCATCACGACGCTCCGGCACCCGCAGAACTCGGTCGACTACGGTCGCGTCGAGATGCTCCTGCGCGAGACCCTCCACTCCGTCGCCCAGCAGACGTCCGACGAGTACGTCATCATCATCGTCGGCAACCAGCGACCACGGTTCGAGCTACCGGAGCGGACCCACTTCGTGCCGGTCGAGTTCCCGCCGCCCGCGCCTCCGACGGGGGCGAAGACGGCGCGCGAACCGTTCGTCTGGGACAAGGGCACCAAGCTCGGGATCGGGCTCATCGAGGCCCAGAAGTACTCGCCGACGCACGTCATGATATTCGACGCCGACGACTTCGTGCATCGCGACCTCGCCGGGTTCGTTCATGAGCGCCCTCACCACTCTGGCTGGGTGATCCGTGAGGGCTGGATGTACTCGCGCTCGCGCAACTCGTACGTGCGACAGGACGGCTTCAACCGCACCTGCGGCACCTCCTTCATCATCCCCTTCGGAGCATACGAGGTGCCCGTCGAGCTGACCGTCTCGGCATCGCAGCACGAGGTCGCCGAAGGCTTCGGCGACCGACTGTCGACCATCATGGGCGCTCACCGCGACGCCGTGAAGTGGCACCAAGAACGGGGTCGTGAGCTGGAGACGTTCCCCTATCGGGCGGCCGTCTACCACGTCGACACCGGGGAGAACCACTCGGGGAAGTCGCTGGCCGGCGTCGCCCATCCGCTCGACCCGATGATGACGGTCGAATTCGGTATCGCCTCGTCGCGGGGGCGCGTGTCGACCCTCTGGTCGGCGTTCGGGCCCGTCGCGGTGGCCGAGTCGGCTGGCGATCTCGCGCGTCGCTCGGTTCGCAAGGTGCGCAGGCTCGTCTCCAGGCAGGCCTGATGCTGCAGAAGAGATCACAGCTATGAGCGACAGCGACGATCTGCGGGGCAAAGCCACACGTTCGATCGGGTGGATCATCCTCGAGCGGTGGACCTCGCGGGTTCTCTCCCTCGTCGTCATCGCCGTCCTGACGCGGCTGTTGTCACCAGAGGACTTCGGCCTGGTGTCGCTGGCGACCGTCGTCATCGCACTGCTCCAGGTGTTCGTCGAGTCCGGGTTCGTGACGGTGCTCGTGCAGAAGAAGGAACTCGGCGCGAAAGACACCTCGACGGCGTTCTGGACGTCGGTCGCGATCAGCCTCGTGCTCTATGCGGCGCTGTTCTTCTCAGCCCCCTTGCTCGGCGCGCTCTTCGACGAACCCAGCCTGCCCGGGGTTCTGCAGATCCTGGGGCTGGGGCTCCCGATTTCCTCCCTCTCGCAGGTTCCGTCAGCGCTCCTGGAGCGCTCCTTCGGCTTCCGCCCCCTGGCCATCCGCCAGGTGATCGGGGCCACCTGCGGTGCAGCGGTCGCCGTCGTGATCGCCTTCAGCGGCGGCGGTGTCTGGGCATTGGTCGCGCAGGTGCTGGTGACCAATGCGGCCTCTGTCATCGTGCTCTGGACGGCGACCTCCTGGCGCCCGAAATTCGAGTACTCCATCGCCTCGCTCAAGTCGATGTGGGCCATGGGCGTCCGCATCATGGGCATCGGCTTGCTCGATGCCCTGCAACAGAACATCGACAAGCTGCTCATCGGTGCCTTCTTCAGCGCCTCTGACCTGGGCTACTACTACCTGGCGCAGCGGATCGGCACGATCCTGATCGAACTGGTGACCACGGTGATGTCGCGCGTCACGCTGACGACGTTCTCGAAGGTGCAGGACGACCTCCCCCGACTCAACCGCATCTTCCTGCAGATGACCTTCGCCTCGGGCGCCATCGGTGTGCCGATGTTCGGGCTGGTCGCCGTTCTCGCGCCCCAGATCGTCCCCTTCGCATTCGGCCCGGGCTGGGATGCGACCATTCCGCTGATATGGATCCTGGCCGGCGGATGGGCCTTCGGCGCCGTCATGTACTTCGATCGCAGCGCCTTCCTCGCCATCGGCCGGGCCGACACCGCGCTGTGGGTTGCGCTGTTGCAGAACGTCGTCGGCGTGGCCCTCGTGTTCGCGCTGCTGCCCTTCGGGCTCTACGGTGTGGCGTTCTCCCGCTGGTCGAGGATCGCCACGTGGCCCGTCCGCATCCGAATTCTGCACCGACTCATCGGGCTGCCGGTGTGGAAGTATCTCGGACAGGTGTTCCGCAGCGTAGTCGCGATGATCCCGGTAGTCGTCGTCATCGCGCTGCTGCAGCTCACCCCCTGGGCCAGCGCTGATCACGCGTTCTGGGTGTTCGCCCTCCCCGTCGGGGTGCTCGGTCTGGTCGCCTTCGCAGGCCTGCTCTGGATGTTCGCGGGAGACGAGAACCGTGCTGTGCTGCGGACGATCGGGACGCCGGTGCTCCGCAAGGTCCGCCGTAAGCTGGCGTCGGTCACGCGGCGGTTCCGCCGCCGACCTGGTCCGAGCGAGCAGAACTGAGCAGTACGGGGCTGCGCGGGCGGTGACTAGATCCGAATGTGTGCGGTGGGATCGCCCGGGCCCGGGAAGCGCGGAGGCCGCGGCGGCCGCCGGATGCGCGCCAGGCTGATCACGAGGGCGGCGAGCAGCGCGCCGAGCGCACCTCCACCGCTGTTGGCCACGACGTCCCGGACGGTCGCGTAGCGGTGCGGGAGGGCCACGAACTGGTAGAGCTCGATGGAGGCCGAGAGCGCGATCGTGATGAAGAACGCGAGCCACCAGCGTCGAGGTCCGAGGACGACTGCCAGCAGAAACCCCAGCGGGACGAACATCGCGATGTTCGCTGCGAACTCCACGAACGAGTAGTCCACGAAGCTCGGCACGCCGCGCTCGTGCAGCTCGCGCAGGATCCGGTTCAGCAGTCCGCGGGAATCCGTGTCGACCGGAGAGGGCCACAGCACGACGAAGGCCACTCCGAACGAGTAGAGGCCGAGCAGGATGGCCGCGATGGGCCGGATGAACGCAGAGCGGTGCAGGAGGCCTCCTAGGTGGCGGTCGGTTCTGAAACCCTAACCGCTGCCCGGAGCCGGATCGCCCAGCCGGCGCTCAGTCGTCGATTCCGTCGTGCCCGTCGAGGTCGCGGCTGCGCGGCTGCACCAGGGGCATCTCGTCGATGCCGCCGGAGAGACGGGCGATGGCGGCGTCGGCGTCGTAGTTGGGGTCGGGAACGATGAACGCCATGATCATGGCGTGGTAGGAGATCGCGGCGAGGGAGACCTCGGCGGGGCGGCCCTCGTTGTCGACGAGGTAGCGGCTCTCGACGAGGTCGGGGATCGTGGTTCGCGCGATGCCGAGGCCCTCGATGATGGCGGCGGCCGCCACGGCCAGAGGGCGGTAGTCGTCGTTGAGGTCGGGGCGCAGGCGGTAGCCCACCGCGGGGATGATGTTGCGGTAGAACACCTCCATCTGGTCGAGGAAGGCCAGTTCGGAGTTGCGCAGTGCCTCGATGATGAGGTCGCGCACGCGGGCGTCGGGGTAGGAGGGGGCCGTCGAGGAGAGCGCGACGTAGGTGCGCCACTGCATCGACGAGGTGACCGACTCGAAGTTCTGCTCGGCGGCGAGGCCGGTGACGTCGACCAGGATGCGGCGGCGGCCCTCGGGGGTGCGGAGTTCGTCGGCACGGAAGCCGAGGTATTCCCACGTGGCCACCAGGGACTCTTCGTCGGCACGGCCGGGGGAGACCTGGTTGGCGACCTCGCCGAGGAGTTCCTCGAAGAAGGCCTCCTTCGATTCCCAGATGCGGTAGACCGAACTGCGCGGCACGCCCGCCTCTTTGATCAAGTCATCCATCAAGAGGTGCTCGAAACCCACCGTGAGGCCGTTCGTCTGCACCAGGGTGAGGGCCGTGTCCAGCAGCTTCGAACGCACCTCGTCTTTGGGTGTGCGCGTGCGGCCGGTTGCGGTTTTCGTCCAGCTGTTCTCAGACATGGTTGCCCCTCTCAGCACCATTTTGAGACATTATGTCCCAAGTTGCAAACCACTTGACGCACTTCTATGCTCGGGACTACGGCAGCGTGCTTCGCGCGAGTTCGCCGGACGGCCATCCACCCCTTGAAAACGGAGGATTCGAAGTGCTCCGGATGATGACTGTTGAGCGGACTCCGACGCGAGAGACACCCGGTGTCGCGGATTGATCGATCCGTCAGCAATGCGGCGGTCATCCCGGTCATCGCGCATTCGCCGGCCTTCCAGCTAGACCCAGAAGCGCGCCTGGCGACCGGCATCATCGGCGTCAACGGCGTGGCCCGTCCTGGCTTCGAAGACGCCTACCGTCAGCACTTCGAGTTCCGCCGCCTCGTCTACGTGGAGCAGACGGGCCAGCTCGACCCCTCCGATCTCTCCGACGACGGGCTCGACCGCGATGTCGACGACTCGCGATCGGTCACCTTCGCCGTGCTCGAGAACGCCCCGGAGGGCGTGCGCATCGTGGGCGTGGCCCGCACCATCATCAAGGGCGCCGACGGCGAAGACCGGCCGCTGCCGGTGGAGGAGTTCTGCCCCGAGCTCTTCGCCGACGACCCTCTGGATGCGGGCAGCGTGGAGGTCTCCCGGGTGATCGCCCGGCACGAGCGCGTCGCCATGCAGGAGCTCGTGCAGTGGCACCTGTTCGCCCTGATGTCCTCCTACTTCTCCTCGCACGACGTGGGGCGCACCTTCGCCATCATCGAGCCCTGGCTCGAACGTCACCTGGCCGGCGTGCTCGCCATCTCGCGCATCGGTGAGCCGCGCTACATCGAGCACTACCTCGACTACAACCTGCCGGTCGAGTTCGACCTCGCCGGATCGGCCGCCCGCATCAACGAGCGCAACGCCACCATCCTCGGCCAGCTCATCGCGGCCGACGGGGCCCTGGAGTACTTCGGGCGCATCTCGCGCGCCCAGCGCGAGGCCGCGGCCGGGGCATCCGAGTCGGCCGACAAGGCCGAGCCCGCGGTCGCCGCCGAATCCGCCGCCGACCCCGAGAGCGCCGAACCCGTCACGGTCGAAGGCGGATGACCTCCGTCGGCTCGCCCGAGTTCTCCCGCAACTACGGGTTCTGGAGCGAGGCCGAGCAGCAGGCGCTGGTGGACTCCCGGGTCGCAATCGCCGGAGTCGGCGGGGTCGGCTTCCAGGTGGGCACGAAGCTCGCCCGGATGGGCGTCTCCAGCTTCAGCATCGCCGATCCGGAAGACTTCGAGCCGCAGAACGCCAATCGCGTTCCCGGCGCCACCACGGCCACCTACGGGCGGTCCAAGGCCGAGGTGTTCCGCGAGCAGGTGCGCGAGATCAACCCGGCCGCCGTGGTGCACGTCTACCGCGACGGGGTGACGGTCGAGAACGTGGGCGAGTTCCTGGCCGGCGCCACCATCGTCTTCGACGAATCCGAGACCACGCATCCGGAGATCGGCACCACCATCGCCCGCACCGCCCGCGCCCTGGGCATCCCCGACATCCTGGTGGTGAACGTAGGGTTCGCCGCTCAGGTGACGGCCTTCCATCCGCGGAGCCGGTTCACCTTCGAGCGCTTCATGGGCCTGTCCGAGACGGCGCCGCTGGACGAGATCGCGGCCTCGGAGGTCGACTACTCCCGCTTCCTCCCGTACATCCCTCCCTACAGCGACCTGCGCGGCCTCGTGGCGATGACCACCGAGGCGCCCGACGGCTCCCGCGTCTCGCTGCCCTCCATCTCGCCCGGGGTCGACCTCGCCAGCGCCATCGGCACCACGCAGGCCTTCTTGCACCTCACCGCCGCGGCCGGCATCGTGAACCGCCGCCGCCGGCCGATCTGGGCTCCGCGGCTCGCCTACCTCGACGCCTACACGATGCGCGGTCGCATCCTGAGGGCCGGCAAAGCGGCGCACCTGCGGCACGTTCTGGTGGCCGCGGCGCGCGACCGCTTCGGCTGGAACCCCAAGGGGGCCTACACGCACGAGGAGATCGCGCGCCGCTCGCTCGACGGGCGCTGAGCATCCGCAGCCGTCGGCGCTGCGACTGACGAATCCCTGAGCATCGGATGCCGCGACGGGGGCGGCCTCGTAAAGCTGAGTAATAATCGACGAATGAATCGCATCGTCAGTCTCGACTGGGTTCGGGGCTGGATGCTCATCGCCAGCGTCGTCGCCAACTCCCTGCTCACCACGCCACCGTGGTTCGACCACGCCCGCTGGGACGGGGTGCACCTGCTCGACTGGATCTTTCCGGTGTTCGTCACCCTGTCGGGATGCGGCCTGGCGTTCGCGATGCACCGGCGGGTGAAGCCGTGGCCGCTGGTGCGCCGTGTGCTGGTGCTCGTGCTGGCGGGGCTGCTCTACAACGCGCTCACGCAGAACGTCTGGGATCCGGATGTCTGGACGTTCACCGGCGTGCTGCAGCTCTACGCCCTCGTCGTGCTGGTGCTCGGGCTGCTGCACCTCCTGACGCGATCCTGGCTCGGCTGGCTGATCGTCACGGTCGTGCTGGCGGCCGGCTACACCGTGGTGCTGGCAGTCTGGGCAGCCGGATGCGGCGACGCCGGGCTGACCGAGACCTGCAATCCCTCGGGTGTCGTCGACCCGGCGGTGTTCGGGGCGGCCCACATCTACCACCACGCCGAGTGGGGCTACGACCCGGTGGGGCTGATGGCGGCCTGGGGTGCGCTCGTGAGCGCATCGGCCGGGGCGACCATGGGGCATCTGCTCGTCTCCGTGCGCGACCGGCGGCCGACGGGCGGTGAAGGGCCGACGGGTGGGCTCGAGGCCGCCTTCCCGCCGCGGCATCACGACGGGGTGACGCGGGCCGTGCTTCCGTTGCTCGCCTGCGCGGCCGGTGCGCTGCTGCTGGCCCAGCTGTGCGTGTGGCTGCCCGAGTGGATCGGCGGGGCCGAGGTGCTCGTGATGAAGCGGCTCTGGACGCCGCCGTTCGCCCTGCGGCTGGTGGCCCCGGTGGCACTGGCCCTGCTGATCGGGCATCTCCTGCTGGATCGCCGCTCGCAGAACCGCATCGATCGGATCATCCGCGGGGCGTCGTACCCGCTGATCGCGCTCGGGCGCAACAGTCTGCTGGTCTACTTCGGTTCGCACGTGCTGATGAGCGTGCTGCATCGCCCGATCGAGGTCGTGGCGGCGGGCGCGGGGCCGGATGGGGCCGAGGTGGTGATCGAGACCTCGGTGGCCGACGAGCTCGCCCGGTCTATCGCGATCGGAGGTCAGGTGCAGCTCACCTGGTCGTCCGCCGTGCTGCTGTTCTGGATCCTGCTCGCCTGCGTGCTACACCGCGCGCGCCTCTACCTGCGACCCTGACCCGCGCTCGCCGACGGCGCCCCTGCGCCACCGGATCCAGGATGTTACGGGCAGAAGAAGTTTTGCGTCGCGCACCCCGAACCTGGGCGAGACATTCCCGTCAACCCACCTCTGCCTCAGCCGGGACGGTGTAATGTGAGGCCAACGGGGACGCCGGACGCGGGCCTGGATCATGGCCGTAAGGGTAACGGCACATCATGACAGGCCGGCAGGTGTCTCCTTGCGGGATGAGAGTATCGGGTCCTCTCATCCCGCTAAACAGTTAAAGGCCGAGCGCTCAGCCCTGCAGGCCGTGCTTGAATCAACGGTGTGAAGCTGAATCGTGTGCACCACATCGCCGTCATCGCGAGCGACTACGAGCGCTCGAAGGCGTTCTACCTCGACGTGCTCGGCTGCACCCTCGTGAGCGAGGTGTATCGGGCCGAGCGCGACTCGTGGATGGGCGATCTGGCGCTGAACGGCGAATACCTGATCGAGCTGTTCTCGTTCCCCTCGCCGCCGGCGCGGGCGAGCGGGCCCGAGGCGACGGGCCTGCGCCACCTGGCCTTCGAGGTCGACTCGGTTCCGGATGCCCGGGCCGAACTGGTGGCCAAGGGGGTGCGCTGCGAGGAGCTGCGGATCGACCCGCACACCGGCAAGCAGATGCTGTTCTTCTTCGACCCGGACGACCTGCCCCTCGAGCTCTACGAGGCCTGAGCCGCGCTTGTAATCCGTTCGAAGATATGTTCGAATGTGGGCATGCGATGGAATGGACAGGCGCTCGGCTCGGAGAGTGATGCCGCGTTGCCCGGGCTCGCGCGGCTGAGCAATCTCGTGCGCAGCGTGCAGACGCCTGAGTTCGCGGGGATGACCTTCCACGAAGTGCTCGCCAAGAGCGCGCTCAACCACGTTCCCGGCAGCAGCACGGCCATGCCCTACTCGTGGACGATCAATCCGTACCGCGGATGCTCGCACGCCTGCGTGTACTGCTTCGCCCGGCCGACCCACCGCTACCTCGAGCTCGATGAGGGAGCCGACTTCGACCAGCAGATCATCGTGAAGGTGAACGTGGGCGAGGTGCTCGAGCGCGAACTGGCCAAGCCGTCCTGGCAGCGGCATCCGGTCGCGCTGGGCACCAACACCGACCCGTATCAGCGCGCCGAAGGGCGGTACGCGTTGATGCCTTCGGTGATCCGCGCGCTGGCGGCCTCGGGCACGCCGTTCTCCATCCTCACCAAGGGCTCGCTGATGAGGCGCGACCTCGATCTGATCGCCGAAGCGGCCACCGAGGTGCCGGTGACCCTCGCCATGTCGATCGCCGTCTACGACGACGAGCTGCAGCAGTCGGTCGAGCCGGGCACGCCGAGCACGAAAGCGCGCCTGGCGACCGTCAGCGCGGTGCGGGAACGGGGGCTGGAGTGCCAGGTGTTCCTGATGCCGATCCTGCCGCTGCTCACCGACACAGCCGAGCACCTCGATCACGCGCTCGGGCTCGCGGCGGCGGCCGGAGCCTCGAGCGTGGTGTACTCGGCGTTGCATCTGCGGCCGGGTGTGAAGACCTGGTTCCTCGGCTGGCTCGCGCGCGAGCATCCGGAGCTGCTGGCGGTGTACGGGCGGCTGTATGCCGAGGGCAGCTATGCGCCCAAGGAGTACCGTCAGTGGCTGTCGGCGCGCATCCGGCCGCTGATCCGCAAGCACGGACTGCACAAGGGCCAGGTCTCCGCGGCCACCGGGGGAGTGGGGGAGCCCAGCCGCGGGTTCCGGGCCGGGGCGGCGGCCGTCTCCCCGAGGAACGAGGGGGCTCCGGTGCCGATGCCCGCCCGGCCGAGCTTCGGGCCGGCGGGCGATGCGCAGCCGATGCTGTTCTGAGAGCCGGCCCGTTCGGGCGAGGTGCAGCGCTGCGGCGCGGAGCAAATAGGGTATTCGGATGGCGAAACTGTATTTCCGGTTCGGGGCGATGAACAGCGGCAAGAGCACCGCGATGCTGCAGGCCGCCTACAACTACGAGGAGCGCGACCAGCAGGTGCTGATCGCCAAGCCCGCCGTCGACACCAAGGGCGAACTGCAGATCGTCTCGCGCCTCGGCGTCACGCGCGACGCCGACTTCTTGATCGCCCCTGAGACCTCCGTGCGCGAGGAGTTCGGCATCCGGCGCGAGGCCGTGCGCGCCCGCACCGCGTCCGACGTCAGCTGCCTCCTCGTCGACGAGGCGCAGTTCCTCTCGCCGGCCCAGGTCGACGACCTGCTGCGGATCGCCATCCTCGACGGCGTCCCGGTGCTCGCCTACGGCATCCGGAGCGACTTCCTCACCGCCGGGTTCCCGGGCAGCATCCGTCTGCTGGAGGTGGCTCACAGCCTCGAAGAGCTGAAGACCATCTGCCGCTGCGGCCGCAAGGCGATCTTCAACGCTCGGAGGATCGATGGCCGGTACGTCTTCGATGGCGCGCAGGTCGCCATCGACGGTCAAGACGTCACCTATGAGTCGCTGTGCGGCGCCTGCTACCTCGAGGAGTCCCACGGAGAACTCGGCCGCAGCTGAGCCGACCGTCGGTGGACGCCGCCTGTGACCGAGCCGCACGGGGGTTGCTGGTCGAGGTGCCCGGGGGCATGGTTGGAGGCATGAAGAGTGTCTCTTATGCGGGTCTGACCTTCCAGACCGCCGACGCGATCGCCGACGCGCTCCTGAGCTTGGCGGCCGCGTTGGGGCAGAACGAGCGCGCCGAGACCGTCGAAATCCCCGTGGTCGAGAGCGACGGGCATCTCACCTCCGTTCAGCTGGTGGTGGGCCCCGCCAGCCAGTTCATCTCCCAGCCCGTCGTGTCGAGGTTCGCCGACCCTGTCGACGACGGCGTGCTCGACCGGCTGGAGCGCCGCACGCGACTGCTTGATCTTCCGCGGGCCGCGGCCGTGACCGCGGGGGAGATCGATCGTTTCGATCTGGACGACCTGCCCTGAGGCCGGGGTCGCACCGAGCGCCCGTGCGACAGCTCAGACAGAAAGAACCGGCTGGAGATCTCTCTCCAGCCGGTTCTTCTTCTGTCGGGGTGGCGGGATTCGAACCCACGACCTCCTCGTCCCGAACGAGGCGCGCTACCAAGCTGCGCCACACCCCGAAGTGGTTCACCGCGACCAGCGCGGCTGAGGCCTCAATAAGGATAGCCGATATTCCCGCCGCCTTCGACCGCGCCCGGGAGCACCTCGCCGGTCAGCCGACGGCGCGCAGCGTGAGGAGCGTGGCCTCGGGGCGGCAGGCGAATCGGAACGGCGCGTAGATCGATGTGCCGAGGCCCGCCGAGACGTTCAGGAACGCCGAATGGAAGCCGTGGCGCCACAGACTCAGCCCTTTGACCTGGGCGCGCGGGATGTCGCAGTTGGTCACCACGGCGCCGTAGCCCGGGATGCACACCTGCCCTCCATGCGTATGGCCGGCAAAGATCACCTGGGCACCGTGCGTGACGAAGGAGTTCAGCACGTACTGGTAGGGCGCATGCGCCACGCCGATGGTGATCCGGGGCCCCCGGTCGTCCTCCTCCCGCAACTCGTCCAGCGCGCCGGGAATGCGGTCGAGCCGGTCGAAGTGGCGGTGCGGGTCGTCGACGCCGAAGAAGTCGATGATCGTGCCGTTCACCTCGACGGTGGCGGCGCGGTTGTTGAGGTTCTTCCAGCCGAGGCCGTCGAAGAAGCCCTCCAGAGCATCCGTGTCGAGGCGTTCGACCTTGCCGGTGTGCTTGGACGGGCCCATGAAGTAGCGCATCGGGTTCTTGAACGAGGGTCCGAAGTAGTCGTTCGACCCGTTCACGTACACGCCGGGCACGCCGTCGAACGCGGTGAGGGCGGCGCGGATGCCGTCGATCCCGTCGCGATGACCGAGGTTGTCGCCGGTGTCGACCACGAGGTGCGGCTCGAGGCGGGCGAGATCGTGCACCCAGAGCTGTTTGTCGTGCTGCCACGGTGCCATGTGCAGATCGCTGAGATGCAGCACGCGGATGTCGGCGGCTCCGCGGGGGAGCACGTCGATCGTGGCGGTGCGCAGGGTGTACTGCTTGCGCTCCACGAAGGTTCCGTAGGCGAAGGCAGCGGCGCCGGCCGCCACGGCCACCGAGACGGCGGTCGTGGCGGCCCGGGTCGCGGGGGTCACCGGTGGATCACTCTCAACCGGCCTTCGTGGTGACCCTGAGCTTGTCCGTGCCGTAGCGGATCGGGTTGCCTGCTCCGGGGTTGGTGGCTGTGACCTTGACGCCGTTCCCCGAGGAGGGGCCGTCGAAGACGATCTGGTCACCGGCGATGCCGGCGCCCGTGATGGCCGAGCGGGCCGCTTCCGGAGACATGCCCACCACGTTCGGCACCGAGCGCAGCTGCCCGTTCGACGTGAACACCGTGATGGTGGACCCCTTCGATGCGGTGCCACTGGGCGAGCTGCTGTCTACCAGACCGGAGGCCTGGGTGGAATCGACCGTGCCGCCGTCCTGGAAGTCGAACCCGGCCGTCGTCAGCGCAGACCGGGCTGCGTCGACCGACAGGCCGGCGACGTTCGGAATCTGAACCTGCACGCCGTTGCGGAGCGTGCTGTCGGCCTCGGGGAACGCGTTGCCCCCGTACTTGCCGTCGGCATCGGTCATGTACTGCTTCCAGACGGAGTGGCGCACGTTACCGCCGCCCTGACCGAGGATGGAGGTGTTGCGGATGGAGACCGTTCCGACCACATTGCCGACCCACACAGCGGTAGCGAGTTCCGTCGAGGCTCCGACGAACCAGGTGTCCTTCTCCGAGTCGGTGGTACCGGTCTTACCGAAGTGCGGGATGCCGTCGTTGGGGTTCGACTGGCCGCCCGTCCCGCCGTTGATGACGCCCTGGAGGGCGGTGATCATGGCGGCGGCGATGTTCGGCTCCACAGCCTGGCTGCAGGTCGAGGTGGGGGGCGGCAGCTCGTTGCCCTGCGAGTCGAGGATCTTCTCGATGGCGATCGGGCTGCAGTAGGTGCCCTCGTTGGCGACCGCGGCGAAGGCCGCGGCCATCGTGAGCGGCGCGATCTCGTTGGTGCCCAGCACGTCGGCGGGGTTCTCGCCGAGTGCATTGCCGTCGGCGCGGTGCACACCGAAGGCCTCGGCCGTCTTGCGGATTTCGCACTGGTCGAGTTTCTGTGCCATGCGCAGGAACGCGAGGTTCACCGAGTCGGCCGTCGCCTTCATCACCGACACGTTGCCGGGGGCCGAACCGCCGTCGTTCTTCACGGAGTACGTGCCGCCGTTGCCACCCGTGCAGCTGTCGGCGAACTGTGCCAGATTCAGCGTTCCCGGGTTTCCGTTGATGATGTCGCCCAGCGAGTGGCCGGTCTTGAGCCACTCGGCGAGCGTGAAGATCTTGTAGGTCGAACCGACCTGGAAGCCGGTCGATCCGCCATACGTGTAGTCGGTGCTGTAGTTGATGGCGGAGGCTCCGGCGTTGACGGCCGTCACCTCCGGATCGTCGCTGAAGTCCTTGTTCTGCACCATGGCGAGCACCTTGCCGGTGCCCGGCTGCACGGTGACCAGCGAGGAGCCCAGGTCGAAGTCGGCCGTCTTCGGCACGTACGCGTTCATCGCGCTCATCGCCGCGTTCTGCAGGTCGACGTCGAGCGTGGTGTAGATCTGGTAGCCGCCGGTCTTGAAGTTCGTCCAGCGGGTGTCCTCATCCGCTCCGAACGCCGGGTCGTTCTTCACGATGTGCGTCACGTAGTCGCAGAAGAAGCCGGCCGCGATCTCGTTCGCCGTCTGGCATCCGGTCGAGGGCTGCACGATGTTGGGGGTCACCGGGGTGGCGATCGCCTCGTCGTACTGGGCCTGCGTGATCTTGTGCTCCTTGAGCATGGCCGGCAGCACGTCCTTGTCGCGACGCGCCTGGTTGTCGGCGATGTTCTCTTCCTGGTCGATCCGGAGGCCGTTGGGCTCGTTCACGGTGGCGATCAGGCTGGCGGCCTGCGCGATGGAGAGGTCGGAGGCGTTCACGCCGAAGTAGTACTGGGCCGCCGACTGGATGCCGTAGACCCGGCCTCCGAACGGCGCGATGTTGAGGTAGCCGAGCAGGATGTCGTCTTTCGAGAACTCCTTCTCGAGGCCGATCGCGAGCTTGATCTCCTTCAGCTTGCGGTCGACCGTGGTCTTCGTGGCCTCGGCGTAGGCGGCGTCGCGCTCCGCCTCGTCTTGAATGGCCTCGGCCTTCTGCACCTGGATGTTGCGCACGTACTGCATCGAGATGGTCGACGCACCGGAGGCGGAGGTCTCGAGGGCGTTGCCCGCGGCCGCACGCAGGGTCGACGCGATGTCGACGCCGCCGTGGGTGTAGAAGCGCGGGTCTTCGGTGGCGATGACCGCGTCTTTGACGTAGGGGGAGATCTGGTCCCAGCCCACCTCTTCGCGGTTCTGCTCGAACACGGATGCCAGCAGCACCTGGGTGCCGTCGCTCTTCGTGGCGTAGATGTTGGTCTTCTCGGCGAGAGCATCCGGCTTGATGTAGCTGGGGAGGTTCTCGAACATTCCGATGGAGTTGTTCGCGGCAATGCCAGTGACAGCGAGTGCGGGCGTGACCATGGCTGTGACGAGGATGCCCGCGATTGCGCTCATACCCACGATGCCCAGAATGGCTCCGACCACACCGCTAGCCGTGGCTTTCGGGGCAGACATAGGATCAAGGGTAAGCGACAAACCTCTAAAACCGCCTCGAAAGGGTGCTAGTGCCTACCTGGGAATATGTGACGACACCGCTCATGATCCACAACACGACCGGAATTCTGAACACCTGGGGTTCTGAGGGCTGGGAGCTCGTGCAGATCGTCACCGGTCCCGAGGGCGGTCTCGTGGCCTACCTCAAGCGGCCCGTGGGCGGCTCCGCATCCGGATCGGGGGCGTGACGCCGATGTCGCAGGTCACCGCGCGTCTGGCCGATCTGGGCATCACGGTTCCCACCGTCTCGGCTCCGGCCGGGGCGTACGTTCCCGCCGTGATCTCCGGCGATCTCGTCTACACGGCCGGCCAGCTCCCGTTCGTCGGCGGTGCGCTGTCGGTCACGGGCAAGGTCGGCGAGGGCGCCGGGCTGGTGTCACCGTCCGAGGCCAAGGCTCTGGCCCAGATCTCCGCCCTGAACGCGCTCGCCGCCGTGCAGAGCGTGCTCGGGTCGCTCGACCGGATCGTGCGCATCGTGAAAGTCACCGGCTTCGTGTCGTCCGACCCCTCGTTCAGCGGTCAGCCGGGCGTCATCAACGGCGCGTCGGAGTTCCTGGTCGACGTCTTCGGTGACGCCGGCATCCACGCCCGCTCCGCCGTCGGCGTCGCCGTGCTCCCCCTCGACTCTCCCGTCGAGGTCGAGATGATCGTGGAGTTCGCGTAGCCCTTATCGCATGGTCTCGGTGATGATTTTCATCACCGACGTGTCGGCGAGGGTCGTGGTGTCTCCGACCTCGCGGCCCTCGGCCACGTCGCGGAGCAGACGGCGCATGATCTTGCCCGAGCGGGTCTTGGGGAGCTCCGAGACGATGAACACGTCGCGGGGGCGGGCTATCGCGCCGATCTGCTGCGCGACGTGCGCCCGCAGCACGGCCGAGGCGTCGTCTCGGCCCGCGGCATCCGCTTGGCTGGCCCGGGTGATCACGAAGGCGACGACGGCCTGACCCGTGGTCTCGTCGGCGGCACCCACCACGGCCGCCTCCGCGACCATCGGGTGCGACACCAGGCTCGACTCGATCTCGGCGGTGCTGAGGCGGTGACCCGAGACGTTCATCACGTCGTCGACCCGGCCGAGCAGCCAGATGTCGCCCTCCTTGTCGTAGCGCGCGCCGTCGCCGGCGAAGTACGTGCTGCCGAACTTCTCCCAGTAGGTCTCCTTGAAGCGGTCGGGGTCGCCCCAGATGCCGCGGAGCATGCTCGGCCAGGGTTCGGTGACCACGAGCAGGCCGCCCTCGTCGGCGCCGACCGGGGTGCCGTCATCCGTCACGATGTCGATCGAGACGCCCGGGATCGGCACCTGCGCGCTCCCTGGCTTCAGGGTGGTGACGCCGGGCAGCGCGGAGATCATGATGGCGCCGGTCTCGGTCTGCCACCAGGTGTCGACCACCGGGGTGGTGCCGCCGCCGATCACGTCGCGGTACCAGACCCAGGCCTCGGGGTTGATCGGCTCGCCCACGCTGCCGAGCAGGCGCAGGCTCGTCAGGTCGTACTCGGCGGGGATCTGGCGGCCGAGCTTCATGAAGGTGCGGATGGCTGTGGGGGCGGCGTAGAGGATGGTGACCTTGTGCTTCTGGATGATCTCCCACCAGCGGCCGGGGTGCGGCGTGTCGGGCGTGCCCTCGTAGATCACCTGGGTGGCGCCGTTCGCGAGCGGGCCGTAGACGACGTAGGAGTGGCCGGTGATCCAGCCGACGTCGGCGGTCGACCAGTAGACGTCCGTTTCGGGTCTGAGGTCGAAGACGTTCTTGTGGGTGAACGCGACCTGCGTGAGGTAGCCGCCGCTGGTGTGCAGGATGCCCTTCGGCTTTCCGGTGGTGCCGCTGGTGTAGAGGATGAAGAGCGGGTTCTCGGCGGGGAACGGCTTGGCGACGTGCTCGGCGTCGACCTGGGCGATTTCGTCGTGCCACCACAGGTCGCGGCCGTGGGTCCAGTCGATCTCGTTGCCGCCGCGCTGGACCACGAGCACGTGGTTCACCGTGCTGGCGTGGGCGTCGGTGTCTCCGGTCTCGAGTGCCAGGGCGGCATCCACCGTCGGCTTCAACGGGAAGACCTTGCCCTTGCGGTAGCCGCCGTCCGCGGTGATGACGAGCTTGGCGCTCGCGTCGTCGATGCGGGCACGCAGGCTCTCGGCGCTGAACCCGCCGAACACCACCGAGTGCACGGCGCCGATGCGGGCCACCGCGAGCATCGAGATGACCGCCTCGGGGATGAGGGGGAGGTAGATGGCCACCCGGTCGCCTTGGCGGATGCCGAGGCTGGTCAGCAGGTTCGCGGCCTTCTTGACCTCGTTCGTGAGCTCGGCATAGGTGAAGTCCTTCGAGTCGCCGGGCTCGCCCTCCCAGTGCAGCGCGACGCGGTCGCCGTCGCCCTGCTCGACGTGGCGATCGAGGCAGTTGTACGCGACGTTGATCTCGCCGTCGTCGAACCACTTCGCGAACGGCGGGTTCGACCAGTCGAGGGTGCGGGTGAAGGGCTTGTGCCAGTGCAGCAGCTCTCGGGACTGTGTGGCCCAGAATTCTTCGCGGTTCTCGGCCGCCTTCTCGTAGAGGTCGGCGCTTGCCACCGAGCCGGCCACGAAGTCGGCACTCGGGGCGAAACGACGCGATTCGTGCATCAGGTTGTCGATGTCGTGGGCAGTCATGGTCGATGTCGCTCCTTCGCGAGTCGTGCTGCCGCGACGGCGTCCCTTGCGGGAACGAGGGCGTCGCGAACCAGTTCGACGATACTCCCCGGGCGCTCGGGGCGACGTGAGGCGGCGTTGCATCCTGTTGCGCCCTGGCGGCGGCGGGCCTCGTGCCGGTCGCGTACCTGAGTGTCGGCAGCGAGGCACGCTGAGAGTTCGCTGGAGTGGTTTGACCCAATGTTTCCAACGGGTAAACTCGTCACTACCGAACCTCGTGTTCGGATGCAACGCAACAGTGATTCCCCCCAATCCAGCGTTGCTGCGGCGGCACCCTTTCCCCCCATTGGGTGCCGCCCCTTCTTTTTCTCGCGATGGCCCGCTCCTCCTTCCGAGGGCGGGCCATTCGTCGTTCACGGGGGCTCGGGGAGTTCTGCACAGGTTCGGTGCGGCCGGGTTCTCTCCACAGATCGGGCGTGGGCCGTCATGCTCCGGATGCTGCTCCGTAGCGTCGGGGCATGACATCTCGCCGCACCGTCGCCGACCCGGATCGCGACCCTCCGCCTCCGCCTCCTCCGCCTCCTCTTCTCTCTCCTCCCGTCGGTGACCGGTTCGAGCGCTTCGGGCCCTTGGCGCGTGTTCTCGCCGATCCGGCCGTCACCGATGTGTTCGTGAACGGCCATCGCTCGCTCTGGGTCGATCGCGGGCGCGGCGCGATCGCCGACCCGGCCTGGAGCTGCCCGAACGAGGAGCGGCTGCGCGAGTTCGCGGTGCGGCTCGTGGCTCAAGGCGGGAGACACATCGATGAGGCCACGCCGTGTGTGGATGTGCGGGTCGCGGGTCTGCGCGTGCACGTGGTGCTCCCTCCCTTGGCGCCCGGGGGAACCCTGGTGTCGATCCGGGTTCCGCAACGACGCTGGCCGAGCCTGCACGACCTCGACCAGCGTGGTCTCTTCGGTGCCGGGCAACCGGGCCGTGCCCGGCGGGCGATCGCCGAGTCGGCGGTGCGCGACCGGCTCAACGTGCTCGTCACCGGCGCGGGAGGCAGCGGCAAGACCACCTTCCTGTCGGCGATGCTGGCCTCCGCCGAGCCGAGCGAGCGGATCGTCGTGATCGAAGACGTGACCGAGCTGCGGATAGAGCATCCGCACGTGGTGGCCCTCGAGGCCCGGCAGCCCAATCTCGAAGGCGCGGGTGGTATCGGGCTCGCCGAACTCCTCCGCCAATCGCTCAGGATGCGGCCCGACCGACTGGTGCTCGGCGAGTGCCGCGGGGCCGAGATCCGTGAATTGCTCGGCGCCCTGAACACCGGACACGACGGTGGAGCGGGAACCCTGCACGCCAACGCGCTCGCCGACGTCCCGGCACGGTTGGAGGCGCTCGGCGCCCTCGCGGGAATGGATGCCACGGCAGTGGCGCGGCAGGCGGTCAGCGCGATCGGGCTGGTCTGCCACCTGCGGCGCACCGAGAAGGGCCGGCTGATCGAGGCGTTCGGGCGCTTTCAGGTCGACGAACGCGATCGGCTTGCGATCAGCGCCATCGACGTGGGTTCGGTGCGCGATGCGTGAGGCTACGCGATCCGGGTCCGGTGCACGCGCGCCGGCAGGGCGGACGCGGCCGGGGCGGCCCCGGAGACCGGCCGTGGAGGAGATCGGGTCGATCGCCGAGAAGCTGGCCGTGCTCATCTCCGCCGGAGTCTCTCCCGCCTCGGCGTGGCAGGTGATCGGGGCGAGCGACGGAGGGTTCGCTCAGTCCGTTGCCGATCGCACCGGCCGGGGTACGCCGGTGGCGAAGGCGATCGTGGAGTCGGCAGCCGAGTCGGCATCAGCAGCTGCAGGTGGTGCGGCGGGGGCGGATGAACAGGCGGCGTGGTCGATGCTGTCTGCGGCGTGGTTCGTCGCCACCGAAGCCGGGGCCTCCCTCGCCCGCTGTCTGGTCGACATCTCCGGCGCGCTGCGTGATCTCGGCGCGGTGGAGCGCGAGGTGTCGGCGGCACTCGCCGGGCCGCGGGCGACGACGCGTCTCGTGCTCGCCCTTCCGTTCGTCTCGCTCGGCTCCGGCATGCTGCTGGGGCTGGACACCGTCCAGGTGCTCGTCGCCAGCCCTGCCGGCTGGTTCTGCGCGGGTGCAGGTGCGGTGCTCGTGCTGCTCGGCCGGGCGTGGAGCCGATGGCTGCTCCGGCGCGGGAGCCGTCGCGATCACGCGCCGGGCCTGGCGCTCGACCTGGTGGCCGTCGCCGTAGCCGGAGGGGGATCCGCCGATGCGGCCGTGGTTCTCGTGGAGGAGGCGCTCCGGCGCTACTCGCCGGTGCGTCAGCGCGGCACCGCTGCACGGGCGCCCAGGAGAGCGGAAGCCGACCAGGAACAGCGGCAGATCGCGTCGGTGCTGTCGCTGGCGGCGCTCGCCGGGGCTCCTCCGGCGCAGTTGCTGCGGGCCGAGGCGGTGCGGCTGCGCCGGGATGCGATCGGAGCGGCGTCCGAACGGGCCGCGTCGCTCGGCGTGCAGCTGATGCTGCCGCTCGGTCTGTGCGTGCTGCCCGCGTTCCTGCTGCTCTCGGTCGCACCGGTGTTGCTCGGCGTACTCCGTTCGACGTCGCTCATTGATGCGGGGTGAGCACACCGGCCTGTCTCTCCGTTGCTCGTCGCAGACCTCTCCTTGCATCCCTTACCCGCACCTCTCCTTCCTTCTGCAGTTCCGACGCCACCGGCACCGGGCTCATCGCTGCATTTCCGACACATGAAAAGAGACTCTCCCCATGACATCGCTCTTCACCCCACCTGCACCCGTGGCTCTGCCCGGCCGCGCACGACATCGCGGTCTGCTCGGGCGAGCGCGGAGCGCACTCGAAGACGAGGCGGGCGCGGCCACGGCCGAATACGCCATCGCGACCTTGGCTGCGGTGGGCCTCGCCGGTCTGTTGGTCGTCGTGCTCCGCGGCGACGACGTCAAGGGCATGCTCGTCGATCTGATTCATCGTGCGCTGTCCGCCGGCGGGTGATCGTGCGGCGGGCGAGGAGGGATCGGTGACCGCCGAATTCGCCCTGGTGCTTCCGGCCGTCGTTCTGATGCTCGCCCTCGGTCTGGGGGTCGCGCATCTCGGCACGATCCAGGTGAGCCTGACGGACGCCGCGGCCGACGCGGCCCGCATGATCGGTCGGGGCGTCTCCCCGGGCGAGGCGGCGGCCCGGATCGCCGCGGCGGAACCAGGCGCGTCGATGACGGTCGCCGAGTCGGGATCGCTCGTCTGCATCACCGCCACCGCGTCGGTGTCGCTGGGCACGCTGGGCGCGCTGTTCGATCTGTCCGGCCGCGGATGCGCGCTCGACGACCGGTACGGCGGAGGCAGCACGTGAGCGGGCGCAGTCTGCGAGCCGTGTGCTCAGACGACAGCGGAGGCGGCAGCATCCTCGGCGTCGGGCTCGTGCTCGGCCTTGCGATCATGATCTGCACGGTGGCGCCTCTCGGCGCCTCGCTGGCCGCCCATCAGCGCGTGCAAGGAGCTGCCGACTCCGCCGCCCTGGCCGCCGCGGACACCGCCTCCGGGCGAGTGCCGGGCTTCTCCTGCGAAGCGGCCGGTGCGGTCGCGGCTTCACTCGCGGTATCGCTGGTGAGCTGTGCGGTGACCGACGGCCTCGCGACGGTGACCGTAGGGGGCGAGGTGTTCGCGATACCCATCACGGCGAGCTCCCGGGCCGGGCCGCCTGCGGTGCCTCCGTGAGGAAGGGGAGGGCCCGGCCGGTCGCCTCAGCCGACGATGGCCTCGACGTAGCGGTAGTCGACCGCGCTCGGTCGATCGGAGTCGCCGTATTCCAGTCCCGACGAACGCCGGTAGAGGTACTGCTTGCTGCTGGCCGCAGCGGGAATGGTGAGTCGCGCCTGGGGTTCGCCCGCCGACGTGAAGTCGGTGCGGATGGTCTTGCCCTCCAGCGGACCGTCGGTGAACTTGGCGGTGTAGCTTCCTTTTTCGACCGGTGACATGTGTCCAGCCCTTCTTCCTCGAAGTGGTCACATCCATTGTCCACCCGTGACCCGCATGCGCAACGGGTGTGGTCGAACAGGTGCCGGGTGGGGCATACGACCCTGATTAGGCTTCGACCGGGATGAAGTGTGTATGGTGTGCCTGACACTTCATGCGGTGTCGCATATATAAGGAGAAACGTTGTCAACCCCGAGAAAGCTCGTCATCGTCGAGTCACCGACGAAGGTCAAGTCGATCGCCCAGTACCTCGGCGACGGCTTCGACGTGCTCGCCTCGGTGGGGCACATCCGCGACCTCGTCGAGCCCAAGAACCTCCCTCCGGAGCTGAAGAAGGGCTCGCTCGGCAAGTTCTCCGTCGACGTCGAGAACGGCTTCGAGCCGTACTACGTCGTGTCCGACGCGAAGAAGAAGACGGTCGCCGAACTCAAGAAGGCCCTCGCCTCAGCCGACGAGCTCTACCTCGCGACAGATGAAGACCGCGAGGGCGAGGCCATCGCCTGGCACCTGTTGCAGGTGCTGAAGCCCAAGGTGCCCGTGCACCGCATGGTCTTCCACGAGATCACCCGCGAGGCCATCGAGGCCGCCCGCGACAACACCCGCCAGATCGACGACGCCCTCGTCGACGCGCAAGAGACCCGCCGCATCCTCGACCGTCTCTACGGTTACGAGGTGTCGCCGGTGCTCTGGCGCAAGGTCGGCCCCGGCCTCTCGGCGGGCCGCGTGCAGTCCGCCGCCACCCGCCTCGTCGTCGACCGCGAGCGGGAGCGCCTGGCGTTCACCAGTGCGAACTACTGGGACCTCACCGCGCAGCTCGCTCCGGATGCCGCGAAGCCCGAGGTCGACCGCTTCGAAGCACGGCTCGCCCGCCTGAACGGCGAGCGCGTGGCCACCGGCCGCGATTACGACGAGTCCGGCGTGCTGAAGAGCAAGGCCGTCCCGCTCGGAGAGGCCGCGGCGAACGCCCTCAAGACGGCTCTCGCCGCCGACGGCGTCGCCATCGCCGTCTCGGGGCTGGAGACCAAGCCGTACACCCGCCGTCCGGCCGCGCCGTTCACCACCTCGACGCTTCAGCAGGAGGCCGCCCGGAAGCTCCGCTTCTCGGCCCGCCAGACCATGAGCGTGGCCCAGTCGCTGTATGAGAACGGGTACATCACCTATATGCGTACCGACTCGCCCTCGCTCTCGCAGCAGGCGATCACGGCGGCGCGCAACCAGGCCACCGCCCTCTACGGCGCGGACACGATCCCCGACAAGCCCCGCCTCTACTCGGGCAAGGGCAAGAACGCGCAGGAGGCCCACGAGGCGATCCGCCCCGCCGGTGAGGTCTTCAAGACGCCCGACGAGGTCTCCTCGGTGCTCCGCGGCAACGACTTCAAGCTCTACGACCTGATCTGGAAGCGCACCGTCGCTTCGCAGATGGCCGACGCCAAGGGCTCCACAGCATCCGTCACCATCACGGCCGGCCCCGTGACCGTCGCCGAACTGGGTGGGGCCACCACCGCCGAGTTCTCGGCCTCGGGGACGGTCATCACCTTCCGCGGCTTCCTGCACGCCTACGAAGAGAGCCGTGACGAAGAGCGCAATGCCGAGGCCTCGCCCGCGGAGGCGAAGCTCCCGGTGCTGAAGGAGGGCCAGGCCCTCGCGGCCATCGAGCTCAACGCCGCCGGGCACGACACCACGCCTCCGCCGCGCTACACCGAGGCGAGCCTGGTGAAGGCGCTCGACGAACTCGGCATCGGCCGCCCGTCGACCTACGCGAGCATCATCTCCACCATCATCGACCGCGGCTACGTGACCCCGCGCGGCCAGGCGCTCGTGCCCAGCTGGACGGCCTTCTCGGTGGTGCGCCTGCTCGAAGACTTCTTCGCCGAGCTGGTCGACTACGACTTCACGGCCACCCTCGAGGCCGACCTCGACAAGATCGCCGGCGGCGAAGAAGACCGCATCGACTGGCTGAACGGTTTCTACTTCGGCAGCGAAGGCCACCCCGGCCTCCGCAACGTGATCGACAACATGGGCGAGATCGACGCCCGTGCGGTCAACTCCGTCACCATCGACGACGACATCACCCTGCGCATCGGCAAGTACGGCCCCTACCTCGAAGTGGTCGACCCCTCGGGCGACCTCGAAGCTCCGCCGCGCCGCGTGAATCTGCCACAGGATCTCGCCCCCGACGAGCTCACTCCGGAGAAGGCGCGCGAGCTCGTCGACGCCCCGGTCGTGACCGACCGCGTCATCGGTGTGAACCCCGAGAACGGCAAGGAGATCGTGGCGAAAGACGGCCGATTCGGTCCGTACGTCACCGAGCTCGAGCCGGTGGTTCCCGAGACGGCTCCGGATGCTGCAGCCGAGGCCGCTGCTGCCGCCGTGGCTCCGGATGCCGCGGCCGGCACCGCGGCCAAGAAGGCGCCCGCCAAGAAGCCGGCGGCCAAGAAGGCCGCCGCGGCCGTCAAGCCGCGTACGGCGTCCCTGTTCAAGTCGATGGACCTCGCGACCATCGACCTCGACACCGCTCTCCGGCTGCTCGACCTGCCTCGCGTGGTGGGCGAAGACCCGGAGTCGAGTGAGCCGATCACCGCTCAGGGCGGCAAGTTCGGCCCGTACCTCAAGAAGGGCGCCGATACCCGTTCGCTCGAGAACGAAGACCTCATCTTCGAGATCGACCTCCCGGGTGCCCTCGAGCTCTTCGCCCAGCCCAAGTACGGTGCCCGCCGGGCGTCGTCGGCGCTGAAGGAGTTCGAGGCCGACCCCGAGAGCGGCAAGCCGATCCGCGTGAAGGACGGCCGATTCGGGCCCTACGTCACCGACGGCGTCACCAACGCGACCATCCCGCGCGGCGAGACGGTCGAGGAGGTCGACTTCGAGCGAGCCGTGCAGCTGCTGGCCGACAAGCGTGCCAAGGGGCCGGCGAAGCCGAAGGCGAAGACCGCCACCAAGACGGCGGCCAAGAAGCCCGCGGCCCGCAAGGCGCCCGCACGCAAGGCCGCACCGAAGAAGTGACGGGCCTGTTCGTCACGCTGGAAGGCGGCGACGGTTCCGGCAAGTCGACCCAGGCGGCTCTTCTCGAAGACTGGCTGACGGCATCCGGACGCACCGTCGTGCGCACCCGCGAGCCCGGCGGCACCGATTTCGGCACCGAGGTGCGCGAGATCGTGCTGCACAGCAGGGGCCACATCACTCCTCGGGCCGAGGCGCTGCTCTACGCGGCCGATCGAGCTCAGCACATCGCCACGAAGGTGCGTCCGGCCCTCGAGCGCGACGAGGTGGTGATCCAGGACCGCTACCTCGACTCCTCGGTCGCCTACCAGGGGGCCGGCCGTGTGCTCGACGGGGTCGAGATCCGCAACCTCTCGCTCTGGGCGGCGGAGGGGCTGCTCCCCGACCTCACGGTGCTGCTCGACCTCGACGAAGACGCCGCCCGCGCCCGCCTCGACAGCGCCAACAAGCGCTTCGACCGCCTCGAGGCCGAGAAGAGCGACTTCCACCGCCGCGTCCGAGAGGCGTTCCTCGCCCTCGCCGCGGCGGAGCCGGCCCGCTTCCTCGTGGTCGACGCGTCCCGGCCCGTGGCCGAGATCGCGTCGGCGATCCGCACCCGAGTCGAGTCCCTCCTCGCCTGACCCTCCTCGCCCGGCCCCCGTCGGGGAGCTTGTCAGGGGGTGCCGATAGATTGGGACGCATGACCGTTTGGGATGACCTCACCGGCCAGGCGGCCGCCATCGAGGTGTTCCGCGCGGCCGCCGCCAGTGCCGACGTGCGCCCGGGCGCCTCCGGCGCGACCGGGCCCGCCGATACCGCCCCCGACTCGATGACGCACTCCTGGCTCATCACGGGCCCGCCCGGCTCCGGCCGCTCCAACCTCGCCTACGCCTTCGCCTCCGCACTGCTCTGCCGCAACGGCGGCTGCGGGGTGTGCCCCGACTGCACCCAGGTCGCCGCGCGCACGCATCCCGACCTCGCCATCCTGGCCACCGAGCGCGTCATCATCTCGATCGAGGAGGTGCGCCGCCTGGTCTCGGCCTCGCAGTTCTCCCCGTCCGTCGCCCGCTACCGCGTGGTCGTGATCGAAGACGCCGACCGCATGGCGGAGCGCACCTCGAACGTGCTGCTGAAGGCGCTCGAAGAGCCGCCGGAGCGCACGGTGTGGATCCTGTGCGCCCCCAGCGAGGCCGATCTGCTGCCGACCATCCGCTCGCGCGTGCGCTCCGTGCGTCTGCGCGTGCCCAGCACCGACGACGTGGCGGCGCTGATCGTGAAGCGCGACGGTGTCGACGCCGAGCTCGCGTTGCGGGCCGCGCGCGAGTCGCAGAGCCACATCGGCATGGCGCACCGCCTGGCCACCAACGAAGAGGCCCGCACCCGCCGTGCCGAGACCCTCGAGCTCGCACTCACGGTGTCGACCGTCGGAGACGCGGTGCGCGGCGCGGCCCGGCTGCTCGAGATCGCGGGCGCCGACGCCCAGGCCATCACCGAGGAGCGTGACGCCGAAGAACGGGCGGCGGCCCTCCGCTCGCTGGGCGTCGAGCCCGGTCAGGCCATCCCGCCGGCCCTGCGCTCGCAGATCAAGAACCTCGAAGACGACCAGAAGCGCCGCGCCACCCGGAGCCTGCGCGACGGCATCGACCGCATCCTCACCGACCTGCTCTCGCTCTATCGCGACGTGGTGCTGGTGCAGCTCGGCTCCTCGGTCGAGCTGGTGAACGAGGCCATCTCGCCCCGCATCCGAGCGATCGCCGACGATAACGATTCGTCATCGACACTCGCGGCGATGGATGCCATCGCCGTCGCCCGGCGGAGGATAGCGGCGAACGTCGCGCCCGCCCTCACCCTCGAGGCGCTGCTCATCACGGTCGCCGAAGCGAACCGGTCCGCACCACGAAAGGTCCACCCGTGAGCCGAAACCCCCGCGCCCCGCGGTCCACCGCCGTTCGCCGCACCCTCGCGGCGGTCGCCGTCGTCGCCTCGGCCGTGCTCGTGCTCTCGGGCTGCGCCACCTGGTACACGGCCTCGCTCGGCGACCCCTCGACCGGCGGCACCGGTGCTCCGGTCGCCACCTCCACGCCGACCGCCGAAGACGTGCCGGCCGAGCTGCAGCCGTTCTACGGCCAGGTGCTGAACTGGACCTCCTGCAGCGGCTCGTTCCAGTGCGCCACCGCGACCGCCCCGCTCGACTGGGCGAATCCCACCGGCGACACAGTCTCGCTCGCGATGATCAAGAAGCCCAGCTCCGGCGGTGCGCCGCTCGGCACCCTGTTCGTGAACCCCGGCGGCCCCGGTGGATCGGCTTACGACTTCGTCGAACAGTCGGCCGACTACGCCGCCCACCCTACGCTGCAGCAGGGCTATGACCTGATCGGCTACGACCCCCGGGGCACCGGGCACTCGGACGCCGTGCACTGCCTCACCGACGCCGAGCGCGACGCCTACCTCTACGACATCATCCCGGGCGAACGCGGCTCCGACGAGTGGATCGCGGCCTACACCGCGGCAGCCAAGGACTTCGCCGAGAAGTGCGCGGTCAACACCGGCCCGCTGCTTGAGTTCATCGACACCGACAGCACCACCCGCGACCTCGACATGCTGCGCGCCCTCGTGGGCGACCCCAAGCTCAACTACCTCGGTTACTCCTACGGCACGCTGCTCGGCGCCGAGTACGCCGAGAACTTCCCCGACAAGGTCGGCCGGATGGTGCTCGACGGTGCCGAAGACCCGAGCTCGAGCGGCTTCGACGTGTCGATCTCGCAGGCCGAGGGCTTCGAGAACGCCCTCAAGAACTACCTCACCGACTGCGCCGGCCGATCCGACTGCTGGTTCGACGGCACCGCCGACCAGGCGCTGACCACGATCCAGAAGATGCTGGCCGAGGTCGATGCGAGCCCGATCCGCTCCAGCGACGGCCGCGAGCTGAACGCCACCAACCTGCTCACCGCGGTGTTCTATCCGCTCTACAACGAGAGCAGCTGGCCGTACCTCGACTCCCTGTTCAGTTCGGTGCAAGACGGTCAGGCCGACTACGCCTTCTCGCTGGCGGATGCCTACAACAGCCGCAACGAGGACGGCACCTACGCCGACAACCTGATCGAGTCGTTCAACGCCATCTCGTGCGCCGACTACCCGGCGCAGACCGATCCGGCCGTGATCGCGCAGCAGAACTCCGACCTCATCGCGGCCTCGCCGACGGTGGGCCCGTACTGGACCTACGGCGACATCACCTGCTCGCAGTGGGTGTACCCGTCCAAGCGCGTGCCGGCCGCGGTGACGGCCGCCGGATCCGGCCCCATCCTCGTGGTGGGCACGACGGGCGACCCGGCCACTCCGTACAAGTGGGCGCAGGCACTGGCCGGCCAGCTGGAGAACGGCCACCTGGTCACCTTCGAGGGCGAGGGGCACACCGCCTACAACTCCTCGAGCTGCGTGGCGAGCACGGTCGACGCGTACTTCCTCGACGGAACGGTTCCCGCCGCCGACCCCGACTGCACGAGCTGACGTGGGATCATGGTGGGCATGACCGCAGCACCCGAAGAACTCGGTCTCCGTGAGCGCAAACGGAGGGCCACCCGCCGGCGCATCCAGCTCGCCGTGCTGCGCCTCACGGCCGAGCACGGCCTCGACCAGGTGACGATCGAAGACATCAGCCGCGACGCCGGTGTCTCGCCGCGCACCTTCTTCAACTACTTCCCCTCGAAAGAGGACTCGCTCGCCGGCGATGCACCCTTCGTGTTCACGGAATCGGTGTCGCAGGCGTTCGAGCAGCCGCATGCCGAGGGCGATCCGCTGGGCGACCTGGTCGAGATCATGGCCGAGCAGGCGCGGGAAGACGGCGGGCTCGACCCCGAGCTGCTCGCCCTGCGACGCGCGGTGATGGCCGAGCATCCGCAGATCTTCGCCCTCAAGATCGACCGCATGCGCGAGTTCGAGGCCGAGGTGGCGGCCTCCGTCGACCGTCGCCTGCGCGCCGACGCGGCCGCGCGCGACGAGCCGATCGACGCGACCGAGAGTGTCGAGAAGGCGCGGCTCGTGTCGCTGCTCGCGCTCACGCTGGCGCGCGCCGCCTGGCTGTCGTGGGCCGAGCATCCGGATGCGGTATCCCTGGCCGAGTCGCTCAGCCGCTCGTACCGGCACCTGCGCGATGTGGTGGGCGTGCCCGCGCGCGTGTAGTCCAGGCCGTGTTCCGGGTCGTCGGCGGTGTCGTCCCGTCGCGTTCGTACCGGCCTCCCGGATCGGCTATGCTTTGTAGCTGTGCCGAGCGCCACGTGCGCCGGCCAGGCCGCCTTAGCTCAGTCGGCAGAGCGATTCACTCGTAATGAATAGGTCCCGGGTTCGATTCCCGGAGGCGGCCCCAGTGCTTCGTGCAGCAGAACCCCCGTCCGGTCCTCCGGCGGGGGTTCTCGCGTTCTGCGCCGGGCGGGCGGGCGTGCGGGCGGGCGCTGGGCGGGTCGCGGACGCCGCGGGTACCATGGCTGGGATGTCGGAGCCACAGCACCCCCAGTCCCGCCGCGAGGCGCGCGCGGCGGAAGCCACCGCCGCCCCGGCCGTTCCGGCGGCAGGTGACGGGGCAGGCGGTTTCGTAGCACGGGTGCGGCAGCATCCGCGGGTCTGGGCTGCTGCAGCGGCCGCTGTCGCAGTGGTCGTGCTCGGCGGCGGAGCGTTCGCCGCCGGTGCCGCGATGGGCGCGGGAGCACCCGACGCCGCCACAGCATCCGTCGCTCTCGTGACCGAGACACCGCAGCCGAGCGCCACTCCCACGCCGACGCCCACCCCAGACCCGCGCGCTCAGCCGCAGGCCGCCGCGGCGCCGGCCGCCGTGCGCACCTGCTCGGTCGCCGGTCTCGCCACCGACTCCCGGCTCGGCACCTTCCTCGGCAGCGTGCGCGACGCCTCCACCGGTTCGGTGCTGTTCGACCGCGGCGCCACCACCTACGCCCGCACCGCCAGCGTGATGAAGGTGCTCACGAGCGCCGCTGCCCTCGCGGTGCTCGGCCCCGACTACCAGGTGCCGACCACGGTCGTGAAGGGCGCCGAACCCGGCCAGGTGGTGCTCGTCGGCGGCGGCGACATCACGCTCGCCAGCGGTGCCTCCAACATCTACACCGACTCGGCCAGCATGCTCGATCTGGCGGCGCAGGTGAACGCGGCCTGGGCGGCCGATCCGTCGACCGCGGGCACGCCCATCACCTCGATCGTGCTGGATGCCTCCGCCTTCTCCGGCGACCGCTGGCAGCCCTCCTGGAACCGCAAAGAGCTCTACGACGGCTACTCCTCCGAGGTCACCGCGCTGCAGGTGGACGGCGACCGCGCCGAGCCGGGCGCGAACGTCTCCGCCCGCAGCGAGAACGCCGTGCTGCGCGCCGGCCAGGCGTTCGCGCTCGCGCTGGGTGCCCCGAACGCCGGGCTGGCCGAGGGGGTGGCGACCGCCGGATCCGCTCAGCTCGGCCAGGTGCTCTCGGCACCGGTGTCGACGATGATCCCGGATGCCCTGCTCCGCTCCGACAACACCGAGGCCGAGATGCTGGCCCGGCTGGTGGCCGTGAAGCTCGGCGTCGGCGGGGACTTCGGCGCCCTGGCCACCGCCATCCCGCAGGCCCTCGCCACCTACGGACTCGACACGGCGGGGCTGACGATCGTCGACGGATCGGGCCTCAGCGACGACAACGGCGTGTCACCCAACTTCCTGACGAGCCTGTTCATCAAGATCCAGAACCGGGAGGGCAACCTCGCGGTGATCGCCGACGGGCTGCCGGTGGGCGGGCAGAGCGGCACCCTCGCCGGCCGCTTCACCGACTCGCCGGCCGCGGGCAGCGTGATCGCGAAGACTGGCTGGATCGACACCGGGTACACCCTCTCGGGCATCATCGACGCGGCCGACGGATCGGTGCTCACCTTCGCCTTCTTCGCGCTCGACGACGTGGGCGACAGCGCCAAGACGGCGATCGACGCGCTCACCACCGCCGTCTACGAGTGCGGGTCGAACCTCTCCAACAACTGAGCGCGCGATCCGGGGCCGTGCCCGGCCCGGCCTGGCCCGTGGGCCTGCCTGCCTAGACTGGGAGCATGGCCAAAGCGCTCTTCATCATCGACGTGCAGAACGACTTCATCGAGGGCGGCGCCCTCGGCGTGCAGGGTGGGACGGCGGTTGCGAACGGCATCTCGAAACTGCTCTCGCAGCATCCGGACACCTACGACTTCGTGATCGCCTCCCGCGACTGGCACGATGCCGACAACGACAACGGCGGGCACTTCGCCGGTGACGCCGAGCCCGACTTCGAGTCGACCTGGCCGGTGCACTGCGTGGCCGGAACCTACGGCGCCGAGTACCACGACGAGCTCACCACCCGGGCCATCGACCATCACGTGCGGAAGGGGCAGGGCCAGCCCGCCTACTCCATCTACGAGGGCGTCACCGAAGAGGGCGGCACGGTGCACGACCTGCTCGACGCGAACGGCGTCACCCAGGTCGACGTGGCGGGCCTCGCCACCGACTACTGCGTGAGGGCCTCGGCGCTCGACGCCCTCGAGCACGGCCGGCACGTGCGCATCATCACCGACCTGGTGGCGGGTGTCGATCCGCAGGCCTCCCGGGCAGCGATCGCCGAACTGGCCGCGGCCGGCGCCGACCTCGTGACCTCGGATCTCGTCGACCGCTGAGACCTCGCCGGCTCGGGGCCGAGCGGATGCCAGTGCGGCACTCCTTCTGCCCCTGGTAGCCAGATCGGCACCATCGCCCTGGCCTGCTCCCACTACCGTCGAAGCACGTCCCGAAAGGAATCCCCATGAACGCTGCCGCTGAGACCGCGCTTCTCGCCCGCATCCCGAACCGCCTCTTCATCGGGGGAGACTGGGTGAGCGCCGAGAACGAGAAGACCCTCAAGGTCTACGACCCCGCCACCGGCGACGTGCTCGTGGAGATCGCCGACGCGAGCCCGGCCGACGGCATGCGAGCGCTCGACGCCGCCGTCGAGGCTCAGGAGTCGTGGGCGAAGACCGCACCGCGGGTGCGCGGTGAGATCCTGCGCAAGGCCTTCGATCTGCTGCAGGAGCGCAAGGAGGATGCGGCGCTGCTGATGACGCTCGAGATGGGCAAGCCGCTCGCCGAGGCGCGCGGCGAGGTCGCCTACGGCGGCGAATTCCTGCGCTGGTTCAGCGAAGAGGCCGTGCGCATCTCCGGCCGCTTCGGCGACAACCCCGAGGGCACCGGCCGTATGGTCGTATCGCAGCGCCCGGTCGGACCGAGCTACCTCATCACGCCGTGGAACTTCCCGCTGGCGATGGCCACCCGAAAGATCGCGCCCGCCCTCGCCGCCGGCTGCACCGCGGTCGTGAAGCCCGCCGCCCTCACGCCGCTCACCACGCTGTTCATCGCCGGGCTGCTCGAAGAGGCCGGCCTGCCCAAGGGTGTGCTGAACGTGATCACCACCTCCACCACGAGCGCCGTCTCCGACCCGATCATCGCCGACCCGCGGCTGCGCAAGCTGTCGTTCACGGGGTCGACGCCGGTGGGTCGCACGCTCATCAAGCAAGCCTCCGAGAACGTGCTGCGCACCTCGATGGAGCTCGGCGGCAACGCCCCGTTCGTGGTGTTCGACGACGCCGACCTCGACAAGGCCGTGGAAGGGGCGCTGCTGGCGAAGTTCCGCAACATCGGGCAGGCCTGCACCGCGGCGAACCGCTTCATCGTGCACTCGGCCGTCGCCGCCGAGTTCGCCGAGCGCCTGGCCACCCGAGTGGCCGAGATGCGCATCGGCCGTGGCACCGAGGACGGCGTCACCATCGGCCCGCTGATCAACGACAAGGCCGTCGACAAGGCCGACGAGCTGGTGCAGGATGCCCTCAGCCGCGGCGCGACCCTGGTGGCCGGCGGGCAGCGCGTCGAGGGCCCCGGCAGCTTCTACCAGCCGACCGTCGTGACGAACGTGCCGGCCGAGGCCGAGATCCTGCGCGAGGAGATCTTCGGTCCGGTCGTGTCGATCATCGAGTTCACCGACGAGGCCGAGGCCGTGCGCCTGGCCAACGACACCGAGTACGGGCTGGTCTCCTACGTCTTCACCGAGTCGCTCAGCCGCGGCAACCGGATGATCGACGCGCTCGACACCGGCATGATGGGCCTGAACGTCGGCGTGCTCTCCAACGCCGCCGCCCCCTTCGGCGGCGTCAAGCAGTCCGGCATCGGCCGCGAGGGCGGCGCCGAGGGCATCCACGAGTACCTCTCGACCAAATACACGCTCATCCCGAACTCGTAGCGCCTCGCCTCGCATCACCGGATCCGCCACCTCACCGTGGCGGATCCGTCGCTTAATCCCCAACAAGATGCCGGGCATCGGATGCTCATCGCCGACGCAGAGGTGCGGTGGGGGCGGGGCTCAGAATGCGTCCCTAGGCTTCTCCCGTGAGCATCGTGACCGGAGATCCCTCCGCAGCCCTCCCCGGCGGCTCCGCCACCCGCACTCCCGCGCGGTGGCGGAGCCGTCGTCCTGCGTGGAGCCGATGGCACAGCGGGCTCGCAGTGCTGGCCGCCGTCTCGGCATTCATCACGCTCTGGGGTCTGCAGCTGGGCGAGCGTTCGGAGTACTACGCCTCGATCGCCCTGTCGATGAGCCAGAACCTCTCGAACCTCTTCTTCGGCGCCGTCGACCCGGCGGGCACGGTGACGCTCGACAAGATCCCCGGCTCGTACTGGGTGCCGGCCGTCTTCGTGCGGCTCTTCGGCTTCTCGACCTGGTCTGTGAACGCACCGAACGCGATCGCGACGGTGATGGCCGTCGTGCTCGTCGCCGTCACCGCGAAACGACTGCTCAACCCCACCGCGGGGCTCATCGCCGGAGCGGTGGTGGCGACCACGCCGATCGTCGCGGCCGTCGCTCGCTCGAACCAGCCCGAGTCGTTCTTCGTGCTGGCGCTGGCGCTGGTGGCCTGGGCGGCCACGAAGGCCCTGCAGGGCCGGTCGCTGAGGTGGCTGCTGGTCGCGGCTGCCTTCGTCGCCCTCGCCTTCCAGATGTACATGCTCGAGGCCTGGGCGGTGTGGCCGGCGCTCGCCGTGGCCTACCTGTGCGTGAAGAAGCCGTGGCTGCAGAAGATCCGCGACGTCGTGCTGGCCGGGATGCTCAGCCTCGCCCTCTCGCTGGTCTGGATCTTCGTGGTGTGGCTGGTGCCGGCATCCGCTCGCCCGTACGTCGGCGGCACGTACTCGAACAACCCGTTCGAGATGGTGTTCGGGTACAACGGTCTGGGGCGGTTCGGGGCCACCACGGAGTCGTCGGCGTACCGCTCGTTCACCCCGCCGTTCTCGGGCGACCCCGGGGTGCTGCGGCTGTTCAACGCGGAGGTGGCAGGCCAGGTCGCCTGGCTGATTCCGGCGGGGCTGCTCGCGATCGCGGTGCTGTGGGTGCTGCGCGTGCCGAGGCCGCTCGTGGTGTTCCTCGGCGGGTGGCTGGTGACGTTCCTGGCGATGTTCTCGGTGGTGGCCGGGATGCATCAGTTCTATACCGCCGCGCTCGCGTTGCCGCTCGGGCTGCTGGTGGGGCTCGCGTTCGCGAAGGCGCGGGCCGGCGGGGTGCTGTGGGCGCAGCTGGCGCTCGTGGGTGTCACGGCCGTGACCGCTCTCGGGATCGCACTGTACAACCCCGGCTACCTCTACGGCGTGGCGGTGGTGCAGGCGGTCTCGACCGTCGTGTTCGCGCTGCTTCTGGTGCTCGGCCGCCGGCGCACGAACGGGGTTCTGCGGGCGGGAAGCCCGTGGGTGTCGGCGCTCGCCGCCGTGGCCCTGATGCTGACGCCCGCGGCCTGGGCCGTGGATGCGATGAACCACCCGAGCTCGATCAACCCGATCGCGGGGGAGTCGTCGGGCATCGGCGGCGGCTTCGGGGCGGGCGGCTTCGGTGGCGGAGGGCGAGGTTCGGGGCCGACGACTCCGGATGGCGCGGACGGCGGGCAGGGAGGGGCACCCGGGGGGCGTGGCGGCAGCGCGGTCGACCAGAGCCTGATCGCGTACCTGGAGGCGAACCGCGGCTCGGCGAACTACCTCTTCGCCACGTTCGGCGCCTCGGAGGCCGCGACCTACATCACGGCGACGAACGGCGAATCCGTGATGCCGATCGGAGGCTTCAGCGGGGAGGACCCGGCTCCCACGTTCGGCCGGTTCACGGAACTCGTCGCCTCGGGCGAGCTCCGCTTCGTGCTGATGGCGAGCCAGGGTGGCTTCACGGCCGCCCCCGGCGGCGGTGCCGGAACGCCCGCGCAGACCTCCGGCGGCGCCACCGCCACCGACGACAGCACCGCGGTCGCCGACATCCGCACCTGGGTGTCGCAGAACTGCAGCAGCGTGACCTCGCCCGACCTGACGACGACCGACCTCTACGACTGCGCGCCCTGATCGGTTCAGACTTGCAGAAATAACGGGGAGCGACGCCGTATACGACCCCGCTCCCCGTTATTTCTGCATGTCTGAACCGCAGGCGGCTCTCAGACGAGCAACTGGTGCTTCGCGAGCTCCCGGTAGAGGGGCGTCGAGACCACCAGTTCGGAGTGCGTGCCGACGCCCACGACGCGGCCGTGGTCGACAACCACGATCTGGTCGGAGTCGACCACGGTCGACAGCCGGTGCGCGATCACGATCAGCGAGCGGTTCTCGGCCACCGCGTCGATCGCGCCGCGCAGCATCTGCTCGTTCAGGCCGTCGAGCGACGAGGTCGACTCGTCCAGCAGAAGCACCGGGGGAGCCGCGAGCAGGGCACGGGCGATCGCGAGACGCTGGCGCTCGCCGCCGGAGAGCATCACGCCGTCTTCGCCGACGGCCGCATCCAGCCCTTCCTCCGAGCGATCGAGCACCTCACCGAGGTTCACGGCCTCGAGCACCCGCACGCAGGCTTCGTCGGTGGCACCCGGAGCCGCCAGCAGCAGGTTCTGGCGGATGCTGCCGGCCAGCACCGGGGCGTCTTGCTCGACGTAGCCGATCTGCGAGCGCAGCTCGACGCGATCCAGCTGACGCACATCGACGCCACCGAAGCGCACGACACCCGCGGTCGGGTCGTAGAAGCGCTCGATCAGCGCGAGGATGGTGCTCTTGCCGGCCCCGGACGGGCCGACGATCGCGGTGCGCTTGCCGCGCGCGGCGGTGAAGCTCACCCCGTGCAGCACGCCCGTGGTCTCGTCGAGCTCGGCGGCATCCTGGTCGTCGGAGTCGCCCGTCTTGCGCACCTCGTCGTAGGCGAAGTGCACGCCGTCGAACTCGATCGCGGGGGCGTCGGCCGACGCCGAGCCCGAGCCCGCCGCGGCGAGGGCGGCGAGCTTGCGGTCGTCCTGCCCCTCGATGGGCAGGTCGATGATCTCCTGGATGCGCCCGAGCGCGCCGAGCGCCTGATTCACGGAGTTGAGCGCGCCGAAGGCCTGGCCCAGCGGCATGATCATCATGAACAGGAACAGGATGAACGACACCAGGCTGGCGATCGTGATGGCTCCGGATGCCACGCGGAAGCCGCCCACACCGAGCACGACCAAGAGCGACACCTGCAGGGCGATGCCGGCGATCGGAACGACCAGGGCCGAGATCTTCGCGACCTTGACACCCATCTCCCAGGCGCCCTGGGCATCCTTCTCGACGCCCGCGATCTCGCGCTCGGTGGCGTTGGAGGCGCGCACGGTGCGGATGGCGCTGATCGATCGCTCCACGGCGGCGGCGAGGTCGCCGACCTTCTCCTGCTGTTTGCGGCTGGCCGTGCGCACCCGGCTGGAGATGAGCACGACGGTGACCACCGAGACGCCGATCACGAGCACGGTGAGGCCGAGCAGCACGGGGTCGATGATGAGCATCGCGATCAGAGCGCCGATGAACACCAGGGAGCCGCCGATCGCATCCACGAGGCCCTGCGTGATGACGGCGTAGAGCAGGGTGGTGTCGGAGCCGACCCGCGACACCAGGTCGCCGGTGCGCCGGGTGTCGAACTGGCTGATCGGCAGGCGGAGCATCCGCTGCACGAGGCGACGGCGGGCCGAGAGCACCACGCTGGTTCCGGTGCGCTGCAGCAGGTAGTGCTGGAAGCCGCTGATGATGCCCGAGACGACGACGAGGATGACCAGAGCCCACACCAGCATGTCCAGCGGCTGGCCGTTCTGCACGACCGTGATGACCTGGCTGACCAGCAGAGGCTGGGCCAGGCTCGCCGCGGCGCCCACGATGCTCAGCGCGATGACGACGGCGAGCACCTTCTTGTGCTCGAGCAGGAAGGGCATCAGCTGTTTGAACGAGGCGCGCGGCCCGTCGTCGGGCTTGCGGCCCCGGGCGAACGGACTGCGCGAACGGGGAGGTCGATCGGCGCCGGCCGGGGAGGTGCTCATGGTCTCATTCTCTCAGGGCCCCGCTTCGTGTTCGCCGAGGGCATCGGTGTCCGGATGCGCGCTCGAGGGCGGCATCCGGACACCGGGCAAGCGGGGGAGCGACCGGCTCGCTCAGCTCAGGGTGTTGTCGAAGTCGACGTCTTTCGTCTCCTTGCTGAGGTACAGCGCGCCGAGGGTGATCAGCGCCATCAGCGAGAGGTAATTGCCGACCAGCGCGGGGGATCCGCCGGCCGCCTGCCACAGCGCGACCGCGATGAACGGAGCCACGGCGGCGCCGAGGATGGAGGCGACGTTGTAGCTGATGGCCGATCCGGTGTAGCGCACGTTCGCCGGGAACAGCTCGGGCAGCGTCGATCCCATCGGGCCGAAGGTGAGGCCCATCAGGGTGAAGCCGATGATCAGCAGCGACATCACGCCCACGAAACCGCCCGCGAACAGCGGCACGAACAGCAGGCCGAAGCCGGCGATGCCGACCGTCGTCCAGAACAGGGTGTTGCGGCGGCCGAAGCGGTCGGCCAGCGGGCCGGAGACGAGCGTGAAGATGCCGAAGAACACGCAGCCGATCACGAGCATGATCAAGAAGTCGTTGCGGCTGTAGCCGAGCCCGGGCACGAAGGCCGCGGCGTTGAACGGCTTGCCCGCGGCCTCGGCGGCGGCCTGCGCGTTGGCGGCCGAGGAGGCCGTGGTGCCGAAGGTGAGCGTGAACGTGGTCATCAGGTAGAACAGCACGTAGGTGGCCAGCATGATGAACGTGCCGAGGATGAGCGGGCGCCAGCTGGTCTTGAACACGCGGGCCAGAGGGAGCTTTGCCACCTCGCCGGCGTCGACCACCTTGGTGAAGGCGGGCGTCTCGACCAGCTTGAACCGCACGTACAGGCCGATGATGACGAGCACGGCGGAGGCCAGGAACGGCACGCGCCAGCCCCAGGCCAGGAATGCCTCGGGGTCGAGCGTGGTGCTGAGGATGAGGAACACCACGTTGGCGATGATGAAGCCGATCGGAGCACCCAGCTGCGGGAAGGTGCCGTAGATGGCGCGCTTGCCCTTCGGGGCGTTCTCGGTGGCCAGCAGGGCCGCACCCGACCACTCGCCGCCGAGGCCGAGGCCCTGGCAGAAGCGGAAGAGCACCAGCAGCGCCGGCGCGAGGATCTCCCAGCCGGGCGTCTGGCCCGTGGGCAGGGCGCCGATCAGCACGGTCGCCACGCCCATCGTCAACAGCGACGCGACGAGGGTGCGCTTGCGCCCGATGCGGTCGCCGAAGTGACCGAACACGATCGAGCCGACCGGGCGGGCGACGAAGGCCACCCCGAACACGGCGAAGGAGGCCAGCAGCGAGATGGTGGGGTCGGAGTTCGCGAAGAACAGCGTCGGGAACACCAGCACGGCGGCGGTGGCGTAGACGTAGAAGTCGTAGAACTCGATCGACGTGCCGATGAGGCTGGCGAGGATGACGCGACCGCGCGAGTTGACGGGGGCGGTAGCGGGCCCGGAGGAGGGCGCGTCGAGAACGGAGGAGGACATGCGGGGGCTTTCGGATGGGCGGAGAGGAGGTGCCCCACGATGAGCGGCGCCGATCGGGCTCCACGGGGCACCGACGCTGGCGGGGGCGAGGATCGCTCGCAATCGCCCAGTTTACGCCCCTCTAGGATGCTGGGGGACGTTCGAACAAGGAGTTGTGCATGGGCATCGTGGTCGTGGTGGGTTCGCTGAACATCGATTCGACGGTCGAGGTGGCCCGGCATCCCCAGCCCGGCGAGACGCTGCTGGGCGGTGACCTCGTCAAGCACTTCGGCGGCAAGGGCGCGAACCAGGCCATCGCGGCGGCCCGGGCCGGCGCGCGGGTCTCGATGATCGGCCGGGTGGGCGACGACGCCGACGGCGACGCGTACCTGCACCGCCTGGCCTCGTACGGCATCGACACAGGGCGGATCGCGCGCACCACGGGTGTCGCCACCGGTCATGCGGCCATCGCGGTCGATGCGCACGGTGAGAACACGATCATCGTGTCGCCGGGCGCCAACGGGCGGCTCACGGTGGGCGATCTCGCACCGCTGCGCTCGCTGCAGCCGGGCGACGTGCTGCTCGGCTCGCTCGAGGTCGACCTCGACGTGATGGCCGAGGCGGCCCGCATCGCAGCGGCGCAGGGCGCCCGCGCGGTGCTGAACCTGGCTCCGTATGCGGCCCTGCCCGGCGACGTGCTCGAACTCGCCGATCCGGTGGTCGTGAACGAGCACGAGAACGCGCAGCTGACCGCCGACGGCTTCGCGCCGAGTTCGGTGCTGGTGACCCTCGGATCGGCCGGCTCCCGCTGGGGGGCGCACACGGTGCCCGCCGCGACGGTCACCCATGTGGTCGACACCACGGGCGCGGGTGACTGCTACTGCGGCACCCTGGCGGCAGGCCTCGCGGCCGGCCTCTCAGACCATGACGCGATGGAGGCGGCCTCCACGGCCGCTGCCGCGAGCGTGGGGTGGGTGGGCGCGCAGCCCTAGGGCTCGCAACTCCCATAGCGCCAGTATTCGACCCGAAACCCGAGCTGAGCACTGAGAGTCTCAGGCCGTACTCGACGGGAGCGACGAGCGAAGCCCGGCGCCCCCGGCAGCTAACGCAGCTTCTTCAGGGTGAGGGCGGTGGCTATGGCCGCCTCGGCGGCCTCGGCACCCTTGTCTTCTTTGGAGCCGGGGAGGCCGGCTCGGTCCAGGCCCTGCTGCTCGGTGTCGAGGGTGAGTACACCGAAGCCGACGGGCTTGCCGGTGAGGATGCTGACCTGGGTGAGACCGCTGGTGGCGGCATCCGAGACGTATTCGAAGTGGGGCGTCCCGCCACGGATGATCACGCCGAGGGCGACCACGGCATCCGCACCCGCCTCCAGGGCGGCCTTGGAGACGACGGGCAGCTCGAAGCTGCCGGCGACGCGCACCTCGGAGACCGTGACGTTCGCGGCCGCGAGGGTGCGGCGGGCGCCCTCCAGCAGACCGTCGGTGATCTCGGTGTGCCAGGTTCCGGCGACGATGGTGATGTTGAGGCCGGTTCCGTCGAGGTCGAGATCGAGGCCGGGGGCTCCTGCACCGCTCATGGGCGAGTGTCCTTTCAGTGGGCGGCGGAGGGCAGCAGGTGCCCCATCCGGTCGCGTTTGGTGTCGAGGTACTGCTGGTTGAACTCGCCGGCGCCGACGACCAGGGGAACCTGCTCGGCGACGGCGATGTGCTGCTCTTCGAGCTGGCGCACCTTCTCGGGATTGTTGGTGAGCAGGCGAACACGGGTGGCGCCCAGATCTTGCAGGATGGCCGAGGCCGCGCCGTAGTCGCGGGCGTCGGCGGGCAGGCCGAGGGCCACGTTCGCGTCGAGCGTGTCGAGGCCGTCCTCCTGCAGCCGATAGGCGCGCAGCTTGTTGATCAGGCCGATGCCGCGGCCCTCGTGGCCACGCAGGTAGATCACGGCGCCGCCCTCTGCGGCGATCAGGTCGAGCGCGGTGTCCAGCTGCGGTCCGCACTCGCACTTGAGCGAGCCGAAGGCCTCTCCGGTGAGGCACTCCGAGTGCACGCGCACGAGCGGCGTGGCCCCCGCGAGGTCGCCGGAGAGGATCGCCACGTGGTCGGCGCCGGTCTCCAGGTCGCGGTAGGCGCGCATCCGCAGGGTGCCGTGCGTGGTGGGCACCGAGGTCTCCACCTCGAAGTGCACGCGCGGGGTGCCGGACGGGCGGCGGGCTGCGGCCGTTGCCAGGGCGTCGGCCTCGGCGGCCGCGGTGGCGGCATCCGGAGCCGCGGCGGCCAGCACGGCGGCCCCCGACTCCTCGTTCACGCCCCCGTCTTGCTCGTTGAGCCAGTCGATCATCTGCTCGATCGTGATGATGAGCAGGCCGTCGCGCTCCGCGATGGCGTCGAGCTCGTCCATCCGCATCGCCGAACCGTCGTCGGCGATCATCTCGCCGATCACGCCCACCGGGGGCAGGCCCGCGGCGCGCATCAGATCGACGGCCGCCTCGGTGTGGCCGGCGCGCTCGCGCACGCCGCCGTCGACCGCGCGCAGCGGCACGACGTGGCCGGGGCGGATGAACGAGGCCGCGGTCGACTCGGGGTCGGCCAGGCGGTTCAGGGTGAGCGCGCGGTCGTGCGCGTTGATGCCGGTGGTGACTCCGGATGCGGCATCCACCGTGATCGTGTAGGCAGTGCGCCGGGTGTCTTCGCTGTTCACGACCATCGGCGGCAGCGCCAGCTTGTCGGCCAGCTCGGCCGGCATGGGAGCGCAGAGGTAGCCGGAGGTGTTGCGCACCATCCAGGCGATCCACTCGGTGCTGGCGAGCGAGGCCGCCATGATGGCGTCGCCCTCGTTCTCGCGGTCCGCGGCATCGGAGACGAGCACGGGACGACCGGCCCGCAGCGCTTCGACGATCTCGGGCATGGTGGCGAATGTCATGATCCGCTCCTCGGGGTAGGGGTCTGCTGGGGTGAGCGCGGGGAGGTGAGACCGAGTGTCACGAGGCGCTCCACGTGCCGGGCCAGGATGTCGGTCTCGATGTTCACCCGGTCGCCGGCGGCGAGGGTGCCGAGAGTGGTGGCGGCGAGCGTCTCGGGAATGAGCGAGACCTCGAACCAGTGACCGCCACCGAGCTGGCCGCCACCGAGCTGACCGCCGCCGGCCTGGCCGGCTTCGTCGCGGCCCACGTTCGAGACCGTCAGCGAGACGCCGGAGACGGCGATCGAACCCTTGTCCACCACGAGCGGCGCCAGGTCGTCGCCGAGGGTGAAGCGCAGTACGCTCCAGGCTTCGCCGGGGGTGACCGAGAGCACGGTCGAGGTGCCGTCGATGTGCCCCTGCACGATGTGGCCGCCGAGGCGGTCGCCCACCTGCGCGGCGCGTTCGAGGTTGACGCGGCTGCCCGCGGTGAGGCCGCCGATGGTGGACATCGACAGGGTCTGCGCCATCACGTCGGCGGTGAAGCTGTCGTCGGTCTGCGCGATCACGGTGAGGCACACGCCCGAGACCGAGATGGAGTCGCCGTGCTTGGCGTCGCTCACCGCGAGCGGGGCGCGCACGGTGATGACGGCCGCATCCGCGGTCTGCTCGAGGGCGAGCACCTCGCCGAGCTCTTCGATGATTCCGGTGAACATCGGGCTAATCCTCCAGGGGCTTCGTGGGCGCCGCGGCGTCCGGTCGTGCGACGATCACGAGATCGTCGCCCAGTCGTGTGACCTCGGTCACGGTGAGACGGCGCTGATCGTCGATGGTGGCGACGCCGAGGTCGGTGAGGACGGCGCGGGGGCCGCCGAGCAGGGTGGGGGCGAGGTAGACCACGATCTCGTCGGCCAGGCCCGCAGCGAGGAACGCACTGGCCAGTGTCGGGCCGCCCTCGACGAACACGGTGCGGATCTCGTCCTGGTAGAGCTCGTGCAGCACGGCGCCCAGGTCGTGCGACTCGAACCGGCGCACGGCATCCGGATGCGGGTGCCGGTGAACGAGGGCACCCTCGGGAATCGGGCGCCGGCCGATCACGACCGGCGCGGGCTGGTGCTCGAACAGCGCGGCCCCGTCCACCCGAGCGGAGAGTGCAGGGTCGTCGGCGAGCACGGTGCCGGTACCCACCACGATCGCGTCGGCGTCGGCGCGGCGGCGGTGCACATCGGCGCGCGCCGCAGCCCCGGTGATCCACTGGCTGGTTCCGTCGGCGGCGGCCGCTCGGCCGTCCAGGCTCGAGGCCCACTTCACCGTGACGAAGGGGCGCTTCAGCCGCACGGCGGTGAGCCACGGACGGATGGCGTCTTCGACCTGGCCGGCCAGCAGACCCTGCTCGACCTCGAGACCGGCGTCGCGCATCCGTTCCCCGCCGCCGTGGGATTCCTCGCCCGGATCGGCGACGGCGTAGACCACGCGGGCCACGCCCGCCTCGATCAGCGCGACGCTGCACGGGCCGGTACGGCCGTGGTGGTTGCAGGGTTCGAGCGTCACCACGGCGGTCGCGCCCCGGGCGAGCGACGGATCGGCCAGAGCCGCGAGGGCCGCGGTCTCGGCGTGCCGCGTGCCGGCTCCCCGGTGCCAGCCTTCGGCCAGGCGCTCGCCGGTGGGGGAGAGCAGCACGCAGCCGACCTGCGGATTCACACCCGGGCGAGGGCCACGCAGCGCGAGCTCGAGGGCGCGGATCATGGCGGCCTGCTCGGCTGGGGCGGTCGCGGAATCGACGGGGGCGCTCACCGGCGCGACGGCGGCGTCGGACGCGCCGACCTCACCGGTCGTGCTGACTCCGGCTGTGCTCATCCCGTCCTCGTCTTCCGACGTGGCTCCGGGGATGCGCTCGAAAAGCGCCGGCGGGGTCTCGAGGTCGAGAATCCTGCCCGTGCTACCTCTCATCCGGACTGAGGTGACGTCTTTCGACGTCGCCATAACCGTCGGTCCTGGAATTCCACCAGGTCAACCTCCGGGTGATTGCGGACAATCGATCGGAGGCTCGCGGACTATAACCGCCGGTTCAGAATCTCACTGACCCCGGAGCACGTTGCTTACATCTAGTTATACCTCAACGCGGCAAGCGCCGAAGAATTCCCGACGTATCGCGTCACGCGCGGGGAGCCGGGTCAGCGGGCGGCGGAGCCTGCAGCAGGAAGGGCGAGACGCTCGGGCGCGCGGCCCACCAGGCTCGACAGCCCCCAGCCGGTGACCTTGGCGAGGGCTTCGACCACGATGCCGGTCGACATCTTCGAGACGCCCTCGGAACGCTCGACGAAGGTGATGGGGAACTCGCCGATCCGGGCGCCGCTGCGTTCGAACAGCCAGGCCATCTCGATCTGGAAGCAGTAGCCCTGCGAGTTGACGGTCTGCAGATCGATCGCGCGGAGGGAATCGGCCCGGAAGCCGCGGTATCCGCTGGTGAGGTCGTGCAGCTTCGACTGCAGCAGGATGCGGGCGTACGCCGTTCCCGACCGGGAGATGAACTTGCGGTAGGCCGGCCAGTTCACGATCACGCCGCCCGGAATCCATCGGGTTCCGATCGCCATGTCCGACCCGCTCTCGAGCAGGGCGATCAACAGCGGCAGCTCCTCGGGCTGGTGCGATCCGTCGGCGTCCATCTCGACTATGAAGTCGTAGGGCTTGTCAAGGGCCCAGCGGAATCCCGCACCGTACGCGGCGCCCAGACCGTTCTTCTCGGTACGGTGGAGAACGTGCACGCGGGAATCGTCGGACGACAGCTGATCGGCCAGTTCTCCGGTGCCGTCGGGCGAGTTGTCGTCGACGATCAGGACATTCGCCTCCGGTACGGCGGCGAAGATCCGCTCGACGATGCCGGAGATCGATGCGATCTCGTTGTAAGTCGGAATCACCACGACAGTGTTCGCCACAGTTCCCTCAATCGATCATGCGCAGCCACGTTCGGCAGCGCTGGAAATCGTATCGATGCTTTCTGTTCATTCTCCCCAGTTACGCTCAGCATTCCCCTGGAAGATACGAACAGTTCTCTTCACGAGTTTCGTACGTCAGAAACGGTAGTCCATTCATGAGCAGTGCCCCCGTCACGAGGTCGCGCCTTCACATTCTCGCGACGGAGTTCATCCGGTTCGGCCTGGTCGGCGGAGTGGGATTCATCGTCGATGTCGGCGTGTTCAACCTGCTGCGCACCACGATCATGGATCCCGGGCACATGCACGGCGGGCCCGTGATCGCGAAGCTCATCTCCACCACGCTCGCCATCCTGGTGAACTGGCTGGGCAACCGGTACTGGACCTTCAAGGAGCGCCGCCGTACCGACGTGTTCCGCGAGAGCGTGGAGTTCTTCGCCGTCAGCATCGCCGGCATGGGCATCGGTCTGGCCTGCCTGTGGTTCTCGCACTACGTGCTGCACTTCACCTCGCTGCTGGCCGACAACATCTCCGGCAACGTGATCGGGCTGGTCCTCGGGGCCGTGTTCCGGTTCGTGCTGTACCGGGTGTGGGTGTTCGGGGAGCACCGCGTACAGGCGCCGGCCGCCGCATCCGCCGCCTCGGTCGAGACGATGGGCAAGACCAGCTCGCTGTCCTGAGCCTCCGGTGCGCCCGGGCGGCGTGCGGATACTGTGGTGAGGTGAGCGCAGACCAGACGGCGGACGCCGGCCGCGAGGACAGTCGGCCTTCGCGCTGGCGCTCGGCGGCCCGCGCGACGCTGGCCCCCGCCCGCGCCTTCCAGACCTCGGCACGCACACCGCTGCTGCAGGTGCTGAAGACGGCCGCGGCCGCCGTGATCGCCTGGGTGCTGTGCTCGCTGATCGCCCCGAACCAGATCCCCGTCTTCGGTGCGATCGCGGCGATCATCGTGGTGCAGCCGAGCGTCAACCAGTCGCTCAGCCGGGGGATCGAACGGTCGATCGGCGTGATCGTCGGCGTCGTCGTGGCGTACCTGGTGTCGCTGGTGTTCGGGGCGCCGAGCTGGCTGATCCTCGCCGCGATCGTGCTGTCCCTGCTGATCGGGTGGGTACTGCGGCTGCCGCAGTCCTCGACCGTGCAGGTGCCGATCAGCGCGATGCTGGTGCTCTCGATCGGCGCGCAGACGCCCGGCTACGCCGTGGAGCGCATCATCGAGACGATCATCGGAGCCGTCATCGGTGTGGCGATCAACTGGCTGATCGTGCCGCCGCTCGCCGTGCAGCCGGCGCACGAGGCCGTGGCCGCCCTCGGGCGGGAGATCGCGTCGACGATGGACGGCCTCGCGGTGGTCCTGAGCGAGCAGACCGACGAACCGTACCGCCTGAAGCTGCTCGTGGAGGCGCGGCTGCTGCGGCCGATGCAGGCCAAAGCGCAGAAGGCTCTGGATGCGGCGACCGAGAGTCTGCGCTTCAACCCCCGCCGCTCTAACCTGCGCGACCAGCTGGCGGCCGATCTCGAGCTGCAGGCGATGCTCGGGATCGTGCTGACCCGCATCCTGGGCATGGCCCGTGCGCTGAACGACCACTTCGACGACACACTGCACCAGGAGATGTCGGCGACCGCCATCGGCGAAGAGCTGCGGCGGGCCGCCCACGACCTGCGGCTCGTGATGGAGCATCAGGAGCTGCCGGCGGGAGAGTCGGAGCGGGCGCCGGTGGAGGAGCCGGCCCTCACGGCGCCGCTTCAGACGATCGTGCCCGATCCGGCGCACTGGATCCTGATCGGGTCGCTGCTGGAAGACCTGCGGCGGGTGCGCGAGGAGATCGTGGGAGCGACGCCGGACGCCTGAGCTTCCTGCCTCAGCCCCGGCGGGGGAGGAAGCCGACGCGGTCGTACACGGTGGCGAGCGTCGCCTGGGCGACCTCCTCGGCCCGGTCGGCGTTGACCGCGAGGATGCGGTCGAGCTCGGCCGGGTCTTCGAGCAGCTCGAGGGTGCGCGTGCGGATCGGGTCGATCGTCTCGACGACCAGCGCCGCCAGCGCCTTCTTGAGCGTGCCGTAGCCGCCGCCGGCGAACTCCTCCACCACGGCGTCGACCGTGCGGCCGTCGAGGATGGAGAACAGGGTGAGCAGGTTGGCCAGGCCCGGCTTCGTCTCGCGATCGAAGCGGATCTCGCCGTCGGTGTCGGTGACCGCCCGCATGATCTTCTTCTCGGTGACCTTGGGCTCGTCCAGCAACCAGATCAGGCCGGCCTGCGACTCGGCCGACTTCGACATCTTCGACGACGGGTTCTGAAGGTCGTAGATCTTGGCCGTGTCCTTCAGGATGTACGGCTTCGGCACCGTGAAAGTCTCGCCGAAACGCGAGTTGAAGCGGGTGGCCAGGTCGCGGGTCAGCTCGATGTGCTGCCGCTGGTCTTCGCCCACGGGTACGTAGACGGCCTGGTAGAGCAGGATGTCGCCGGCCTGCAGGATCGGGTAGGTGAACAGACCCACGGATGCGGCATCCTGGCCCTGCTTGGCCGCCTTGTCTTTGAACTGGGTCATCCGCGCCGCCTCGCCGAAGCCGGTGAGGGTGTTGAGCACCCAGGCGAGCTCGGCGTGGGCCGGTACGTGCGACTGTACGAACAGGGTGGAGCGGGAGGGGTCGATGCCGGCCGCGATGTACTGCGCCGTGGTGCGGCGCGTGTTGGCGCGCAGCTGCGCCGGGTCTTGCGGCACGGTGATGGCGTGCAGGTCGGCCAGGAAGAAGAAGGCGTCGTGGGTCTCCTGCAGTGCCTTCCAGCTGAGCAGGGCACCGATGTAGTTGCCGAGGTGCAGGGAATCGGCGGAGGGCTGCATGCCCGAGAGCAGGCGGGGCTTGGGGGAGTTCATGGGGAGGATGTCCTGTTTCGGTGGAGTGCTGGTGGTCAGCTCAAAGGTCGTAATCGACGACGACGGGAGCGTGGTCGCTCCAGCGGGTGTCGTGCGTCTCGGCGCGGTCGACGGTGTAGCTCGTCGCTGCGGCCGCGAGGTCGGGTGCGGCGAGCTGGTAGTCGATGCGCCAGCCGGTGTCGGTGTCGAAGGCGCGCCCGCGCTGCGACCACCAGGTGTAGGGCCCTTCGACCTCGCCGGCGAAGCGGCGGCCGAGGTCGACCCAGCCGAAGCCGGCGCCGGTGTTGTATCCGGGGTCTTCTTCGGCGCCCACGAAGCGGTCGAAGTAGGCGCGCTCCTGCGGCAGGAAGCCGGCCTTCTTCTGGTTGCCGCGCCAGTTCTTGATGTCGAGCTTGCGGTGCCCCACGTTGAGGTCGCCCATCACCACGGAGAGGGGGTTGTGCGCCTGGAGCGCGGGCAGACGCTCGATCATGGCGTCGAGGAACTTGTACTTCTCGACCTGCTTGGGGGTGCCGTCTTCACCGGAGTGCACGTAGGTGGAGACCACGGTCACGATCTTGTCGCCCCACTCGTAGTCGGCCTCGAGCCAGCGGCCGGCGCTGTCGAAGTCGTCGGCACCGAAGGAGACCCGGTGGATGCTCGCGCGGTCGCGGCTGGCGAGGGCCACACCGGCCCGGCCCTTCGCCGTGGCGGCGTCGTGCAGGATGTTCCAGTCGGGCCCGAGCAGGCCCTCGACGTCTTCGGTCTGCGCCCGCACCTCTTGGATGGCGAGGATGTCGACGTCGCGTGCCTCGAGCCAGTCGCCCATCCCCTTGCGGTAGGCGGCGCGGATGCCGTTCACGTTCACGGAGGCGATTCTGAGGGGCTTCGAAGGCATGTTTCTACTGTAGCGGCGACCCCGGACACCGGCCGTGGCCGTCCGCGTTCAGCCGCATCGGCCCTGCGGCCTCTGCTCAGCGGCGCTTGGAGAGCTTCAGCTGGTCGGCCTCGTCGAGTTCGTCGAGCTTCTCGAGCTGCTTGCGCACCCGGCGGCGGCGCAGGCCGTGCTCCGTGGCGAGCTGCTCCTGCAGGCGTTGCCGTTCCGCGGAGATGAGCACGTCGCGTGCCTCCGCGACGGAACGCTCTCGCTCGGCCTGCTGCTGCTCGGGACTCAGGGCGCGGGCGTCGATCCCGGCATCGTCCATGCCCACGGCGATCCAGGTGGCCGAGATCAGGATGACGCGGCATACCAGGTTGAGGAAGATCATGATGCCGATGATCACCGCGAAGGAGGCCAGCAGCGGGTTCGAGGTGGCACCGCCGAGCAACTGGGAGCCGAGGATCTTCAGCACACCGAGGGCCGCGCCTCCGATCGCGGCGCCGGCGATCAGTCGACGTCTCGGGATCTTGACGCCGGAGAGCACCCGGAACGCGATCCCGAGCACGAAGCTGTCGAAGGCGAACACCACCAGCACACCCAGGAGCCAGGCCATGACCAGCGCGAACGGCGACTGGTTGTCGATGCCGAGCAGATCGAAGACGATCCCGAGTCCCTGATTGCTGACCAGGCTCACCGCGGAGGAGAGCACGATCGCGACCGCGAAGCCGAGCGCAAGACCGAAGTCCTTGACCTTCAGCAGCACCGGATTGGTGGTGGGCGGGTCGAGCTTGAACAGGCGGCGAATGGAGTCGCGTGTCGAGGCGAGCCAGCCGATCGCGGTCAGCACCAGGCCCACCAGGGCGATCGCGCCGGTCCAGCCGAGGATGCGGGCTTGCGAGAGTGCTTCGGGGTCGATCGCGCCACCCTCGCCGATCAGCCCCGGGATCGCGTTGCTCAACTGCGCGACCACGGCATCCATCAGGTCTGGATTGCCGGCGAGCACGATGCCGAAGATCGAGAACCCGACCCAGATGCCCGCGAAGATGGCGAACACCGCCTGGAACGACATCCCCGAGGCCATGATCTCGCCGCCGCTCGCTCCGAACCGCAGGAAGACCCGCACCGGCCGCAGGGCCATCACCCAGGCGATGAGCTTCGCGATGCCGCTCTGGGGCTTCTGGGGACCCTCGTCCTTCTTCTCGATCTCGACCGCCGCCGGCCTTCCCGAGTCCACCTTCGTGGTCGCCTTGTCGTCCTTCACGGCGGTACCCCCCGCCGGGTCGCCCGCCGTGTTCTTCTGCGGTGTGCCGCGCTCCTCGCTCATACGGCAAGCCTGACACGACCGCTGGTGCCGCGCTCGCACGCCGTCGTCCCGAACGGCTGGAGTCTTCCGCTCCATTGCGCAACGGATGGAGCCTGAGTCCGCGTCTGGTCATAGCTTCCATCCGTTCGGTCGGGGTCGGCGGCACGGCGGGTGGTCAGAGCAGCAGGGCTCGCCGGATGGCGGCGAGGCAGGTGGGCCAGTCGTAGAGCACTTGGGCGTAGCTGAAGTGCAGCACATGGAGGCCGAGTGCGGTGAGTTCGGCCGCTTTACGACGATCGCGTGTGAAGGTGGACTCGTCGTCGTGGAACTCGCGGCCGTCGACCTCGACGACGACGCGTCGGCTGATCAGGAAATCGACCCGCCACCGCCCGATCTTCGCCTGGCATCGGGGTTCGATGCCTGCTTCGAGCATCCGAACGCGCGCGATCGACTCGGTGCCGGATTCGGCCGAGGGGTCGATCAGTCTCATCACCCGGAGAAGGCGCGGCGTGCCCCCGAAGCCGGCAGCGAGCTGGGCGGTCGTCGTCGAGCGGGCGCGCACCGCAGAATCGAGAACGGCGACGAGATGGGCGTGGTCGAGATCTGCCGGCAGGTGACGGATAGCTGTCGGCAGAAGAGAGAGCCCGGTGATCTGCCCGCTCCGAGGGGGCGGGACATCTTTCCAATGCAGAACCACATCGCTTCTCGGCCGGAAGAACTCCGCCGTATCCGGATCGCGCAGCAGCCTCGCGTGAGCGTTGACGGCGACGTGCAGTCGGTCATCATCGGGCGGACACCAGGCTCCGTGGGCCTCGAGCGCCGGGTAGGACGTGAGCCGGCCGCCCAGCCGCACGGCACGCACGACCGGCGTGCGCGCATCCGGTCTGGCGTAGTAGCCGCGCCGTATCCGCTGCACCGTGCCGTCACGTTCCCACTGTCTGAGCTCGGGCGCGCTGACGCCGAGCCGACGCAGCATCGCCGTGGAAGCGACTTCGGGCAAAGACGAATGGTTCATGTGCCGAGCGTGCGCCTGCGGGCGGCCTCGGGTGAGCCATCCGCAGCATCTGTGCACAACTTCTGCGCCCGTCAGATTGTGCAGAACCCATGTCGCGTGTCGGCACGCGTCGAATGGCTGGAGAAACGGCCCGTATACGCGAATGGATGGAGCCTCTGTCCGCACCTGGGACGAGGCTCCATCCATTCGGACGGCGCGTGAGGAGCGAAACGGCTAGGGCTTGCCTCGCATGATGGCCTGCTTGACCTCGGCGATGGCCTGCGTGACCTGGATGCCGCGGGGGCAGGCGTCGGTGCAGTTGAAGGTGGTGCGGCAGCGCCACACGCCTTCTTTGTCGTTGAGGATGTCGAGGCGGGTCTGGGCCGCCTCGTCGCGCGAATCGAAGATGAAGCGGTGCGCGTTCACGATCGCGGCGGGGCCGAAGTACTGCCCGTCGGTCCAGAACACGGGGCACGACGAGGTGCACGCGGCGCAGAGGATGCACTTGGTGGTGTCGTCGAAGCGCGCGCGGTCGGCGACCGACTGGATGCGCTCCTTGTCTTTCGGCGGCGCGGTGTTCGACTGCAGGAACGGCTGCACCTCGCGGAACGACTCGAAGAACGGGTCCATGTCGACCACCAAGTCCTTCTCCAGCGGCAGGCCCTTGATGGCCTCCACGTAGATCGGCTTGGTGATGTCGAGGTCTTTGATCAGCGTCTTGCAGGCCAGGCGGTTGCGGCCGTTGATGCGCATCGCATCCGAGCCGCAGATGCCGTGCGCGCACGAGCGGCGGAACGTGAGCGAGCCGTCCTGCTCCCACTTGATCTTGTGCAGGGCGTCGAGGATGCGGTCGGTCGCGTACATCTGCACGTCGAAGTCCTGCCAGCGCGGCTCGTCGTCGACGTCGGGGTCGAAGCGGCGGATGATGAGCGTGACCGTGAAGGCCTCGATCGGCGCCTCGGGGGCGGGACCGGAAGCGGGGGCGTCGGCTAGGAGGGTCATCAGTACTTCCTCTCCATCGGCTGGTAGCGCGTGATGACCACGGGCTTCCAATCGAGTCGGATGTGGTCGGCGGCGTCGCTGGAATGCGGGTCTCCGGAGAGATACGCCATCGTGTGCTTCATGTAGGTGTCGTCGTCGCGCTTGGGGAAGTCGTCGCGCATGTGCCCACCGCGGCTCTCCTGGCGGTTGCGCGCCGAGAAGACGACGACCTCGGCCAGGTCGAGCAGGAAGCCCAGCTCGATGGCCTCGAGCAGGTCGGTGTTGAACCGCTTGCCCTTGTCCTGCACCTGGATGTTGCGGTAGCGGTCGCGCAGCCGGTGGATCGTGGCGGTGACGGATGCCAGCGACTCGTCGGTGCGGAACACCTGCGCGTTCTTGTCCATCTCGTCTTGCAGCTCCTTGCGGATGGCCGAGATGCGCTCGGTTCCGGTGGAGTCGCGGAGCGAGGCGACGAGGGAGATGATCGCAGCGGCCGGGTCGGGAGGCAGCGGCGTGAAGTCGACCGTCTGCACGTACTCGGCGGCGTTGTTGCCGCTGCGCTTGCCGAACACGTTGATGTCGAGCAACGAGTTGGTGCCGAGACGGTTGGAGCCGTGCACCGAGACGCACGCGCACTCGCCGGCGGCGTAGAGGCCCGGCACCACGGTGTCGTTGTCGGAGAGCACCTCGGCCTTGATGTTCGTGGGGATGCCGCCCATCGCGTAGTGGGCCGTGGGCATCACGGGCACCGGCTCGACCACCGGGTCGACGCCCAGGTACGTGCGCGCGAACTCGGTGATGTCGGGGAGCTTCGTCTCGAGCACCTCGGCGCCGAGGTGCGTGCAGTCGAGCAGCACGTAGTCTTTGTGCGGCCCGGCGCCGCGGCCCTCCTGCACCTCTTGCACCATGCAGCGGGCGACGATATCGCGGGGTGCCAGGTCTTTGATGGTGGGGGCGTAGCGCTCCATGAAGCGCTCACCGGAGGCGTTGCGAAGGATCGCTCCCTCGCCTCGCGCTCCCTCGGTGAGCAGGATGCCGAGGCCGGCCAGGCCCGTGGGGTGGAACTGGAAGAACTCCATGTCTTCCAGCGGCAGGCCCTTGCGCCAGATGATGCCGACGCCGTCGCCCGTCAGGGTGTGGGCGTTGGAGGTGGTTTTGTAGATCTTGCCGAAGCCGCCGGTGGCGAAGATGACCGCCTTCGCCTGGAAGACGTGGATGGCGCCGGTGGCGAGCTCATAGGCCACCACGCCGGACGGCTTGTCGACGCCGTCGACGTTCGTCATCACGAGGTCGAGCACGTAGAACTCGTTGTAGAAGTTGATGCCCAGGCGCACGCAGTTCTGGAACAGCGTCTGCAGGATCATGTGGCCGGTGCGGTCGGCCGCGTAGCAGGCCCGGCGCACGGGCGCCTTGCCGTGGTCGCGGGTGTGACCGCCGAACCGGCGCTGGTCGATCTTGCCCTCGGGGGTGCGGTTGAACGGCAGACCCATGTTCTCGAGGTCGATGACCGCGTCGATGGCCTCTTTCGCCAGGATCTCGGCGGCATCCTGATCGACCAGGTAGTCACCGCCCTTGACGGTGTCGAAGGTGTGCCACTCCCAGTTGTCTTCCTCGACGTTGGCGAGCGCCGCCGCCATGCCGCCCTGCGCCGCACCGGTGTGCGAGCGGGTGGGGTAGAGCTTGGAGATGACCGCGGTCTTCGCCTTGGGCCCCGCCTCGATCGCCGCGCGCATCCCTGCGCCGCCGGCGCCCACGATCACGATGTCGAACTGGTGGTAGGTCACGCCGTCGATCACGGCGCCGTCTTCGAACTGGGTCACGGATTCACTCACGTCGTTGCTAGGGAACTACTGGTTGACGGGGCAGAACGACGGCAGCAGATCTGCCGGGCCGCCCGCGGGGCACGGGTCGAACGCGAAGATCACGACGGTGCCGAGCACGATCTCGGCCACGACCGAGACGAGGATGGCGCCGAGCAGGATCTTGCGCGTCAGAGGCTTCGTGGCGTAGTCGTTCACGATGGTGCGCATGCCGTTGCCGCCGTGGATGAAGGCCAGCCACAGCATCAGCAGGTCCCAGACCTGCCAGAACGGGCTCGCCCACTTGCCGGCGACGAAGGCGAAGTCGATGCTCTTGATGCCATCGCCCAGAAGCAGGTTCACGATGAGGTGGCCGAAGATGAGGATGATCAGCACGACGCCCGAGGCGCGCATGTAGATCCAGCCCCACTTCTCCCAGTTCACGCCGCGCTTGCGGGGAACGGAGAACGGGGCGCGAGGGCTCTGGATCGTCGTCGACATCAGTGCCCCATCTCGCTGAAGACGTTGATCAGGTGGCGCGGGGCGAAGCCGAGCATCGCCACCACCCAGAGACCGATCACCACGTAGAACATGACGCGCTGGTACTTGGTGCCCTTGCTCCACAGATCGATCAGGATGATCCGGATGCCGTTGAAGGCGTGGAACACGATGGCGGCGACCAGCGCGGTCTCACCGAGGCCCATCAGGGGGTTCTTGTAGGTGTCGATCACCGCGTTGTACGCGCCCGGTGCGACAGCCACCATCGAACTGTCGAGCACGTGCACGAGTAGGAAGAAGAAAATCGCTACGCCCGTGATGCGGTGCAGCACCCACGACCACATGCCTTCACGGCCGCGGTAGAGAGTGCCTGCTGGCCGCCTCGGCGTCATCGTCCCTGCCGAATTCTCAGGCATGAACAACCCTCCTTGGCTTCAGTCGAGGCCGCGCCCGCCCTCGCGCGAATGGCGAGAACTCGGTCGACGACCTCTGTGAGTCTACGCCGAGAAGTGCGGAATGGCTTGTAAGGCCTACCTAAGTTGTATACAGGCCCTGGATGGCGCGGATGCCGCGTGATAACAGGGCGAGACGGCCACTGAATACCCTCCTGTATTCAGGCGTGTGAGCCGGCCGGAGTGCGCTTTGCAGGCATGGCGCGTGCGGGCCGGCGGGTGATCACCGAGCGGTAGTGGGCCATCAGCTCCTCGCACACCGAGTCCCACGAGGTTCCGATCACCGTGCGGCGCCCGGCCTCGCCCATCCGCCGTCGCAGGGCGGGATCACCCACCAGCGAGCCGACGCGCATCCGGAAGTCGTCGGCGTCGGCCGGGTCGAAGAGGTAGCCGTTCTCGCCGTGGCGCACCAGGTCGATCGGGCCGCCGGCTGCGGGGGCGATCACCGGGAGCCCGGCGGCGTGCGCCTCCTGCAGCGTCTGGCCGAAGGTCTCCTCGGTTCCGGTGTGCACGAACACGTCGAAGGCGGCGTAGGCATCGGCCAGCTCGCGGCCCGACAGGCGCCCGAGAAAGGTCGCCGGCATGCCGCGCAGCTGGTTCCGGATGCTGTCGTCGCTCGGCCCGTCGCCCACGATCGCGAGCTGCATCCCCCTCATCCCGCGCAGTGCGGCCAGGCGTTCCAGCCCTTTCTCCGGCGCGACGCGGCCGACGTAGCCCACGACCGCGTCGCGGCCGTTCTGCGACAGCAGCGCGTGCAGCGCCTGCGCCGTGGGCCGGGCGCGGTGGTTCGGGTGGTAGCGCTCGAGGTCGACGCCGCGGCCCCAGCGGGCGATCCGCTGCACGCCGGCGGTCTCGAGGTCGTGCTGCGAGGCGCTGGAGGGCACGAGCGTGAGGTCGGCGCCGTCGTGGATCCAGCGCACGAAGCGCCAGGCGAACTTCGACGCCGAACCGAGGCGGTTGCGGCGGGCGTACCCCGCGACATCCGTCTGGAAGATGGCCACCGAGGGCACACCGAGCCGGTTGGCGGCCGCAATCGCCTGCGCTCCCAACAGGAAGGGGGAGGCGGCGTGCAGCACGTCGGGCTGGAAGCGGGCCAGCAGGCGCGCGACCTGCGCGTTCGGGATCCCCACCGGGAACTGGCGGTACGCGACGGCCGGAACCTGGTAGACGGGAAACCCCCGGTAACTCGCCGGTGAACCGGCGGCGGGGGCGATCACGATGGCCTCGTGGCCGTTGTCGGCGAGGTGGTCGAGCACCTTGCAGACACTGCCCGTGACGCCATTCACGGTGGGAAGAAAACTCTCGCTGACAACGGCTACTCGCATGAGGTGCCTCCGTGTTCGTCGGCTGACCGCATCCGGCCACGCCCTCAGGCTAGGAAGGCGGGGTGGCCTGACGGTGGCCCGCAGGTGACCGGCGGATGAGCGGCGTCCGACGAGCGGATGCCCCGCGCGCGGGCTCGGCGTCTCGGGACTCAGGGTCTCGTTTTCGCGCCCGTTAGGCTGTCGCCCATGACTTCGACTTCTTCGCCGCTCGAGCGGCTCTACAACGTGATCCCCGCCGGGGGGATCGGTTCGCGGCTGTGGCCGCTGTCGCGTGCGGATGCGCCGAAGTTCCTGCACGATCTGAGCGGATCGGGCCAGAGTCTGCTGCGCGACACCTGGGACCGCCTCGCCCCGCTCGCGGGCGAGCAGCGGATCATGGTCGTGACCGGCCGTGCTCACCGCGCCGCCGTCGAGGAGCAGCTGCCCGATCTGCAGGATCACAACGTGGTTCTGGAGAGCGAGCCGCGCGACTCGACCGCCGCCATCGGGCTGGCCGCCGCCATCCTGGAGCGCCGCGAGCCCGGCGCGATCATCGGCTCGTTCGCCGCCGACCACGTCATCACCAACCCCGACCGCTTCCGCGCCGCCGTGAAGCAGGCGGTCGTGGTGGCCGACGCCGGCTACATCGCCACGATCGGAATCACCCCGACGGATGCCGCGGTGGGCTTCGGCTACATCCACACCAGCAAGCCGCTCGGCATCGAGGATGCCGCCAGCGCCCTGAAGGTCGACAACTTCGTCGAGAAGCCCGACCTGGCCACCGCCCGCCGCTACCTCAAGTCGGGCAAGTACCTCTGGAACGCGGGCATGTTCATCACCCGCGCCGACAAGCTGCTCGAGCAGCTCGGCAAGACCGAGCCCGAACTGCTGGCCGGCCTGCTCGAACTGGCGGAAGCCTGGGACACCCCCAAGCGCGGCGAGGTCGTCGACCGCGTCTGGCCGACGCTGAAGAAGATCGCGATCGACTACTCGGTCGCCGAGCCGGCCGCGGCCGCCGGCATCCTCGCCGTCATCCCGGGCGACTTCGACTGGGACGACGTGGGCGACTTCGCCTCCATCGCCAAGCTGCACAGCTCGGGACGGGGCAGCGAGCTCGCCATCCTGGGCCAGAACGCCCGCGTGCTCTCGGACTCCTCCAGCGGCATCGTGGTCTCGCAGTCCAAGCGCGTGATCAGCCTGATCGGCGTCCGCGACATCGTCGTGGTCGACACCCCCGACGCGCTCCTGGTGACCACCAGCGAGCACGCCCAGCGCGTCAAGTCGGTCGTCGACGCCCTGCGGGCCGGTGGTAGCGGCGACGTCCTCTAAACCCGAAGGCACCAGCAGCTTCAGGCAGCAACAGAGGTCGAGGCCCCGAAGTCTCAGGCCGTACTCGACGCCCCAAGGTGAGCGTGTGGCCGACGGGTGCGAGCGAAGCCCGCGCCCGTCGACCGCGCGCTCACATGTCGCGCGGCGCCGGGCAGGGACCGGCGCCGCCCGGTCACGCCGAGCGAAGCCCGGCGCGACCGGCAGCTAGCACAGCAGGACAGGTCACCCACGAACAACCGCCACCGTGACTACCCCTGTCCCTAGACTTCTCCTATGAGAAGTCGTGTCGCTGTCGCATCCGGGGTCGTCGTTGCTGCACTGGTGGTGGCGCTGAGCGGGTGCGCTGACGCGCCGCCGCGGTCTACCGGGGCTGCCAGCGACTCCGCCAGCGACTACTGCGCTCGGATGGTGACGAACTCGGGTGGGCTCGACGACCGGTCGTTCAACCAAAGCAGCTGGGAGGGGCTGCAGGCGGCCGAGAAGGAGTTCGGCATCGACGCGCAGGTGCTCGTGTCGACGGGGGAGACCGACCTGGCTCCGAACGTGGCGCAGGCCGTGCAGAGCGGATGCGGTTTCGTGCTGACGGTGGGCTACGAGCTGGCCGACGCCACCCTCGACGAGGCGGGCAAGAATCCCGACACGCACTTCGCGATCGTGGACGAGACGGTCGACGCTGCGAACGTGAAGCCGATCCTGTTCGACACCGCCCAGGCCTCCTACCTCGCGGGGTACCTCGCCGCGGGCGTCTCCAAGACCGGCAAGGTGGCCACCTTCGGCGGCGGCAACCAGCCGCCCGTCACGCTGTTCATGGACGGCTTCGTCGACGGCGTCGCGAAGTACAACGAGGCTCACGGCGCCGCCGTGCAGGTGCTCGGCTGGGACAAGGCCTCGCAGGACGGCGTGTTCACCGGCGACTTCGAAGACATCAACAAGGGCAAGACCGTGACCCAGGGCTTCATCGACCAGGGCGCGGACATCATCATGCCCGTGGCCGGCCAGGTGGGCCAGGGTGCGGCCTCCGCGGCGGCGGAGAAGGGCGGGGTGTCGATCATCTGGGTCGACAACGACGGCTACGAGACGCTGCCGGCCGAGTACCAGCCGATCGTGCTGACGAGCGTGATGAAGAACACCGGAGACGCGGTGGTGCAGATCGTCGGCGACGACATCGGGGGATCGTTCTCGCCCGATCCGTTCGTCGGCACCCTCGAGAACGGCGGCGTGGAGCTCGCGCCCTTCCACGATCTCGCCTCCTCGGTTCCGGCCGAGCTGTCGGCCGAGATCGATGCGCTGAAGGAGCAGATCGTCTCCGGCGCCGTCGTCGTGGAGTCGCCGAGCGCACCCTGATCCGTGCGGTGGCGCCGCAACCGGGCGCCCGTGGCGAAGGGGTGCGGCGGATTCCCGCGCGTTTCACCGGGGTGGCGTGGACATTTCGCGCACATTACGACGTGATCGCGTCTTTGTAACGCTTGCGCCGCTATGCCCCCTCCCCTCTTTCGCGGGGCGTCACATTCGGTAACGTGGACTCCCACACAGCCCCTGCGCACCTTGCAGGGCAGCATCTTGGAGGACATCTTGAGCATCAACCTTCGCCGGGCCAGCGTGGCCGGCTTCGCCACCCTGGGTGTGGCAGCTCTTCTGGCCGGATGCGCATCCGCGCCGTCGGACACCGCATCCACCAGCGGCGGCGACACCGCGAGCGACTTCATCCCCTGCATGGTCTCGGACTCCGGTGGATTCGATGACAAGTCGTTCAACGAGGCCGGCTTCGAGGGCCTCACCGAGGCGGCGGACAAGCTCGGCGTCGAGCCCATCACCGTCGAGTCGGCGGCCGACACCGACTTCGGCCCGAACATCGACAACCTGATCTCGCAGGACTGCAACCTGATCGTCTCGGTCGGCTTCCTGCTGGCCGACGCCACCAAGGCCGCCGCCGAGGCGAACCCCGACGTCGAGTTCTCGATCATCGACGACTCCTCGATCGAGGCCGACAACGTCAAGCCGATCGTCTTCGACACCGCCCAGGCCGCGTTCCTGGCCGGCTACGCCGCTGCCAGCTACTCCAAGACCGGCACCGTCGGCACCTTCGGCGGCATGCAGATCCCCTCGGTCACCATCTTCATGGACGGCTACGTCGACGGTGTGAACTACTACAACACCCAGAAGGGCACCAACGTCAAGGCCATCGGCTGGGACGTCGCGGGCCAGACCGGTTCGTTCACCGGAGGCTTCGCCGCCGGTGTCGAGGCCAAGACCGCGGCCCAGGGTCTGATCGACCAGGGCGCCGACGTCATCCTCCCCGTCGGTGGACCGATCTTCCTCTCCGCCGGTGAGGCCATCAAGGACTCCGGCAAGGAGATCGCCCTGATCGGCGTCGACTCGGACAACTACGAGACCGCTCCCGACCTGTCCAGCCTCTTCCTGACCTCGGTCATGAAGGGCGTCAAGGCCGGTGTGGTCGACGTGGTCGACACCGCCGCCGCGGGCAACTTCGACGCGACCCCGTTCGTCGGAACGCTCGAGAACGAGGGCGTGGGCATCGCCCCGTTCCACGACTTCGAGTCGAAGGTCTCGCCCGACCTGCAGGGTGAGCTGGACAAGATCCAGGCCGGCATCATCGACGGCTCGATCGAGGTCGAGTCGCCCAGCACCCCGTAACACCTCGCGTTCCACGGAACGCGGATCGGTCGGGGGGACCAGCGCTGCTGGTTCCCCCGACCTCTTTCACTTAATGGACGTATCCAGCCCTGCCGGACGTACCGGCAGCATGACGGGGAGTAGGTAGATTGACTCTATGAAGCTCGAACTCCGGGGCATCACGAAACGATTCGGTGCCCTCACCGCGAACGACCACATCGACCTGACGGTCGAGCCGGGCGAGATCCACTGCCTTCTGGGCGAGAACGGCGCCGGCAAGTCCACCCTGATGAACGTGCTGTACGGCCTCTACCAGGCCGATGAGGGCGAGATCGTGCTCGACGACGCTGTCCAGCACTTCGCCGGCCCAGGCGACGCCATGAACGCGGGAATCGGGATGGTGCACCAGCACTTCATGCTGATCCCGGTGTTCACCGTCGCCGAGAACGTGATGCTGGGCCACGAGCAGACCGGGTTCGCCGGCCGCCTCGACCTGGGCGCCGCGCGCAAGCGGGTGCGCGAGATCAGCGAGCAGTTCGGCTTCGACGTCGATCCGGATGCGCTCGTCGAAGATCTGCCCGTGGGTGTTCAGCAGCGGGTCGAGATCATCAAGGCCCTGTCGCGCGATGCGAAGGTGCTCGTGTTCGACGAGCCGACCGCGGTGCTGACGCCGCAGGAGACCGACGAGCTGATGGGCATCATGCGCCAGCTCAAAGCGAGCGGCACGTCGATCGTGTTCATCACGCACAAACTGCGGGAGGTGCGCGAGGTCGCCGACCGCATCACCGTCATCCGCCTCGGTAAGGTCGTGGGCGAGGCTTCACCCACCGCGACCAACGCGGAGCTGGCCTCGCTGATGGTGGGGCGCGCGGTCGAGCTGACCGTGCAGAAGGAGCCGGCTCGCCCGGGGGCGGCCGCTCTGGTGGTGTCGAACCTCTCGGTGATCGATCCGCGCGGCCAGGTCGTCGTCGACGACGTGTCGTTCGACGTGAAGGCGGGCGAGATCGTCGCGATCGCGGGCGTTCAGGGCAACGGCCAGACGGAGCTCACCGAAGCGCTCCTCGGGCTGCAGGAGCGGGTCACCGGCGAGGTGACCCTCGACGGCCACTCGTTACGGGGGATGTCGGTGCGGAAGGTGCTGGATGCCGGGGTCGGCTTCGTGCCCGAAGACCGCAAGGAGGACGGCCTGGTGGGCGAGTTCACCATCGCCGAGAACCTGATGCTCGACCGTTCCGACGGCGAGCCGTTCGTCAAGCGCGGTTCGCTGCAGCTCACCCACCTGAACACCTTCGCCGAGGAGAAGTCGAAGGAGTTCGACGTGCGCTCGCAGGGCATCCAGACCCAGGTCGGGCGCCTGTCGGGCGGTAACCAGCAGAAAGTTGTGCTCGCGCGCGAGCTGAGCCGCACGCTGCGGTTGTTCGTGGCGGCGCAGCCGACCCGCGGTATCGACGTGGGCTCGATCGAGTTCGTGCACAAGCGCATCGTCGCCACGCGCGACGAGGGCGTGCCGGTGATCGTGGTGTCGACCGAGCTCGACGAGGTCGTCGCGCTCGCCGACCGGATCGCCGTGATGTATCGGGGAACGATCGTCGGCATCGTGCCGGGCAACACGCCCCGCGACGTGCTCGGACTCATGATGGCCGGGGAGGTGCCGCCGCCGGCCGTGCTGCCTGCGGATCCGGCCGCCCCCGCCGACACGGAAGGAATCATCGCGTGAGCGACACCACGATCACACCGGCCGCCCCGGGGGCGTCCGGATCACCGGCGCCGTCCGCCGCACCGGCGGTGGAGCCGCCGTCGCGGTGGCGGCAGACGTTCAACGAGATCATCGGCGGCTCGGTGATGATCTCGATCCTCGCCGTGGTGCTCGCGATGATCGTCGGCGGCATCCTGATCGCCGTGACCGACGAGAACGTGCAGAAGGCCTCGGTGTACTTCTTCGCCCGGCCCGGCGACACCTTCGCCGAGATCTGGAAGGCCGTCTCCGGCGCCTACGTCTCGCTGTTCCAGGGGGCGATCTTCAACCCCAAGCGCGACGACTTCATCCAGCAGATCAAGCCGATCACCGAGACGCTCACCTTCGCTACTCCGCTGATCACCGCGGGCCTGGGTGTGGGACTGGCGTTCCGGGTGGGCATGTTCAACATCGGTGGCCGCGGCCAGATGCTGATCGCCGCGGCCTGCGCCGGCTGGGTGGCGTTCACCTTCCACCTCCCGCCCGGTCTGCACATGGTCGTCGCCGTGCTCGCGGGCCTGATCGGCGGCGGTATCTGGGGCGGTCTGGCGGGTCTGCTGAAGGCCCGTACCGGCGCGCACGAGGTGATCGTCACGATCATGCTCAACTACGTGGCGTTCTACCTGATCTCCTACCTGCTGCGCACGCCCATCCTGCAGGCGCCGGGGTCGAACAACCCGAAGTCGCCGCCGCTGGACGCCTCGGCCGTGTTCCCGCAGATCCTGGGGCCGCAGTTCAACCTGAACTTCGGGTTCATCCTGGTGATCGCCGCGACGTTCTTCGTGTGGTGGCTGCTGAACCGCTCCGCCCTGGGCTTCAAGTTCCGCGCGGTGGGCATCAACCCCAACGCGGCCCGGGTCGCCGGCATCAACGTGAAGAACATGTACGTCTACGCCATGGTCATCTCCGGCGCCCTGGTGGGCCTCGCGGGTGTCTCGCAGGTGCTCGGCCCGCTGTCGTCGGGCTTCAGCTCGGGGCTGGATGCGGGAATCGGGTTCGATGCGATCACCGTGGCGCTGCTCGGCCGGTCCAAGCCGTGGGGAATCTTCGTCGCCGGCATCCTGTTCGGCGCGTTCAAGGCCGGCGGATTCGCGATGCAGGCCTCGCAGGGCATCCCGATCGACATCGTGCTCGTCGTGCAGTCGCTGATCGTGCTGTTCATCGCGGCACCGCCGCTGATCCGCACCGTGTTCCGGCTGCCGGATCCGTCGAAACCCAAGAAGCCCAAGGCGCGCAAAACGCCCATCGCGCCGACGCAGGAAGCGGTGATCGCGAAATGAGCGAGTCCGTCCCCACCCGAAGCAACCTCGCCCCCGGTGGCGGTGTGCCGCCCACCGAGCACAACCACCCCGACTCCGCTCCCTCGGCTCCGGCCGTGGTGCTGGTGAAGAGCTGGAAGGCGCCGATCGCGTTCGGCATCTTCGCGCTGGTGTCGATCATCCTGTTCGTGGTGTTCGGCCGCGACGGCGATTCGACGTTCCGGCTGTCGACCGACGTCGACCTGATCCAGCTGCCCGCCGTGGTGCTGCCGACGCGCCCCACTGGCGTCGTCGTGGCGGTCCTGCTCGTGCTGCTGGCCGTGTACTCGGCCTGGCTCGTGGCCTCGTCGCGCAAGGTGCGGCTGTGGGTGATGGCCGTGTTCGCGGTGATCTTCCTGATCGGCTTCCTGACCTGGGCCTCGGCCGGTCAGACGATTCCGATCCCGGGCCTGCTGATCGGCACGGTCTCGCTGTCGGTGCCGCTGATCTTCGGTGCTCTGGGAGGCGTGATCTCGGAGCGGGTCGGCGTGGTCAACGTCGCGATCGAGGGGCAGCTGCTCGCCGGCGCCTTCGTCTCCGCGGTCGTCGCCTCCGTCACGGGCAATCCCTATGTGGGACTGGTCGGCGCCGTCATCGCCGGCACCCTGGTGTCGTTCGTGCTCGCCGCGTTCTCGATCAAGTACCTCGTCGACCAGGTCATCGTCGGTGTGGTGCTGAACGTGCTCGTCACCGGGCTGACCTCGTTCCTGTACTCGCAGGTGCTGACCGCCGACCCCACGCTGCTGAACTCGCCGCCGCGGTTCCAGGCGGTGCCGATCCCGCTGCTCTCGGAGATCCCGATCATCGGGCCCACGCTGTTCCGGCAGACGCTGATCGTGTACCTGATGTACATCGCGGTGGCCGTGGTGTTCTTCGCCCTGTTCAAGACCAAGTGGGGTCTGCGCGTGCGGGCCGTGGGCGAGCATCCGCAAGCCGCCGACACCGTGGGCATCAAAGTGAACCTGACCCGGTTCTGGAACGTGTCGCTCGCGGGTGCGATCGCCGGTCTCGGTGGGGCGTACTTCACGCTCGGCTCGGTGGGATCGTTCCAGAAGGAGATGACGGCCGGTGCGGGTTATATCGCCCTGGCTGCGGTGATCTTCGGGCGGTGGGACCCGATCCGGGCCACGCTCGCCGCGCTGCTGTTCGGGTTCGCCACGAACATGCAGTACGTGCTGGGTGTGATCGGGTCGCCGGTGCCGTCGGAGTTCCTGCTGATGCTGCCGTACGTCGTGACCATCTTCGCCGTCGCCGGACTCGTCGGGCGGGTGAGGGGCCCCGCGGCCGCCGGTAAACCGTATGTCAGTGCCTAGGAGGTCTTGATGAGTTCTTCTGACATCGATTGGGACGCCCTGCGCGCCACCGCCCTCGAGGCGATGGAGAAGGCCTATGTGCCGTACTCCAAGTTCCCCGTGGGCGTGGCCGCGATCGTCGACGACGGGCGGGTGATCTCGGGCTGCAACGTCGAGAACGCCTCCTACGGGCTGACGCTGTGCGCCGAGTGCGCGCTGGTGTCGTCGCTGCACATGACCGGGGGTGGCAAGCTCGTGGCCTTCACCTGCGTCGACGGTCACGGCAACGCGCTGATGCCGTGCGGGCGCTGCCGGCAGCTGCTCTTCGAGCACTCCGCCGAGGGGATGCTGCTGGAGACGGTGTCGGGCATCAAGACGATCGACGAGGTGATCCCGGATGCCTTCGGCCCCCGCACCCTCGTGGAGTACAAGGCGTCGTCGAACGCCGAATAGCCCGATCACCGGATACACAGTTAGGAACCACCCGCATGGCCACCGAGAACTTCGACGTCATCGACCTCATCCGCACCAAGCGCGACAAGGGCACGCTGACGACTCCGCAGATCGACTGGCTGATCGACGCGTACACGCGCGGGTACGTGGCCGACGAGCAGATGTCGGCGCTGGCGATGGCGATCGTGCTGAACGGGATGGCGCGGCAGGAGATCCGCGATCTGACGCTGGCGATGATCGCCTCGGGCGAACGGATGGATTTCTCGGGGCTCGGCAAGCCGACCGTCGACAAGCACTCCACCGGCGGGGTGGGCGACAAGATCACCCTGCCGTTGATGCCGCTGGTGGCGTCGTTCGGTGTGGCCGTGCCGCAGCTCTCGGGTCGCGGACTCGGGCACACGGGCGGCACGCTCGACAAGCTGGAGTCGATCCCGGGCTGGCGCGCGTCGCTGTCGAACGAGGAGATGTTCGAGCAGCTGCGCACCGTGGGCGGGGTGATCTGCGCGGCCGGATCGGGCCTCGCGCCGGCCGACAAGAAGCTTTACGCCCTGCGCGACATCACCGGCACGGTGGAGGCCATCCCGCTGATCGCCTCGTCGATCATGTCGAAGAAGATCGCCGAGGGCACCGATTCGCTGGTGCTCGACGTGAAATTCGGCTCGGGCGCCTTCATGCAGGACATCGATCTCTCACGCGAGCTCGCTCAGACCATGGTCGACCTCGGCAACGACGCCGGCGTGCAGACGACCGCGCTGCTGACGAACATGAACGTGCCTCTGGGACTCGCGATCGGCAACGCCAACGAGGTGCGGGAGTCGGTGGAGGTGCTCGCCGGCGGTGGGCCGGCGGATGTCGTCGAACTGACGATCGCGCTCGCCCAGGAGATGCTGCGGCTGGCCGGCCAACCCGACGCCGATGTGGCGGAGGCGCTGAAAGACGGACGCGCGATGGACAGCTGGAACCGCGTCATCCGGGCCCAGGGCGGCGACCCGGAGGCTGCGCTGCCGGTGGCGCGCGAGACGCATACGGTGCTCGCCCCCTCGTCGGGCGTGCTGCTGCGTCAGGACGCACTCGCCTTCGGCATCGCGGCCTGGCGCCTCGGCGCCGGCCGGGCCCGTGCGACCGACGCCGTGCAGCACGCGGCGGGCATCGACCTGCTTGCGAAGCCCGGCGACACCGTGGTGGAAGGCCAGCCCCTGTTCACCCTGTCGGGCGACGAGCCCGCGCGCTTCGAGCGCGCGCTCGAGTCGCTCGAGGGCGCCTACGCCATCGGCGTTGCCGCCGACTACGTCGCCCAGGCCCCCCTGGTGGCCGAACGCATCTCCTGACCCGCGAAGGGTGGCAGGAAGTGGGGGGAGCGTGACCGGAATGCGGTGGAGGGGTCGCGCAGCGCGTCTCTAGGGTTGAGGCATGAGCATCGTTCCCGACACCAAGAACTGGACGTGGGTGCTCGAGCGCGAGTGCCCGGAGTGCGGCTTCGACTCCTCGACCACGCCGGCCTCCGCGGTGCCCGGGATGCTGCGGGAGAACGCCGCCGCGTGGCCGGCCGTGCTCGGGCGAGCGGATGTGGCCGTGCGGCCCGATCCGTCGACCTGGTCGGCCCTGGAGTACGGGGCGCACGTGCGAGACGTGTTCCGGATCTTCCGGGTGCGCTTCGGGCTGATGCTGGAGCAGGACGACCCGGCCTTCCCCAACTGGGACCAGGACGAGACCGCGCTCGTCGAGCGCTACAACGAACAGGATCCGGCGACGGTCTCCGCCGAGCTCACCGAGGCGGCCGAGGTGCTCGCCAGAGCCCTCGAGCAGGTGCCGGCCGACGCCTGGGAGCGACGCGGGTTCCGCGGTGACGGCTCGGCCTTCACGGTCGACACGCTCGCGCGGTACTTCATCCACGACCCGGTGCATCACCTGCACGACGTGCGGGGCTGATCGGCCGCTCCCGCTCCCGCTCGCGTGTTCGTGCGGCCGAGCCGTGCACCGCGGTCCGAATGCGTGCAGTCATTCGGCCCGCCGTGGGCGGCTCGGCCGCAGGGCGGTGAGTTCAGGTCAGTGCAGCGGCGGGTCTTCGGGGTCGCCGATGCGCTCCAGGGCATCGACGATCAGGGACCAGAAACGCTCGTGGTCGAGCTCCATGGCGACCTTGGTGGTGCAGTCGGCCGGGGCGGGGGAGCGGAAGTCGGCCACGGTCATGCCGAGCGTGAGCGTGCCGGAGAGCTCGACGTCGAGCGGCACGGAACGCACCGTCATCACGGCGGGGTCGATGACCAGTGCCACGGCGCACGGGTCGTGAACGGGAGGATGCTCGAACCCCTGGGCCTCGAGGTAGGTGGAGGCGAAGAAGTCGAGCAGCTCGACCACGAACCGCGAAGGCCCGGTGCCGATCGAGCGGATCCGCTCGACGACCTCGGGCGTGGCGAGCGCCTGATGCGTGAGGTCGAGCCCCACCATGGTGAGCGGCCAGGACTCGTTGAACACGATGTGAGCGGCCTCGGGGTCGATGATGATGTTGAACTCGCTCGTGGCGCTCCAGTTGCCCACGTTGTAGCCGCCACCCATCAGCACGACCTCTTTGACGCGCGGCACGATCCGCGGCTCTTTGCGGGCGGCGAGGGCGATGTTGGTGAGCCCACCGGTCGGAACCAGGGTGACCGTGCCCGGCTCGTGGGCCATGATCGTGTCGATGATGAGGTCGACGGCGTGCCGGCCGTCGAGTTCGAGCGTGGGCTCCGGCAGCGCGGGCCCGTCGAGCCCCGACTCGCCGTGGATGTCGGGCGCCACCTCGACGGTGCGCACCAGCGGCCGGGCACAGCCGGCAGCGAACGGGATGCCGGTGATGCCGGCGACCCTGGCCACCGCGAGGGCGTTGCGGGTGACCTTCTCGAGCGTCTGGTTGCCGACGACCGTGGTGACGGCCAGCAGCTCGATCTCGGGGTTGCCGTGCGCGAGCAGGATCGCGATCGCGTCGTCGTGCCCGGGATCGCAGTCGAGGATGATCTTCTGAGGCACGCCGCTCCCGTCGTTCTCCGGGTGGTTCTGCCCGGTTCGGAAAGCATATATGAAAACGACGTTCACCTGTGCAATACTTCCGGCATGGACCAGCTCACCGATCGCACCGATCTCGCCGCTCGAGGCGCCGCCCGCGTCGAATGGATCCGATCGCGGATGCCGTTGCTGGCGGCTGCGCGCTCCGAATTCGCTCGCACGCTCCCGTTCGCCGGGCACCGCATCGGCATGTCGCTGCACCTCGAGCCGAAGACGGCGGTGCTGCTGGAGACGCTGGCCGCCGGTGGCGCCGAGGTGGTGGGCACGGGCAACCACGGTTCCACCCAAGACGATGTGGTCGCCTACCTGGGCACGCTGGGCATGACGCTGTTCGGCACGCGCGACGACACCCTCGAGCAGCACCACGAGAACGTGGGGCGTGTACTCGACGCGAAGCCCGACATGCTGCTCGACAACGGGGGAGACCTCGCCGCCGGCCTGATCGCCCGGGGCGACTCGGCGTCGGTGATCGGCGGCACCGAGGAGACCACCTCGGGCGGAGACCGGTTGCGCGGCGAGCTGGCGGGCACGGTCGGCTTTCCGATGATCGTGATCAACGACAGCCTGCTGAAGGCGATCGGCGAGAACAAGCACGCCGTGGGCCAGTCGGTGGTCGAGAGCTTCATGCGCATCACCAACCTGATGGTGCCCGGCCGACGGTTCGTCGTCTTCGGCTACGGCTGGTGCGGCCGCGGGGTGGCGCACTACCTGCGGGCGCTCGGCGGCAAGGTCGCGGTCGTCGAGGTCGACGAGCTGAAGGCCTTCGAGGCCGCCCTCGACGGGTTCCGCGTCTCGGCCGAAGGGGCGCTCGCCTTCGCCGAGTGGGGCGACGTGTTCATCACCGCCACGGGCCATCCGGGTGTGCTTCCGGTCGAAGCGATCGAGCGGATGCGTGACGGCGCCGTGCTCGCGAACTGCGGACACTTCCCGTGGGAGATCGACGTCGCCGGTCTCCGGGCCGCGTCGGTCGCCCGGCGCGAGATCGTCGAGGCGATCGAACGGATCGAGCTGCCGAACGGCAGGCACGTCATCCTGCTGGCCGGCGGCCGGATGTTCAACCTCGCCGGGCGCGAGCCCAAGGGCAACTCCCTCGAGTCGATGGACCTCGGATTCCTGTTGCAGACGCTCTCCCTCGAGCGCGTGGCCACCGCTGCGGCGAGTCTCGTGGCGGGGGCGCAGCCCGTGCCCGACGACATCGACCGCACGATCGCCCGCCGGATGCTCGCCGCGCTGAACGCGGCCGAGTAGCGCGGCACGACAGGAGTAGGCGATGGCGTCCGCGACCCCGAGCGAGAAGAGCACCCCGACCGACAAGACCGCCCCCAGCGAGAAGGCCGGCCCTGATTACGCGGTGCCCGCCTTGGACAAGGCGCTCGACATCCTCGAGCTGCTCGCCGATGAGAGCGGTGGCCTGACGCAGCTGGAGATCGCGCAGGCGATCGACCGCTCGCCCAGCCAGATCTTCCGGGTGCTGACCACGCTCGAGCGGCGCGGTTACCTGTTCCGGGAGAAGCAGTCGGGACTTTACCGGCTTTCCTTGCGGCTGTTCGACCTGGCGCACCGGCAGGAGCCGCTGCGTTCGCTCACCGCGGCGGCCCTTCCTGTGATGCGGCGCCTGGCCGACGACATCCGGCAGTCGTGCAACGTGTCGGTGCTCGATGCCGAGCGCGTGCGCGTGATCGCCCAGGTGGAGAGCCCGGGTGACTTCGGTTTCCAGGTGCGGGTGGGGGCCCTGTTCCCCGTGGCGGAGACGGCAACCGGGATGGTGCTCGACTCGTATCGGCGGCGACCCCCCGACCTTCACCGTTCGCCGATCGAGGAGATGCTGCAGCAGATCCTGCGCGACGGCTACCTCGAGCGATCGGATGCGCGCCAGCCGGGCATCACCGACGTGGTCTTCCCCATCCTCCGGGGCGACGGCTCGGCGGTCGCAGCTCTCACGGTGCCCTATGTGGCGACCAGCTTCAGTGCCACCACGCCCGAGGTGGTCGTGCAGCGTGCGGGTGCCGCAGCGGGAGAGATCGCCCGCTCGCTGGCGCTCGCCGCGGACGCCTAGCGATGCTCGAGGCGGTTCGCCGCTCCCGGGAACTGCTCATGTCAGCGGGCATAATGGTACCGCGGACGCCGATGTGAACGTGCGCACGGCAGAGAGCGCGAGTAGCAGGCCATGACTGAAGCGGCACCGGAGGGCAGGCGGGGACGCGCGCCCAGCATCCGTGACGTCGCGCGCGAGGCCGGGGTGTCGCACCAGACGGTCTCCCGGGTGCTGAACGACCACCCGAGCATCCGCGACGAGACGCGGTCGCGCGTTCTCAGCGTGATGACGCGCCTGAACTACCGGCCGAACCGGGCGGCGCGCGCGCTGGTGACCAGCCGGTCGCGCACCATCGGGGTGCTCACCTCCTCGCGCAGCGAGTACGGCCCGGCCTCGAGCATCAAGGCCATCGAGGAGGCGGCGCTGCTCGAGGACTACCTGGTGATCACGGCGAACGTGGTGGGCGACGACGAGGAGTCGATCGCTCGCGCGATCACGCACCTGCTCGACCAGGCCGTGGAGGGGATGGTGGTGATCGCGCCCCAGGTGCGCGTCTTCGACGCGCTCGCGGCCATGGACCTCGACCTGCCCTTCGTAACCCTGCAATCGACCGGGCGGTTGAACGACCACTCCCTCTCGGTCGACCAGATGATGGGTGCCCGACTGGCCACCCGGCACCTCATCGATCTCGGCCACCGGGGCATCTACCACCTCACCGGGCCGCAGGACTGGATCGAGGCCGAGGCGCGGATGGAGGGGTTCCTGCTGGAGATGGGCGACCGGGACGTTCCGACCACCGCTCCGATCCTCGGCGACTGGACGGCCGAGTTCGGCTACTACGCCGGGCGGGAGCTATTGCGCGTGCGCGACTTCACCGCCATCTTCTCCTCGAACGATCAGATGGCGCTGGGCCTCATCCACGCCATCCGCGATGCCGGTCTCGACGTTCCGGGAGACATCAGCGTCGTGGGGTTCGACGACATCCCCGAGGCCGCGCACTTCTGGCCGCCGCTCACGACGGTGCGACAGGATTTCGCCGAGCTCGGCCGCCGCGCCGTCTCCCTGTTAGTGGGCACCGCCGCCGCGGAGACCGCTGCGGGCTCGGAGGGGGAGGGTTCCCACCCCGGATTGCGATCGGTGACCCCCGAGCTCATCGTGCGCGGCTCGACCGCCCGGCCGGCGCTCTGACAGCGCCCGACCCCTCGGTTACCGAAACGAGACAATTGCGGCTTGACACGATCGGCCGGTCCGGGACTACCATTACCCCAATGTGACCGTTCACATTCGAGCGATTGTGAACGGTCACACTGACAAAGGAGTCATGCGTGGTAGAGGTCAAGGGCGGTTTCGGCCCCGAGGTCGAGGTGGGCATCGCCCGTCTGCGCGCCGAGGTCGCCGGACTGCACACCGAGCTCACCCAGCATGAGCTGGCCGTCTGGACCGAGGGAAGCGTCTCGGGCCGGGTCAGCGGAGCCGACCTGTTCGTGATCAAGCCCGCCGGCATCGCGTTCGCGGAGCTCGCTCCCGAGAACATGATCCTCTGCACCCTCGACGGCGAGGTGGTGGACAGCACCCCCGGAGCCGGCCGCGAGCCCGCCGCCGACACCGCGGCGCACGCTCACGTGTACCGCGCGTTTCCTGCGGTGGGCGGCATCGCCCACACGCATTCCCCCTACGCCACCGCCTGGGCGGTGCAGGGCGAGCCCATCCCCTGCGTCACGACGAGCATGGCCGCCGAGTTCGGCGGCGAGATCCCCCTCGGCCCCCTCGTCCGCGTCGACGGCCGAAGCGGTGCCGAGGCCGGCGACGCGATCGGGCGAGTCCTCGTCGAGTCCCTCCGACGGCACGCCGGCACGGCTGTGCTGATGAAGAATCACGGACCGTACACCACGGGTCCGGATGCACGAGCGGCAGTGAAGTCCGCCGTTCTGCTCGAACACGCCGCCCGGGTCGCGCACCTGGCCCGGCAGCTGGGAGAGCTGACAACGAAGTCCCTCACCATTGGAAAGGAAACACAGTGAAGATCAAGACACTGCTCGCGGGAGTCGCCGCCGGCACCCTGCTGGTCGGCCTCGCCGCCTGCTCGAGCGGAGGCAGCGCCGGCAGCACCGACGGTGCCGCCGGATCCGGAGACGGCGGCCTCATCGGCGTCGCGATGCCCACGAAGTCGTCCGAACGCTGGATCCAGGACGGCGACGCCGTCAAGTCCCAGCTCGAAGACGCCGGATACACGGTCGATCTGCAGTACGCGGAGGACGACATCCCCACCCAGGTGTCCCAGATCGAGAACATGATCACGAAGGGCGCGAAGGCCCTCATCATCGCCTCGATCGACGGAACCACGCTCACCAGCGTGCTCCAGGAGGCAGCGGACAACGACATCCCCGTCATCGCCTACGACCGCCTGATCCGCGACACCGAGAACGTGGACTACTACGCCTCGTTCGACAACTACAAGGTGGGCGTGCAGCAGGCCGACTCGGTTCTGAACGGCCTCGGCCTCGTCGACCTCGACGGAAAGGCCATCACCGGCGCGCCGGCAGGCCCGTTCAACATCGAGCTGTTCGCCGGTTCGCCCGACGACAACAACGCCACGTTCTTCTGGAACGGCGCGATGGACACCCTGCAGCCCTACATCGACAAGGGCGTGCTGGTGGTCAAGAGCGACCAGACCGCTTTCGAGCAGGCGGCCACGCTGCGCTGGGACGGCGAGACCGCACAGAAGCGCATGGAGAACATCCTCACGTCGACCTACTCGGACGGCTCGAAGGTGAACGCCATCCTGTCGCCCTACGACGGCATCTCCCGCGGCATCATCTCGGCACTCACCGACGCCGGCTACACCGTCGGCGCCGGATGGCCGGTCATCTCCGGTCAGGATGCCGAGCTCGACTCGGTGAAGGCCATCGTGGCGGGCGAGCAGTACGCCACCATCTTCAAGGACACCCGCAACCTCGCGAAGGTGGCCGTCGACATGGCATCGGCCCTGCTGGAGGGCAACGAGCCGGAGACCAACAACACCACCGACTACGACAACGGCGTGAAGGTGGTTCCGGCCTACCTGCTCGAGTCGCAGATCGTGGTGAAGGACAACATCAACGACGTCCTGGTCACCTCGGGCTACTACACCGAAGCCGAGATCAACGGCTAGCCACCCCGAACACCCTGCCACCCCGGTCGTGCCCGTGCGCGACCGGGGTGGCCCCTCGCTCCCGGGGGAGACCCGGGGGCCACCCGAACCGTGCGACCGCGAGAAAGCAGGAATCCGCCATGACGGATGAGACCGAGGCGAGAACCGACATCCTCCGGATGCGGGGGATCACGAAGACGTTCCCCGGCGTCAAGGCCCTCCAGAACGTGACCGTCGACGTGCGCCGTGGCGAGGTGCACGCCATCTGCGGCGAGAACGGCGCCGGCAAGTCGACGCTGATGAAGGTGCTGTCGGGCGTGTACCCGTTCGGCACCTACGACGGCGACATCGTGTTCGAGAACGAGGTCGTGGAGTTCCGCGACATCCGCGACTCGGAGGCGAAGGGGATCGTGATCATCCACCAGGAGCTGGCGCTCAGCCCGTATCTCTCGATCGCCGAGAACATCTTCCTGAACAACGAGCTGAAGGGCCCGTTCGGGCTGATCGACTGGAACAAGACCAACCACGAGGCGGCGAAGCTGCTCGCGCGGGTGGGCCTGCGGGAGAACCCCACGACGAAGATCACCGAGCTCGGCGTGGGCAAGCAGCAACTCGTGGAGATCGCCAAGGCGCTCTCCAAGCGGGTGAAGCTGCTCATCCTGGACGAACCGACGGCCGCGCTGAACGACGACGACTCGGATCACCTGCTGAACCTCATCCAGCACCTCAAGGAGCAGGGCATCACCTCGATCATCATCAGCCACAAGCTGAACGAGATCAAGAAGGTGTCCGACTCCGTGACGATCATCCGCGACGGCAAGACGATCGAGACGATCGCCAAGACCGAGGTGACCGAGGAGCGGATCATCAAGGACATGGTGGGCCGCGACCTGGAGCACCGCTATCCCGACCACACCCCGCACATCGGCGAGGAGGTGCTGCGCGTGGAGGACTGGACGGCACATCATCCGCAGGACCCGTCCCGGGTGATGGTGGATGCGGTCAATCTGACCGTGCGCCGCGGCGAGATCGTGGGCATCGCGGGATTGATGGGTGCCGGTCGCACCGAGTTCGCCATGAGCCTGTTCGGCCGCAGCTACGGGTCGAAGATCTCCGGCCGCGTCTACATCGACGGCAAGGAGGTGAAGACCCGCACGGTCTCCGAGGCGATCGATGCCGGGCTCGCGTACGCCACCGAGGATCGCAAGACCTATGGCCTCAACCTCATCGACGACATCAAGCGCAACATCTCGATGGCCGCCCTCGACAAGCTGGCCTCGCTCGGGCTCGTCGACGACGGCCGGGAATTCGCGGTCGCCAACGAATACCGCAAGAGCATGAACATCAAGGCGCCCAGTGTGCTGGCGAGGACCGGGAAGCTCTCCGGCGGCAACCAGCAGAAGGTCGTGCTCTCGAAGTGGATCTACGCCGACCCGGAGGTGCTGATCCTCGACGAGCCGACGCGCGGGATCGACGTCGGCGCCAAGTACGAGATCTACAGCATCATCAACAAACTCGCCGCGGCCGGCAAGGGGATCATCGTGATCTCCTCGGAGCTGCCCGAACTCCTCGGCATCTGCGACCGCATCTACGCGCTGTCCGAGGGCCGCATCACCGGTGAGGTGCCGATCGCCGAGGCGAGCCCCGAATCGCTGCTCAAACTCATGACCATGGAAAAGCCCCGCTAGCGCGAGCGCTGGCGGAGAGGAGACAACGACATGTCCGACCTGGAGACCAAGCCCTCCGATTCGACCGCTGCGGGTGCGCAGGTCAATCCGGTGGAGAACAGGTTCACCGAACGACTCAGCCACATCCTGAGCGACCTGGGACGGAACGGCATCTTCATCGCGCTGATCGCGGTGGTGGTGCTGTTCAGCATCCTGACCAACGGAATCCTGCTGAGACCGCAGAACATCTCGAATCTGATCGTGCAGAACGGCTACATCCTCGTGCTGGCCATCGGCATGGTGATGGTGATCATCGCCGGGCACATCGACCTGTCGGTGGGCTCGGTGGCCGCCTTCGTCGGCGCGATCTCGGGCGTGTTCGCGGTGCAGTGGGGGCTGCCGTGGTGGCTCTCGATCATCCTGTCCCTGCTGGTGGGCGCGCTCGTGGGCGTCTGGCAGGGATTCTGGATCGCCTTCGTGGGGATACCGGCCTTCATCGTGACCCTGGCCGGCATGCTCATCTTCCGCGGCCTCGCGCTGGTGGTTCTCGGCAACGCGAACATCGGATCGTTCCCGGCGGAGTACCGCGCGCTCGGCAACGGATTCCTCACCAATGTGTTCGGTGAGTTCCCGATCGATCCGCTCACCATCGGGATCGCGGCGATCGCCGCCGTGGCGCTGATCGTGCAGCAGTTTCGCACCCGCCGTGCCCGGCAGAGCTACGGCCAGGAGGTGGAGCCCTTCGTCTGGTTCCTGATCAAGCTGGCTCTGGTGGTCGTGGCCATCGCGCTGTTCGCCCTCGCCCTGGCCACCTACAAGGGCATCCCGGTCACCCTGATCGTGCTCGCCGTGCTCGTGCTCATCTACGGCGTGGTGATGAACCGCTCCACCTTCGGCCGGCACATCTACGCCATCGGCGGCAACCTGCACGCGGCGGAGCTCTCCGGCATCAAGACCCGGAACGTGACGTTCTGGCTGTTCGTGAACATGGGGGTGCTGGCGGCGCTCGCCGGCCTCATCTTCACCGCCCGGCTCAACCTGGCCGGCCCCAAGGCCGGAGACGGCTTCGAACTCGAGGCGATCTCGGCGGCCTTCATCGGCGGCGCCGCCGTGCAGGGCGGTGTCGGCACCATCGGCGGTGCGATCATCGGTGGCCTGATCATCGGCGTGCTCAACAACGGCATGTCGATCATGGGCATCGGCATCGAGTGGCAGCAGGCCGTGAAGGGCCTCGTGCTGCTGCTGGCCGTGGCGTTCGACGTGTACAACAAGCGGCGTTCCGGCGGGCGATGAGCGTCACGGCCGGCACGGCCGCCCCGGCCGCCATCCGGCTTCCGCTTCCGGTCGGCGGCGACCTGGTCGCGCGGCCCGGGGCCGTTCTCGCCGTGTGCGGAGAGAACGGCTCCGGCCTGGACACCGTGCGGCGGGAGATCGCGGAACGCATCCTGCGCGGTGATCGCCGGGCGGCGCCGCTGGCCCTGATCGGCCGGCGTCGCGCGCTCGCGGCACGCCTGGACGTGGCCGAGAACATCTTCCTCGGGCACGAACTCACCCGTCGCAAGGGCTTCTTCGGCGGCGGGATCGACCGGCGGCGCACGCGCGAGTCGGCTGCGGCGCTGCTCACCTCGCTGGGGTGCGCCGTTCCGCTTCACGCGCCGGCCGGATCACTCGACGAGGACGATCGCCTGCTCGTGGAGATCGCCCGGGCGATCGCCCGGGGTGCGGAGCTGATCGCGTTCGAGGAGCCGACGGCGCGGCTGGACGCCGGGCAGGCGAGCGGGATCCTGCGGCAGCTGCGCGCCCTGGCATCGCGCGGATGCGCGGTGGTGATCTTCACCCAGAAGCCCGCCCTGGCCATCGGCTGCGCCGACGAGATCGCGGTGCTGCGCGACGGGGCCCTGGCCGGCCGGTACACAGTGGCCACCGAGGCGGCCGGCGACGACGGCACCGAGGTGCTCCGGCAGACGGTTCTGCGGCAGATGGCCGGGCCGGGGGAGCGGATCGGGCGTGCCGGCGACGGCGCCGTGTCCGGGCATCCGGCGGTCTCCTCCGATCCGCACGACGGCCGGCCCGAGCTGCTGCGCGTCTCGGACTGGAGTGCGGCCGATCCGCTGGAGCCCGAGCGCCATCTGGTCGAGAATGCCGGATTCGTGCTGCGCGAAGGCGAGGTGCTCGGTCTCGCCGGGCTGGACGACTCGGGTGCCGACGCCCTGCTGCTCAGTGTGTACGGGCGATCCGAAGGCGTGGCGGCCACCGGCAGCGTGGCCGTGCGCGGGGTGGAGGTCGACACCTCCACCGTCGAGAAGGCCATCGCGGCGGGTCTCTTCCTGGCCACCAGCGGGTCGTCCCGCTATCGCGTGCGCTTCGTCGGCGGAATCGCCGTGCCGGTGACCGCCTCGACCCTGCCCTCGCTGGTCTCCCTCGGCCTGATCGATCGCGACAGCGACACGGCGGCGGGCGACGGCGTCGCCGATCGGATGCTCGGTGCCGTCCGCGGTCTCAGCCGGGGCGGGGCGGCCCACGAGCAGATGCGCGGCTACGTCGCGGCCTTCACCGAGTCCGAGCGTCAGGTGCTGCTGCTCGGCGACCCGGGACGCGGGCTCGACGCGGCCCGACGTGCGGAGATCCACGCCGGGATACGGGCGATCGCGGCCGCCGGCAAGGGGGTGGTGATCGCCTCCTCCGATCTCGGCGAACTGCTCGACGTGTGCGATCGCATCGTGACCATGGTCGACGGCCGGGTCACCGGTGAGGTGCGCGACGGCGATCCCGCGGACGTGATGCGGCTGATCGCTCCCGGATGACCGCCGGCCGCGAGATCCCTAGCGCTCGCGGGGGCGCCAGAGCCTAGGCTGGAGCCATGACCGCTGCACCAGAGGAATACCTCGTCCCCGGAACCGCCATCAGCTTCAACTCGCTGCCGAAGATCTCGCTGCACGACCACCTCGACGGTGGGCTGCGCGCCTCGACGATCATCGAGCTCGCCGACGCCATCGACCTCACGATCCCCTCCACCGATGACGAGGAGCTGGCCGACTGGTTCGAGGACAGCGCCGATTCCGGGTCGCTGCCGAGCTACCTCGCCACCTTCGACGTCACCATCGGCGTGATGCAGACCCGCGAGGGCCTCACCCGGGTGGCACGCGAGTTCGTGAACGACCTCACGGCCGACGGCGTGATCTACGGCGAGGTGCGCTGGGCGCCCGAGCAGCACCTCACGCGCGGTCTCAGCCTCGACGAGGTCGTGGAGGCCGTGCAGGAGGGCATCGAACTCGGAACCGACGACGCCCGGGGCGCCGGCCACAGCATCCGGGTGGGCCAGCTGGTCACGGCCATGCGGCATGCCGACCGGGGTCTCGAGATCGCCGAGCTGGCCGTGCGCCATCGCGACCGCGGCGTGGTCGGCTTCGACATCGCCGGCGCCGAGCTCGGCTTCCCGGCCTCGAACCATCTCGCGGCGTTCGACTACCTCGCCCAGAACTACTTCCCGGTCACCGTGCACGCCGGCGAGGCCGACGGTCTCGACAGCATCCGCGGCGCCCTGTTCCACGGGCGCGCACTGCGGCTGGGCCACGGCGTGCGCATCGCCGAAGACATCGAGGTGGAGCGGCAGGACGACGACAACACCTACGTGTCGCTCGGTCTTCTCTCGCAGTGGGTCAAAGACCGCGAGATCGCGCTCGAGCTCTCGCCCTCGTCGAACCTGCAGACCGGCGCCATCGCGGCGTGGGGCGACGAGCTCGTCGACCACCCCTTCGACCTGCTCTACCAGCTCGGCTTCCAGGTGACCGTCAACACCGACAACCGGCTGATGAGCAACACCTCGCTCAGCCGCGAGCTCGCCCTGCTGACGGATGCCTTCGCCTACGACCTCGCCGACATCGAGGTCTTCCAGCTGAACGCGGCCGCGGCGGCCTTCCTGCCGGTCGAAGACCGCGAAGACCTGGCGGACGCGATCTCCGAGGGCTTCGAAGAGGCCTGAGTCCCCCGCCGGCGTGAGCGTGCCGCACGCTCGCCGGTGTTTTCGACGCGCGACCCGGCTACGCCTGCTTCGCGGCGGCGTAGTCGGGCAGCTCCTGCAGGGCCCAGTGATTGCCGTCGGGGTCGTCGAAGAACACGAACAGCCCCCAGCCCTCGTCGGTGATCTCTGAGCACTCCACCCCGTTCGCGATCAGGTGCGCCCGCGCCTCCTCGGCGCTCGGCACCACGACCTGCACGCCCTTCTGCGATCCCGGAGGCATGTCGCTGATGCCGCGGCCGAAGGCGATCGAGCACGCCGACCCGGGCGGCGTGCACTGCACGAACCGGATCTCGTCGGTGGGGGAGGAGTCGTGATCGGCGTTGAAGCCGAGCTGATCGACGTAGAACGACTTGGCGCGGTCGACGTCGGTGACGGGGATGAAGACGAGTTCGATCTTCCAGTCCATGATGGGTCCTCTCGCAATTTCGGGACGGCGACGGCCGGCGGCCTGTCGCTCGATGCGAGTCACGCTACGCAGCATTCAGGTCACTTCCTGTCCTGAAGGCGAGCGAGAATAGGGCATGGCCGAAACGACCTCGCGCATCCTGTCGCTGCTCAGCCTGCTGCAGACCCACCGGCAGTGGCCGGGGGCCGAACTCGCCGAGCGACTCGGCGTCACCGAGCGCACCCTCCGGCGCGACATCGAGCGGCTGCGCGAGCTGGGCTACCAGGTGGATGCCACCCGCGGCCTCTCGGGTGGGTACCGGCTCGAAGCGGGCAGCCGGATGCCCCCGCTGCTGCTCACCGACGACGAAGCCGTGGCCACGGCCATCGGCCTGCGGATGACGGCCGGCCGCGGCCTGGTAGACGGCGAGTCGACCACCCTCAGCGCGCTGGCGAAGTTCGAGCAGGTTCTGCCGCCGGCGCTCCGCGAACGGGTGAACGCGCTCGGCGGGGTGCTGCAGCCGACCGCGCCGCGCTCGTGGAACGGCGTCGGCCGGGCGGCGGATCCGCTGCCGTCACCGGCCGTGCCGCATGAACTCCTCGGCCGCCTGGCCCTGGCCTGCCGCGATCACGAGCGCATCCGCTTCCGGTACACCGCCGCCGATGGGGCCGAGAGCGCCCGCACGGTCGATCCGCACGCCCTGGTGGCCTCGCTGCGCAGCTGGTTCCTGGTGTGCTGGGACGTGCAGCGGGAGGATTGGCGCAGCTTCCGGCTCGACCGGATGAGCGACTTCTTCGGCACCCGGCTGCACGTGGCGCCCCGCGAGCTGCCCGAGGCCGACGCCGCCCGCTTCCTCGAGAACTCGATCGCCGGGATGCGCCGCACCGTCTCGCTGGAGGTGCGGCTGGCGCTGCCGCTCGAGCGGTTCCAGGAGGCGTTCGGCGGGTACTCGGAGGGCGCCGAGGCGATCGACGAGCACACCACCCGCTGGCCGATCCACGGCGACACCCTCGAGGTGACGCTCTCGCGCCTGCTCTGGATCCCGCCCGGGGTCGACTACGTGCTGCACGGGCCGCCCGACCTGCTCGAGCGCGCGGCCGAGATCGCCGAACGGATGCGACGGGCGATCAGCGCGCATCCAGCGAGCTCACCGGATGGGGGCGCCCGCGCCTGAGATGATGGTCCCACGATGACGTACGAACTCCCGCCCCTGGGCGCCCTCCCCGACGAGGCCATCACGATCGGCGCGCACGCCGAGGACTGGCGTGCCGCCATCCGGGTCGTCGCCGACGCGCTGGTCGCCTCCGGAGCGGCCGAGGATCCCTACGGCGAGCGGATGATCGCCCTGGTCGAGCAGTTCGGTCCCTACATCGTGATCGCCCCCGGGCTCGCCCTCGCCCACGCCCGGCCCGGCCCCGACGTGCTCGCGCCGGGCCTCGCGCTGGTCACCCTCGCCGAGCCGGTCGCGTTCGGGCACGCCCACAACGACCCCGTGTCGGTGGTGATCGGGCTCGCCGCCGCCGAGGCCGACCAGCACGTCGCATCCGTCGCCGGACTGGCCAACGTGTTCAACGACCCGAGCGTCATCCCGGCGCTCGCCGAAGCGGCCTCCGCCGACGAGATCCGGCGACTTCTCAGCCGCGCCGCGGAGCCGGGCTTATCCTGAGACCGTGAAGATCGTTGCGTTGTGCGGTGCCGGAATCGGAACCTCGGAGATCCTCCGGGTGAACGCCCTGCGCGCGCTCGAGCGGCTCGACGTCGAGGCCGAGGTCGCGGCCTCCGACGTGGCAGGTGTCGCGGTCGCCGCTGCGGGGGCCCAGGTCATCCTCACCTCACCCGAGCTGGTGTCCTCGATCGGCGCCACGAACGCCGACATCGTCGTGATCACCAACTACTTCGACCTCGACGAGATCACCGCGAAGCTCGAGATCGCCGTCGGCTGAGCCGACCCTAGCGGAACAGCCGCCGCAGGATGTTCGTGTCGGCCAGGTCGACCAGTTCGTCGCCCCGCCCCGACAGGATCGTGCGGATGGCGTAGAGGGTGAACCCCTTCGCCTGCTCGGCCGTGACGGTGGGCGGGATCGACAGCTCCTGCCGCGCGGTCACCACGTTCACCAGCGCCGGCCCCGGATGCGCGAACGCGGCGCGCAGGGCCCCCTCCAGCTCGCCCGGCTTCTCGACCCGCTGCGCGTGGAGGCCCATCGCGCTCGCCACCGCCGCGAAGTCGGGGTTGTCGAGGTCGGTGCCGAAGTTCACGAACCCGGCGGCCTTCATCTCCACCTCGACGAAGTTGAGCGAGGAGTTGTCGAACACCACGATCTTCACGGGCAGTTTGCTCTGCCTCAGGGTGAGCAGCTCACCGAGCAGCATCGACAGGCCGCCGTCACCGGAGAGGGCGATCACCTGCCGATCCGGGAACGCGCTCTGCGCTCCGATGGCGTGCGGCACCGCGTTCGCCATCGTGCCGTGGCTGAACGAGCCGATCAGCCGGCGCCGGCCGTTCATCGTCAGGTAGCGAGCGGCCCACACCACGGGGGAGCCGACATCCGGGATGAAGACCGCGTCGTCCGACGCCAGCTCGCTCACCAGCCGGGCGACGTACTGCGGATGGATCGGCTCGCGACCGCGGTCGTCGTCGGCCAGCGCGTCCAGGCCCTTCCTCGACTTCCCGTAGTGCGCCACCGAGGAGTCGAGGTGCTTGCGGTTCGCCTTCTCCTCGAGCAGCGGCAGCAGGGCGTCGATCGTGTCGCCGACGTCGCCCACCAGCCCCAGGTCGATCGGGGTGCGCTTGCCCAGTTGCTCACCGCGGATGTCGACCTGCACGATCTGCGCCTTCGAGGGGTAGAACTGCGGATACGGGAAGTCGGTACCGAGCATCAGCAGGGCGTCGCAGCTCTCCATCGCCCGATAGCCCGAGGCGAAGCCGAGCAGGCCCGTCATGCCCACGTCGTACGGGTTGTCGTACTCGAGGAACTCCTTGCCGCGCAGAGCGTGCACCAGCGGGGCCTTGAGCTTCTCGGCCAGGGCGAGCACCTGCGCGTGCGCGCCCTCGGTGCCGGCGCCGCCGAGGATCGTGACCGCCTTCGCGCCGTTCAGGATGCCGGCGGCCCGCGCGAGTTCGGCGTCGTCGGGGCGGATCACCGGATGCGTCGCCCGGATCGGCGCGGATTTCGGCCGTCCGGCCGACGACGCCAGGAAGATCTCGCCCGGGATGACCACGACGGCCACCCCGCGCCGCTCGATCGCCGTGCGCATCGCGATCTCGAGCACCCGGGGCAGCTGCTCGGGGGTGCTCACCAGCTCGCAGTAGACGCTGCACTCGCGGAAGAGCTCCTGCGGGTGCGTCTCCTGGAAGTAGCCGCTGCCGATCTCGCTCGCCGGGATCTGAGCCGCGATGGCGAGCACCGGCACCCGGCTGCGGTTCGCGTCGAAGAGGCCGTTGATCAGGTGCAGGTTACCGGGCCCGCAGCTGCCCGCGCAGACCGCGAGTTCACCGGTGAGGGCGGCGTCGGCGGCCGCCGCGAAGGCCGCCGCCTCTTCGTGCCGCACGTGCGCCCAGGCGAGCCCCGGATGCCGGCGGATCGCATCCGTGAACCCGTTCAGCGAGTCGCCCGGCAGGCCGTAGACCCGGGGCACCCCCGCATCCGCGATGATCTCGACCAGGGTGTCTGCGACGGTAGTCATACTCCGACGCTACGACGTTCCTGGTGCGGCGACCACCTGCGATCGCCCGGGCCTCAGGAGATGCGGTCGCGCATGCCGCCCTCGAGGCGCTGCAGCAGGTCGACGGCGGCCTCGCGGCGGTCGGCGGCCGAGCCCTCGGTGCTCCAGGCGTCGAGGTAGATCTTGAGCTTGGGCTCGGTGCCGCTCGGGCGCACCATGACGCGCGCACCCGGCAGGACGATCCGCAGCACGTCGCTGGCCGGCAGGGCGGCCGAGCCTTCGGCCAGGTCGTCGATCCGTTCGACCGGGAGGCCGCCGATCTCGGTGGGCGGATCGGCGCGCAGCCTCGCCATCACCACGTCGATCTGCGCGAGATCGGTGACGCGCAGCGAGATCTGCGCCGAGGCGTAGTGGCCGAAGCGCTCGGCGAACGCCGTCAGGCGATCCGCGATGCTCTGCCCGGAGGCGGCCAGCGCCGTGGCGAGGCTGAGGAAGGCGACGGCGGCCGAGATGCCGTCCTTGTCGCGCACGGTGCCGGGGTTCACCAGGTAGCCGAGCGCCTCCTCGTAGCCGAACACCAGGCCGGGCGCGCGGGAGACCCACTTGAACCCGGTGAGCGTCTCGGCCCAGCCGAGGCCGTATTCCGCGGCGACCATCCCGAGCGCGGGCGAGGAGACGATCGAGCAGGCGAGCGTGGGGGAGGCGCCGGAATCGGTGCCGGACTCCGTGGTCAGCGGCTCGGCGCTCGCCAGCTCGGCGGCGCGCCAGCCGAGCAGCTGCCCCACTTCGTTGCCGGTCAGTGGGCGGTAGCCGTCGGCGGAGGACGCATCCGGGATCGCGACCGCCAAGCGGTCGGCATCCGGATCGTTCGCGATGATGAGGTCGGCCGACACCTCGCGCGCCTTCGCATAGCTGAGGTCGAGTGCGCCGGGCTCCTCCGGATTGGGGAAGGCCACGGTCGGGAAGTCGGGGTCGGGCTCGATCTGCGCGTCGACCAGCACGGGCGCCGGGAAGCCGGCCGCCTCGAGCACGCGCGCCACCGTCTCCCAGCCCACGCCGTGCATCGCCGTGTAGACGACGGTGAGCGAGGGTGCTCCGGATGCGGCGGCGCCGGCTGCCGCGCGGGCTCTCGTGAGTGCCGGATCCTCGAGCGCGATGGCCGCGGTCGCCGCGACGTAGGCCTCGACGAGGCTCTCCGGTGCGATCTCGTAGGCCTCCGACCGCGGCAGCTCGAGCACGTTCGCCGTGGCGGCGACGCGGTCGATCTGCGCCGCGATCTGCGCGTCGACCGGTGACACGATCTGCGATCCCTCATCGGCGTCGCCGAGGTAGACCTTGTAGCCGTTGTCGCGCGGCGGGTTGTGCGAGGCGGTCACCATGACGCCCGCCGAGACGCCGAGCTCGCGCACCGCGAAGGCCACCAGCGGCGTGGGCAGCAGACGCGGCAGCAGGACGGCCCGGATGCCCGCACCCGCCATGATCTCGGCCGTGTCGGTGGCGAAGACCCGTGAGTTCTTGCGGCCGTCGTAGCCGATGACGATCGAGGGCGTGCCCGTGGTGCCGTCGGCGCCGCCGGACGCCCGCTCGAGCAGGAACGCGGCGAGGCCCGCCGCCGCCTGCCCGACCAGCACCCGGTTCATCCGGTTCGGGCCGGCCGCCAGCTCACCGCGGAGGCCGGCCGTGCCGAACGCCAGCCGGGTGCCGAAGCGGGAGCGCAGCTCGTCGGCCGCATCCGCGGCACTGCGCCCGACCGCTTCGAGCAGATCCGCGAGTTCGGTGCGGGTCTCCTCGTCGGGATCCTGCGCCATCCAGGCGAGCGCCTCCTCGGCGAGCACCTCGAGGTCGTTGGGGACGTCGTCGGCCGAGGGGGTCGAGCCGTTCGCCGAGCCGGATGCGGCGCCCGATCCGCTGTTCGCTGTGGTCACGGTGCGGCCTAGAGGGCCTCGACGACCCGGGCGAGCAGCGCCCCGATCCTCGCCTCGGCGTTGCGGCCGGCCTCGATCACCTCGGCGTGGCTGAGCGGCGTCTTCTGGATGCCCGCCGCGAGGTTCGTGATCAGCGAGAAGCCGATGATCTCCATGCCGGCCTCGCGGGCGGCGATGGCCTCGAGGGCGGTCGACATGCCGACGATGTGGCCGCCGATGGCCTTCGCCATCTGCACCTCGGCCGGGGTCTCGTAGTGTGGGCCGCGGAACTGCACGTACACGCCGTCGTCGAGCGAGGAGTCGACCGTGCGGGCGACCTCGCGCAGCCGCGCCGAGTACAGGTCGGTGAGGTCGATGAAGGTGACGCCCTCGAGGGGGGAGTCGGCGGTGAGGTTGATGTGGTCGCTGATCAGCACCGGGGTACCCGGCGTCCAGGTCTCCTTGATGCCGCCGGCGCCGTTCGTGAGCACCATCGTCTTCGCCCCGGTCGCGGCGGCGGTGCGCACGCTGTGCACGACCCGGCGCACGCCGTGGCCCTCGTAGTAGTGCGTGCGGGCGCCGATCACCAATGCGTGCCGGCCGTCGGCCAGGCGGATCGAGCGCAGCGTGCCGACGTGGCCCGGCACCGCCGGCATCCCGAAACCGACGACGTCGCTCGCGGGCACGTTCGCCACGGTCTCGCCGAGCAGATCGGCGGCCTTGCCCCAGCCGCTGCCGAGTGTCAGGGCGATGTCGTGATGCGCGACGCCCGACAGCTCGGCGATCTGCGCAGCGGCCTCACGGGCGATCGCGAAGGGGTCGGATGCGGGGTCATCGAGGGGATTGGTGCTGGTGATCGACATCCATCCACTCTATTCAATCCTCGGGCCGTTGGTCATTCCTCGGGCCGGTGGTCACTACGCGGACCGTCGGTCACTCAGCGATCCCGCTGGGACACCGCTCGAGCGATCGCGGCCACCAGGAAGTAGAGGCCGCCGAGGATGCCCACCACGGCCATCACCCACAAGTGCCAGGAGCGCGAGATCGGCTCGCCGGAATGCACCGAGAGCAGGGCGATCCCGATCACCCCGATCACGAGCGCCACGACCGCGGCGACGAAGACGCGGGCCACCGGACGCTTGCGCCCGGGCGTTCCCGCGGCGCTCACAGCCGCCTCCGCGCTCGACCGGACACCGGCACACACCCCTGGATCACACCGAAACCCTAGCCGATCCGGCGGGCCCGCCCAGAAGTCATCCGCCGTTGGTTTTGCCAGCCCGCTCTCAGGCGGGACAATGGCCTCATGGCCTATGAGTTCGAGCGCAAACAACGTGTCGCCGTCGTCGGGGGAGGCCCGGGCGGGTACGAAGCCGCGATCGCGGGTGCGCAGCTCGGCGCCGAGGTCACCCTGATCGAACAGGTGGGGGTGGGCGGCTCGGCCGTCATCACCGACGTGGTGCCCTCCAAGACGCTGATCGCGGTGGCCGAGGCCACCAACGCCATCGGCGAGGCCGCCGACCTCGGTGTGCAGTTCTTCTCCCGCAGCGAGAAGAACGGGCGCCCGGTGCGGCCCGAGGTTGCCGTGAACCTCGCGCAGGTCAACAAGCGCCTGCTCGGTCTCGCCCGGCAGCAGTCCGAAGACATGCGGGCCAGCCTCATCCGCGCCGGCGTCAAGGTGCTCAACGGGCACGGGCGGCTCGACGGGCCCGACACCGTGATCGTCTCCACCGGCGCGGGCGACGGCGGCACCGACTTCGAGCACATCGACGCCGACACCATCGTCATCTCCGTGGGAGCCAGCCCGCGCATCCTGCCCTCGGCCGTGCCCGATGGCGAGCGCATCTTCACCTGGACCCAGCTCTACAGCCTCACCGCCGTGCCCGAGCACCTGATCGTGGTGGGATCCGGTGTCACCGGCGCCGAGTTCGCCTCGGCCTACACGGCGCTCGGCTCGAAGGTGACGCTGATCTCCTCGCGCGACCAGGTGCTGCCCGGCGAAGACGCGGATGCGGCGGCCGTGATCGAGAACGTGTTCAAGCGCAACGGCATGACCGTGCTCTCGAAGTCGCGGGCCGATTCGGTGGAGCGCACCGCCGACGGCGTGGTCGCGATCCTCTCCGACGGCACCCGGGTCGAGGGCTCGCACTGCCTGATGGCGGTCGGCTCCGTTCCGAACACGAAGGGCATCGGCCTCGAGGAGGCCGGCATCCAGCTCTCGGACTCGGGCCACATTCGGGTGAACCGGGTGGCGCGCACGAGCGCACCGAACATCTACGCCGCCGGCGACTGCACCACGTTCCTGCCGCTGGCCTCCGTGGCCTCGATGCAGGGGCGCACGGCGATGTTCCACGCCATGGGTGACGCCGTCAACCCCACGGAGCTGCGCAATGTGGCCTCGAACATCTTCACCCAGCCGCAGATCGCGACCGTGGGCTGGACCCAGCGCCAGATCGAAGAGGGCATCGCCCAGGGCGACATCTACAAGCTGCCGCTCTCCTCCAACCCGCGCGCCAAGATGATGGGTATCAAGGACGGCTTCGTGAAGCTGTTCGCCCGCACGGGCTCGGGCACCGTCATCGGCGGTGTGGTGGTGGCCCCCAACGCCTCAGAGCTGATCTTCCCGATCGCCCTGGCGGTGGAGCACCGCCTCACGGTCGACCAGGTCTCCCGCGCCTTCACGGTCTACCCGAGCCTCTCGGGCAGCATCTCCGATGCCGCCCGAGCCATGCACATCGTGCTCTAAGGCTCCGCCGAGAAGTCGCAAATGGCCCCTAAACCCGCGGGTTAGGGGCCATTTGCGACTTCTCGGTGAGCTCAGGCGATAGACAAGAGCACGTGGCCCGAGGAGACTGTGCTGCCTACTGCGGCCTGGATGTTGCTGATGGTGCCGTCTTTGTGGGCGGTGATGGGCTGTTCCATCTTCATGGCTTCCAGGACTAGGACGAGGTCGCCCTTGACGACCTGGTCGCCGTCGGCGACGGCGATCTTCACGACGGTGGCCTGCATGGGGGCCTTGACCGAGTCGCCCGTGGCACTGGAGACACCGGAGGCTGCGGCACCGCGGCGCTTCGGCGGGGCGCCGGCCGTGCGGGAGGAGGAGGCGGCGCCCGATCCGGAACCCGCACCCAGGCGGGCGGGGAGGGCGACCTCCACGCGCTTGCCGGCCACCTCGACGATCACCGTGCGGCGCTCGGGAGCGGGCGCGGCGTCTTCGAGCGAACCGCTCCAGGGCTCGGCGGGGTTGACGTAGTCGGTCTCGATCCAGCGGGTGTAGATGGAGAAGGGCTCGCCGTCGGAGGGCGCGAAGGCCTCGTTGCGCACCACGTCGCGGTGGAAGGGGAGCACGGTCGGGAGGCCGGCGACCTCGAACTCGTCCAGGGCGCGACGGGCGCGCTCCAGGGCGTCTTCGCGGGTGGCGCCGGTGACGATGAGCTTGGCGAGCAGCGAGTCGAACGACCCGGAGATCACGTCACCCGCCTGCACGCCGGAGTCGACGCGCACACCGGGACCGCCGGCGGGCTTGAACACGTGCACGGGGCCGGGGGAGGGCAGGAAGCCGCGGCCCGGGTCTTCGCCGTTGATGCGGAACTCGAAGGAGTGGCCGTGCGGCACCGGGTCGGCGTAGTCGAGCGTGCCGCCCTCGGCGAGCCGGAACTGCTCGCGCACCAGGTCGATGCCGGTGACCTCTTCGGAGACCGGATGCTCGACCTGCAGTCGCGTGTTCACCTCGAGGAACGAGACGGTGCCGTCTTTGCCGATCAGGAACTCGCAGGTGCCGGCGCCGAGGTAGCCGACCTCTTTCAGGATGGCCTTCGAGGCCGAATAGAGCAGGTCGTTCTGCTCCTTCGACAGGTAAGGGGCCGGAGCCTCCTCGACCAGCTTCTGGTGCCGGCGCTGCAGCGAGCAGTCGCGGGTGGAGACGACCACGACGTTGCCGTAGGCATCCGCCAGGCACTGGGTCTCGACGTGGCGGGGCTGGTCGAGGTACTTCTCGACGAAGCACTCGCCGCGGCCGAAGGCGGCGATCGCCTCGCGGGTGGCCGAGTCGAACATCTCGGGAACCTCTTCGACCGTGCGGGCGACCTTGAGGCCGCGGCCGCCGCCGCCGAAGGCCGCCTTGATGGCCACGGGCAGGCCGTGGATCGCCACGAAGTCGAGCACCTCGTCGGCACCCGTGACGGGGTCGATCGTGCCGGGGGCGAGAGGCGCGCCCACCTTCTCGGCCACGTGCCGGGCCGAGACCTTGTCGCCGAGCTTCTCGATGGCCTCGGGGGAGGGGCCGATCCAGGTGAGGCCCGCGCCGATCACCGCACGCGCGAAGTCGGCGTTCTCGGCCAGGAAGCCGTAGCCCGGGTGCACGGCGTCGGCACCGGAGCGGCGCGCCACCGACAGGATCTTGTCGATCACCAGGTACGTCTCGGCACTCGTGGTGCCCTCCAGCGCGTACGCCTCGTCGGCGAGCTGGGCGTGCAGGGCGTCGCGATCCTGGTCGGCGTAGACGGCGACGGAGGCGATTCCGCTGTCCCGTGCGGCGCGGATGACGCGCACGGCGATCTCGCCCCGGTTGGCGATGAGGACCTTGGTGATTCGAGGCATAATCACCTAGCTTATTGCCGCCGCCCATCCCTCCTTTGGCATGTGCTCACAAAAATGGGCGTGCGACCCTGGCGGAATCAGACAACGACGCCGGATGCGGTGGCCCGGCCGCCCGGAAACCGGGTGTCGGAAAGCGGGCGTCACAGGCCGGGGCCGGCCACGGCATCCGGATTCCAGAAGTCGGTCCAGGAGACGCCGTACCCGGCCAGCAGATCGCGCAACACCGGCAACGACATGCCGATCACCGCCGAGGGGGCGCCCGTGATGGTGCGGACGAAAGGCGCGGCCAGACCGTCGATCGTGAAGGCGCCCGCCACCAGCAGCGGCTCGCCCGAGCCCACGTAGGCGTCGATCTCGGCATCGGAGATGTCGTCGGCGAAGGTGAGCTCGGCATGGTCGGTGCGGCCGGAGGCGCTCTGCCGCCGCCCGCCGCGGTGGTCGATCAGCCAGTGGCCGGAGTGCAGGATGCCGCTCTTGCCGCGCTGGGCGAGCCAGCGCTCGCGGGCCACCTCGGGGCGGTGCGGCTTGCCGTAGGCGACGCCGTCGAGCTCGAAGGCCGAGTCGCCGCCCAGGATGAAGCCGTCGATCGGCTCGCCGTCCACCAGCGACCCCACCACGGCCTCGGCCTTGGCCTCGGCGAGAAGCTGCACCATGGCATCCGGAGTCAGCGGGCCGTGGGCCTGCTCGGCGGCGACCACCGCGGCCTCCTCGTCGACGTGCGAGGGCACGAGCAAGGGCTCGATGCCGATCTGCCGCAGCAGTGCGAGGCGGGCGGGCGAGGTGGAGGCGAGGTACAGGCGCACGGAGGGCCTTCCAGGAGCGAGCTGTGGGATGCTCGGAGGATGAATACAGACCGGAACGGGCTCGTAGAGCTGGACATCGACAATGTAGCCCACGGCGGCGTGACGGTGGGCCGGCTCGACGGCCGTGTGGTGTTCGTGGCCGACGCCATCCCGGGCGAGCGGGTGCTGGCGCGCATCGTCGACGACGCCAAGTCGTCGTTCTGGCGGGCCGACACGGTCGAGGTGCTGACGGCGTCCGAGGACAGGGTGCCGCACGTCTGGGCTGCCGCCTCGGTGGAGCGTTCTCCCGAGCAGCGCGCCGGCGGAGCCGAGTTCGGGCACATCGCCCTGCCGCGCCAGCGGGCACTCAAGGCCGTGGTGCTGCAGGACGCGCTGAAGCGGATGGGTGGAGGCCTCGAGCGCACGGTCGAGGTGGAGGCGATCGGGGCGGATGCCCCGGATGCTCCGGATGCGGTGGGCGCGCCGGGCCCGGACGGCACGGCTCCGGATGCCGCGGCCCCCGGCACCCGCTGGCGCACGCGGCTGCGCCTGCACGTCGGCCCCGACGGCCGGATCGGCCCGTACGCCGCCCGCTCGCACACCGTCATCCCGGTCGACGACCTACCCCTCGCCACCGCCGCGATCGAGGAGTCCGCCGCGCTGTCCCGGATCGTGGACGACGCCGTGGCCGTGGAGTTCGTCGAGACCGCCGACGGGCAGGTGCGGGTGTCGCGCGTGGCCGAGGAGCTGTCGAAGACCGGTGGCCGCGGGCATCCGCGGGGCTCCCAGCGGGGATCGGCGCGCGGTGCCGGAGGGCGAGGCGCTCGCGCGGGCGCTGCATCCGGAACCGGCTCCCGCACGGGTTCGGCCCCGACCTCGGGGGCGGCCGCCGCCCGCAAGCCCGCCACCATCACCGAGCGGGTGGGCGAGCGCGAGTTCCGGCTGGCCGAGAACGGCTTCTGGCAGGTGCACCGCGACGCGGCCCGCACCCTGAGCGCGGCGGTTCAGGCGCAGACGGATTCCGCCCTGTTCGATCCGCGGGCCGCCAACCACGACCTCTACGGCGGTGTCGGCCTGCTCGCCGCGACGATCGGCGACCGCTTCGGCCCCGCCACCCGCATCACCACCGTCGAGAGCGACGCCACCGCCACCGACTACGCCTCTGCCAACCTCGCCGAGTGGATCGGCGCCCGCGCGGTCACCGCGCGGGTCGACCGCTACCTCTCCGACCTCGAGAAGCAGTCCTCGGCGCACGAGCTGCAGCGGCTCGCCGCGGCGACGATGGTGATCGACCCGCCGCGATCCGGCGCCGGCAAGCAGGTGGTCGGCTCGCTGACCCGCCTGAAGGTGGCGCAGGTCGTCTACGTGGCCTGCGACCCGGTGGCGTTCGCGCGCGACGTGGCCCTGTTCCGCGAGGCGGGCTACGAGCTGGCCTCGCTGCGCGCCTTCGACCTCTTTCCGCACACCCACCACGTGGAGACGATCGGCGTGCTCGTGCGCGCCTGACGCCTCCTCTTTCCGCCCGAAGGGCCCCGAGGCTCGGAGGGCTCCGCGGATGGCGGTCGTAGGATGGAATCACGCTTTCTCGAGGGGTGGGCAGTGCACGACGACGATGACGCCGCCGCGAGCGGCACGGACGAGACGACGGCACAGGCGGCACCCGCCGTGCGCGTGGCCATCGTCGACGACCACGAATCGGTTCGGCTCGGCGTGCGCGCCGCCTGCCAGGACGCCGGACTCGAGGTGGTGGCCGCCAGCGCCTCGGTGAGCGATCTCTGGGTCGTCCTGGCCGGGCAGCAGTGCGACGTGGTGGTGCTCGACCTCAGCCTCGGCGACGGGTTCACCGTCACCGAGAACGTGCAGCACGCCCTCGGCCTCGGCGCGGCCGTGCTCGTGCACAGCATCGCCGACCGGGTGGGTCTCGTGCGCGAGGCGCTCGCCGCGGGGGCCGCGGGCGTCATCCCGAAGTCCGCCGCCACCAGCGCGGTCGTCGCGGCCATCGTGGCGGTGGCCCGGGGAGACGTGCTCAACAATCTGGAGTGGGCGAGCGCCATCGACGCCGACCGGGAGTTCGGCAAGGCGCAGCTGGCCCAGCGCGAGCGCGACGTGCTGCACCTCTACGCCTCGGGACTGCCGCTGTCGCAGGTGGCCCTGAAGCTCGGCATCAAGGCCTCCACCGCCAAGGAGTACCTCGACCGCATCCGCGCCAAGTACGTCGAGGTCGGCCGCCCCGCCCGCTCCAAGGTCGAGCTGCTGCGCCGGGCGGTGGAGGACGGCATCCTCGCCCTCGACGACAGGGGCGCCCTCGACGACCGCGGGCATGTCCGCTAGCAACCCGGCCACGGCACCGGCGCCGCCGGCGAGGCCGCGACTCAGCCGCACCCGCATCGACCTCACGCTCGCCCGGCTCGAGGGACTGTTCGGCCTGATCTTCGCCGTGCTCTCGATCCCCGTGCTGAACGACTCGGTGCACACGCTCAAGCCCGAGTGGGCCTGGTGCGTGGCGATCGGGGTGTTCGGGTCGATGGCCGTGGCCGCGGTCTGTTCGCTGCTGGGGCGCGGTATCCGCCTGAGCACGGGAGTGTTCGCGGTGCTGTTCGTGGTCATCCTGCTGCTCTGGCCGTTCGCGGTGCGGGATACGGATGCAGCCATCGGCACCCAGCCCTGGCTCTGGTACATCGTCACCGTGGCGATCGCGGCCGCCGGTATCTCCTTCCCGATCGTCTGGGCCGGGGTCTACACGCTCACGGTCCCGGTGGTCTACGCAGTGCTGCGCATCCTGCCGGCCGGCGGGCAGGCCCCGTGGGAGATCGCGGTGCTCGACGCGTTCTACGCCCTCGTGCTCGGCGCGTTCATCGTGATCGTGGTCACCGCGCTGCGGGCGGCCGCCAGCCGGGTCGACGACGCCCAGGCCACCGCCACCGGCCGCTACGCCGAGGCGGCGAAGCAGCACGCCGCCGAGCAGGAGCGCACCCGGGTCGACACCGTCATCCACGACCGGGTACTCTCGACGCTGCTCGCCGCCTCGCGGGCGGCGTCGGACGCCGACCGCGCTCTCGCCGTGCAGATGGCCGAGCAGGCCCTGGTGGCGCTGCAGAGTGCCGACGCCGAGACCGCCGGCGGCCGGCTGCAGCCTCTCGGCGCGCTGGCGGAGCGCTGCCGGGCGCTCGCCGACACGCTCGCGGCCGACATCCGATTCACCGCCGAGGGCGACCTGCGGGCGCTGGTTCCGGAGCGCGTGGCCGAGGGCTTCTACTCGGCAACAGTGCAGGCGATGGTCAACAGCATCCGGCACGCCGGCGACGGCGACGGCGACGGGGACGGGGACAGCGAAAGCGACGGGGAGGCCGGCCCTGCCGTCCACCGCACCTTGACGGTGCACGGCTGGGGCGATGCCGGCTTCAGCGTGGTGGTCACCGACGACGGCGCAGGCTTCGAACCGGACGCCGTGCCCGCCGACCGGCTGGGGCTGCGGATCTCGATCCGCGAGCGGGTCGGCTCGGTCGGCGGCATCGCCGAGATCCGTTCGGCGCCGGGATCGGGCACCTCTGTGCTGCTGGAGTGGCCGGGCGGCGACCAGGACGGCCGCTTCGCATGATCGGTGTCCCGCGGTTCCTCCTCGTCGGGCTCGCCGCCCTGTTCTCGGCCCTGCACATCGTCCTCGGCATCTCGGCGCTGGACCTGCCGTACTCGCCCGGTCCGTCGATCGTCGCGATGACGCTCTACGGCGCTGCGACCGTGCTGAGCCTGGCGCCGTACCCGGGCATCCGGATGCCGGCACCACTGGCTGCGGTCAACGTCGCCGTGGCATCCGTGGGCCTGATCCTGGTGCTGACCCAGCTGGATCCGACTCTCGAAAACGGCTACGCCACCTGGATCGTGGGAGCGATCGGCACGCTGATGACGATCACGGTGGTGCGGCAGCGACCGTGGTTCGGCTGGAGCGGGCTCGCCGTGATGGTGCTGGCCCTGCTGGTGTGGACGGGCGACCCGCTCGCCCTGCCGGCACTCGGCGCGATCGGCGGCCCGATCTGGGCCGGCGTCGCCCAGGCCACCACCACGGCGATCGCGCACTCCTCCCGCGATGCCCGATTGTTCGAGCAGGCCGAGCACCGCGCGGCCGAATGGCAGGCTCAGGAGGAGGCCGAGTTCTATGAGCGGCGGGTGCGGCTCGGCCAGATGAACCGGCGGGTGGCGCCGATGCTGCGCCGGATCGTCACGAGCGACGGCCGACTCGACGACGCCGCGCGCCGGGAGTGCCTGCACCTGGAGGCGGCCATGCGCGACGAGATCCGCGGCCGGCGCCTGCTGGACGACCGGGTGCGGCACGAGGTGATGGCGGCGCGCCGCCGCGGGGTGGAGGTGACCCTGCTCGACGACGGCGGCATCGACGACCTCGACAGCGCCGCGCACGCCCGGGTGACCGCCGTCATCGCGCAGCAGATCGGCGAGACGAAGGCCGACCGGATGGTGGTGCGCACGGTGCACGACGACCAGGAGGTCGCCGTCACGATCGTGGGCCTTCGCGACCCGGGCGCATCCGGAGCCACCGCCGACTCCCACGCGGGCGAGGCCGAACTCGATCTCTGGCTCGAGGTTCCGCGCTCGGCGGACGACGACTGAGAGCTTTCGGGCGCAAAAGACCGGGGGCCGATTCTCATCGACCCCCGGAAGGCTTTCGAGTCAGGACGATAACCCGAATACCGCCCTGACTCGCCCCCGGAACACGAGCCCGCTTACCCTAGTCGACCCGTGTCCGGCGATGTAACTCAAAGAGACACACCTAGCGATAACTATCCTGGCGGCGCCGGCGCAAGAGCACAGTAGGCATTTCGGTGGACAATTTCGTCGCCGTTCTCAGATTTCGCTCAGCACGCACCCAGGAGCCGGCGGATGCGGCGCACGCGGGGTCAGGCCGAGAACGAACGCCACACACCGGGCCCCGGATGCAGCGGCTCACGTAGCGCGCGCTGGCTCCGCTCCCACGCCGAAGGTGCGACGGGCGCCTCGTCGTGCAGCGCGTCGATCTCTTCCTCGACCGCGGCTTCGATGACCGCCGTCACGGCGGCCACCTCCTCGGGCGAGAGACCGGTGCTGAGCACACGGATCGAGGGCTCGACAGGGCCTAGGTCGGTCGTCTCGTTCACATCGACGAGGCTACATTAGAACTCTGCGACTACAGGGGGGAACAGGATGAGGAACACGCTCGTCTTCGCTGGGAGATACCTGGCCACCGTGCCGGTCAGCATCGCGTTCGCCGCGGTCGTGCTGGTCACCTCGCTGATCGCCGGAACGTTCTTCGGGGCCCCCTCGGAGACCACTCAGTACGCCTGGGCCGCGGGTGTCACCACGGTGATCGACATGGGCCACTGGTGGACGATCGTCACCGCCCTGTTCATTCCGTGGGATCCGTTCCAGCTGGTGGCCGGCATCCTGGCCTCCCTCGTGCTGCTGGGCGTCTCGGAGCGCCTGCTCGGACGCCGCCGGTTGATCCCCGTCTTCTTCGTCACCGGTCTGGTGGGCGTGGGGCTCGGCGTGCTGGTGCAGTGGATCGGCTCGCTCGCCGGCGAGTGGTGGGCCGACGGCACGAGCTACGACCTCACGATGGATCCGCTCACCCCGATCGTCGGCAGCCTGCTCGTGGCGAGCGCCTTCATGGGGCCGCTCTGGCGGCGCCGGGTGCGGTTGGTCACGTTCGGTCTGCTCATCATGTTCACCCTCTACGACGGTGACACCTCCACGGTCTACCGGCTGATCGCCGGCGTCGCCGGTCTGGTCATCGGCCACTTCCTCTCCCATCGACGCGGCCGCGGCCTCGTGCTGCTGCGCAGTTCGTTCGGCGAGGTGCGCGTGCTCATCGCCGCCATCGTGCTGATCACGGCCGTCGGGCCTCTGGTGTCGCTGCTGAACCCCGACGGCAGTGGCGCCTTCGGCCTGGCGGGCAGCTTCTACGGCGACATCTTCCCCTCCGCCGCCGACATCGACAGTTTCTGCTCCACGGCCACCTCCGCGGTGTGCGACGACTTCGAGCGGCTCTCCCAGCTCGGCGGGCTCGGCCCGATCGTGCTCACCTTCGTGCCGCTCGCGCTGCTGCTGGTGTCGGCGTGGGGTCTTCGCAAGGGCAGGCGCTTCGCGCTCTGGCTCGGCATCGTCACGAACCTCGCGATGATCGTGCTGGCCTTCGTCTTCCTCGGCCTCGTGCTCTCGTTCGCCGCCGGGGCCGGTGAGATCGACTCGGCGACGGATGCCGCGCTGCAGCCGATCGACATCGGCGAGTACATCGTCTGGGGTGGGTCGACCATCGCCGTGCCGCTCGCGGTCGCGATCCTGCTGTTCGCCGCGCGGCGCCGCTTCGCGCTGCGGGCGCCCCGCGAGGCGTTCATCCGCTTCGTGGTGTTCGTGGTGGCCTCCTACGCCGTGCTGTCGCTGGTGTATCTGGTGGCCTGCGGCATCCTGATCGGCTCGTTCAGCCCGGCCGGCACGACCGTGGTGGAGCTCGTGTTCGACCTTCCGCGGCGTTTCCTTCCGGTGACGATGGTGGGCGTCACCGGTGAGGCGCTGGTGCCCTCGGCGCCCGTCGCGCTGTTCCTGTTCCAGTGGATCGGTCCCGTGTTCTGGGCGCTGTTCACGTTCGGCTCGTTCCGGTTGATCGCCTCGACCGAGCAGTCGGTGCAGGTGGGCGACCACCAGCGCATCCGAGCGCTGCTCCGCCGCGGCGGAGGCGGAACGCTGGGCTGGATGACCACCTGGCCCGGCAACGTGTACTGGTTCTCGGCCGACGGCCAGGCCGCTGTGGCCTACCGGGTGATCAACGACGTGGCCATCACGATGTCCGATCCGGTGTGTGCGCCGGGCGACGAGGATGCGACGATCCGCGCGTTCGCGGCGTTCTGCGACTCGCGCAGCTGGGTGCCGGTGTTCTACAGCGTGCACGAGAACGTGATGCCGGTGTTCGCCGAGCTCGGCTGGCAGTCGATCCCCGTGGGGGAGGAGACGCTGATGCACCCGCAGTCGCTGGAGATGACCGGCAAGTCGTGGCAGAACGTGCGCTCCTCGCTCAACCGCGGGGTGCGTGAGGGCATGACGACGCTCTGGACCACCTACGACGAGCTCTCGCGCCCGATGATCGCGCAGATCAACGCCATCTCCGAGGCCTGGGTGTCGGAGAAGGAACTGCCCGAGATGGGCTTCACGCTCGGTGCGCTGGAGGAGATCAAGGATCCCGACGTGAAGCTGATGCTCGCGATCGACTCGGAAGGCCGGATCGCGGCGGTCACCAGCTGGCTGCCGATGTACCGCGACGGCGTGGCCGTGGGCTACACGCTGGACTTCATGCGCCGGGCCGACGAGTCGATGGGCGGCACCATGGAGTACCTGATCGCCTCATCGGCGCTGCACATGAAGGAGGAGGGCGTCGAGGTGCTGTCGCTGTCGGGCGCTCCGCTCGCGACGGCTCCCGCCGCGCCGGGCGCTCCTGCTCCCGAGCCGACCGTGATGACGGGCCTGCTGGAGTTCCTGGCGAAGACGCTGGAGCCCGCCTACGGCTTCTCGTCGCTGTTCAAGTTCAAGGCCAAGTTCAACCCCACCTACTCGACCATCTACATGGTCTACCCCGACGCGCTCGGCCTCCCGGCGATCGGCACCGCCATCGGCAAGGCCTACCTCCCCTCGATGTCGGCCAAGGAGACGGTGGCGCTCGTGCGCACCCTCGCCTCCCGCTGACGCCCGCCCTATCCAAAACGACGGCGTTTCTTCGCGACGCGCCTGCCAAACCCGGCTGGGTTGGGTGTGTCCCGAAGAAACTCCGTCGTTTTGGATGCGAGCAGGTTTCTGCCAGGAGGCTACAGCGGGATGTTGCCGTGCTTCTTGGGGGGCAGGCTCGCGCGCTTGGTCTTGAGGGCGCGCAGGGCCTTCGTGATCGCGACGCGGGTGGCCGCGGGCTCGATCACGCCGTCGAGCTCGCCGCGCTCCGCCGCCAGGAACGGCGACGCCACGTTGTAGGTGTACTCGTTCGCGAGCTTGGTGCGCACGGCCGCGACGTCCTCGCCCGCCTCCTCCGCGCGCTTGATCTCGCCGCGGTAGAGGATGTTCACGGCGCCCTGGCCGCCCATCACCGCGATCTCGGCGGTCGGCCAGGCGAGGTTGATGTCGGCACCCAGCTGCTTGGAGCCCATCACGATGTACGCGCCGCCGTAGGCCTTGCGGAGGATCACAGTGACCAGCGGCACGGTCGCCTCGGCGTAGGCGTAGAGCAGCTTGGCGCCGCGGCGGATGACGCCCGTCCACTCCTGGTCGGTGCCGGGCAGGTAGCCGGGCACGTCGACGAGGGTGAGGATCGGGATCGAGAACGCGTCGCAGAACCGCACGAAGCGGGAGGCCTTCTCGCCGGCCTCGATGTTGAGCGTGCCGGCCATCTGGCTGGGCTGGTTCGCCACGATGCCCACCGAACGCCCCTCGACGCGCGCGAAGCCCACCACGATGTTGGGGGCGTACAGCGGCTGCGTCTCGAGGAACTCGCCGCCGTCGACGAGGTGCTCGATCACGGTGTGCACGTCGTACGGCTGATTCGGCGAGTCGGGGATGATCGTGTTGAGCTTGCGGTCGGCATCCGTGATCTCGAGCTCCACCTCGGAGTCGTACACGGGCAGCTCGGCCAGGTTGTTCTGCGGCAGGAAGCTGAGCAGCGCGCGGGCGTAGTCGAGCGCGTCGTCCTCGTCGCTGGCCAGGTAGTGCGAGACGCCTGAGACGCTGTTGTGGGTGAGTGCTCCACCGAGCTCCTCCATGCCGACGTCTTCGCCGGTGACCGTCTTGATGACATCCGGGCCGGTGACGAACATCTGCGAGGTCTTGTCGACCATGATCACGAAGTCGGTGAGGGCGGGGGAGTACACCGCGCCGCCGGCCGCCGGGCCCATGATGATCGAGATCTGCGGGATGACGCCCGAGGCGGCCGTGTTGCGGCGGAAGATCTCGCCGTACTTGCCGAGCGCCACGACACCCTCCTGGATGCGGGCGCCGCCGGAGTCGAGCATGCCGATGATGGGGACGCCGGTCTTCAGGGCCAGATCCATCACCTTGATGATCTTCTCGCCGGCCACCTCGCCGAGCGACCCGCCGAAGATGGTGAAGTCCTGCGCGTAGACGGCGACCTGGCGGCCGTGGATGGTGCCGGTTCCCGTGACGACCGCGTCGCCGTAGGGGCGCGACTTGTCCATGCCGAAGGCGTGCGTGCGGTGGCGCACGAACTCGTCGATCTCGACGAAGGAGCCGTGGTCGAGCAGCTGCTCGATGCGCTCGCGCGCGGTCTTCTTGCCGCGCTTGTGCTGCTTCTCGATGGCGGCTTCGCCGCTCGCCGTCACGGCCTCGTGATAGCGGTTCTTCAGGTCGGCCAGCTTGCCCGCCGTGGTGTACATGTCGGGCTCGGTCGTCAGATCTTCACTCACGCCGTTCACTCTACCGGCCAGGGGTTGGGGCATCCGGTTGCCGAAACCCTACAAAAGCGCACGCCGAGCTTGTGACTGGGTAGCGTGTCGGCATGGACCTTCCGCTGTCTTCGGCCTTCACGCCCGCGCTGCACTGGCTCGATCAGGCGGGCTCGACCAACGAACTGCTGGCGCGCGAGGCGTCCGGTCCCTCGGCGGCCGACTGGCCCGATCTGTCGGTGGTGGTGACCGACGATCAGGTCGCGGGCAAGGGCCGCCTCGGCCGGGTGTGGAAGGCACCGGCGGGTCGTTGTCTGGCGATCTCGGTGCTGCTGCGGCCGGTCGGCGCCTCGGGTGCGCCGGTTCCGCTCGAGCGGTTCGGGATGCTCCCGCTGGTCGTCGGGGTCGCGATGGCACAGGCCGTGCGGTCGCTGGTGCCGGCATCCGTGGGGCCGTCGGTGGGCATCAAGTGGCCCAACGACGTGCTGATCGACGACCGCAAGGTGTGCGGCATCCTGGCCGAGCTGCTCCCGGGCGGGGGCGGGGTCGTGGTGGGCACGGGGCTGAACCTGTCGCTGACCGAGCAAGAGCTGCCGACGCCCCTGGCCACGTCGCTGGCGTTGGCGGGGGCTCCGGATGTCACGGCCGACGTGGTGCTGTCGGCGTACCTGCGTTCGCTCGGCGAGGTGTACCGGCAGTGGCTCGCGCACGACGGCGACCCGGAGGCGAGCGGGCTGCTCGCCGCGGCGACGGCCGCCTCGGCGACGCTCGGCCGGCCGGTGCGCGTCGAGCTGCCGGGGGAGGTGTTCCGCACGGGGGTCGCCCGCTCGCTGGACGCGACCGGGCGGCTTGTCGTCGACCTCGACGACTCGCCCGATCCGCTGGTCGTCTCCGCTGGCGACGTGACGCACCTGCGGCACCGCGACAGCCGCTGAACCCTGGCCTCGACCTCGAATGTGGCGCATCTCCGGGAGCGCGACAGCCCATACCGGGGTTAGCAGTGAAGAATGGGCAGCATGGCCAGGCGCAGGAATGTACCCACGGAGGACGAGGACTCGTTCACCGCGCTCCTGAACGGTGCCGAGCCCGTGACGCGAGGGCGGTCTCCGCGGGCCGATCCGGGTGATCAGGCGGCGACCGAGCGCTTCGGATGGGGTGCGGCGGCGGCCCCTGCTGCCCAGGCCGCGCCCGGGTCCGGCCCCGGCCCCGGCGCGACAGCGTCGCCCGGCGCACCCGCCCATCCCGGCTACGGCGGCTACACCACCGCGGTGGAGCCGGTGCCCGAGACCATCCTGCTGCGCACCCGCCCGCACGCGCGGCGGCTGACCATCCCCGTGCTCATCCTGTTCGCCACGGTGACGGCCCTCGGCTGGTTCGGCGGGCGGTTCCCGGAGGAGTGGCAGAACATCACGGCGCTCGCCGGGGCGGGAGCTCTGGTGTTCTTCGGTACGCTGCTGCCCTTCATCGCGTGGCTGGGTCACCGCTACACCATCACCTCGCGCCGCATCATCGCCCGTCGGGGCCTCTTCGTGGGCGACCGCCAAGACCTCTATCTGGCGCGCGTCACCGACATCCGTGTGCGCCGCACTCCGCTGCAGGCGGCGTTCGCCACCGGCAACGTGCGCGTAGTCGCCGGCCCCGACCTCACGGTCGTCCTGCACGACGTGCCCTCGGCGCGCTTGGTGGCCGAGCTGCTCGGCGACCTCACCGAGCACCCGGTGCCGCCGCTGCCGTACTCGTGAGTGGTTGTTCCTGACGATGGCGCGCCGGTGGTTTCGCGGCTGAGACTGTCCGGCTGTGTTAGCTGCCGGGGCGCCGGGCTTCGCTCGGCGTCCCGGGGCGGCGCCGGTCCCTGCCCGGCGCCGCGCGACATGTGAGCGCGCGGTCGGAGAACGCGGCCTGCGGTCGCATCCTCCGGCCACCCGCTCACCTTGGGTCATCGAGCAGGGCCTGAGACTTCGAGTGCTCGGCAGAAGCGCGGGTAAACTCCACGTGTGACTTTTGTTGTGGGCGTTGTGGGTGGCGGGCAGTTGGCCCGGATGATGGTTCCTCCGGCGATCGAGCTGGGGATCGAGATCCGGGTGCTCGCTGAGGGCGAGGGGATGTCGGCCGCGATCGCGGGGACAGCGGTGGGGGATTACACCGATCTCGAGACCGTGCGGGCGTTCGCGCGCGACGTCGACGTCGTGACGTTCGACCACGAGCACGTGCCTCAGGCCGTGCTGCGGGCGCTCGTCGAGGAGGGCGTGCGCGTGCATCCGGGCCCGGATGCTCTGCAGTTCGCCCAGGACAAGTTGCGGATGCGCGAACGGCTCGGCGAGCTCGGCATCCCGATGCCCGACTGGGCCCGGGTCGAGACGCCGGAGCAGCTCGACGCGTTCATCGCCGACCACGGCGGCCGGGCGGTCGTCAAGACCGCGCGCGGCGGCTACGACGGCAAGGGCGTGCGGGTCGTCGAATCCGCCGCTCAGGTGGAGGAGTGGTTCCAGGCGCTCGACGAAGACGGCCGCGGAGGCGCCCTGCTGGCAGAAGAACTGGTCGAGTTCCGCCGCGAGCTCGCGCAGCTGGTCGCCCGGCGGCCTAGCGGCGAGACCACGCTGTGGCCCGTCGTCGAGTCGATCCAGAAAAACGGCGTCTGTGCCGAGGTGATCGCCCCGGCTCCCGGTGCCGCCGGCGCCGTGGCCGAGATGGCAGCCCGCATCGGGCACACGATCGCCGAAGAACTGGGTGTCACCGGCGTGCTCGCCGTCGAGCTGTTCGAGACGACGGATGAGCGCATCCTGGTGAACGAGCTGGCGATGCGCCCGCACAACACCGGACACTGGACCATCGACGGCTCGACCACCAGCCAGTTCGAGCAGCACCTGCGGGCGGTTCTCGACCTGCCGCTGGGCGCCACCGGCTTCCGCGAGCCGTGGACCGTGATGATCAACATCCTCGGCGGACCCTCCGACGGTGACCTCGACGGGCCGGCGCGCGCCGCCCTGGAAGACCAGCCGACGGCGAAGCTGCACCTCTACGGCAAGACCGCCCGGCCCGGCCGCAAGATCGGGCACCTCACCGTGGCCGGCGACGAGCTCGACGACGTCGTGTTCCGCGCGCGTGCCGCTGCGGCGTTCTTCCAGAACTGACACTTACGCTAAGAGGCATGCCCTCAGATGCACCCGACATCCGGCCCCTCGTGGGCGTCGTCATGGGATCGGACTCCGACTTCACGGTCATGAGCGACGCCGTGCAGGTGCTGAACGACTTCGGTGTTCCCAGTGAGGTGCAGGTCGTCTCGGCGCACCGCACCCCCGAGAAGATGATCGCCTACGGCAAGTCGGCCCGGGAACGCGGCCTCAAGGTCATCATCGCCGGGGCCGGCGGCGCAGCGCACCTGCCGGGCATGCTCTCCTCCGTCACCACCCTCCCGGTCGTCGGCGTGCCGGTGCCGCTGGCCAAGCTCGACGGCCTCGACTCGCTGCTGTCGATCGTGCAGATGCCGGCCGGCATCCCGGTCGCCACCGTCTCCATCGGCGGCGCCAAGAACGCCGCGCTGATCGCCGTCAGCATCCTCTCCACCTCGGGTGACGCCGCAGGCGACGCCCTCGCCGACGCCCTCGACCGCTATCGTTCCGAGCTCGCCGAGCTCGTCGAGCAGAAGAACACGGACCTCCAAACCCGCCTATGACGACAACCGCCTCCTCCACAGCGAGCCCGATCCGGTATCCGGATGTCACCTCCTCCAAGGCCATGACGGTCAGGGGGTGGTGGCTCGTCGTGCTCAACCTGCTGATCCCGGGATCCGCCCAGGTGCTCGCCGGCAACCGCAAGCTCGGCCGCTTCGGCCTCTACTTCACCTTCGCGCTGTGGATCCTGGCCGTGCTCGGCCTCATCATCTACACGATTTGGCCGCAGGTGATCTTCTCGATCGCCACGAACCCGATTCCGCTCACCATCGCGCAGGGCGTGCTGATCGCCTACGCGGTGCTCTGGGTGGTGCTCACGCTGGACACCCTGCGTCTCGTGCGGCTGGTGCGCGTGGGGGATCGCGCCCGCCCGGCGCTCGCGGCGTTCTCGGTGGTGCTGCTGGTGCTCACCTCGGGAGGCGCGGCGGCAGCGGCGTACTACGCGAATGTGGCGCAGTCGGGCCTGAGCTCGGTGTTCAACGCGCAGGCCGCGGCCGAGCCCCCGGTCGACGGCCGCTACAACATCCTGCTGCTCGGCGGCGACGCCGGGCCCGACCGCGACGGCATGCGGCCCGACAGCATGACCGTGGTCTCCATCGAGGCCGACACGGGGCGGGCGACGATGGTGGGCATCCCGCGCGACCTGCAGGACGTGCCGCTGGCGGCGGACTCGCCCCTGATCGGCACCGACTACGCCCCCGACGGCAGCTACGACTGCGGCAGCGACTGCCAGATCAGCTTCCTCTACCCGCGCGTGATGGCCTTCGACCAGGACCTGTATCCGAACGCCGACGCCGAGGGCTCGAACCCCGGCGTCGAGGCGACGAAGGATGCCATCGAGGGCGCCCTCGGCATCACCATCCAGTACTACGTGATGATCGACATGCAGGGCTTCTCCGACCTCATCGACGCGCTCGGCGGCGTCGACATCAACGTCACCGAGGAGCTGCCGATGGGCGGTGACGAAGAGGGCAACGAGGTCGAGGGCATCATCTGGCCCGGCGAGCAGCACATGGACGGCTACACGGCCCTCTGGTACGCCCGCTCCCGCCACACCACGAGCGACTACGACCGGATGGAGCGCCAGCGCGAACTGCAGACGGCCATCCTGAAGCAGTTCCAGCCGGTGAACGTGCTCTCGAAGTTCCAGGACATCGTCTCGGCCGGCACCCAGGTCGTGCAGACCGACATCCCGCAGTCGACCCTCGCCTACTTCCTCGACCTGGCGCTCAAGACCAAGGACCTCCCGATCGACAACGTCGAGCTCACGCCCCCTCTGATCGACCCCGAGGCCCCCGACTGGGACCTCGTCCGAAGCACGGTCTCGAGCGCCCTAGTACTCTCCAACGCTACGAACTCACCTCAATAGCCAAACACGGTGGTACCTGCACGCACGCAACAGGCCGTACTCGACGACCCAAGGTGAGCGTGTGGCCGAGGGATGCGACCGCAGGCCGCGTCCCTCGACCGCGCGCTCACATGTCGCGCTGCGCCGGGCAGGGACCGGCGCAGCCCGGTCACGCCGAGCGAAGCCCGGCGCGACCGGCAACAAACACAGCAGGACCGCGGTCTACCCAGACACCACCAACGAACCCGACCCCACGGCCTACAGATCAGCGTGCAGCTGCCACACCTTGTCGGCGGAATCGCGCCACGAAAACGCCCGCGCCCGGTCGAGACCGGAGATCGACAGCCGCTGGCGCAACTTCGCGTCGGACACCACCGCGCCGATCGCCTCGGCGAGCTGCCCCGCATACGCGTCGGCCGTGGTGCGCTCCACCACGAAGGTGGATCCGGCGGCCACCTCGAGCAGGGCCGGCACATCCGCGTGGATGACCGGGGTGCCGAAGTTGAAGGCCTCGACGATCGGCAGGCCGAAGCCCTCCGCGAGGCTCGGGTAGACGAACGCGGTCGCGCGTTCCAGCAGCAGCGCCAGGTCGGAGTCGCTCACGAAGCCGAGCACGCGGATGCGCGACGCATCCACACCGGCCGCGCCGGCGACCGAGGCCACGTCGACCTCGCCCCAGCCTTCGGGGCCGGCGATCAGCAGCGGAAGGTCGCCGGTGGCCGGATGCGCGAGCGCCTGGATGAGCGCCGCGAGCCCCTTGCGCGGCTCGAGCGTGCCCACGGCCAGCAGGTACCGCTCGGGCAGGTCGAGCTCGAGGGCGCGCGCGGTGGGATCGGAGGGAAGCCGCAGCTCATCGCTCACCGCACCGCCGATGACCCGGATGCGGTCGCCGAAGTTGAGGTAGCGCGAGAGGTCTTCGGCCACGGCGTGCGTGGGCACCACGATCGCGTCGGCGTACTTCGCGGCGCGCTTCGCCATCGCCTTGTGCCAGCTGACGCCGCGGGGCGTGAGGGTCGACGGATGCGTCCACGGCACGACGTCGTGGATCGTCACGGCCGTCTGCGTGCCGAGATCCGATCGCCGGTCGTGCTTGCGCACGGGGGCGAGCAGGCTGGTGGCGTGCACCATGCCCTCGCCGGAGGTGCCGATGAGCCCGTGCTGCCAGGCGGCCGAGAGCTCACGGCGCGGGAGCGTGGCGCGGTGCAGCCCGGCGAGCCCGGGCAGCTTGGCGCTCACCTCGTCGGCCTTCTCCTGCGGCACGGCCGAGAGGATGCCCTCCACGTCGCAGCCGCGCGGCGCGGTGGCGACGAGTTGCTTCGTGAGCTCGAGCGTGTAGCGCCCGATACCGCCGGGAACGGGGGCCACCAGCTGATCGATGATCACCCGTAGCGTGGCCATTACTCTCCAAAAACTCCCGAGGTGGTCGCCTCATGCAGGGCTGTGCGCCAGGGGCGCATGGGCGGTAATCCTGCTCGGGACCACGCGTCGTGCCCGAGTACGGAGTACGCGGGACGCGGGGCAGGACGGACGAACTGCGAACTGTCCGTTGGACCGACTTTAGCAGGGTCCAATCCGGCTTCCTGAAAGGTTGCCTGGGCGAACTCGAACCAGGATGCCTGCCCGGAATTGGTGCCGTGATAGATGCCGGCCGGGGCATCCGAGTCGGCCAGCAGCACCAGCTGACGGGCCAGATCGGCGGTCCAGGTGGGCTGCCCGACCTGGTCGGCGACGACCGCGACGCTGTCGCGTTCGCGGCCGAGGCGCAGCATGGTGGCGGGGAAGTTCGCGCCGTGCCGGCCGTACAACCAGGCGGTGCGTACGACGTAGCCGCCGGCCGGGTTCAGGCCCAGAACGGCGGTCTCGCCGCCCGCCTTGGTGCGGCCGTAGGCGTTCAGCGGATCGCGCGGCTCGTCTTCGGGGTACGGCGAGGTGGCGTCGCCCTGGAACACGTAGTCGGTCGAGATCTGGAACAGCTTCGCTCCGGATGCGGCCGTCGCCTCCGCGAGGGTGGCGGGGCCGACCGCGTTCACCACACGGGCGGCGTCTTCGTCGGTCTCCGCCGCATCCACCGCGGTGTAGGCGGCGCAGTTGAACACGACGTCGATGCCCGAGACCGCAGCGGCCACGGCCGCCGGGTCGGTGATGTCGAGCTGAGCGCGGGTGAGGGCGACAACGTCGCGGCCCTCCAGGGCGTCCTGGAGGTCGCGGCCGAGCATGCCGGCGGCGCCGGTGATGAGGTAACGGGTCACGTCAGAGCACGCAGCCGATCAGGCCAGCGCGGCGCGGGCCTTGAGGGGCTCCCACCACTGCCGGTTGTCGCGGTACCACTGCACCACGTCGGCCAGGCCCTGTTCGAACGGCACCTGGGGCTCGTAGCCGAGCTCGGCCTGGATCTTGGAGATGTCGACCGAGTAGCGCAGGTCGTGGCCCAGGCGGTCGGCGACGCGGTCGACGTACGACCAGTCCTTACCGGTCGCTTCGAGGAGAAGCTGGGTGAGCTCTTTGTTGGTGAGCTCGGTGCCGCCGCCGATGTTGTAGATCTCGCCCGCGCGGCCCTTGGTGAGCACCAGGGCGATGCCACGCGTGTGGTCGTCGACGTGCAGCCAGTCGCGGATGTTGTTGCCCTCGCCGTAGAGCGGCACGTGCTTGTCGTCGATCAGGTTGGTGACGAACAGCGGGATGACCTTCTCGGGGAAGTGGTAGTTGCCGTAGTTGTTCGAGCAGCGCGTGATCGAGATGTTCATGCCGTGCGTGCGGTGGTAGCTGCGGGCGAGCAGGTCGCTGCCGGCCTTGGAGGCCGAGTAGGGCGAGTTCGGCTCGAGCGGGCGGTCTTCGGCCCAAGAGCCCTCGGCGATCGAGCCGTAGACCTCGTCGGTGGAGACGTGCACGAAGCGGGGGAGGTTGTTGCGGAGCGCTGCGTCGAGCAGCTGCTGGGTGCCGAGCACGTTGGTCTCGACGAAGATCGACGCGTCGCGCACGGAGCGGTCGACGTGCGACTCGGCGGCGAAGTGCACCACGGCGTCCAGACCCGGGAAGAGGTCGTCGAGCAGCTGGCCGTTGCGGATGTCGCCGTTCACGAAGGTGAGGCGCGGTGAGTCCTTCACCGGGAGCAGGTTGTCGAGGTTGCCCGAGTAGGTCAGCGCGTCGAGCACGACGACCTCGGCGCCCTCCAGACCCGGGTACGCGTCTTCGAGCGTGCGTCGGACGAAGTTGGAGCCGATGAACCCGGCGCCGCCGGTCACAAGAATCTTCATGGTGGGGGAGGTCTCCTCGCAAAGTTGTCGCCACCGATTCTAGCCGCAGCCCTCCGCCACCCCCTGTGCGCCGCGCATGGAAGCCGGATCGAAGGGGGGACGTGTCGTGAGGCGGGCTCGCAGGGGGCAGCACCTAGAGTGGCAGCGTGACAGAGCCGGGTGGTGTGCGCGGCGACGAGCCTGCGGAACGCCCGGGACTCATTCTGCGGGTGATCAAGGATCAGCGGGTCGCGTTCCTGCTCGTGGGCGCGACCAACACCGGCGTCGGGTTCCTGCTGTTCATCGCCTTCGACCTCACCGTCGGGGCGTGGGTGGATGCCGCCGTCAACGAGACGGTCGGATCGCTCGCCGTGCTGGCCTGTGCGCACGTGCTCGGCGTGCTGTTCGCGTTCGTGCTGTACCGCAAGTTCGTGTTCAAGGTGACGGGGCACCTGTGGCGCGACCTCGCCCGGTTCGAGAGCGTGTATCTGGTGTCGATCGGCATCAACGCCGTCATCCTGCCGATCCTGGTGAACCTGGGCTGGAACCGCATCCTCGCCCAGCTCTCCATCCTCGTCATCACGACCCTCATCAGCTACTTCGGTCACAAGGGGTTCTCCTTCCGGCGCCAGGCCGAAGCGGCGACCGAGATCGACCTCGAGGCCCCCGCGACCCCTGAGACCCCGACCCACCCACAGAAGGGCGAACGCTGATGCCCCAGCTGTCCGTCGTCATCCCGGCCTACAACAACGCCGACTTCATCGCCGCCACCGTGCGCTCGGTGCTCACCCAGTCGCACGGCGACTTCGAGCTCGTGGTGGCCGATCACGCCTCCACCGACGACACCCTCGGCGTTCTCGAAGCCTTCGCCGCAGACAGGCGGATGCGCATCCTGCACACCCCCGCGGGTGGCGGCGCCGAGGCCAACTGGCGCCGCGTCTCCGAGGCCGCGACCGGCGAATACCTCAAGCTGCTGCCCGGCGACGACGTGCTCTACCCCGGCGCGCTCCAGGCGCACGCCGAGGCGCTCGACGAGAACCCGTCCGTCGTGCTCGTCTCGAGCCCCCGCGACATCATGGACGCCCGCGGCAAGGTCACCATCCGTAATCGCGGCCTGCAGGGAGTGGCCCGCCGCCGCCAGCCGGGCGCCGAGGTGGTGCGCCAGACGGTGCGCCGCGGCACCAACGTGTTCGGCGAACCCGGATGCGTCACGATGCGCCGCGCGAACCTCGAGGAGGCGGGTGGCTGGGATGCCCGCTTCCCCTACCTGATCGACCAGACCGGCTACTCGAAGGTGCTGTTCGGCGGCGGGGACTACCTACCCGTCGACCGCACGCTGGCCGGCTTCCGGGTGAACTCCGGGCAGTGGAGCGTGGCCCTCGTCGGCCAGCAGGCCGAGCAGGCCAAGGCCTACCACGCCTGGTGCCGCAGCCAGGCTCCCGAGACCATCAGCGCGGCCGACGTGCGTCTCGGCGACCGTCGCGCCGAGCTGATGGCCCTCGCCCGCCGCGCCTACTACACGGTGACGGCCCCGCGGATGCGGGTGGCCGCATGACCGCCACCGCGACCCCGCCGTCGAACGCCCCCGGCACGCTGCCTCCGCGGCATCCGGATGCCCCGCTGGACCGCGTCGCCGCGCGCCTGGCCTCCTGGCGCTGGCTGCCCTACGCCCTCGCGGCGCTGTTCTCGCTGATCGCCGTCTGGTGGGGCCTGAACCTCTGGCAGCTCGACTGGAAGGTGCCGCTGTACTACTCCGGCGACGCCCTCGCCGTGGCCTCGCACTTCAAGACGATCATCGAGACCGGCTGGTTCACCCACCAGCCGAACCTCGGCGCCCCGTACGGCCAGTACTACAGCGACTACCCGCAGGCCGACAACCTGCACTTCATCGCCGCCGACGTGCTGCGGCTGTTCACCAGCGACTTCGGCGTGGCCATGAACGTGTACTTCGTGATCGGCTTCCCGCTGGCCGCGATCACCGCCGTGTGGTTCCTGCGCCAGGTCGGCGTCAGCCGCGTGCTCTCGGTGGCGCTCGCCGTGGCCTTCGCCATCGCGCCGTACCACTTCATCAAGGGGCAGGGGCACCTCTTCCTCGCCGCCTACTTCGTGGTTCCGCTGGCCTTGGGCATCCTGTTCCGGGTGGCGACCGCGAAGCCGCTCTGGTCGCGCAAGCTGATCAGCGGGCGCAACGCGGCGACGGTCGGCACGCTCGTGCTGCTCGGCACCGCCTCGAGCTACTACTCGGTGTTCGTGGCCCTGGTGCTGGCCATCGTGGGCCTGGCGAAGCTCTGGCAGACCCGCGCCTGGCGCCGCTTCTTCGGCGCCGCCGCGGCCGGGCTGCTGATCGCCGGCACCATGCTCGTGAATCTCATCCCGAGCATCCTGTACCGGCTCGCGAACGGCGTGAACGAGGCCGTTCTGGTGCGCAGCCCGCCTGAGGCGGAGCTGTACTCGTTCAAGCTCTCGAGCCTGCTGCTGCCCGTGCCCGGGCATCGCTTCGGGCCGTTCGCCACGCTGCGTCAGCTCTACGACACCTACTATCCGCTGCCCTCCGAGGCGCCCGCGCTCGGCCTGATCGCCGCCGCCGGGTTCGTGTCGCTGATGGTCGTCGCCGTGTATTTCCTGCTGGTGGCCGGCAAGACCCGCTGGCGGGCGCCGAAGAGCTACGTGCGCACGCTCGCCATCCTGGCCGGGCTGACCTTCGTGGCCTTCCTGTTCGGCACCGTCGGCGGGCTCTCGACGCTGCTGTCGTTCGTCGACTTCCCGATCCGCTCGTGGAACCGCATCGCCATCCTGATCGCGATGCTCTCGCTCGCCGCCATCGGCCTGATCCTGGACCGGTTCGTGCGGTGGGTCGTCACCAAGGTGCGCTCGCCGCAGCCCGCATCCGCTCGCCCCGGTCGCCGCTATTTGGTGGCCGTGCCGCTCGCCGTGCTGCTGATGCTGCTCGCGGCCTGGGACCAGATCCCGCCCGTCGATCCCGCCGCCCGCGCGGCGACCGTGGCGAGCTACGACTCCGACGACGCCTTCGTGAAGCAGATCGAGGGCACGGTCGACCAGGGCTGCCTGATCTACCAGCTGCCCTACATCGCCTTCCCCGAGTCGCCGCCGGTGAACGGGGTCACCGACTCGGAGGAGATGCGGATGTTCCTGCACTCCACCGATCTGCGCTGGTCGGCCGGCGGCATCAAGGGCCGCGCGCCCGTCGACGAGGTCGGCGCGTACGCCTCGCTGCCGGTTCCGGCGATGGTGATGGCCGTGAAGGGCATCGACGGCTGCGGCTTCGTGGTCGACCGCGCCGCCTACACCGACGGCGGCGAGGCTCTCGTGGGCCAGCTCGAATCGGTGACCGGCACCGGATCCTCCGCATTCACCTCGACCGACGGTCGCTTCACGTTCATCCGGCTCGGCTCGTGATAGCTTCTGGTTCCGTGGAGGACGCAGGGCGCGACGCGCCGATCTACACGATCTCGGTCGTGGTGCCGGTCTACCAGGGGGAGCGCACGCTCGCGGCCGTCGTCGCCGAGCTCGATCCCTACACCCGCGGGGCCCGCACGCCCGACGGAGTCGCCTTCCGCGTCGGCGAGATCATCCTCGTGCACGACAACGGGCCCGACCACTCCGACACCGTCATGCGCGCGCTCGAGCAGCAGTATCCGGCCGTGCGCATCCTGTGGCTCAGCCGCAACTTCGGCCAGCACGCCGCCACGCTCGCCGGGATGGCCGCCTCGACCGGCCGCTGGATCCTCACCATGGACGAAGACGGCCAGCACGACCCGGCCTCGATCGGCGCCTTCCTCGACACCGCCATCCGCGAACGCGCCGGCGTCGTCTACGCCCGCTTCACCAACGAACGCCCGCACGGCTTCTTCCGCGCGACAGCCTCGAAATCGTCGAAGCGGATGCTCGGCGCAGCCTTCCACCTGCCCGACGCCAGCCAGTTCCAGAGCTACCGTCTGGTGCGGGGCGACGTGGGCCGCAAGCTCGCCGAGTTCGCGCAGGCCGGTGTCTACCTCGATGTGGCGCTCTCCTGGGTCACCAACCGGGTCGCCACCGCACCGACCGTGCTGCGCAGCGCCGACGGCCGCGTCTCCGGCTACTCGCTGCCCGCCCTGTTCGCCTACTTCTGGCGGATGGTGCTCACCAGCGGCACGGCGGGCCTGCGGGCTGTGAGCGTGCTCGGCGGCGTGATCGCTCTGCTCGGCCTCGCGGTGGTGGTCTACGTGGTCGTAACTCCCCAGGTGGGCGCCGATCCGGATGCCGCGGGCTGGGCCTCGCTGATCGTCACGCTGTTGCTGTGCTCGGGCGCCATCCTGGTGTCGCTCGGCGTCATCGCCGAGTACATCGGCGTCTCGCTGAACGTCTCGATGGGGCGGCCGCTGTACCTCGTGGTCGACAATCCGGAGACGATCATGCCGGAGGACGGCCCGACACGCCTCGACGTGCCCACCCCGACGGCGCTGCCCGACACCGGTACGATCGACCTGCCGACGGGCCTGCTCGCGGCACGCAACCGACCCACCCCGGCAGTCCGGCCCGAACCGACCGTCGCACCCCACGGAACGGACCCCACCCCCGGTGCCCGATGAGATCGTCTTCAGCCGCCCCTACCGCTCGCCCGGCGAGCTCGAGAACCTCGATGCGGTGCTGCGCTCCGACCACGCGCACGGCGACGGCCCGTTCACGGCCTCGGCCACCGCTCGGCTGACCGGCATCCTGGGCGCCCCGCACGCCCTGCTCACCACCTCGTGCACGCACGCGCTCGACATGGCGGCCCTGCTGCTGGATCTCGGGCCGGGCGACGAGGTGATCGTGCCCGCCTTCACCTTCCCCTCGGCCGCCACGGCGATCGTGCTGCGCGGGGCGACCCCGGTGTTCGTCGACATCGACCCGGCCACCGGCAACATCGACGCCCAGCAGGTGGCGGATGCCGTCACCGCGCGCACCAAGGCGGTGACCGTCATGCACTACGGCGGTGTGCCCGTCGATCTCGACGCCATCCTGAGCATCACGCAGCCGCGCGGGCTCGCGCTGGTGGAGGACAACGCGCACGGGCTCGGCACGGCCGGGCTCGGTACGGTGGGCGCGCTCGCCACGCAGAGCTTCCACGACACCAAGAACGTGCACTGCGGCGAGGGCGGGGCGCTCGTGGTGAACGACGCCGCACTGCTCGAGCGGGCCGAGATCATCCGCGAGAAGGGCACCAACCGGGCGCGCTTCCTGCGCGGGGAGGTCGACAAGTACACCTGGCAGGACGCCGGCTCGAGCTACCTGCTGTCGGAGCTGAACGCGGCGGTGCTGGATGCGCAGCTCGCCGCCTTCGACACCATCCAGCAGCAGCGGCACCGGGTGTGGAACGCCTACGCCGCGGGTCTCGCCGAGTGGGCCGCGCCGCGCGGCGTGCGGCTGATGTCGGCGGATGCCTCCCTTCAGCACGCGGCGCACCTCTACTATCTGGTGATGCCCTCGCACGAGCAGCAGCAAGGGCTGCTCGAGCACCTGCGCGGTCTCGGCGTGCGCGCAGCCTTCCACTACGTGCCACTGGACACCTCGCCCGCGGGCCTGCGGTTCGGGCGTTCGCTGCGGCCGGGCGCCGCCCTGCCGGCGAGTGAGAACTTCTCGCGGCGCCTCGTGCGTCTGCCGCTCTGGGCGGGCCTCACGGATGCGCAGGTCGAGCGCGTGCTGGACGGCGTGCGCTCCTACTCCGCGTGACGGCCGGCCCCGGGATCGCGGCCGGATGAGGCTTCTCTGACACACGTGTCTATGAAGTTTCCTCAGAACCCGTAGACTGTGCGTGGGGAAACGCCGGGCTCATCACAGGGATCGAGTCGGGGTGGGTATGCGGTGGACGGAATAGGTAGGAATGTTCACCACGTTCACGAGCATCACCGTGCAATCGGTGCTGTTCCATACCCCTGTCGCTGCGCTTGAACGCACGCTGGCGAGCCTGGACCGCGTGTCCCAGCTCGGCCAGAGTGCCGGTGAGCACGGCCTGGTGAACGTCTCCTACGGAGACTGTTCGCCCTCACCCTCGTTGACGCCACCGCAGGTGGCCGAGCTCACCGCCCGCTTCGACGGCATCAACGAGATCACCTATCGGAACTTCGGCGAGAACCTCGGCCACGGCGGGGCGCAGAACCGGCTCGCGGTCGACACGGTGACCGACCGGCTGATCATCGCGAATCCGGATGTGCTCCCTTCACGCCGGGCGCTCGGTGCACTCACCGCGTTGCTCGAAGACCCCCATCGGGATCGCCGAGGCCAAGCAGCTGCCGCTGGAGCATCCGAAGGACTACGACCGCGTCTCGGGGGCCACCTCCTGGGCCTCGGGCGCGTTCTCGATGTTCCGCACCGCGGAGTTCCGCGATCTGGGCGGCTTCGATCACGACTCGTTCTTCATGTACGGAGACGATGTCGATCTCTCCTGGCGGTACCGGCTGCGGGGGTTCCAGGTGATCTTCCAGCCCGCAGCGGCGGTGTTCCACGACAAGCGGCTCGGCCCCGACGGCGAGTGGCTGGCCTCAGACACCGAACGGTACTTCTCGGCCGAGAGTGCCCTGATGCTGGCGCACAAGTGGTCGCGCGATGACGTGCTCGAGCGGTTGCTGGAGTCGATGAGCGGCTTCCCCGACGAGATCATCCGGCGCGCGGTGGCCGGCTATCTCGACCGGCGGGAGCGGGGTGCCCTCCCCGAACGCCTGGACCCCGAGGGCACGACGGGCGAGTTCGTCGCCGGGAACTACGCGGTGCACCGATGGTGAGGGCGGATCCGGTGAGGAAGTACGACAACGCCTACTCGATCGAGAACCTCTACGGGCACGTGATCTCCCTGCTCGGCCAGCATCTGCCCGAGGGCAGCGACGGTGCCGTCCATCTCGACATCGCCAGCGGGTACTCCGCGATCGGCGAGGTGGTGGAGGGCGAGTTCGGGCTGCACTACGTGGGTGTGGACATCGACCCCGTGGCTCTGAAGGCCGTGCACGAGCGCGGACTCGAGGTGCACCAGGCCGACCTCGCCGAGCCGGGCGGCATCCTCGCGGCTCTCACCGCGGTGATCGCGGGCCGGCGGGTGGCGTCGGTGAGCGTGCTCGACGGTCTCGAGCACATCGCCGACGGGAGCGAGCTGCTCGCCGCCATCCGGGCGATCGTCGTCGAGCACGGCGCCGTGAGCGTGTTCAGCCTGCCCAACGTGACCCACCGCGACGTGGGTTACAAGCTCGCGCTCGGTTCGTGGGAGTACACCCCCACGGGGCTGCTGGATGTCACGCACCTGAGGCTCTACGGCGAGAAGTCGCTGCGGGAGGCCTTCGCGGCCGCCGGGCTGTACCCCATCGGGCGCAACGACTACTCGCTCGCCGAGAGCGATCAGCACTACCCGGCGGGTCATCCCGCGCTCCAGCCCGGCACGAACCTCAACCGGTTCCTCAACGAGATGCGCGACGACGCCGAGCCGAGCGGGCGGGTGAACCAGTTCGTCTGGGCCTGTGTGGCGGGGCCGCAGAATCCGGTGCGGCACGAAGCCGAGCCGCCCGGCCCGTTCCTGACGGTCGTCATCCGCACCCAGGGCCGTCGGATCGCCGAGCTCGAGGAGGTGCTGCTGTGCCTCGCCGGCCAGAGCAGCACCGATTTCGAGGTCATCGTGATCGCGCACCGCACCAGTGTGGAGCAGCAGCTGGGCATCGAGGGCGCGGTCGAGGGGGTGCCCGGCTGGCTCGCCGAGCGGATCCGCATCGTGCACGTCGACCACGGCAACCGGGCGACGCTGCTGAACACCGGCCTCGAGGAGGCCTGCGGCCGCTACGTGGCCGCGCTGGACGACGACGACCTGGTGTTCGCGCACTGGGTGCAGGCCTTCGCCGACCTCGAGCTGAAGTTCGGTGGGCGCGTGCTGCGGAGCGTGTGCGCGCGCCAGCAGGCCGACCGGGTTCGGGTACGTGAGGCGGACGCCACGCGAGCGCACTCCGGCATCACGATGCCCTACGCGCGGGAGTTCTCGTTCGTGGAGCACCTCTCGCTGAACAGCACGCCGTTCATGTCGGCGGCCATCCCTCGGGCGCTGCACCGCGACCTCGGCATGCGCTACGACGACACGCTCACCACCACGGAGGACTGGGACTACTTGCTGCGCGCGGTCTCGGTGGTCGGCGTGGCCGACTCCGGAGCGCTGACGGCCGTGTACCGGGGCTGGGTCTCGCAGGACTCGTCGATCACCGAGCACGTGCACGACGAGTGGATCCTCAACCAGTACGCCGTCGACCGCAAGCTCGACGCCCGCCCGGTGCTGCTGCCGGCCGGCGAGACGCGGGCCATCCGCAAGCTCGTGCGCCAGGCCTCGGCCGCCGCGGACGCCCCGCCGCCCGCCCGGCCCGAGCACGACGTCGAGGCCGAGGTGGAGCAGCGCACCCGCGCCCGCGTGCGGGAGCGCGACGACCTGCATCTACGGGTGGTCAGCCTGCTGGAGTCCCGTTCCTGGCGAGCCAGTGCGGGCATCCGGGCGGTAGGCCTGCTCACCGGGCGGGGCCGGCCGATCAAGGCCAGCAAGGTGCTGCGGATGTCCGACGAGCAGTTGCGTGAGGTGATCGCTGCGATCGAATCGTCGCGGTCTTGGCGGATCACGAAGGTGCTACGACGGGGCTGACGGGATGCGCGGTGCGCCCGCGGCGCGTCGGCCGCCGACGGGCGGGCCGCGGTTTGGTTAGACTCGCAGCGTGCAATTCCGCGAACTGAGCATCCCCGACTCCTACGAGATCACGCCGAAGCAGTTCGGCGACGACCGGGGAGTCTTCCTCGAGTGGTACCGCTTCGACAAGCTCGAAGCGGAGATCGGCCACTCCATCGACCTCGCTCAGGCGAACACCTCGGTGTCGAAGAAGGGTGTCGTGCGCGGCATCCACTTCGCCGACATCCCGCCGTCGCAGGCCAAGTACGTCACCGCCACGCACGGCGCCGTGCTCGACTTCGTGATCGACATCCGGGTGGGCTCGCCCACCTACGGTCAGTGGGACTCGGTGTTGCTGGACGACGTCGACCGCCGCGGCATCTACCTCGCCGAGGGCCTCGGGCACGCCTTCGTGGCCCTCACCTACGACGCCACCGTGTCGTATCTGGTGACCTCCACCTTCGCGGCCGAGCGCGAGCACGGCATCAACCCCCTCGACCCCGAGATCGAGCTGCGCTTCCCCGACGAGGCCGGCAACCTGCTGCTCTCGCCGAAAGACACCGAGGCGCCCTCGCTGGCCGAGGCCGCCGCATCCGGGCTCCTGCCCACCTGGGAGCAGGCGAAGGCGTTCTACGCGTCCCTCAACGAGAAAGGCCGCTGAGCATGCGCGGAATCATCCTGGCCGGCGGATCCGGCACCCGGCTCTGGCCGATCACCAAGGGCATCTCGAAGCAGCTGATGCCGATCTACGACAAGCCGATGGTGTACTACCCCTTGTCGACGCTGATGATGGCGGGGATCAACGAGATCCTGATCATCACCACGCCGGAGTACAACGAGCAGTTCCGCTCCCTGCTGGGCGACGGCAGCGACCTCGGCATCCGCCTGGAGTACGCCGTGCAGCCCTCGCCCGACGGGCTGGCGCAGGCCTTCATCATCGGTGAGGAGTTCATCGGAGACGAGAGCGTGGCGCTGGTGCTCGGCGACAACATCTTCCACGGTGTGGGTCTCGGCTCGTCGCTGCGCACCAACGGCGAGATCGAGGGCGCGCGCATCTTCGCGTACCACGTGGCCGAGCCCCGCGCCTACGGCGTGGTCGAGTTCGACGAGAACAACGTGGCCGTGTCGATCGAGGAGAAGCCGATCGAGCCCAAGTCGAACTACGCCGTTCCCGGCCTGTACTTCTACGACAACTCGGTGGTGGAGATCGCCAAGTCGATCGAGCCCTCGGCCCGCGGCGAGCTCGAGATCTCGACCGTGAACGAGCGCTACCTCGAGCGCGGCGACCTGCACGTGCAGGTGCTCGACCGCGGCACGGCCTGGCTGGACACCGGAACCTTCGAGTCGATGATGCAGGCCTCCGAGTACGTGCGCGTGATCGAAGACCGTCAGGGCTTCAAGATCGGCTGCATCGAGGAGATCGCCTGGCGTGCCGGCTGGATCGACACCGCTCAGCTCGCGAAGCTCGCGGCGCCGCTGGTGAAGAGCGGGTACGGCGCCTACCTGCAGACGCTGATCGCCTCCGAGTAGGCGCGCCCTGAGCGCGAACGGCCGCGCCCTGCGCTCCGGGGCGACGGCCGCGATCTGGCTGGCGGTGCTCGCGAGCATCGTCTTCCTGCCCGAGGCCTTCACCCGCTGGCTGCTGCCGAAAGACGCGCTGTTCGCGATCGCCGCGGTGGCCGCGAGCCTGACCCTGCCCCGAGGCCGGCTCCCACGCTGGGTGCTCGTGGCGATGGCCGCCGGCATCCTGCTGCTGCTCGTGGGGGTCGCGTTCTCGGTCAGCCCGTGGGCGGCGTTCTGGGGGCGCTGGCCGCGATACGAGGGCGCCGTCGGGCTCTCGGCGTACCTCGTGGCGGTGTGGGCGGGAGCGCGACTGCTCGGGCCCGGCGCAGGCCGGGGCATCCGCACGTTCTGGTCGGCTTCGGCCGTGGCCAGTGCGGCCCTCGGCGTGATCGGGGTGCTCGAGTCGTTCGGCATCGATCCGATCCCGACGCCCTGGGAGCGGCCCGGCTCGCTGGCCGGCAATGCGACCGACCAGGGCATCCTGGGCCTGATCTTCCTGGCCGTGCTGGTGCTGCCGGCGGCGAGTGCGGTGCGAGATGCCTGGGCCGGCCGTAGGCGCCGGCAGATCGCCTGGGCGCTGCTGCTGGTGGCCGGGGCGGGCTTCGGGCTCGTGACGGTGGCCGTGTCGGCCTCGCGCGGGGCGTTCCTCGGCGCCGTGCTGGTGGTGCTCGTGCTGGCCGCCCTGCAGGTGACCTCGCTGGGGCTGCGCCGTCCGCGTGGAGCGGGCGCGGATGCGGTGGCGCACCGCCGGCGGCTGGTGCGCGGCGTGCTGATCGCCGCCGGGAGCCTGGTGCTGCTGGTCGGCGTCGCCCTGGCGGTGCCGCTGACGCGAAGCCGGCTGCTCGGCCTGAGTCCGCTGTCGATGACGACGGTGTCGGACCGGGTGCTGATCTGGCAGGAGTCGCTCGCCATCCTGGCGGGCCGGCCGTTCACCGGGGTGGGACCGAGTGGGTTCGTGGATGCGGCGCCCGCCTTCCAGAGCGCCGAGTGGTACGCGAGCGTGGGCACCTCGACCACGCTGGACTCGCCGCACAACGTGCTGATGCAGGCCGGGATGGCGGGCGGCTGGCCGCTGGCGGCGCTGCTGGCGGCGGTGAGCATCGCGATCGTGATGGTGGGCTGCCGCCGCTGGGCCGCGGCGATTCGTACGTCGGTCGCCGAGCGGGCGCTCCTGCTGTCGGGCGCGCTCGCGGCGCTGCTCGGTACGGCGGCGGCGCTGATGACCTCGTTCACCGTGCCGGCGACGGCCCTGCTGTGCTGCCTCCTGGTCGGGGTGCTCGTGGCGCGGCCGGCGACGGCAGCGGCGGTACCGGGGGAGTCCGCCGCATCCGCCGGCCGCGTGACCGCGAGCTGCGTGCAGGAGACCGGCGTGCGGGACGCCCGCGTGCGGGAGACCGGTGCGCGGGTGAGCCGCGTCCGCGTGGGGCGCGCGATCCGGACGGGGGTGCTCGCGGTGTGGGCGGCGTTCCTGGTGGTGTGCGCGCTGGCCGAACTGC
>NZ_JAHFUW010000095.1 GCF_023264855.1 Herbiconiux sp. | reverse complement strand
TGGACGGGGCGTACCGTCAGCGCCCCTCCTCCATTGCATCGCCGACGCCGACGAGCACACGCCATACCCAGTCCGCAGCGGTCTCGACTCGCGGTCGGGGGTCGCGCGCGAGCCACGCCCCGATGACGCCGAGTGCTGAGCCGGCGATGCCGGCACTGACGACGTCGAGGGGGATCCCTTCGAATGCGTGCGTGCCCATTCGCCCGAGGCCCTCGCGGGCAACGGCCTCGATGCGATCACGCAACCTGAACGCCACCGCGGCCGAGCCGTGGCGTCCGAGCACGCGCTGATAGACCGCCACATGCTCGTCGATGTGTCGCAGGTAGGCGAGGAGCGCGCGTTGCGGGCCGTCCGGTGCGGTGATCGTTTCAGGCAGGAAGGTCCCTGCCTGCTCGACCGCCGTGTCGATGGCATCGGCGAGAAGGGTGTCCTTGTCGGCGTAATGCTGATAGAAGCTGCTCCGATTCACTCCTGCCCGCTGCACGATGTCGGCGACGGTGAGTTCCTCGAGCGGCCGCTCGCGAGCCAAGGCGAACAGCGACTCCTGCAGGGACCGTCGGGTGCGGACGACGCGGGCATCCATGCGTCGATTGTGCCAGCGGGATGGGGAGACGCCACGCAGAACCCAGCCGCTCCGATTTCCGACAAATGTCGGCTATCCTCGGTGGTGGCTCGTAGGTGCGCCCTCGTCTCGTCTCCTCATGAAAGGCCTCTCGCGTGGCAGAACTCCTCTACCGTGTCGGACGATTCGCCGCGCGCCGACCGTGGGCCGTGGTCGCCGGTTGGATCGCCGCACTCGCCCTGGCTGTCGGAGCCTTCGTCTCCTTCGGCGGCACGCTGACGTCGAGCATGAGCATCCCGGGCACCGAGACCGAGCGCGTCACCGAGCGGCTCACCGAAGAACTGGGGGAACTCGGGGGCGGAACCGGCACCATCGTGTTCCGGACGGAGGACGGATCCGACTTCACCGAGGCCCAGCAGGGGGATATCTCCGCGATGTTGGCCGAGATCGACGGAATCGACGGCGTGGCCGATGTGGTCGACCCCTTCGTCGCGACGTCCGATCGCGCCGAACAGGAGCAGCAGCTCGAAGCCGGCGCGGCCCAGCTCGACGAAGCGCAGCGCCAGCTCGACGAGGGCTCCACTCAGATCGAGGCTGCGCGAACCCAGCTCGAGGCCGCTCAGGCGCAACTCGACGCGGCCATCGCTGAAGCGAAGTCCGCGGGGACGTACGCGCTCGCAGCGGCGCAGTTCGCCGCGCAGCAGGCCGAGCTCGATGCCGGTGCCGCTCAGCTCGAGGATCGCCGCGGCGAGCTGGACGCCGGTGCCGGCGAACTCGCCGAGCAGCGCGCTCAGCTCGATGACGCGCGGGTGCTCATGGATGCCGCCTCGGAGATCCGAACCGTGTCCGAGGACGGTGCCACTGCGATCGGCGTGGTGATGTTCGAGGACGACGTGTTCTCCGTCCCGTCCGAGGTCGTGGAAGCGGTCTCGGACGAACTCGACCAGGCCGAAATCGACGGGGTGCAGGTCGACTACTACTCGGCGACGATCGCCACCGCGGTCGAGGGACTCATCGGCATCGGCGAGATCGTCGGCGTCGCGCTCGCGCTGCTCACGCTCGTCATCATGTTCCGCGCGCTGCTGCCGGCGCTGCTGCCGATCGTCTCATCACTCGTCGGCGTCGGCGTCGGCGTCGCCGGGTCGCTGGCCTTCTCGGGCGTCGTGGACATGTCGTCGGCCACCCCCGTGCTCGGCATGATGCTCGGACTGGCCGTGGGCATCGACTACGCGCTGTTCATCATCAACCGCCATCGACGGCAAGTGCTCGCCGGTGTCGACGTGCACGAATCCATCGCCCTCGCGAACGGCACGTCGGGCAACGCCGTGGTCTTCGCAGGCTCGACGGTGCTCGTCGCACTGCTCGCCCTGAACGTGACCGGCATCCCCTTCGTCGGCGTCATGGGAACGGTCGCGGCCGGATGCGTGCTGGTCGCGGTACTCCTGTCGGTGACCCTGACGCCTGCGATGCTCGGGATCATCGGCCTCCGGATCGTCAATCGGCGGGCTCGCGGCCAGATCGGCCACGAATCGCACGCTCGCCCCGAGCTGAAGCCCATGAAGACCTCGCGTGCGTTCGCGCGCGCCGCACTCGCCGTCGGCGCGCTGCTCATCATCGCGATCCCGGCGCTCTCCATGCGGCTCGGCATGCCCGACGGGTCATCCGAGCCCGTCGACTCCAGCCAGTACCGGGCCTACACGTCCGCGGCCGAGGCATTCGGAGCCGGCCAGAACGGACCGCTGCTCGTCACCGCCGCGCTGCCGGCCCCGATCGATGAGGACGACGTCGTCGCGGTACAGGCCGACCTAGCCGGTCAGCTGCTCGAGCAGGGCGGCGTGGTCGCGGTCGCGCCGGTCGGAGTGTCCGAGGACCGCGACTTCCTCGCCTTCCAGGTCGTGCCGATCGGCGGACCGTCCACCGAATCGACCGAGCAGCTCGTGCACGACCTGCGCGAGCTCTCGCCGATCGGAGACATCGAGCTCGGGGTGGCAGGCCAGGCCAGCGGCAACATCGACATCTCCGAGAAACTCGCCGGCGTGCTGCCGGTGTACCTCGCGCTGGTCGTGGGGCTGTCGCTGCTCATCCTCGTGCTGGTGTTCCGCTCGATCCTCGTGCCGCTGATCGCGACAGCCGGGTTCGTGCTGTCGCTGTTCGCCGCACTCGGAGCCGTGGTGGCGATCTACCAGTGGGGATGGCTCGGGCCGGTGTTCGGCGTCCACACCCCCGGACCGGTGCTGAACTTCGCACCGATCATCCTCATCGGCGTGCTGTTCGGTCTCGCGATGGATTACCAGCTCTTCCTGGTGACCGGAATGCGAGAGGCGTTCGTGCACGGGGTGCCGGCCCGGACGGCGGTTGTCGCCGGGCTACGGAACGGGCGAGCGGTGGTCACCGCGGCGGCCATCATCATGGTGTCGGTGTTCGGCGGGTTCATCTTCTCGCACCTGGCGCTCGTGCGACCGCTCGGCTTCGGCCTCGCGATCGGCGTGCTGTTCGATGCGTTCGTGGTGCGGCTGTTGCTGATCCCCGCGCTCATGCACCTGCTCGGCGAGAAGGCGTGGTGGCTGCCGCGCTGGCTCGATCGGATCCTCCCGAACGTCGACGTCGAGGGCGCCGCGCTCGAGCGAAGCCATCCGATCCACGGGGCGGCGACGGAAGCCGGGGATGCGTCGTCGGACGACGTCCGGCACGCCGACGAACCCGTCCGCTGAGAGGGCGGCTCCGCCAGGCGGCGCCCGGCGCGCCGCCGAGTGAACCATGACAGGGCGACCGCCTCGTATCCCTTCGGTTGTGCGACGTCTCATCGGACTCAGGG
>NZ_JAHFUW010000028.1 GCF_023264855.1 Herbiconiux sp. | reverse complement strand
GCGCGACCGGCTCGAGCCGCCCGGGGCGCCGGGCCGCCCGCCGGGCCGCGCGCGGAGGTCGCGCCACGGGCCGATCGCGAGTCGTGCGATCCCGCGTACACCGACGCCGACATGCCGGAGCGGATCGCGCTGACACCGATCGACGCCACCACGCTGACGGCCAGCTCGAACTCCTCGTCGGAGGCGTAGTCGGCGGCGGCCAGCGACTGCATCACGATCAGATGGCTGCGCCGGGTCTGCTCGAACTGGCGCACCAGGAAGTCGCCGGTCTTGGCGGTGCTCTTCCAGTGGATGTGGCGCCGGTCGTCGCCCGGCAGGTACCCGCGCAGGGCGTGGAACGACATGTCGCTGTCGGTGAGGTCGGCGGTGGGAATGCCCTCGAGGTCGCGCAGCAGGCCCGTGTTGCGCAGTTCCAAGGCCACCGAATGCGGATGCACGAAGAGCTCCGCGGCACCCGAGCGCACCGACTCGCGGCGGGCGAGACCGATCGGATCGCGCCGCAGCACGGTGACGGGGCCGAGCCGGATGACACCGCGGCGCTCGGTGGGCACGGCGATCACGACCTGCCGGGTCTCGCCGGGCGCGAGCGGCGGCAGCACGACGTGCTCGACCCGCTCCCCCACCGCGAGCTCGGCCGCCCGGGCCGGGAGCCGCCGGGCGGTGTCGTTGTGCACCTTCACCGCGACGGTGGCCGACCCGCCGGCCACCACGAAGCCCTCGAGCACCTCGATCCCGATCCGGCCCGAGGCGCGGCCGAAGAGGAACAGCGCCGAGACCATGGCCAGAACCGCGCAGGCGACTCCGATCACCAGCAGCTCGAGCCAGCCGAAGGCGATCCCGAGCCCGATGCCGGCCACCGCGAGACCCGCCACGATCCAGCCGCCGGCCGACACGGCGACGGTTCGCCGTTCCCCCGTCATGCGGCGGAGACGTCCCCGGGCGGCGGGACGTCGAGCAGGATCTGCGAGATCACGCCGAGCGGCGTGACCCCGTCGAACTCGGCCTCGGGGTCGAGCACGAGGCGGTGCGCGAGCACGGGACCGGCGAGCGACTTCACGTCATCCGGAACCACGTAGTGCCGCGCGTCGGAGGCCGCGTAGGTCTTCGCGGCCCGGATCAGCGCCAGCGCAGCGCGCACGCTCGCCCCCAGCCGCGTCTCGGAGGCGTCGCGGGTGGCCTGCACCAGCCGGGACACGTAGTCGTTGATCGTGGCGTCGACGTGCACCGTGCGCGCCTCGGCGGCGAGCAGCGTGATGCCCTCGGCCGTCACCACGGGGGGCAGCGGGTCGCCGTGCGCCTTCTCGGTGGCGCCCTGCAGGATGCGCAGGGTGGTCGCATGATCGGGGTAGCCGATGCTCGTCTTGATCAGGAAGCGGTCGAGCTGCGCTTCGGGCAGCCGATAGGTGCCGGCCTGCTCGATCGGGTTCTGGGTGGCGATCACCATGAACGGCTGGCCGACCGGATGCGGGGTGCCGTCGACCGTGACCCGCCCCTCCTCCATCACCTCGAGCAGGGCCGACTGGGTCTTCGGGCTGGCCCGGTTGATCTCGTCGGCGAGCACCACGTTGGCGAACACCGGCCCGGGATGGAAGCCGAAGACGCCCGTGCGCTGGTCGTACACGCTGACGCCCGTGATGTCGCCGGGCAGCAGGTCGGGGGTGAACTGGATGCGGCTGCTGGTGCCCCGCACGCTGTCGGCGAGCGCTCGGGCGAGCGAGGTCTTGCCGGTGCCCGGAGCATCCTCGAGCAGCAGGTGGCCTTCGCTGAGCATGGCGGTGAGCGCCAGCCGGATCACGTGCGACTTGCCGTGCAGGGTGCGCTCGACGTTGGCCGTGAGCCGGTCGAAGACATCGGCGAACCGCGCCGCCTGCTCGGCCGTCATGGTGCTGCTCGTCGTGCTACCCGTGTCCGTCATGGATCACCTCTCCGCTAGCCAAAGTACACATAGTCGTAAGCGCCGATCGCGACCAGCAGCCAGGCGTCGCCCGCGGCCACCGGCGTGGTCGGGGTGCACGAGGTGGCCGTGACGCTGCGGCCCGCCTCGTCGCGCGCAGGAGCGCCCGCGGCCTTCGACCCGCAGTAGTACGTGGGCACCAGGGCGCCGTTCGGCGGGTCGTCCGTCCAGCCCCAGCTCGTGCCGTCGTACCGCGGCGCCGTGCCGAACGCGAAGGTCAGCGAGGGCTCGGGTGCCTGCATGGTCGACGAGTACGGGCCGCAGACCTCGGTGCCACCCCAGACGTTGCAGGCCTGCATCTGGAACCGGAACGGCTCGCCGAAGAGGCCCTGCGTCACCGCCCGCGGCAAGCCGGGCACGCTCATCGCCGTGGGCGATCCGGCGGGCGCTCCCGTCTGATCGACCGCCTGCACGTAGTACCGAGGGTTCGAGACGGTTCCGGATGTCGGCACCAACGTCACCTGCACCTCCACCGTCGGGTCCTGCCGCACCATCTGCAGGCCGGCCTGCAGGGCACCGGCGTCGATGACGCCCGGGCTCGGGTAGGCGACGGCCGAGACCACGCCCGAGGCCGCGCAACCGGCCGCGTTGTAGGCCCACACCACGAAGGGGTAGGCGGTGTCGACACCCGTCAGGCCCGTGAAGGTGGCAGCGCGCGCCTCGGCTCCGAGCACCTGCTGGGCGAGCACCTCTCCGCCCGTCTGGGGCAGCGTGACGGCACCCGGTGCGGGCGTGGAGACGGTGCAGGACTGGGCGCCGCCGGGAGCCGCACCGGCACCGGGTGTCAGCTGCTGCACGATGTAGCCGGCCACCGCGTTGCCGTTGCCCCCGAATTCCGGCCAGCGCACCGTCACCGTGCCGGGGCCGGCGTCGAGGTTCGCCACCGCCGTGATCGTCTGGGCGAGGGGCGCCCCGTAAGGAGTGCCGCTCGCCGTCGCGGAGGGCCACACGGCCAGAGCCGGGTAGGCGCCGTTCCGGGCCGTGACCGTGATCTCGGCCGAGGAGCCGTTGGCGAGCCCGCCGACGGTCGTGCTGCAGCCGGAGCCGCCGCATCCGGGGCCGGCCGCGTCGAGCGTGGCGACGAGCCGGCCGTTCGCGGCGACGTCGTACTGGCTCACCTCGGATCCCCCGGCGCCGACCGAGGAGGCCCCCCAGGTCACGGCGAGGGCTCCGTCCAGCGGAGCGACGGTGAGCGCGGCCGGGGCGGAGGGCAGCAGGTCGGACCACACCGGCACGGAGTAGCCCACCGGATCGGAGAGCCCGAGGGCGTTGCGGGCGGTCACCGAGAGGTTCACCGCGTTGCCGGGACCGTTGCCCGGTGTGGCGACGACACAGCGGGTGCTCGCGCAGCGGGTCACGCCGCCGGCTCCGCCCGGCGTGCGGGCGGTCACCTCGAAACCGGTGATCGGTGCGTTGTTCGCCACGCCGGGCGAGAAGGAGACCGTGACGGTGCGGTCGCCGAAGGCCGTGACGGCGACGCCGGTGACCTGTCCCGGCCGGTCTTGCACGGCGATCCGCACGGTTCCCCAGGCCGCCCGTTCGGGATCGCCGGTGCCGTCGAGAACCTGGTACTGCACCGTGAGATCGGCGGGAGCGGCATCCTGGGCGACGGTCACCTGCAGCACCCGTCTGTCGGCGCTCGGCGCGATCGCCACACCGGCCGGCAACGACGCCGAGTCGATTCCGCGCACGGACACCACGGTGAGCGGGATCTGCGGGAACGGGTTCGTGGCGTCGTCGTTGGCCAGCACGTCAATCGGGGTGGTGGCGCCTCGCGGGGCCACCACGGTGTCGGTCGCCGGAATCGCCAGGGGCTTCGTCGAGGGCACCACCGTCATCTCGATCCGGCCCGCTTGGCCGGCCACGGCGCCGGCGGCGACGCCGATGGAATAGGCGCCCTGGCTCCCCTTCTTGGTGCCCGGGTCGACCGTGATGGTGAGCGTGGAGCCCAGCAGCACCGCCGAGAAGCCGGCCGGGCGGGGTTCCAGCACCTGATAGGTCAGCGCGCCCGATCCGCCGGAGGCCGAGGTGGTGAGCTTGGAGAGGTCGATCGCCTTCTGCTGGCCCGGCTCGAACTCGATCACGGCGCCGCTGAACACCGGAGGCTGGTCGGCGCGCGGGGTGACGGTGATCGGCAGCACCAGGGTCGCCGTGCGGGCGGTGGGCCCGTCGCCGTCGGCCACCTGGAACGAGACGGACGCCGGGCCGAAGTACTTGTCGGCACTCGTGAACACGAGGGTGCCCGATCCGTCGACCAGGCTCGCGCCGTCGGCGTGGGTGGCCCGCACCGAGTTGGTGTCGGCGACGCGCACCTGCCGCCCGTCGACCGCCACCACGTAGTCATTCACGGCGATCCGCAGGGTCGCGCCCGATTCGACCGTGAGCTTCGGCGCGCCCGTGCGCAGCTGCGGCAGCGCGTCGTTCTGCCCGGGCACCCAGAGGAAGCCGGATGAGCGGATGTTGGGATCGTCCGGATGCGCGACGGTGAACGGGATGACCTGCTGCCGATCCTGCACCTGCACCCGGATGCGCCCGTCGACCACCTTGGCGACCTGGGAGTAGGCGGGCAGCACCGAGAGCCAGAGCTGGCTCGCCGGACCCTCGGCGAAGAAGACGTCGGCGAGCACGTCGACGTCGACGCTCTGCTTGTCGAGGATGTCGGTGAGGGAGAGCACCGTGTCGGAGACCTGGGGCCGGGACAGCGGTGCATCCTGGCTCACCTCGAGGGTGGCGAAGGCCGAACTCGTGCCGCCGCGTTCGTTCGCGATCGTGTAGATGAAGCCGTAGCGGCCGGTTTCCGCGGGAGCGACGAAGCGGAGCGTGTCGTCGACGACGGTGGCGGTTGCTCCGTTGCCGCCCCCGTTCTCCGCGGCGGCGGCAGCGGCATCCGCATCCGGAGCGTCGGCATCCGGGCCCTCGCCGCTCGGGAGATCGGCCGACCCGCCGCCCACGGGCTCGACGGCGGTCACCCGCAGGGGGCTGCCGTCTGGATCGGAATCGTTCTGCAGCACGCGCACCGAGACGGTCTTGCCGGGCCGCACGAGAACGTCGTCGGCGGTCGCGACCGGGTTGCGAGCACCCTCCAGGCGCGGGCTGATGCCCACCCGGATGGCGCCCGTGACGCGCGAGCCGAGCCTGTCCATCACGGTGTAGCGGAAGGTGTCGGTGCCGCTGGAGTACTCCCCCGCCTCGAAGTCGATCCAGTCGGCTCCGGTGCTGCCGACCGTGCCCTTGTCGGGCACCGAGTCGATGCCGAGGAACTGCACCGAATCGCCGTCGGGGTCGATCCCGGTGAGCGGAATCGGGATGCGCACGGTCTCGCCGGCGATCACCCGCGCCGTCACCAGCGGGGGTACCGGAGCGGCGTTCGCGGCGGGGTCGGCCTCGCGCACGCTGATGGTGACGGCGGCGGTGGCCCACTGCCCGTCGGGCGCATCGACCCGGTAGACGGCTGTGAAGTCGCCCGGTGTGTTCGGCGCGAGGTAGCGCAGGCGCGATCCGGAGGCGAAGAGCAGACCGGAACCGTCGCCGAGGCCCTGCACGAGATCGGGATTCAGGGTGAGCGCGTCGCCGTCGGGGTGCACGTCGTTGGCGAGCACGGGGATGTCGACGACGTCGCCCACCCGCACCGAGGCGCTGTCGGCCACGGCGATGGGCGGCTGGTGCACCAGCGGATCCGGGATCGCGATCACGGTCACCGAACCGCGCGCCTCGGCGAGGCCGTTCGTGACGGTGTAGCCGAACGTGATCGTGCCGGTGTCCAGCGGCCGGCTCAGGGTGACCCGGATCATCCGCTGGTCGATCACCTCCACGCGCGCCCCCTGGGCCTCGGCCTGCTGGTCGGCCTGGCTCACGATCAGTACGCCGCCGGCCTGGTCGAAGTCGCCCGCCAGCACGTCGACCAGCACGCTCGTGTTCTGGCGCGCGAAGGCCGAGTGCGGAACCGTGACCGGCCGCGTGTTCGCATCCGGCGGCGAGGTCGCGATCACCCGGATGGTGCCGGCCGCGGTGCGCGCGCCGTCGGACACCGCGTAGTCGAGGATGCCGTCGCCGGCCGAGGCGGCCGTGATGCGCACCGTGCCGCCGGAGTAGTCGGGCGAGAGGGTGTAGCCGTCTTTCGCCGGCACATTGGTGAGGCGCAGCGCCGCGGTGGAGTCGGCGGAGGCCCCGCGCACGTGCTCGAGCGGATCGGCCTCGACCTCCTGCCCCGCCGAGGCGAGCACCACGAAGCCCTCGGCGACGAGAGGAACCTCGTCGACCGGGTGGGTGCGCACCGTCAGGATGCCCGTGCTGGCGGAGCTGCCGTCGCTGACCGTCACCGACACCTCTTTGGTTCCGGTGGACTGGCCGGAATCCGTGAAGGTGACGACCCCTTCCGGGGTGGAGGTGACGGTATCGGGGGCCTGGACACCGGCGGAGAGCACGAAGAATGCGTCTCCGTCGGGATCGAACCAGTCGGATCGGATGTCGAGATCGGTGCGGCCGCCGAGCCCGACGTCGGCCGTGGTCGAACTGCTCTGGACCGGAGCGGAGTTCTCGGACGGATCGCGCACCGTGACCCGCACCGTGGCCTCGGCGCGGCCGCCCCGGCCGTCGGAGATGGTGTAGCCGAAACCGATCTCGCCACGCACGGTCTCGGGCAGAGTGAGCTGCAGCTGCTGATTCTGCTGGATCCTGTCGATCGTCCAGTCGGCGCCCTCCGGCAGCTGCACCGAATCGATCACCACGACGTCGCCGTTGGGGTCGTAGTCGTTCTGCAGCACGGGCAGCACGGTGCTGCGGCCGGGTCGCGCGCCGAGATCGTCGTCGGTGGCGACCGGCGGGCGCTGGGCGGGGTCGACCTGGGCCGGCTGGTCGGTGACCGCCTCCTCGGCGCTCTCGTCGTCGGTGCTGTCGGGCAGCAGCAGATCCCAGTCGTCGATCGGCGCGTTCTCGCGCACGACGTCCCAGGAGCGACCGGAGACCGTGTCGCTCAGCAGGATGCCTCCGGTGCCGTTGGTGCGGAACACCAGGTCGTCGGTGGCGACGGCTCCGGAGAGGGTTCCCACGACCGGATCGCCGTCGCAGCGGCTCCAGGAGCGGCCGTCCGACCAGGCCGCGTACCAGCATCCGTCGGCCCGTGCCGGCGTCGCGGGGAGGCCCCGATGACCGTCGTCGAGTGTCTGGGTCGCACCGCCGCTCAGCGTCACGGCCAGAAGGGAGGCCGAGGTGGCCACCAGAACGTCGGCCGAGGCGTCGGGCGACGGCGATTGCAGCGCGACCGGCGCCCTGCCGTCGGCCGCGCCGGGATCGCCGGCGGAATCGGTGGAGGGATCATCGGATGCGACTCCGGCGAGCGCCTCGACCACGACGCTGCCGTCTTGCGTGAAGAGCGTTCCGGAGTCGGCATCGAGCACCACCCACCGGTCGCCGACGGCGGTGATGGAGACGTCGTCGGAGGCCTCGACGCCGATCGGCCAGGTCGTCGAGCCCTCGGCGCCGATGGCCGGGTCGACGGCGAACACCGAACCGGTGGCCGGCGAGACCGCATAGACGGTGCCGGCGGCCGAGACGACCGTGTCGCCGTGTTCGCCGAGAGTGAGATCGGGTGGCGCGGTGGCGTCGAACCGGGCGAGCGAGGTGCTCGGGAGCATCCACACGTCGCCCGACGTGTGCGAGGTGATGACCGCGAGGGTGCCGGACAGCTGCACGTCGACGTCGCCGGCGGGCAGCGCCACGGTGTCGGTCACCGCGGCCGAAGCGGTGTCGATCAGGCGCGCTTCGGAGCGCCCGAGGTCGCTCACCACGACGGTCTGGCCGAACTGGCTCACGTCCAGCGCGCCGGACTCCATCCGCAGCGCCGTGTTCAGCTCGGCGAGCGGTGGATTGGCCCGGCCGACCGCCTGGTGCAGGTCGCTGCTCACCCACACCGTCGCGTCGTCGAGTTCGACCTTCTGCGCGGTGTACCCGGTCGAGACGACCGCCGTCACCACCACCAGCGCGGCGACGGCCGTGCCGGCGGTCGCCGTGAGAGCGCCGGCACGATGGGACCGGATGCGGTTCCGCGCCCGGGCGAGGAGAGAACCGGCCGTCATTCGGCGGCCGCGCACTTCTCGGAGCTGGCCTCCCCCGACTTGCCCGAGCGCACGACGGCGACGGTGATGCACACCGTGGCGTCGTCGGTGGGATAGGCCGCGAACTCACGACCGCGCTGCACCGAGCTCTCGCCGCCGGCCGTGCTGACGCGATAGCTGTCGCCGTCGCGCAGGCCCGGGTCGTCCCAGCTGAACAGGATGCGACCGGCGCTGGAGGAGGCGGCGATGTCACCGACCCGCGGGATGCCCACTCCGGCTGTCTGCTGCGAGAGCACGACACCGGCGGCCGCGGCGAGCGCGACGACTGCGGCCACGCCGACGAGCCAGCCGCGCCACCGGCGGTTGGCACGGGCGACCCCGGTTCCGGTGTCGCTGCGCTCCAGCGCGGAGCCTGCGGTCATCGGCATCTGCGAGTCGCCCGATCCGGTGGCCCCGGCCCGGAGCGCGGCCGTGGTCGAACGACGGCGCCGGCGCACCGCCGGAGTCGCGCTGCGCAGCACGGTGCGCTCGCCCGGGTCGCGCGCGTAATCGGCCGCCCACTCCGCCATGGCGACCTCGGCCGCCGTGGGGGTGAAGCCCAGCTCCGTCTCCACCGCCTGGAGCTCGCGCAGCACGGCCAGCGCCGACTCCGGCCGCTGCGCCGGATTCTTCGCGAGACCGCGCTGGAGCAGCCGTTCGAGCGAGACCGGCACGTCGTCGCGGCCGATCGGCGGCAGTTTCGTCTTGGCGATGCGGCGGGCCAGATCGCCCGGTGCCGAGGTCTCGCCGGTCACCTCGAACGGCGAGCGGCCGGCCAGCAGGGAGTACAGCGTGGCGCTGAGCGCCCAGACCTCCGACGCGACGGTTCCCTGCGTCGACTCGTCGATCACCTCGGGGGCCGACCACGGGATCGACAGGCCGACGGCCTCCGCGGTGGCCGCCGATCCGCGGGTCGACGACGCGATCCCGAAATCCGACAGAACCGGCGACCCGTAGGCCGTGAGCAGGATGTTGGAGGGCTTGATGTCGCGATGCAGGATGCCCTGGTCGTGCGCCGTCTGCAGGGCCCCGGCGATCTTCACGCCGATCCGCAGCACTTCGGGCACCGGAAGCGGCTGCCGACGATACCCCTGGCCGAGCGAGGAGGAGCACAGCTCCATCACCAGGTAGGGCCGCCCGTCGGAGGAGACACCGGCCTCGTAGACGGTGAGGATCGACGGATGCGCACTCAGGGTGGCCATCAGGTCGGCCTCGACCTGGAACATCCGTCGCACCTGCTCGTTCACCACCTCGGGCAGCATCACCTTCACGGCGACCTGGCGGCGCGGCATGTTCTGCTCGAACAGGAAGACGTCGGCGAAACCCCCCGAGCCCAGCACGCGCACGGCCGTGAACCCGGCCAGTGCGGGCGGAGCGGAAGGGAGTCGACGTGCCATCGGGTGGGTCAGGCTCCGGAGGAGGCACGCGCCGACGCGCCGGCGCCGACCTCGTCGGACTCGACGTCGACCACCACGACGGTGACGTTGTCCCGCCCGCCGTTGGCGAGGGAGGCCGCCACGAGTTCGGCCACGGCGCGCTCGGCGGTGGGAGTGGTGCTGAGGTAATGGCGGATGCCGAAGTCGGTGAGCTCTTTGGTGAGCCCGTCGGAGCACACCAGGATGCGCTGCCCGGCGACCACGGGAAGGGTGACGTAGTCGGGCACCGGCTTCTCATGGAAGCCGACCGCGCGGGTGATGACGTTGCTGTCGGGGTGGTGCTCGGCCTGTTCCCGGGTGATCAGGCCGGCGTCGATGAGTTCTTGCACCACCGAGTGGTCGACGGTGAGCTGGCGCAGCACCTCGCCCTCGAGCAGGTAGACGCGTGAGTCGCCGATGTTGAAGACGAGCCAGCCGAGGTCGTCGTCGATCTCGGCGAGCGCGACGCCGGTGACGGTGGTGCCCGTGCCCAGCACGGACTCGTCGCCCACCTTGTCGATGTCCAGCAGTGCCGTGGCGAGCGCCGCCTCGATGGCGCTCGCATCCGTCACCGCGTCGGTGATGGCACCCAGTCGCTCCACCACGGCCGCACTCGCGATGTCACCCGCCGAGTGGCCGCCCATGCCGTCGGCCACCACGAAGAGGGGCACGTCGGAGAGCGAGCTGTCTTCGTTGCCGGCGCGCTTGTTGCCTTTGTCGGTGAGCGCGGCCCACGACAGGGTGACGCGCCGCGGCTCCGCACCATCGCGGGTGACGTTCGCGCGCGCACTCGTTCGACCGATCTGGGTCACTGGACCAACTCCTGACAGCTATCCGGGAATCCTAAACGGTGGTCTCGGTGTTTTCTCGGTCTCGCGACGAGATGTGGATAACGTTTCCGTCGCCGATTTCGACGATAGCCGACCCTGTTGCCACCACCGAATCCCCCTGCCGCAGTCGCCGCGGCGCCGAACCGGCCACCGACACCCGGGTGCCGTTCGTGGAACGGAGGTCGGTGATCACCACGGTGCGGCCCACGGGTGCGAGTTCGACGTGGTTCTGCGACACCTCGCCCTCGGGCGATTCGACGGCGATGAGCACGGGCGACTCCGTGGAGTAGCCGAGCCGCGGCTGCGGGCGACGGCCGATCACGACTGGGCCGGCGAGGTCGGTGCGGGGGCCGTCTCCGATGCGAAAGACATAGCGCGGCGCCGGCGGGACCTCCGTGCTCGCCTCCTCTGCAGAGGGTTGGGGTTCGTGTTCGGCGGGAGCCCGGGCTTCGGCCCGGGATTCGGGTGCGGCTCGGGGATCGGGCGCGAGCGGCGGGCGCAGCTGCATCACCGTGTCGTCGTTCTCCGGTGCGGCACCGCCGGGGCCGGGCGAGGGAACGGATGCCACGACCACGCCGTCGGCGAGGCGCTCGGCCGAGTCGACCCAGAGCACGCGGCTGGCCCGGGCGACGCCGTGGTCCAGACGCCGCGCCCCTTCGGGCAGCCGGAGCCTGGATTCGGGCACCGGAGGCGTCTCACCCATGGTGACCCCGGTCACGGCGGCGAACTCGGCGAGCGCCCAGGGCTGCGCCCCGCCCGACCCGAACCGGCGGCTTCCGCCCACCGAGAGCAGGTCGACGGCCGCGGTGCCGCGCACCACCACGGTCGCCGTCCACGAGGTGGCGTCTGCCGACTCCGTTTCTGTGAAGCGGACGACGGCGAAGGAGTCGATCTGCGTCGCACCCCGCAGGGGGATGCTCGACACGACAGCCTCCAGCGAGGGGTCTTCCGCGCCGAGGGCATCCCAGACCTGCTGCACGATCTCGCCCGGTGCGCCGCCGGGCAGCAGCACGAGTCCCGGCCATGCCGCGAGCACCACCCAGTGCTCTGCAGGACCGTTCTCGTCGGCGGGAACGAATCGCAGACTCCCCATGCCGCCAGGCTAGCGGCCTCCGGTGGGCCGCAGCTGTGTTCCGGCACCTCGGGCGCGCCTCCCTCGAAATGACGATTTCATCAGACCGAAACGTGTTTTGCTTCGGATCCGCTTGCTGATAGCTATTTGAACTGACAGGATCGAGACATGAGCCCGAAACCGCGAAACTCGCAGCTCGACGACATCTCGAAAGCGATCATCGAGCAATTGCAAGACGACGGCCGCCGCTCCTATGCCGAGATCGGCAAGGCGGTGGGGCTCAGCGAGGCCGCCGTGCGCCAGCGGGTGCAGAAGCTCACCGACTCCGGCGTGATGCAGATCGTCGCCGTGACCGATCCCTTGCAGCTCGGCTTCTCCCGCCAGGCGATGATCGGCCTCAAGGTGTCGGGAGACACCCGTCTCGTCGCCGATGCGCTGGCCCGGATGCCCGCCGTCGACTACGTGGTGCTGACGGCCGGCACCTTCGACATCCTCGCCGAGGTCGTGTGTGAAGACGACGATGACCTGATCGCTCTACTCAATTCCGAGATCCGGGCCTTGGACGGCGTTCAGTCGACCGAGACCTTCGTCTATCTGAAGCTGCACAAGCAGCTCTACAACTGGGGTACACGATGACCACGACAGAACAGCCCGTCACTGCTTCGTTCCCGTCCGGGAGCGCTGCCCGCGCCTCGCGCTCCGAAGCGGAGCTGCAGCGGATGGCCAAAGACCATCTCTGGATGCACTTCTCCCGTCAGTCGGTGATGGAGTCCGGCGCCGGGGTGCCCATCATCACCAAGGGCGAAGGCCACCACATCTGGGATTCGGCCGGCAAGAAGTACATCGACGGCCTCTCGGGCCTGTTCGTGGTGAACGCCGGCCACGGCCGCCGCCGCCTCGCCGAGGTCGCCGCCAAGCAGGCGGAGGAGCTCGCCTTCTTCCCGATCTGGTCGTACGCCCACCCTTCCGCCATCGAGCTCGCCGACCGCCTGGCCCACCTGGCGCCCGGCGACCTCAATCGTGTGTTCTTCTCCACCGGAGGCGGCGAGGCCGTGGAGACCGCGTTCAAGCTCGCCAAGTACTACTGGAAGCTGCAGGGCCGGCCCACCAAGCACAAGGTGATCTCGCGCTCGATCGCCTACCACGGCACGCCGCAGGGCGCCCTGGCCATCACGGGCATCCCCGCGATGAAGGAGATGTTCGAGCCGGTGACCCCGGGCGGCTTCCGCGTGCCGAACACGAACTACTACCGTGCCAAGGAGATGGGCTTCGAGGGCACCGAAGCGGCCTTCGGCCTGTGGGCCGCCAACCGCATCGAGGAGATGATCCTGTTCGAGGGCCCCGAGACGGTGGCCGCGGTGTTCTTGGAGCCCGTGCAGAACTCCGGCGGCTGCTTCCCTCCTCCCCCCGGCTATTTTCAGCGGGTGCGCGAGATCTGCGACCAGTACGACGTGCTGCTGGTCAGCGACGAGGTGATCTGCGCCTTCGGCCGGATCGGCAACTACTTCGCCTGCGACACCTACGGTTTCGAACCCGACATGATCACCTGCGCGAAGGCGATGACCAGCGGCTACTCGCCGATCGGCGCCACCATCGTGAACGAGAAGGTGTACGAGCCGTTCAAGCACGGGCAGACCGCTTTCTACCACGGCTACACCTTCGCCGGTCACCCGGTGTCGGCCGCCGTGGCACTGGAGAACCTGGACATCTTCGAGGAGGAGGGGCTGAACGAGCACGTGCAGCAGAACTCCCCGATCTTCCGTCAGACCCTCGAGAAGCTGAATGACCTGCCGATCGTGGGCGATGTGCGTGGCGACGGCTACTTCTTCGGCATCGAGCTGGTAAAGGACAAGACCACCAAGGAGACGTTCGACGATGACGAGTCGGAGCGCCTGCTGCGCGGCTTCCTCTCGAAGGCGCTCTACGACGCCGGCCTCTACTGCCGTGCCGACGACCGGGGCGACCCCGTCATCCAGCTCGCTCCCCCGCTGACGATCGGCCCGGCAGAGTTCGACGAGATCGAGCAGATCCTCCGCGGCGTGCTCAGCGAAGCCTGGACCAGGCTCTGACACGGGCCACGGATCGGATGACCGGCTACCGCGACGTCTCGTTCTGGTTCGACTCGCTCGCCGCCTCCGGGACGGACGCGCTCGAACCCCGTGCCGCCCTGCGCGGTGACATCTCGACCGGCGTCTGCATCATCGGCGGAGGCCTGACCGGCCTGTGGACGGCCTACTACCTCAAGCAGGCCGATCCGGGCCTCGCCATCACCGTGGTCGAGAAGGAGACGGTGGGCTTCGGCGCGTCGGGGCGCAACGGCGGCTGGTGTTCGGCACTGTTCCCGAAGTCGACCGAGGCCCTGCGGCGACTGTACGGCGACGATGCGGCCCGCGCGATGCGGCTCGCGATGATCGACACGGTCGACGAGGTGGGCCGGGTGGCCGCCACCGAGGGCATCGACTGCGACTTCGTGAAGGGCGGCACCCTGGTGTTCGCCCGCGACACCGTTCAGCGTGCCTCGGCCGCCGCCGAGGTCGACGCCGCCCGCACCTTCGGGGTGGATCCGCTGGAGCTCGTGACGCCCGGCGCCCACGACGACGACCGCTCGCGGGCGATCGCGTCGACCTCCTCGCTCGCCGCCAGCTTCGACCCGTCGTGCGCCCGCCTGCATCCCGCGAAGCTGGTGCGCGGGCTTGCCCGGGTGCTCGAGGGCCTCGGCGTCGTGATCGCCGAGCAGACGGAAGTGGTGGACTGGGCCCCCGGACGCGTGCTGTTCCGCAGCGCCGGCGGGGAGGGGCTGATCTCCTGCGACGATCTGGTGATCGCCACCGAGGGCTACGGATCGCAGCTGCCGGGAGTGGGCCGCCGGATCATGCCGCTGTATTCGCTGATGATCGCGACCGAACCGCTTCCGGACGAGACCTGGGACGAGCTGGGCATCGAGCACGGCACGACCTTCTCCGACTACCGTCACCTGCTGATCTACGGCCAGCGCACGGCCGACAACCGCTTCGCCTTCGGTGGCCGCGGCGCCCGCTACCACTGGGGCAGCGCCGTGAAGCCGGAGTACGACCGGGTCGACCGGGTTTTCGACCATCTGGAGAACACCCTCGGCGACCTCTTCCCGGCGGCGAGGCACGCCGAGGTCACCCACCGGTGGGGAGGGCCACTCGGTGTTCCCCGCGACTGGCACGCCTCGGTGAGCTTCAACCCGCGCACCCGGCTCGGCTTCGCCGGCGGCTACGTGGGCGATGGACTGAGCACCACCAACTTGGCGGGCCGCACACTGGCCGACCTGATCACCGGTCGCTCGACCGAGAACACCGCGCTGCCCTGGGTGAATCACCTCTCGCCCAAATGGGAACGCGAGCCGCTGCGTTTCCTCGGAGCGAACCTCGGCCTCGTCGGCACCACCGCGGCGGATCTCGAGGAGTCGGTCACCGGCCGTCGTTCGCTCGCCGCCCGGCTGCTGAGCCCGCTCACCGGTCACTGACCGGCATCCGGAAGCTCCCGCCCGGTCCGCGGACCGGGCGAGCCCGAACCACTCGTCGACGAGGTCGCGCGCCATCAGGAGAGTCATCGGCCGAGCCACTCGGGAACGTGCCCGGATGCCAGCAGCGGCCGGAACAGGCGGGCGAGCTCGTAGTCGGGATCGATCCGAAGGCAGGCCTGCAGATAGGCGGCTGAGACGCTGCCGCGGCCCCGGCACCATTCGAGCCAGGCCAGGATGGCCAGCGGAGGCGCCGTGAGGGTTTCCGGCGCACAGGCGACCACGCGCCGGAGCACCTCAACGGCTCGCCGCAGTCGTGCCGCCTCGGGAGGCTCCCGGCCGTCGCCGAGAAAGCTCGCGTACCCCGGCGTGGGCGCCGCTCCGCCCGGGTCATCGCGGTCTGCCGGCGGCGGTGAGTCGTGCAGAGCGAGGATCGCCGCCTCGAACCCCCACGCGCACTGCAGCAGCACTCCGTCGCGGATGCGCTTGTGACGCAGCACCCAGGCCAGCCTGATCGCACGAGGATCGGCGGGCAGCCCGCCATGGTCGCTCAGGGCCCCTCGCCAGTCGAGCAGCGCCTCCGCGACATCCGGCCCGCCCGGTGTCTCGTCGGCGCCCGCGAACGAGGCCTCGAGGGTGGCCAGCGCACGCAGCCGCCGTTCCGGATCGATCGGGTCGATGGCCAGGAACGGGCCCCGATGCGGCCCCGCACGCCCGGGCGTCACCGCCGGCTGCCGGCGCGGCGCCGGCACATCCCGCCAGTCCGGCCTGTCGGCGGCGGCACCGAGCACCGATGCCCATCGGTCCCCGGCCACGCAGACCGCGGCCTCGACCGGGAAGCCCGCGGCTTCGAGGCACCCGCTCACCACCTCGACGAGCCGGCGCTCCGGTTCGGCCCATTCCCCGTAGACGACCACGGTCACCGCGGCCGCCTGCTGCACTCGGGCCAGCAGGCCCGTGAGCACATGGGCGAATCGGAGATGCTCGAGCCGCCACGTCGCGTCGGTGCGGAGCCCCGGCGGCTGTGGCAGATCGAGCCGCAGCACTGCGATGGGCTTGCGCCGCCGGCGCACCCGCAGCACGAGGCTCTGGCGGGGACGGAGGCCCAGCACCGTGTCGATGTCGTGCAGGAGAGCGAGGGAGGAGGATCCGGCGCGTGGCCGGGTGTCGATCGTGGTCATGCGGCCAGTGTCGTCGTCCGCCCGGACGCAGGGACGCGGCAGAAGGCATCTGTGGAGAGATCAAGGACGGGGACCGCCTGTGGAGAAGGTCTCGCGGAGGCTCCGCACAGCCCCGGACAGCAGATCGCCGGCCGGAATCAGAGACTCCGACCGGCGATCCGATCACTGCGCAGCCGGGAACCGGCCGGGGATCAGGCCTGGAGGGCGGCCTGCACGTCGAGCGTGATGGTGACCTTGTCGCCCACCAGAACGCCGCCGGTCTCCAGCGCCGCGTTCCAGTTCACGCCGAACTCGTTGCGGTCGATCTCGGTCTTCGCCTCGAAGCCGGCCTTGTAGTTGCCGTAGGCGTCGGCGCCGAAGCCGCCGAACTCGAAGTCGAAGGTGACGGGCTTGGTGACACCCTTGATGGTGAGGTCGCCGTCGACCTTGAAGTCGCCGCCCTCGTTGCGCACGCCCGTCGACACGAAGGTGATCTCCGGGAACTCGGGGGCGTTGAAGAAGTCGTTGGTGGCGAGGTGGCCGTCGCGGTTCTTGTCGTTGGTGTTGACCGAGGCGACCTGAGCGGTGGCCGTGACGGTCGTGTCGAGCGGGTCCTCACCGGTGACGAAGGTGGCGTCGAAGGTGTCGAAGGTGCCCTTGACCTTGCTGATGAGCATGTGGCGAACGCTGAAGCCGACCTCGGAGTGCGAGGGGTCGACGGTCCAGGTGCCGGCCTTGTAACCGGGGATCTCGATGGTGTCAGTCATGCTGTCTCATTTCGTGTCGTGGTGAGGCGAGAAGGGCGCGACGAGCGCGCATGATCAATACAAATGCATAGATCTGGGTATTTATTCCGAAGTGCGGATGAATTTTCCGCACCGTGCCGAGAAGCGGGGTAATCGGGACGCGCGCATTCGCACTCCACAACTTTCACTTTCGTCACATACCCTAGAGGCCATGTGGAAGCCGCCCACCCGTGCCTGGGCCGCCGGTCTCGCGATCGCCGCGCTCGTGGCCACACCCGCGCTGCCCGCCTCGGCAGCACCTGTGTCGAGCCCCGCGAGCCTCGCGACCGCGTCCGTGCCGGCCGCTTCCCCGGCGACGCTGGTGCGCGACGACTACCCCAGCTGGGACGAGGTGAACGCCGCCAAGCAGAACGAGGCCGAGGCCGCGAAGCAGGTCGACAGGATCAACTCCACACTCGACGGTCTCGAAGCCGAATCCGCGCTCAAGGCAAACGAGGCGCTGCAGCGCGGAGAAGAGTACCTCCAGGCCCAGCGCGACCTCGACGCCGCGACCACGGCCGCCGCGCTGCTCGCGGTGCAGGCGGCCGACGCCACCGCCAAGGCCGAGCAGTCGCAGACACAGGTCGGGCAGCTGGCCGCGCAGCTCTACCGTTCCGGTGGCGACTCGACCCTGAACCTGATCCTGAACCAGGGCGACTCCGACTCGCTGCTCTACCAGCTCGGCACGATGACGAAGCTCACCGAGCAGACCGGGCAGATCCGTGATGCGGCGGTCGCCGCTCAGAACACCGCCCAGAACCTCACCGACCAGGCGGCGAAGGCTCAAGCCGAACGCGATCGCCTGGCCACGGAGGCCTCCACTCGGCTCGAGACGGCGAAGGACGCGCAGGCCGCGGCCGATGCCCAGGTGGCCGAGGAGAAGGCCAACAAGGACACCTTGGTGGCCCAGCTCGCGTCACTCAAGAACACCTCCGTCGAGGTCGAGGCCGCCTACCGCGCCGGCGAGGCCGCCAAGGCGGAAGAGCTGGCCCGCCAGCGGGCGGCGCAGGCCGAGACGGACGCCCCGGGCAGCGCCTGGGTTCCCGGCAGCGGCGAGATCATGTCGCCCGCCGAAGCCCAGAACTACGCTTCGAGCATCATGGGGTCGTACGGCTGGGGCGGCGACCAGTTCTCGTGCCTGATCCAGCTCTGGAACGGCGAATCCGGATGGCGCGCCAACGCCTACAACGACTCCAGCGGCGCCTACGGCATCCCCCAGTCGCTTCCCGCCTCGAAGATGGCCTCGGTGGGCGACGACTACGTGACCAACGCCGCCACCCAGATCATCTGGGGCATGAACTACATCGCCGGCCGCTACGACACGCCCTGCGGCGCCTGGTCGGCCTGGCTGGCGCGCAGCCCGCACTGGTACTGAGCCGACGCGACGGCCGCGGGCCTCAGTGGCCGCGGTGATCCTGGATCGTCATCTTCGGTCCGTGCCGCTCGGCGCGGAAGCCGCTGGCCAGCACGAGGCGCACCACCCGCTGCCGCTGCCCGGCCCAGGGTTCGAGCAGTTCGGCCAGCCCGTCGTCGTCGAGCTTCTGGCCGGTGAGGGCCAGCCCCACCGTGGAGGCGAGGTGGTAGTCGCCGAAGCTGACGGCATCCGGATCGCCGTGCGAGCGCTGGGCGGTCTCGGCCGCCGTCCACACCCCCACCCCGTTCACGGTGCGCAGCAGGCACCAGAGTTCCTCGCCCGGATCGCGCGTCGCCGTGCGTTCGAGCCCCCGCGCCACCTCTGCCGCCTGCAGCACCGTGCGGGAGCGGCGCGGATCGACGCCCGCGCGATGCCACTCCCACGACGGGATGCGCCGCCACTGCGCTGCGGTCGGCGCCACGCGGAGCGCTGAGGGCACCGGACCCGGCGGCCGGTCGCCGTAGCGGGTGACGAGGATGCGCCAGGCCCGGAACGCCTCGACCGAGGTGATCTTCTGCTCGATCACGGCCGGCGCCAGGGCATCGAGAACCCGGCCGGTGCGGCAGAGGCGGAGGCCGGGGTTACGCCGGGCGGAGTCGGCGAGCAGCGCCGAACGGGAGGTGTCGAGATCGCTCCAGTCGTCACCGGAACCGAGCAGGGACGGAACGGTGTCGAGGGCGGCGGCCGCTCCCCTCCCCCAGGCGCGCACCCGCACGGCACCGCGGATGCCCGTGAGATGCAGTGACGCCACGGCCTCGCCGCCCGCCGTCTCGATGCGGACGGCCATCCAGATGCCCCCGTCGTCGGAGCGCAGGCAGGGGTCGCCGACCCCACGCCGCAGCGGGCCGAGGGTGGCCCGCAGATCGACCGGCTGACGCGGCTCGTAGAGCATCTCGAGCGGCTCTCCACCGGAATCCGCGGGCGCGGCGGATGGGATCAGAACGGTCATCGTGCGCTGAACACTACGCGAGGGCGCCGACATCGGCGGGCAGGCGCCGCACGCCCGACGGCATTTCCTCAGCCCTCGGCGTCGAGCAGCTGCAGCAGCCAGCCCGGGCCGCGCACGGCCGCTCCGACTGCGCGCACCCGCTCGCTCAACTCGCGGTCGGCGGTCACCACCAGGACGGTCGTGCCCTGCGGCGCACGGGAGACCTCGGCGACGATCTCGTCGTCACCGCTGCCCTCGGCCCGCACCACGTCGACCAGGCTGCCGGAGGCGTCGCTCTCGATCGTCGTGAGGTCGCCGAGAGCACCCTCGGCCGTCGATCCCGCCGTCTCCGCGAAGACCTCCGTGCCGGCATCCGGAGCCTTCGACGACCCCGCCGACTTCGCCTGCCCCTCGACCACCACGCCGAACCGCGGCCAGCTGCGGCTCGCGGCGAGACCGTCGCCGAGCTCGAGTTCGGCCGAGTCGATCCCGGATGCGCTCAGCCGGCCGATCCGCTCGATCAGGGCTTCTGCGGCGCCCAGCCGGTTCTTCCACCAGCCGTTCGGCCGGGAGCCCACCACGTTCGCCGCGTCGACGACCACGCGGATGCTCTCCCCGAGCCTGTCGCGCAGGGCCGGCCACGCCGATCCGAAGCCCGGATGCAGCGGAAGCGCATCGACCTCCTCGACCGGCACCCAGCGCAGCTCGAGGCTCTCGGCGTCGCCGATCACGGGGTCGAAGGAGCGGGCAGCCCGGGTGACGACCGTCACGTACGACCAGAAGCCGAGGTCGAAGGTGGAGGTGAAGGCGATCTCGAGGGCGTCAGAGGGCACCCCGGCCTCCTCCTCGGCCTCGCGGATGGCGCCGTCGACCGCCGACTCGCCCTCGTGCCGCGCCCCGCCGGGCAGGCCCCAGGTGCCGCCGAAGTGGCTCCATTCGGCACGGTGCTGCAGCAGGATGCCGGCCGTCGAGTCGTGCACGAGCAGCCCGGCGGCGCCGTAGCGGCCCCAGTAGCGGCGGCCGTCGGGGCCTTCCACCCAGGCATCCCCGCTGTCGCGCGGCGCCACGGGGTGGAAGGGAACCTCGGTCATACCTCCACCTTCTCACGAGGTGGCGGGGCTCACCGCACCGGCAGACCATGATGGAAACATGATCTTCACACCCGAGCTCCGGCATCCGGTGCGCACCCTCGGAAACCGCACGATCGACTTCGACCGGCGCATCGCCGTGATGGCGATCGTGAACCGCACGCCCGACTCGTTCTACGACCGGGGCGCCACCTTCGCGCTGGACCGCGCGGTCGACGCCGCGCTGCTCGCCGCCGAACAGGGTGCCGACTGGGTCGACATCGGCGGGGCCAAGTTCGCGCCCGGGCCCGAGATCTCGGCGACCGAAGAGCTCGACCGGGTGCTTCCGGTGGTGCAGGCCGTCGCGGCCGCGAGCGACGTCGTGATCTCGGTCGACACCTTCCGAGCCGACGTGGCGGCCGCGTGCCTGGCCGCCGGCGCCCACGTGGTGAACGACACCACCGCACTGAGCGATCCGGAGATGGCGGCGGCCGTGGCCGACTCCCCGTCCCGCGGCTCGCTCGTGCTGACGCACAGTCTCGCCGAGCCGCGGAAGCCGTATCCGAGCCCCTGGTACGACGACGTCGTGACCTCGGTGCGGGCGTTCCTCGAAGAGCGCATCGACCGGGCCCTGGCGGCCGGGATCGGCGACGACCGGCTCTTCATCGATCCGGGGCACGACCTCAACAAGAACACGCTGCACTCGCTCGAACTGACCCGGCGGATGGACGAGATCACCTCGATCGGCCTGCCGACGCTGGCCGCCGTGTCGAACAAGGACTTCATCGGCGAGAGCCTCGGTGCGCCGAAGTCCGAGCGCCGCGAGGGGTCGCTGGTGGCCGCGACCGTGTGCGCGATGCTCGGCGCCCGCGTGGTGCGGATGCACGACGTGCCGGCCAGCGTGAGCGCCATGCGGATGCTGGAGGCGGTTCTCGGATTCCGCGAGCCGGTCGAGGCGGTGCACAACGTGTAGTCGCGCCCTCTTTCACCCTGCGGCTTTCACCCTGTGCCCGGTGCGGGCGCCGGTTTCTGCCCGGTGTTCGCGTTCACCCCAGCGAGTTTCAGGCCGAGCTCGTGCACTATGGGCGAGGATCGCCTGAGAGTCGCTGGAGTGAACCGGGCCGCTCCCCCTCGGCCTCCGAACCGCTCCCTCCGCCGCCGTCCCGCTCCCCTCCGCCGCCGTCCCACTCCCCTCCGCCGCCGTCCTCGACAGGAGCCGCCCATGTCCTCCCTCCACGAGATCCACCCCGAGCCGTCGGGCCCGCTCGACCGCCGCGGCCTGCTCGCCCGCTACGCGCCGGCCGACCGCGACCGGCCCTCCACGCGGGTGAACTTCATCGAGAGCCTCGACGGATCGGCCACCGTGCAGGGGCTGTCGGGCGGGCTCGGCTCCCCGGCCGACAAAGCGGTCTTCGACGTGCTGCGGGCGGTCTCGGACGTGGTGCTCGTCGGGGCGGGAACGGCGCGCGCCGAGGGCTACGGCGCCCTGACGGTCGGCGAGCCGTTCGTGGAGTGGCGGCGCGCTGCCGGTCTCGCCCCGCATCCGGCGTTCGCGCTGGTCAGCGGGCGGCTCGACCTCGACCCTTCCAGCGACCTGTTCGCGAAAGCGCCGACTCCACCGCTCGTGTTCACGGCGGCATCGGCGCCGACGGATGCTCGGGCCCGGCTCAGCGAGGTCGCCACCGTGATCGACGCGGGCGAGACGCACGCCGATCCGGTGGTCGTGCTGCAGGAGCTGCACTCCCGCGGTCTGCTGCAGGTGCTGTGCGAAGGCGGCCCGGCACTGTTCGGGGGGCTGATCGCCGCCGACCTCGTCGACGAGCTGTGCCTGAGCATCAGCCCGGTGCTGGAGGGCGGCGCCGGCCCCCGGATCGCGACGGCGCCGGGAGAACAGGATGGCAGTGCCCCGGGCTCAGGCTCCAGCTCCAGCTCCAGCTCCAGCTCCGGCTCCGGCTCCGGCTCCGGCTCCGGCTCCGGCTCTCAGGACGCGACCGCGGTGGCGCGCTCGGCGCCCACATCGCCGCCACCCGGTTTCGAGCTCGTGCGGCTGCTGCTCGCCGACAGCATGCTGCTGAGCCGCTGGGCGCGCTCGAGAGATTCGGCAGACGGCACCGACATCGGTACCGGGATCGGAGGTGCGTCATGACCTCGACGATCGTGCTCGAGCTGTGGTCGCCCGGAACTCCTGTCGACGCGGCCGTAGCGTCGCTGCTGTTCGGCTACCACCGCCAGACCGAGCAGGAGAAGGGCCGTGCAGTCGAGACGGCGGCCGATCTGCCCGAGCGGTACCGCACCGAGGTCGAGAACACGGCCGCGGCCTTCGCCGACTGCTCGCTGCTGCTGGCCCGCACGGCCGATGGCGAACCGGTGGGCTGCGTCGTGCTGACAGCGGCCGGCTCCGACGGTGCGCTCCCCGAGGTGAAGCGACTCTGGGTCGATCCGGCCGCGCGGGGATTGGGCGTCGCCACCGCCCTGCTCGATGCGGCCGCCGAACGGGCGCACCGCCGTGGCGACGGCGGCGTGCGACTCTCGGTGTGGGAGTGGCGCGAGGGCGCCATCCGCCTCTACGAACGCGCCGGGTTCGTGCGAACGGACTCCTGGGACGACCGGGAGGGCCTGATCTGCCTCGAACGGGTGACCGGATGAGCGCGATCGATCCGGCGAGCGGCACGACGCCCTCCAGCGCGGCGATCCCGCCGAACGAGGTATCCCCGCCCTCGCGCTGGTCGCGCCACGGTGCACGCACGACCGTGCTGTTCACCGTCGCCGACCTCGTGGCCACCCTTCTGTTCGCGTTCGAAGGCGCACGTCTGGCCGCGGAGGCCGGGCTCGACGTCTTCGGCGTGCTGGTGGTGGGCTGCGTCTCGTCGCTGGTGGGCGGCATCCTGCGCGACCTGCTGCTCGGCGACACCCCGCCGTTCGCGTTCCGCTCGCCCTCCCGCATCCTGGTGGCGCTGCTCGGCTCGGTCGCCGCGATCGCCCTGGTGGCGACGCAGGCGACGGCTCCCGACGACCTCTTCGCCGTCCTGGACGCCCTGGGCCTCGCCCTCTTCGCCATCACAGGAGCCGAGAAGGCCCTGGACCACAACGCGAACGGCTGGGTCGTCGTCATCCTCGGCACCCTCACGGCGGTCGGCGGAGGCATCACCCGAGACCTCCTGCTGGGCCACGTCCCCACAGTCCTCACCTCGAGCGTCTACGCCTCCGCAGCGGCCGCCGCCTCGCTGGTGGTCTACGTCGCCGCACGCTTGCGTCTGCCCCCATGGGTCTGCATGACGCTGGGGTTCGCTACCTGCGCCGCCCTGCGTATCCTCGCCATCGTGTTCGACTGGCAACTGCCCCGGCTGAGCTAGCTGCCGGTCGCGCCGGGCTTCGCTCGGCGTGACCGGGCTGCGCCGGTCCCTGCCCGGCGCAGCGCGACATGTGAGCGCGCGGTCGAGGGACGCGGCCTTCGGTCGCATCCCTCGGCCACACGCTCACCTTGGGTCGTCGAGTAGGGCCTGTCACCGTGCTTCGCGGTGGAAGTGAAGGTGGCAAGAGGTAGCGCCGTGGCCGTGGTGACTGTTACAGCCGATCCACCGCTACAACGCGAACCACCGCGACTCCCGCCTCGTTCGAGGCGGCGAGGTCGATCTCGGCGGTGATGCCCCAGTCGTGGTCGCCGGCGGGGTCGTCGAAGATCTGCCGCGCCTTCCACACGGTCGGCTCCTGCTCCAGGATGAGCAGCGCGGCGCTGCGGGCGTGCGGGCCGATGCCGACCGAGTCGTGCTCGTCGTAGTAGTCGTCCATCGCGCGGACCCACCGGTCGGCGTCGAAACCGGAGGCGGCATCCAGCTCGCCGAGTTCGTCCCAGGCCTCGCGGGCGGCGAGCTGCACCCGGCGGAACAGTTCGTTGCGCACCAGCACCGTGAAGGCGCGCGGGTTCGAGGTGAGCAGCTTCGGGGCGGGTGGCACGATGGGCGCGGCATCCGAATCCTCCAGAAGCGCCCTCGCCGCCACGGCCTCCGGGTCGACCATCGCCTCCCACTCGTCGAGCACGCTCGAGTCGGTCTGCCGCACGAGCTCGCCGAGCCATTCGATCAGGTCGAGCAGGTCGTCGTTCTTCAGCTCGTCGGGCACCGTGGAGCGAAGAGTGCGGTACGCATCGGAGAGGTAGCGCGGCACCAGGCCCTCCGAGCGCGCGAGCTTGTAGAACGCGATGTACTCGCCGAACGACATCGCCCGCTCGTACATGTCGCGGATGACCGACTTCGGCGAGATGTCGAAGTCGCCGATCCACGGCTGGGTGGCGCGGTAGGTGTCGAAGGCCTCGGTGAGCAGCCCCAGCAGCGGCTTGGGGTAGGTGACCTCGTCGAGCAGCTCCATCCGCTGCTCGTACTCGATACCCTCCGCCTTCATCGCCTGCACGGCCTCGCCACGGGCCACGAACTGCTGGGCGGAGAGCACGGGACGCGGGTCGTCGAGGATGGCCTCGGTGACCGACACGACGTCCAGCGCGAACGTCGGCGACTCCTCGTCGAGCAGTTCGTAGACGGCGAGCGCGAACGGCGAGAGCGGCTGGTTCAGCGCGAAGTTGGGCTGCAGGTCGACCGTGAGCCGGATGTGCACCTGCCCGGTCGCGACATCCGTCACCTGCTCCACCACCTCGGCGGTGCGCAGCGTGCGGTAGATGGCCAGTGCTTGCCGGATGAGGTCACGCTGCTTGGCGCGCGGCTCATGGTTGTCCTCCAGCAGGGTGCGCAGGTTCGTGAACACGTCTCCGCCGCGTGCGATCGTGTTGAGCACCATCGCGTGCGTCACCGTGAGGTGCGAGGTGAGCGTCTCGGGTGTGGCCGCGATCAGCTTCTCGAAGCTGGGCTCGCCCCACGAGACGAAGCCCTCGGGCGCCTTCTTGCGGATGAACTTGCGCTTCTTCTTGACGTCGTCGCCCATCTTGGCGAGGGCCTTGAGGTTCTCGGTCTCGTGCTCGGGGGCCTGCACCACCACGGTTCCGGCGGTGTCGTAGCCCGCCCGGCCGGCGCGACCCGCGATCTGGTGGAACTCGCGCGCGGTGAGCTGGCGCATCCGGATGCCGTCGTACTTGGTGAGCGCCGAGAGCAGCACCGTGCGGATGGGCACGTTGATGCCGACGCCCAGGGTGTCGGTGCCGCAGATGACCTTCAGCAGCCCGCGCTGGGCGAGCCGTTCGACGAGACGGCGGTACTTCGGCAGCATGCCGGCGTGGTGCACGCCGATGCCCATGCGGATGAGGCGCGACAGCGTCTTGCCGAAGGCCGTGGTGAACCGGAACGGCCCGATCAGCTCGGCGATCTCGTCGCGCACCTCGCGGGAGGCGACCTTGATGCTCGACAGGGCCTGAGCCCGCTCGACGGCCGCCAACTGGGAGAAGTGCACGATGTAGATCGGCGCGCGCTGGGTGGCGAGCAGCTCTTCGACCGTCTCCTGGATGGGGGTCGTGGCGTAGCTGTAGCTGAGCGGCACGGGGCGCTCGACGCCCGTGATGACCGTCGTCTCACGGCCGGTGCGGCGGGAGAGGTCGAGGGCCAGCCAGTCGACGTCGCCGAGCGTGGCCGACATCAGCACGAACTGCGCGGCCGGCAGGGCGAGGATGGGCACCTGCCAGGCCCAGCCGCGATCCGGCTCGGCGTAGAAGTGGAACTCGTCCATCACGACCTGGCCCACCGGGGTGTCGGGCCCGTGCCGGAGAGCGAGATTCGCCAAGATCTCGGCCGTCGCGCAGATGATGGGCGCATCCGGATTCACCGAGGAGTCGCCCGTGACCATGCCCACGTTCTCGGCGCCGAAGATCTCGACCAGCGCGAAGAACTTCTCCGACACCAGCGCCTTGATGGGAGCCGTGTAGTAGCTCCGGATGCCCTGGGCCAGCGCCACCGCGTGCGCCCCGACCGCGACGAGCGACTTGCCGGTGCCCGTCGGTGTGCTCAGGATGACGTTCTCCCCCGCGACGATCGCCATGATCGACTCGTCCTGCGCAGGGTAAAGGGGGGTGCCGCGCTCGGCGGCCCAGCTCGCGAAGGCGTCGTAGGCGGCATCCGGATCGAACGGAGCCGGCATCGCCGGGCGGGAGGGGGTCAGGATCGGCACCACCCCAGCCTAGGCGCGGCGTGCGACATCCTCCCCCGGCCCCCAGGCCGCTGTGCAAGGCTGGGCAGATGGCGAGTGAGGGAGTGGCAGGTGCGGGCGCAGGCGCGGGTGTGCGCATCGACAGCTGGTTGTGGGCGGTGCGGGTGTACAAGACGCGCTCGCTCTCCACGGCCGCCTGCCGGGCCGGCCACGTACGGGTGAACGGCGAACGTGCGAAGGCCGCCCAGACCGTGCGCCCGGGCGACGAGGTGCGCGCCAGGATCAGCGGCTTCGACCGCATCCTGAAAGTCAGCGGATTGGCAGTCAAGCGCGGCTCCGCCACCGTCGCCGCCCAGAACTTCGTGGATCTGACGCCTCCTCCGCCGCCCCGCGAAGCCGTCGCCTCGGTGCCGGTACGCGATCGCGGCGCCGGTCGTCCGACCAAACGCGACCGTCGTGAGATCGAACGGCTGCGCGGTGTCAGGGACGACTACTAACCTTGACTCACGGTCACGACGACGACGACCGCCACCCCGATCACACCGCCGAGCCGCTGGCGAGCGGCCGCACCCCCTCCAGCGAGGCCAGTAGGAGCATCATGTCTGACGCCACCCCGACCGAAGCCCCCCAGAACGAGACCGCGGGCACCGCATCCGGCGAGCCCGCGACCGGAGGCCCGGCCTTCGGAGCACCGGCATCCGGAGCACCCGCCTTCGGCGCGGCCGCCCCCGAACCCGAGGGCTACGAGCTCACCGGGCGCGACCGCACCGCCCTGCGCTTCATCGGCGCCTCGGTGAAGATCGGCACCCCAGAGTTCCGGGAGCGCTACGAAGCGATCGTCGACGACCTGTACCGTCACCACTTCGTCGACCCCACGGCGCGCCCCGCCTACGAGCCGCCTGTGATCGTGCCGGCCGAAGACGTGGAGGGCGAGAACGATCCGCTCGAGATCATCCGGGCGAACCTCGGTCTCGTCATCGACGACCGTCGCCTGCGCGACGATGCCCGCACCGATGCCGAGCGCCGCCTCGCCGAGACCCAGGCACGTCTGTCCGACATGACGGCCCGCTACGAAGACACGCAGGCGCGACTGGATGCCACGGCCGCGGCGCTGGCCGGGCGCGAGGCCGAACTGGCCGCCCTGCACGAGCGCCTGGCGGCCGAGACGGCCGCACTCACCGCCCAGCTGGCCGCCGAGACCGGCGCACTGCAGGCGCAGCTGGCCGATGAGACCGGGCGGCTGCAGGCCGAGCTGGCCGCCACGTCGACCCGGCTCACCGAGGAGCACCGCGCCTCGTCGGCCGGCTACGAGAACCAGATCGCCGGGCTGCACGCGGCACATGCTGCGCAGCTGGGCGAGATCCAGGCCGCGCACTCGGCGCAGGTCGACCAGCTGACCGCAGCGCACGCGGTGCAGGTGGAGCAGCTCACGGGCGCCCACGGCTCCCAGGTGGAGGAGCTGCGCCGAGCGCACGCCGCCGAAGCCGACCAGCTGCGCGCGGGCCACGCCTCGGAGTCGGAGCAGCTGCGCCTGCACGACGAGCAGCTGCGCGCGGCGCACGCCGCCGAACTCGAGGGACTGGTGGCTGCGCACGCCGCCGAAGTCGAGCAGCTGCATGCTGCCCACGCGGCGGCGGAGGAGGAGCTGCGCGCGGCCGCGGCCGCCCAGGTCGAGCAACTGCACAGCGAGCGCGAGAGCGTCGAGGAGCGCCTCGCGGCCGAGCACGAGCAGCTGCGCGCCGAGATCGCCGCCAAAGACGAGCTGCTGGCCAATGAGACCGAGCGCCTTCAGGTCGAGCACGCCGCGGCGCTGGATGCCCTGGCCGTCGAGAACCAGGGTCTGCAGTCCGAGCAGGCTCTGGCGGCGCAGGAGGTGTCCGGCGAGACGGAGCGCCTGCTGAGCGAGCACGCCGCCGAGATCGAGCGCCTGCGCGCCGAGCACGCCGCGGCGGAAGAGGCGATCCGCTCCGAGCACGCGGCTACGCTGGCCGGGCTGAGCTCGGAGGGTGAGGGATCCGAGGCGGCCGCCGCCGCAAGTGCCGAGGCGCTGAACGCGGCGCAGCAGCGGGTGGCCGAGCTGGAGGGCTCGCTGGCCGGCGCGCAGGAGCGCGAGGCCACGCTGGAGGAATCGCTGGCCGAGGCGCAGCAGCGCGTCGAAGCGGCCACCGCGGCGGAGGCCGCGGCGGTGGCGGCGGCTTCTGCCGCCTCTGCGGCCTCCGTCGCAGCATCCGGAACCGTCTCCGAAGGCACCGGATCGGACGACGCCGCGATCATCGCCGAGCTCGCCGAGGCGCGTGCCCGGGTCACCGAGCTCGAGGAGGAACTGGTCGCCGCCCGCAGCGAGATCGGCGTGCTGGCCGACGAGCGCGACCGGGCCCTGTCCGACGCCGCCATCTCGCTCGAGGACCGCGAGAAGCTCAGCGACGCCTTGCTCGAGCTGCAGGCCTCGCGCGGCGGCGCAGCCGCCGGTGGTGCCGCCATAGGTGCCCTCGAGATCGAGCTGCAGGCCTCCCGCGCCCTGGTCGGCGAGATCGAGGACATCGCCACCGGCCAGCTCTGCGCCGAAGACGAGACCAGCGAGTACGCCATCGGCGCCAACGACTCGGCGGTGCTCGTGCTCAACGCGATCGCCGGCGCCGAGTAGCGGCACCGGAAACGCGGGTTCTCCGAAGTCCATTCCGACGCATCGAGATGCGTGATGTGTACGCTGTCCACAAGGGAACGACAGGGCTGAGCCAGGCCAGGCAGGAAACCTATGGACGACGGGGCGACGGCGACGGCGCGGGGACGCGACACCTACCGGCACGGCGGGCTGCGTGAGGCGCTCGTGGAGGCCGGGGTGGAGCTGGCGCGCGAGGGTGGCCCAGCCGCCGTGGTGCTGCGCGAGACGACCCGGCGGGCAGGCGTCTCCCCCAACGCCGCGTATCGGCACTTCGCCGATCGCGACGCATTGCTGCATGCCGTGTCGGACACCTGCCTGGGGTTCGCGGCCGATCGGATCGAGGCCGAGTTCGACGCGCATCCGTCGACCGGGGATGACGTCGCCGACGCCCGGATGATGCTGCGCGCGGTCGGTCTGGGCTACATCGGTTTCGCGCGGGAGGAGCCGGGCCTGTTCCGCACGGCGTTCTCGGTGCCCGACAACCTGCAGCGCGCCGCCGATCCGAGCAAGGCCGGCCGCCGGGGCCGGACTCCTTTTCAGCTCGTCGGAATCGCCCTCGACGCCTTGCTCGAGGCCGGGGTGCTGCCGCCGGACCGCCGCCCGAATGCCGAGTTCCTGGCCTGGGCGACCGTGCACGGCCTCGGCATGCTCGTGATCGACGGCCCCCTCCGCGGCCTCGACGACCGGATGATCGCCTTCGCCACCGAGCGCCTGCTCGACATGGTCGACCGCGGCCTCTGAGCCGCCGCCGCACCCTCCGCGAGGCCGAGACCTGAGTGGGGCCAGCTTTCGCAGAGGCACTCGGGAACGAGAGGAATGTCTCGGGCCGCGCCCGGACGACCCAGGGTGAGCGCGCGGCCGCGACAGCGACCGCACGCGAACATGTCGCCCCGCGCCGCAGAGGCGGCGGCGCGGACCGGGAGGGCCGCGCGCAGCACGACCCTCCCGGCAGCCAGCAGAGCCGCGCAGCAAATACAATCAAGGCATGAGCGACGGCGACCACTCCCAGGTCGGCGCCGACGCGCGCATCGTCGCGGCCACGCTGCAGATCCTGCGCGACAAGGGGCCGAACGCGGTGAACGTGGAGGCCGTGGCCACGGCATCCGGAGTCGCCAAGACCACCATCTATCGCCGCTACGAAGACCGCGAAGCGCTTCTGGGCGCGGCCATCGACGTGGCCACCACCGAGGTCACGCTGCCCAGCGGCATGTCGACCTACGACACCCTGCACTGGCTGCTCGGCGCCGCGCGCATCCGCGTGCAGGACATCGTCGGCCGCGGCACGGTCGCCGCCATCCTGATCGACGACGGCGGTCCGTTCGCCGAACAGTTGCGCGACATGATCCGGATGCGCAGCCACCAGCTGGTCGCCTTCCTCGACGAGGCGGTCGCCCGCGGCGACCTCCGTGCGGGCCTGGACGTGAAGCTCGTCGTGAGTGTGCTCCTGGGCTCGGCCGTCGGTCACGTCATCCGAGGCGGCGAGCCCGACGAGGAGTGGGCCGATCGCCTACTCACCCTGCTCTGGCCGGCCCTCACCCCACCCGAGCACCCCTGAGCCTCTAACCGAGAGGTCGCAAATGGCCCCTAAACCTGGGTTTTAGGGGCCATTTGCGACTTGTCGAGAGGGTTTAGGTCGCGGGGACTTTGGCGGCGCGGGGGGCCTTCTCCACGAGGGACGCTACGTCGGCCGCGGTGACCTGGGGGCCCAGGACCTTGCCGGGGTTGAAGAGGTGCTTCGGGTCGGCCGAGTCGAAGAGGCCCTGCATGAGGGCGACGCCGGCCGGCGAGATGTCCTGCTCCATCCACGGGGAGTGCTCGACGCCGACGCCGTGGTGGTGCGAGAGCGTGCCGCCGGCATCCTGGAACGCCTGCTGGATGCTGAACTTCACCACCTCGTACTGCGCGATCGGGTCGTCGCCGTGCACGAACGCGAACGTGAAGTACAGGCAGGCACCCGAGTGGTACGAGTGCGAGAGGTGGCACATGATCCAGCCGTGCACGCCCAGCGCCTCGTAGGCGCGGTCCGCTGCGGCACGCGTGGCGTCGTAGACCTCCTGCAGGCGCGACCACGGCGCGGCCGTCTCCGACACGTCGGCCGCCGCTCCCCGATCGAGCAGGAAGTCGCGCAGGTAGGGCGTGTCGAACTTCTTCTGGTCGTAGAGGGCGCCCGGACCCTTACCTACGCCGAGACCGCCGTGCTTCTTCACGATCGCACCCACGAGCTTCTTCTCGTAGGCGACGTGCGAGGCCGAGCCCTCGAAGCCGATGAACGAGAGGCACATGTCCTCCAGTACCCAGCCGCGACGCTTCAGCACCGACATCAGCACGCTCTGCGCGGCCCCGGAGACGCCCTTGGACGCCTTGCGCGTGGCCAGCGAGAAGCCGCTCTCGCGCGCATCCGACACCCGGGTGATCGACGGCGAGGCGTCGGACTCCGAGATCTCGTGCATCGCAGCGAGGCCCGCCTCCCAGTTCGGGAAGAAGTACGCCTGCACCTCCCGCACGGCTGGCGTGCGGTGCACCTGTACGGTGACCTCGGTGATGACGCCGAGACGCCCCTCCGAGCCGATGATCATCTCGCGAACGGATGGCCCGGTGGAGGTAGAGGGCAGGGGACGGAGTTCGACGATCTCGCCCGGCCGCACCATCCGCAGTCCCCGGCAGATGTCGGCGATGTCGCCGTACTTGTCGGACTGCATGCCCGAGGAGCGGGTGGCGACCCAGCCACCGACCGTGGAGTGCGTGAAGGAGTCGGGGAAGTGCCCCATCGTCCAGCCCTTGGCGCCCAGCTGCTCCTCGATCGAGGGGCCCTGCGCACCGGCCTGGATGCGGGCGAGGCCCGATCCTTCGTCGATGTCGAGCACGCGGTCGAGGCGGCCGAGATCGAGCGACACGATGGTGCGCTGCTCGTCGGGCAGCGGCTCGAGCGAGCCGGCGATGTTGCTGCCCCCGCCGAAGGGGATGATGACGGCGCCCTCGGCGACGGCGGCGTCGACGATCTGCTGCACGTCCCACTCGTCGGCCGGGTAGACCACGATGTCGGGAACCCGGGCGATCTCGTTGCGGCGGATGCGCAGCAGGTCGCGGATGGACTTGCCGTAGGTGTGGATGACGCGCAGCTCGTCGGAGGTGTGCGCGTTCTCCTCGCCGACGATGGAGACGAGTTCGGCCTCGAACGACGGCGAGATGCGCGACGGTGCGATCGTCAGCTCGTCGAACGACAGCGGCGGCACGGGAGGGGTGCGGACGTCCAGTGCCACGGCCTTCTGCACGAAGGGAACGAACTCGGGCTTGTCCTCGAAGTGGAAGCCGACGCCCTCGACGCCCCAGCCCCACCACTTCATGTGCTTGACGTCGGTCATGCGGCTCCCTTCGCGGAGTTCGAGCTGTCGGTGCGGGTGTAGGTGGTGAAGTCACTGGTGCGTGCGTGCGTGGGCAGCGCAGGGATCGCCGCGGTGCCCGATCCGGTGGAGTGCAGGCGGCGCACCTCCTTGGCGATGCGGGCCGAGAACTCATCAGCGGTCTCGCCGGGCAGGCCGAGCATGGGGGCGCCGAAGACGACGGCGACCGGCGGGCGGCCGGGAAGCGGCCAGTTGCGGCCGCGCGGCATGGCGAGCGATGCCCCCACGATCGCAACCGGCACGCAGGGCACGTCGCAGGCCATCGACAGGGCGGCGGCCCCGGCCTTGAAGTCGGCCATCTCGCCGGTCTTCGAGCGGGTTCCCTCGGGGAACACCAGCAGCGGCACACCCCGGGCGAGCAGCTTCTTCGACACGCCGCGCTTCTCGGCGGTGCCGGTGCGGTCGATCGGGAAGGCGTTGAAGAACAGGGAGGTGAGGATGCGCCGCCACCAGATGTCGAAGAAGTAGTCGGCGGCGGCCCCGGCGGCCAGGTACCGGCCGAGCCGGCGCGGCAGCGCGCACATGATCAGCGGGGCGTCCAGGTGGCTGGAGTGGTTCGCCACGGCGATGAACGCGCCGTGCACGCCCTTGACCGCGTCGTGGCCGCGAACGCTCACCCGCGTGATCGACCAGACGACGGGCTTCAGCACCATCCGCTGCGCCACGAAGCGCATGCCCGCCATCACGCCGGAGGTGAAGCGGTCTTTCGGGGCCCTGATCAGGTGCGGATGCTTGTCGGTCATCGCTTCGCCTTCGATCCCGCGGCGGGTGCCGCTGCGTCGTTGTTCGGAGCAGCCGGTGCGGCCGGTTTGTTGCGACTGGAGGAGATGCGCCCCGAGATCCAGCGGATCACCCGCCTGGGCAGGTGTCGCGTGAAGAAGAACAGCACCTTGAAGCGCTTGGACGGCACCGACAGCACCGCGCCGCGGGCGACGTCCCGCAGGCACTCCTCCACCAGGGCGTCGGCGTCGAGCCAGAGGAACTCGGGGATCGACTTGGTGCGGATGCCCGCCCGCTCGTGGAACTCCGTGCGCACCCAGCCCGGCAGCACGGCCGCGACCGTCACGTTCGAATCGCGCAGCTCGACCGCGAGCCCCTCGGTGTACGACGTGGTCCAGGCCTTGACCGCCGAATAGTTGCCGGTGGCGATGGCACCCGCCACGCTCGAGACGTTGAGGATGGTGCCCTTGTGCCGCGCCTTCATGGCCCGCCCCGCGGCGCCGCCCAGAACGAGCACGGCCAGGCACATGACCGCGAGAGCGCGCTCATGGATGGACACGTCACGCTCGAGCAGGGAGCCGTGGATGCCGAAGCCGGCGTTGTTCACCAGGAAGTCGATCGGGTCGTCGGCCGACTCGAGCCGCGCCGCGACCCGGTCGACGTCGGCGCGCACCGAGAGATCGGCCGAGATGATCTCCACGCGGGTCGCCCCCTCGCGCTCGAGTTCGTCGGCCATGCTGCGGAGCCGGGATTCGTCGCGCGCCACCAGCACGAGGTCGTAGCCCCGCAACGAGAGTGCACGAGCGAATGCGGCACCGATACCGGATGTGCCACCGGTCACGAGAGCCGTCGCCATGATGCTTACGATACGCTACGGAGTGCGTAGCGATCGACCTGCGCGCCCCATCACCACCTCATGTACGCCGCCCACGCGGAGGGATTCCGTTGACCGGAGAGCACACCACATCCGTCGGAGATTCGGTTCCCGACCGATTCGACGTGCGCGAGTTCGCGCGCACCGCCGTGGGCAGCTACCGCTCGGAGATCGACCTCGAGGCCTTCGCCGCCCGGCCGCTGGAGCCGGCCACCGTGCGCGTGCTCGCCACGATGCGCGAGCTCGAGCGCAGCACCATGACCTACCTGCGCAACGTGCTGGTGACGCCCACCCACAAAGACGCGCGGGTCACCGCCTTCCTCACCACCTGGGCCTTCGAGAAGTTCTGGATCGCCGACTCCTTCGAGGCGATCGCCCGCGCGCACGGCCTCGACGTGACCGAGCCTCTGCCGCTGTCGCGCTTCCGCGGCCTCGCGCTGGAGCTGGCCGAGCGCGCCACCCCGATCGTGGAGTCGTTCCGCGCCAACTCGATCGGCCCCGACGTGATCGGCCTGCACATGGCATCCGTCACCATCGACGAGTGGATCACCGAGTCGGCCTACACGAAGCTCGCCGAGATCGACCCGCATCCGGTGCTGCTCGCCGTGCTCGACCACGTGCAGGAGGTGAAGAAGCGGCACCGGCTGTTCGTCGAGGTCGACGCGGTGAACCGCCTCGAGAGCTCTCCGCGCGCCCGCTCGCTCAGCCGCCGGAGCCTGCCGCGGGCCGCGTGGCCGATCGGCGCGGCGAGCCTGCCGAAATCCGAAACGGCCTTCTTCTACGAAACACTCATCGACGATGCGCTCGCCGTGCGGATCGACGAGAAGGTACAGGGTCTGCCCGGGCTGGAGAAGCTCCGGCTCGTGCGCACCGCACGGGCGAAGGCCCTGCGCGGTGGATCGACCCCCACGGCCACGACCGGCCGGTGGCTCGGGCGGGCGGCCGCCACGGCGAAGAACGCCTTGCCCCACAGCACGAGCACCTCCCCCTCGAACACGACCGCCAAGACCCCTACGACCACGACGACCACGACGACCGACAGCCTGAAAGGCGGCCCGACCGGATGACCGAGCCCACCCCGACCGACCCCGAGACGCCCACTGCGATGCCCGGCCACTCCCTGGGCTCCTCGCACGTGCTGCTCACGGGCGCCACCGGCTTCGTGGGCCAGGCCGTGCTCGAACGGCTGCTGTCGTCGCATCCCGACACCACGGTCTCGCTGCTGATCCGCCCCAAGTCCAGCGCCAGCGGCGAATCGCGCCTCACCACGCTGCTGAAGAAGCCCGTGTTCCGCAGCTGGCGCGAGAGCGTGGGCGACGAGGAGGTCGAGCGGGTCATCCGCGAGCGCCTCCGCGTGGTGCAGGGCGACCTGGCGAACCCGGGCGAACTTCCCGGCGACATCGACGTGGTCATCCACGGCGCCTCCACCGTGAGCTTCGACCCGCCGATCGACGAAGCGTTCCAGACCAACGTCGACGGCGCCACCGGCATCTACGGCGCGCTGCTCGCCTCCGGCAGCGACCCGCACGTGGTGCACGTCTCCACCGCGTACGTCGGCGGCATGCGCAAGGGCGTCTCTCAGGAGGCGTCGCTCACGCACGAGATCGACTGGCGTGCCGAGAACTACGCCGCCCGCTCCGCCCGACGCCGCGTAGAGATGGCCTCGCGCCAGCCCGAGGTGCTGCGCTCGCTGCTCGCGAAGTCCCGCGCCAAGCTCGGCAAGGTCGGCCCGCAGGCCGTGGCGCAGGATGCCGAGGCCGCCCGCATCGAATGGGTCACCAAGCGCCTCATCGACTACGGCCGCATCCGCGCCGAGTCGCTCGGCTGGACCGACGTCTACACGCTCACCAAAGCGTTCGCCGAGCGCGCCGCCGAAGAGCTCTGGGGCACCGCCGGGCACCGCCTGTCGATCGTGCGCCCCTCGATCATCGAGAGCGCCCTGCGCCATCCGTTCCCCGGCTGGCTCGACGGCTTCAAGGTGGCCGACCCGCTGATCATGGCCTACGGCCGCGGTCAGCTGCCCGAGTTCCCGGGCGTGCCCGACTCGATCCTCGACGTCATCCCGGTCGACTTCGTGGTGAACGCCATCCTCGCCGCCGCCGTCACCCCGGCGAAGGTCGACGAGCCGAACTACTACCAGGTGGTCTCCGGCGCGCGCAACCCGCTGCCGTTCCACACGATGTACGAGAACGTCAAAGAGTTCTTCACCACGAACCCGATGCCGCACGTCGACGGCCCCATCCAGGTGCCCTCGTGGCGCTTCCCCGGCGGCCGCTCGGTGGAGCGCACACTCCGGCTGCAGGAGCGCCTCACCGCGGGCACCGACGGGCTGGTGGCGCGACTGCCCTCCACCACCCGCACGCGCACCTGGACGCAGACCCTGCACCAGCGCCAGCGCGGCCTCGACCAACTGCGCTACTTCGCCGAGCTCTACCGCGCCTACGTGCAGACCGAGCTGATCTTCGACGACAAGAACACCCGCGCCCTGCACGCCTCGCTGCCCGATGAGCTGAAGGCCGACCGCGGTTTCGACGTGGTGGAGATCGACTGGCACGACTACTTCCAGAACATCCACTTCCCCTCCATCACCGGGCTCACCAAGGCCTACGCGAACCGGCCCGCCGGCCGCGCGCGGGCCAAACGCGCGCTCCCCGTGCGCAGCGACGTGCTGGCCGTGTTCGACTTCGAGGGCACCGTGGTGGAGTCGAACCTCGTGGAGCAGTACCTCTGGGTGCGCCTCGCGCTCATCCCGAAGGCGCAGTGGCCGCAGGAGTTCGCCTCGCTGATGTTCTCGGTGCCGAAGTACCTGCGGGCCGACCACCGCGATCGCGGCGAGTTCATCCGCACCCTGGTGCGCCGCTACAAGGGCATCCGGGTCGAAGACCTGCAGCAGCTCGTGAAGGGCCAGTTCGGCGCCGCGATGCTCAGCCGGGCGATTCCGGATGCGCTGGACCGCGTGGCCCAGCACCGCGCGGCGGGTCACCGCACCGTGCTGGTGACGGGCGCCACGAGCTCGGCCGCCGAGCCCTTCGCACCGTACTTCGACGAGATCGTGGCCGGCGAGATGCACGCCTCGAAGGGCGTGATGACCGGCTACCTCGCGACTCCCCCGCTGGTGGACGAGGCGCGCGCCGCGTGGCTGCGCGAATACGCGGCCGCGCACGGCGCGAACCTCACCCAGTCGTACGGCTACGGGGACAGCCTCGCGGATGTCGCGTGGCTGCAGTTGCTGGGAAACGCCACCGTGGTCAACCCGGACACCGAACTGTATCGGCATGCGCAACGAACAAAGTGGACGGTGGAGGACTGGACCCGTCGTTCATCCGATCGTCAGGTGCTTCCGGCTAACCTGAGCCTGTTGCACGACAAGCAGTCCCCCGCATCCGCTTCGCCCGTCGCATCCGCTGTACCCGAGGAAGGAGATCGGTCCACCGGCCACGAGCCGCGCTGACCGACACGCCATGGCATTCGACATCGACAAATACACCGAGACCTCCACGAAGGTCGCCTGGCAGGACTTGGACTTCTCCGACTTCCGGGAGAACCCGCTGCCCGAGGGCACGTTGCGCTCGCTGCGCTACATGTGCGACATCGAGTACCACACGGTCTGCTACCTGCGCGACATGCTGGTGACCCCCTCGCACAAGGATGAAGACGTCACCGCCTTCATGACGATGTGGAACCGCGAGGAGTTCTGGCACGGCGAGGCCCTCGCGGCCGTGCTGGCCGAGCACGACATCATCGTCGACTTCGACGAGCTCAAGGCGACGCGCCTGAAGCTCGGCTGGAAAGACCGCCTCGACCCCGTGAAGCAGTCGCTGCTCGGCAACATCGTGGGCTCGGGCTTCATCGCCGTGCACATGGTGTGGGGCGCCGTGAACGAGTGGTCGGCCGTGGCCGCCTACAACCGCCTCGCCGACATGGAGGGGCACCCGGTTCTGGCCGAGCTGCTGCGCCGCATCGCGAAGCAGGAGGCCCGGCACGTGGCGTTCTACGCCACCCAGGCCCGGGAGCGGCTCGGCAAGAGCAAGAAGGCGCAGGTGCTCGCCCGCTTCGCGCTGAAGAACTTCTGGGGACCCGTGGGCTCCGGTGTGATGAGCGACGACGAGGTCAAGCACGTGATGGGCCAGCTGATGGGCGGCCCCGAGGGCCGTCGCGAGGCGGCCAAGATCGACGCCCACGTCGCGCGCATGCCCGGCCTGGACGGCCTCACCATCGTGCAGGACGCGCTCGACAAGCGCGGCATCGCCGCCTGAGCCGCACCCCACCACCGCATCGACCCGTCAGTCTGTGCCGCTATCCCATCGGAATGGCGGCACGAACTGACGGGTCGATGGTCGTTCAGCGGTTGACGGAGGACATGTCCGCGTAGCGGTCACCCGTGGCGGGGGCGATCGCGGCCAGGCGCTCGAGCTGCTCGGCGCTCAGGGCGAGGTCGGCGGCACCGACGTTCTCCTCCAGACGCGAGACGCGCTTCGTGCCGGGGATCGGCGCGATGTCGTCGCCCTGGGCGAGCAGCCAGGCGAGCGCCACCTGGGCCGGCGTGGCGTCGAGTTCGGATGCCACGGCATCCACGGTCTCGACGATGCGGATGTTGGCCTCGAGGTTCTCGCCCGCGAACCGCGGGTTCTGCCGGCGGAAGTCGTTCTCGTCGAGCTGGTCGACCGAGCGGATCGTGCCGGTCAGGAAGCCGCGGCCGAGCGGCGAGTACGGCACGAAGCCGATGCCGAGTTCGCGCAGCAGCGGCAGGATCTCGGCCTCGGGATCGCGCGACCAGAGCGAGTACTCGGTCTGCAGGGCGGTCACCGGATGCACGGCGTGCGCCCGGCGGATGGTCTCCGGCGCCGCCTCCGACAACCCGTAGTGCCCGATCTTGCCCTCGGCGATCAGGTCGGCGAGGGCGCCGACGGTCTCCTCGATCGGCGTGCCCGGGTCCATCCGGTGCTGGTAGTAGAGGTCGATGTGGTCGGTGCCGAGGCGCTCCAGCGATCCCTCGACGGCCAGCCGCACGTTCTCGGCGCTGCCGTCCATCCCGTGCGATCCGTCGCCGCGGTGCAGGATCGTGCCGAACTTGGTCGCGACGGCGACCTCGCTCCGGCGGCCGCCCAGTGCCTTGCCGAGCAGCTTCTCGTTCTCGTAGGGGCCGTACATCTCGGCGGTGTCGAAGAATGTGACGCCGAGATCGAGTGCGCGGTGGATGGTGCGGATCGACTCGGCCTCGTCCTGTCCGGCACCGGTGTAGAAGGCCGACATGCCCATGCAGCCGAGGCCGAGCTGCGAGACCTCGAGGGGGCTGTCGACACCGAGGGTGATCTTCTTCATGAGGGGGTGTTCCTTTCTTCGTAGCTCGCGATCTTGAAGTCGATCGCGGCCAGGCTCTGGGTGATCTGGTCGAGCTGGGCGAGCACGGCGGTGCGATGGTCGCGCAGCAGGGCGAGGCGCTCGGGTTCGGTGTCCTCTCCCGTGGCATCCCGGCGCACCAGCTCGGCGTACTCCTTGATGCGCGCGATCGGCATCGCGGTGAGCCGCAGCTTGGTGAGGAAGCCGAGCCAGGTGAGGTCGGCCTCGGTGTAGCGGCGATGGCTCGAGGAGGCTCGGCCCACCGGCCGGAGCAGCAGCCCCTCGCGCTCGTAGTAGCGGAGGGTGTGAGCGGAGATGCCGAGCCGTTCGGCGACCTCGGCGATGCTCAGGTCGCCGAGGCCGGGGGCGCTCGATCCAGGCTGCGGCGCCGGTGCGGTGAGGGTCATATCGGCCACGATAGAACTTCGAGTGCGCTCTAAGTCAAACGAGTGGCAGCATCCACCGGCAACCCCCATAATTCAGTCATGATGTTCGAGGCGACGATCCTGTCCAGCGGGAAGACGGCGACCGGCATCCCCGTGCCTGAGAGCGTCGTGGAGGCCCTGGATGCGGGCAAGCGGATCCCTGTGGTGGTCACCATCAACGGCTACAGCTACCGCAGCTCGATCGTGTTCTACACAGGGCAGTACCTGATCGCGCTGAGCGCCGAGAACCGCGCGGGCGCGGGCGTGACGGCGGGCGAGACGGTCGAGGTCGACGTGCAGCTCGACGAGCAGCCGCGCGAGGTGGAGGTGCCGGCCGATCTGGCCGAGGCGCTGGGCGCCGAAGCCGATGCCGCGGCGGCCTTCGCCGCGCTCTCCTACAGCAACAAGCGGCGGATCGTGCTCTCGATCGAGGGTGCGAAGACGGATGCCACGCGGCAGCGCCGCATCGAGAAGGCGCTCGGCGAACTGCTGGCCTAGAGCGGCGTGCCGCCCGGGCGGCGTGCGCGGTAGCGTCGGAGCATGACCGATCTGCTGCCGATCCCCTCCGCCATGCCCGCCGTGATCTACCGCGCTCCCGGCGCGGTCGACGCTCCGGACAGCTTCGTCGACGCCGAGGTCGAGGTGCCCGCACCCGGCCCGCACGACCTGCTGGTGCGCGTCGAGGCGGTCTCGGTGAACCCGGTCGACGTGAAGCGGCGGGCGAAGGCCGAGCCGATCGGCGACGGCATCCTCGGGTTCGACGCGGCCGGCACGGTCGCCGCCGTGGGCGAGGCGGTCGAGTTCTTCTCCCCCGGCGACGAGGTCTACTACGCCGGCAGCGTGCTGCGGGCGGGCTCCAACGCGGGCTACCAGCTCGTCGACGAGCGGTTGGTGGGGCGGAAGCCCGCCATCCTCTCGTTCGCCGAGGCCGCCGCGCTGCCCCTGACCTCGCTCACCGCCTGGGAGGGCCTGCTGCGTCAGCTGCGGCTTACCGGCGACTCCCACGGCACCCTGCTCGTGGTCGGCGGGGCCGGCGGCGTCGGGTCGATGGTCGTCCAGCTCGCCAAGACGCTCACCGGCGTGACGGTCATCGCGACCGCCTCACGGCCCGAGACCGTGGGGTGGGTGACCGAGCTCGGTGCCGACCTGGTGGTCGACCACTCCCGCGAGCTCGCTCCGCAGATCGCCGAGCTCGCGCCCGAGGGCATCGACTGGGTGTTCAGCACCCAGCGCACGAAGGCGAACCTGCCGGCCCTGGTGGAGGTGCTGAAGCCCTTCGGCCAGATCGTCGCGATCGACGACCCCGATGTGCTCGACGTGACCTCGCTGAAGCCGAAGGCGCTCGGCTTCCACTGGGAGTTCATGTTCGCCCGCTCGACCTACCAGACGCCCGACATGGTGGAGCAGCACCGCATCCTCGACTCGGTGGCCGAGCTGGTGGAGTCGGGCGCGCTGCGCACGACGGCGACGCGCATCCTGACCCCGCTGGATGCGGCGACACTGCGCGAGGCGCACGCCCTGGTGGAGTCGGGAACGTCGATCGGGAAGGTCGTCGTCAGCCGCAGCTGAGCCCGGTGCCGCGGAGCGCTGCGACCGGAGCGGCCGCGGTCAGTGGCGGCGCTGCGTCGGCAGCACGGAGAACACGATGAACAGCGACGCGGAGACGCACAGGATGCCGGCGAAGAAGACCCAGGCGTTCTCGAGCAGGCCGAACAGGAACATCCCCAACAAGAAGAGCAGGATGGCGCCGATGGCAGCGAGCACGTTCATTCGCGGGTTCTCCGATGCGGTGTCGTCGATTCAGTGGCTTCCCCAATACTAGAGGGTGTGGACCTCGACGATCGGATGCCGGCCGACTCGGGCGTGGTGCTCGGAGACGACGGGCTCGCCCGGCCGGCCTGGGCATCCGTCGACCCCCTGCTGCGGGAGTACTACGACACCGAGTGGGGCATGCCGGTGCGCGACGAGCAGGAGCTCTTCGAGCGGGTGAGCCTCGAGGCGTTCCAGTCGGGGCTGTCGTGGGCGACGATCCTGCGCAAGCGTCCGGCGTTCCGGGCGGCGTTCGACGACTTCGATCCGGATGCCGTGGCCGGCTACGGCGAGGCCGACATCGAGCGCCTGCTGGGCGACGCGGGCATCATCCGCAATCGCGCGAAGATCACCGCCACCATCGCCAATGCCCGGGCGACCGTGGCGCTGCGCGCCGATCCGGAGGTCGACGGCGGGCTCGTGGGCCTGATCTGGTCGTTCCGGCCCGCGCAGACCCCGGCGCCGGCCCGCTTCGACGACATCCCGACGACCTCGCCGGAGTCGATCGCGCTGGCCGCGGCCCTCCGGGCGAAGGGCTTCCGCTTCGTCGGCCCCACCACGATGTTCGCCCTGATGGAGGCCGCCGGCCTGATCGACACGCACCTGCTCGCCAGCCACCGCCGGGGCAGCTCCGGCATCTGGCCCCGCTGACCCGGCCGGCGCCCGCTACGCCGGTGTCGTCGCCGGTCGCTGGGCGAGCAGCGGATGCGGAACCGCGCGGTAGGCCGCGACCGAGACGAACGCGAGCAGCGCCCAACCCACCACGACCGCCAGCCAGAGCAGCGCGATGCCGACGGGGCCCGGCGAGAGCGCGGCACCGCCGGCGAAGCCGAGGATGACGACGGTACCGCCGAGGCGTGCCGCCCACGCGGTGCCGCGGGCGCCACGTCGGGCGAACCACGCGCCGAGCACGAAGCCGGCGATGCCGAGGCAGAGGAAGCCGATGCCGCCGAACGCGAGATGCAGGATGCCGCTCGCCGAGCCGCTCCCGCCGGCCGATCCGGGCGGGAAGCCGGCCACGGCATCCGGCGGGAAGATCGCGCTCAGCACCAGGCACAGGCCGTAGACCCCGATCAGCACCGCTCCGGCCCTCGACGCGGCGGGCGTGCGCGCCAGCCCGAACGCCGCCACGACCACCATGGCGCCGCTCAGCACGAGGTCGATGCCCTGCAGCCACCCGGCGTCACCGAGCAGGAGCAGGCTCAGGGCGTGCTGCCCGAGGTCGAATCCGGGACGGGTGAAGGCGAGGATCAGCCCGAAGATCAGGTAGAACGGACCGGCCACGACTCCCCAGCCGAGCATCGACCGGGTGACGGCGGCACCGCGGTCGAAGCCCCCGGCGTCGGGGACATCGCCCGAAGGCTCGGCGGAGGTGGGCAGGTCGGCGCCGGACGCTGCTTCGGGTGTCACCATCGGGTCCTCCTCGGTCGGCTGCTACGTTTGAGCCAGGCATTTTTTACACCAGTCAGTGCAATTAATACACCAGGAGCAGCCGGATGCGCGAGACCGCGAGTGGGGCCGGCGATCCGCGACCCGCGCGGTCCCGCGCCACGATCGTGACCGCCGCCACGGAGCACTTCCTCGAGCACGGCTACGTCGGATCCAACGTTGACCGGATCGCCGACGAGGCGGGCGTCTCCAAACGCACCGTCTACAACCTGTTCGAGACGAAGGAACGGCTCTTCCGGGCGGTCGTCGAGTCGACCACCGACATCGCCGAGGGCTTCGCGCGCGATCTGCACGAAGGCCCGGTCGGCGTGCGCCCGCTCGAGGTCGAATTGCGCGAGCTCGCCCTGAATCACGCCACGGCGGTGCTGAATCCGCGGGTGGTGCGGGTGCGGCGGCTGTTGATCGGTGAGGCGGCTCGCTTCCCCGACCTCGCCCGGGAGTACTACCGGCGGGCTCCGGCCCTCGTGATGGACGCCATCCGCCGACGCCTCGAGCGGTACGCGGCGCTCGGTTCGATCGCCCTGCCCGATGCCGCGCTGGCGAGCGAGCACTTCGCCTTCCTGGTGCTCGGCGCCACGCTGGACCGCGCCCTGTTCGAGTCGGCGGCGACGGCCCCGAGGGCGGCGCTCGAGGCGCGGGCGGTCGCCGGCGCGGAGGCCTTCCTGACGCTCTACGGGCGTAGCCTGGGAGCATGAGCGACGAAACGAATGCGAGCCCGACCGAGGTCGTGGCCGATGACGCGCACAACCGCTACGTGCTGGTGGCCGAGGGCCGCGAGGTGGGCATCACCGAGTACGTCGATCGCGGCGAGCAGCGCGTGTTCGTGCACACCGAGATCGACCCCGCCGAGGGCGGCAAGGGGTACGGCAGCATCCTGATCAAGGGTGCACTGGGTCAGGTGCGCGACGCGGGTCTTCGAGCCGTCGCCGTGTGCCCGTTCGTCGACTCCTACGTGAAGAAGCACCACGACTTCGACGACATCCTCGACCCCGTGTCGATCCGGCTGCGCGCCTCGCTGTAGCGTGATGGGGTGACTCTTCGCGACATCCCTCTGCAGACCATCGACGGCACCGCCACCTCTCTCGCCGACTACGCCGGCGACGCGGTGCTGATCGTGAACGTGGCCTCGCGCTGCGGGCTCACCCCGCAGTACGAGAAGCTCGAGCAGTTGCAGAGGCAGTACGCCGACCGCGGGTTCACGGTGCTGGGCGTGCCCTGCAACCAGTTCAACGGGCAGGAGCCGGGCACCGCCGACGAGATCGTGGAGTTCTGCTCGGCCACCTACGGCGTGACCTTCCCGCTGCTGGCCAAGAGCGAGGTGAACGGCGAGGGCCGTCACCCGCTCTACCGCGAGCTGGTGGAGATCGCGGATGCGGACGGCACGGCCGGCGACGTGCAGTGGAACTTCGAGAAGTTTTTGATCGCGCCCGACGGCACGGTCAGCCGCTTCCGCCCGCGCACCGAGCCCGACGCCCCCGAGGTGGTCGCCGCCGTGGAGGCCGCCCTCCCCCGCTGAGACGCGGCGCCCCGCGGCGCTAGTTCGACAGCACCGAGAGGATGTTGCCGGCCGGATCGAGGAACCACGCGATGTCGGGCCCACGATCAGCGGCCTTTCCGCGCATCACGCCCTTCTCGTCTTGCGGCATGCCCTCGTAGCGCACCAGCTCGATGCCCGCGGCGGTGAGCTCGTCGACCGCCGCATCGATGTCGTCCACCACGAGGTTCAGGATGGTGAACACCGCCGGCGCGTGGTCGGGTTTGGGGTACACCATCACCTCGGCACCACCCGGCACGGTGATCCCCAGCATGCCCATCTCGTTCGTCGTCACCGGCAGGCCGAGTGCCTCACCGTAGAACGCGCGCGCCGCGTCGATGTCGTCGACGCTGAAACCGCTGAATCCGTGAACCGCTGTCACCATGGTGATCTCCTGATGTCGTTCGAGCACATCCGATGTGGACACTGTTCACAATGTCACGACTCGACCGCTCAGGCGAGTACTTCGGCGAGAAATCCCTCCATCGCCGCCCAGCTGCGCGCATTGGCCTTGGGCCGGAAGCTCGGGATCATCGGCTGCGTGAACGCGTGCGGCGTCTCGCTGTAGCTCACCACCTGCCAGTCGAGCCCGGGCTTCGTGCGCAACTCGTTCTCGAACGCGAGCACGGCTTCGTCGGGAACCACCGGATCCGCCGCCCCCGTGAGCACGAGCAGCGGTGCCTCGAGGGCGTCGACATCGGCGGGATCGTGCGTGACGAGGCCGCCGTGGAACGACACCACACCCGCGATCGGCGCCCCCGTGCGCGCGAACTCGATCGAGGCGGAACCGCCGAAGCAGTAGCCGATCACGGCGATCCGCTCGGGATCGACCCGCAGGTCGGCCGCGAGCACGTCGTACCCGGCCCGCACCCGCTCGCGCAGGGCCGGCAGGTCGCCGTAGTAGTGGTGCGCGAGACCGGACGCCTCCTCGTTCGTATCGGGCCGCACGCCTGTGCCGTAGAGATCGGCGGCGAAGGCCACGTAGCCCGACCGCGCGAGCATCTCGGCGCGTGTGCGCACGTACTCTCCCTCACCGAACCAGTCGTGCAGCACGAGCACCGCGGGCTGCGGGCCCTCGGCCGCGGCGTTCCAGACCAGCTGCCCGTCCGCCGGAGCGCCCGGCACCTCGTAGGCGATGCGCTCGCTCTCGATGCGGGCGCCCGCGGGCAGCGGCACGGTGTCGAGCATGGTCTGGTGCTGGGGAGAGATCGTCGTCATCCCTCCGGTCTATCACGACCGGGTGACACGCAGACCCGGCATCACGAGACGGCGGCGTGGCGGCCCACCCGAGCCCGCAGGTCTTTGCGCAGGATCTTGCCCGAGGTCGACTTCGGGATGACGTCGATGAACTCCACCAGACGCACCTTCTCGTGCGGGGCGACGCGCTCCTGCACCCAGGCGATGACGGTGTCTTCGTCGAGGCCGGCCGCCGCATCGCCCTGGGCGCGGCGCACCACGAACGCCTTGGGCACCTCCTGCCCGTCGTCGTCGGTGACGCCGATCACGGCGGCGTCGGCGACATCCGGATGCGCCAGCAGCACCGCCTCCAGCACGGCCGGAGCCACCTGGTACCCCTTGTACTTGATCAGCTCCTTCAGCCGGTCGACGATCGTGTACACGCCGTCGGCGTCGACCGTGGCGATGTCGCCGGTGTGCAGCCAGCCGTCGGCGTCGAGGGTGTGCCGCGTGGCGTCCTCGTCGTGCAGGTAGCCCGGCATCACCTGGGGTCCGCGGATGAGGAGTTCGCCCGGCGCGCTCGGGCCGGCATCCGGAACCTCGACGTCGGCGCCCGTCTCGGTGTCGACCACGCGGCACTCCGTGTTGGGCACGGCCAGGCCGATCGCCGAGCGGTCGATCCCGGTCGCCGTAGGCGGAACGGCGTGCGTGACCGGGCTGGTCTCGGTCATGCCGTAGCCCTGGCAGACGATGCAGTCCAGCCGCTCGGCCACCGCTCGGGCGAGCGCGCCGTCCAGCGGCGCCGCACCCGAGAAGACGACCTCGACGCTCGAGAGGTCGTACTCGCCGACCATCGGATGCTTGGCCAGGGCCACCGCGATCGGCGGGGCGATGAAGATCCAGGTGCAGCGGTGCTCGCTGACCGTGCGGAGGAAGTCGGCGAGGTCGAACTTGGGCATGGTCACCAGGCTCGCGCGCTTCAGCAGCGCGTAGTTCAGCAGCACCGACATGCCGTAGATGTGGAAGAACGGAAGCACCGCGAGAACCCGGTCGTCGCGGCCGAGCGGAATGGCATCCGAGCACTGCAGGATGTTCGCCACGAGGTTGCTGTGGGTGAGCATCACGCCCTTGGGGTGCCCCGTGGTGCCGGAGGAGTAGGGCAGCACGGCGAGGTGCGTGGCGGGGTCGAACGACACCTCCGGCGGCCCCGCACGGTCGAAGAGCAGGTCGCGCAGCGACGGGTGCCCTGCGACGCCGTCGATCACCACGAGGTGGTCGTCGGCGATGCCGACCGCAGCGGCCGCCTCCGCCGCCTGCGCGTACAGCGGCGAGACGGTGAACAGCCAGTGCGCATCCGCGCTCCGCAACTGGTTCGCGATCTCGCCGACGGTGTAGAGCGAGTTGATGGTGGTGGCGGTGCCACCGGCCCGCAGCACGCCGTGGAAGACGGTCGCGAAGGCGGGCACGTTCGGGCAGAGGATGCCGATGGTGTCGCCGACCGCGACGCCCCGGGCCGCGAGGGCTCCGGCGAGCGCGTCGACCTGCGCGATCAGCTGACGGTAGCTCGTCTCGTCGCCGGTGGGGCCGTCGATCAGCGCGATGCGGTCGAGGTCGGCCTCGTCGAATCCGGCGAACAGGGCGTCGTACACGCTCAGGGCGGGGATCTCGACGTCGGGGTAGGTCGAACGGGCCATCGGTCGTCTCCTTCGGCACCGTCTCCGTCGACGGTGGTGTGGCTATTGCACACCTGAGGGACCGTCATCCGCAATGCCTGAGGGGCTAACCCCCAGCCGGATGGTGAGCGAGCGGGCGGCGCGCGTAACGTGGAGGGCATGAGAGCTGTCGTGATCCGTGAACCCGGCGACCCGTCCGTGCTCGAGATCGGCGAGGTGTCGCTGCCGGAGCCTGGGCCGGGCGATCTCGTGATCGACGTCGCCGCGGCCGGCCTGAACCGCGCCGATGTGGCCCAGCGACAGGGCGCCTACCCTCCGCCGCCCGGCAGCCCCGCCTGGCCGGGACTGGAGGTGTCGGGTGTCGTGGCCGAGGTGCACGGCGAGACAGGAGCGGCCTCGGGATTTCAGGTGGGCGACCGGGTGTGCGCGCTGCTGGGAGGAGGCGGGTATGCCGAGCGTGTGGTCGTGCCCGCCGCCCAGGTGCTGCCGGTGCCGGCATCCGTCGACCTGATCGACGCCGCGGGGCTCGTGGAGGTGGTGGCGACGGTGTGGTCGAACGTCTTCCTGCTGGCCGATCTGCGGGCCGGAGAGACGCTGCTCGTGCACGGCGGGTCGAGCGGCATCGGCACGATGGCGGTGCAGCTGGGCACCCTGTTCGGGGCGAGGGTGGCCGTGACGGCCCGCTCGGCCGAGAAGCTGGCGACGTGCCGCGAGCTCGGCGCCGACATCCTGATCGACTACACCACCGAGGATTTCGTGGAACGCATCAAGGCCGAGGCCGGCGGCGCCGACGTCATCCTCGACGTGGTGGGCGGCGACTACCTCGAGCGCAACGTGCGGGCACTGAGCGTGAACGGGCGCATCGCCAACATCGCGAGCCAGGGCGGCGGATCCGCGTCGCTGAACTTCGGGGCGCTGATGATGAAGCGGGGCACCATCCGCTCCACCAGCCTGCGGGCACGGCCGGCCGAGGAGAAGGCCGAGATCATCGCGAGCGTGCGCGAGAACGTGTGGCCGCTGGTGGAGAACGGCAGCGTGCGCCCGATCATCGCCGCGCGCTTCCCGCTCGCGGAGGCCGCGGAGGCGCACCGCCTGATGGAGTCCTCCTCGCACATCGGCAAGATCCTGCTCACGACCTGACGCCGCGGGCTCGGGTCAGGACTCGGCGAGCACGATGATGCGGTCGCCGGGGGCGAAGGTGAGCCGGGCGCTCTTCGGCGGGTTCACGTGCACGCCGTAGGCGCGGTCGGCGGCGCGGGCGTCGGCCGCCAGGCGGTAGCCGATGGCCGTCTCGCCCGCGCGCCGGGCGGCCTCGAGCACGGTGTAGAAGTCGACCTCGGCACCCTGGGCGATGTAGGCCTCGGCGGGCTTCAGGTAGATCTCGCTGCCGGTGCTGGAGAACAGGTCGGCGAACACCTCGGCCAGCAGCCGGTTCTCGCTCACCTGGGTGAGCATCAGGCTCACCAGCTTCTCGCTCACGATGAAGTCGTCGGCGTCGGTGACCTCCGCCAGCTCCCGGTTGCGGTCGTCGAGCATCTCGCTCACGACCGCGAGGTCGACGCCCAGCCGCTCACCGATGTCGCGCAGGTGCAGCAGCGTGATCAGCGTGCGCGCATCCGCCCGCTGGGCCGTGAGCGTCTCTTTGGCGGCGAGCACGATGATGTGGTCGACATGCTGCACCCGAAGGTCTTCCAGCACGGCACGGCTGGTGGGGTCGGCCTGGATGAAGGCGACGTCGACCCCGCGCAGGTGCGGCAGCGCGGGCGGCACGGCGTCGGCGACGATGCGGACCGTCGATCCGGGCGCGAGGTAGTCGGCGAGCTCGCGCAGGATCATCGGAAGGCTCGCGTTGCAGCCGAGCACGAGAGTGTGCTCGGGAACCGGCACGAGGGTGACCGGCGCCACGATGGCCGCCGCATCCGGAGCCGTCGGGGGTGCCAGCGCGATGGTGCTGTCGTCTTCGGCGATGACGATCAGCTGCTCGCCGGGGGCGATCGGGCGGGCGGCCGGCGGATTGATCGCCACCGAGGCGTCGGCACCGATCACCCCGATCACACTGGAGGTCGCGAACGCCGACTGCGCGTCGCCGTAGCTGCGGCCCACCAGGCTCGGCTGCTCGGTGAAGTAGATCTCGTCGCCGTCGAAGTCGAGCAGCTCGGTGTAGACCACGCTCAGGCCGCTCTGCCGGCAGGTCTGCACGGTGACGCGACTGATCAGGTCGCCCGCCAGCACCCAGTGCACCTCGTGTCGGCCCACCAGGCGCGCGGCCTCGAGGTTGGCGGGATCGTCGAGCTCGGCGACGATGTGGTAGTCGGTCTTCGGCCGGGTGGGGTTGTTCGTGAGGGCCAGGGCGGTCTTGATGACCGTCGAATCGGGGTCGTCGTCGCCCTCGGGCGCGAGCAGCACGATGCTGCGGGCCGTGCGCGGGCTGCCGAGCTCGAGGTCGGTGAGGTTCATCGGGTCGCCGCTGCGGCAGATCACGCGGGTTTTGCCGGTCTTGCCGACCTCGGCCCGGATCCGCTCCTCCATCTCGACCTTGCCCTGCTCGGCCACCACCACGATCGCGCTGCGGCCGCGGGACTCGTTGGCGATCAGCAGCTCGCCGATCACCGCGTACACCTTCGGGCTCCAGCCCAGGATGAGCGTGTGGTCGCGCTCGAGCACGCGGGAGCGGCCCTCGCGCAGCTGGGCCACCTTGCTGTCGAAGGCGCCGGAGACGATGCCGATCAGGCTCGCCACGATCAGCAGGCCGCCGATGGTGACGATCAGCATGAAGCCGCGGAACGCCCAGCCGTTGTCGCCCCCGAGCGTGCCCGGGTCGATGGCGCGCATCAGGTTGCCCCAGAGCAGGTCGAGGAAGTCGACCCCGTCGGCGTCGTCGGGGTAGGCGTGCGCCAGGTAGACGATCACGGCCAGGATCGTGACGAACACGAGGGTCGCCCCGCCGAGCAGCACCATCAGGGCCACGGTGCCCCGGGACATGTACGAGTCGAAGCGGTAGCGGATCCGCTCGCCGAGACCGGGTTCTGACATGGCGTCTCCTTCTGACCGGCGGCGCCCTCGCCCGCCCGCTGAAGCACAGCCTAGCCACGACCTGAGCCTCGCTCGCTTTGCCCCCGCGTTCGGGGGTCAGCGCTCGTGCTCCTTCGAGGACGGGTCAGGCCTCTTCGGGAACAGGTCAGGCCAGGCGGATGCCGCTCTGCAGGCGGGGGCGCAGCTCGAAGGCGCGGTCGATGCTCTCGCGGGCGGATGCCGCGGTGGCGGAGTCGCCGCCGATGCCGTTGCGCAGCAGCTGCGGCAGCAGCGAGCGGCGCACCACCACCGACCCGGCCAGGCGGCCCCGGCTGACGACCTCGAAGGGTGCGGCCAGGTCGGCATCCGGAACCACCACGATCCGGCCGGTGAACCGCACGCCCAGCGAGCGGCCGAGCGCACGGGTGCCGCGGCCGAGTTCGTGCAGGGGTTCGTGGTCGGGATGCACGGCCTCGCCGACGATCTCGTCCTTCTTCAGCCGCACGGGGGCTCCCCAGTCTTCGGACTGCACGGCGTAGAGACCCGAAGGCCCGAGCACGACGTGGTCGATGGTCTCGGCGACGCCGTCGACCGTGCGGCCGGTGAGCACGTTGTTCCAGATGGTGTAGCCGATTCCGAGGGTGCCGACGATGCCGGCCGTGGCCTCCTCGGCGAGCGCCTTGGCGAGCCAGCCGCGGATCTCGCGCGGTGCCGAGCGCACCAGCGCCGGGTCGTAGGGGTCGGCGATGTCGACGCCGCGGCCCACCCACTCGCGCAGGAGGCTCAGGTAGATCTCGCGCTCCTGGCCGCCGGGGTGGCCGTAGCTGCGGGCCTTGACCGAGGAGCTCTTCGCGCGGGCGGCCGATCCGGAGGCGGGGCCGAAGCCCGAACCCGAGGTGGAGGCCGAACCGGAGGCGCCGGCGGGGTGGGCTCCGGCGCCCGAGCCGAAGTCGGCCGAGCCCCGGCCGCGGTCGTAGGCGGCGCGATCCTCGGGGGTGCCGATCCGTTCCCAGGCGCGCTGCACGGCGACGAAGCGCACCGGGTCTCCCCCGGTGTCCGGATGCGTCTGCCGCAGCAGCCGCCGGTAGGCCCGCTTCAGCTCGTCGGGGCCGACGGCGGGATCGACGCCGAGCACCTCGTACGGGGTGGAACCAGCGGGACTCTCGGACACCCGACCACGATACCGGGCCGATCCTGTGGCCCGGCTTCAGATGAGCCCGTCAGCTCCGCACGCGCAGCACGAGCACGGGGGCGGGGGCGTGCACGAGAACGTCGTGGCTGACCGAGCCGAGCAGGAAGCGGCTGAGGCCGCGCCGGCCGTGACTGCCGATCACCAGCAGCGAGGCGTCGGCCGCCGCGTGCAGCAGGGCGTTCACGGGGGCCTCGAAGACGGCCGAGGCGACGACCTCGACCCCCGCGGTGTCGGTGTGCTCGACGGCGGCCTCGGCGACGGATCGTGCGCGCTCCTCGAGAGCGTCGTAGAGCGCGGCATCGTCGCTGAAGTCGGGGGTGGCGAAGGGCGGCAGGGTCCAGGCCGTGACCACGCGCAACGGCTCGTCGAGGCGACGGGCCTCGGCGACGGCGGCGGCGAGGATGGCGTCGGGGCCGTCGGAGCCGCCCGATCCGTCGACGCCGACGACCACTCCCCGGCGGTGCACGGGCGGCAGATCGGGGATGACGGCCACCGGCACGGTCGCCGCGGCGGCGACCCGCACGCTCACGGCACTGGTGGTGAGGCGCTCGTAGACGTCTTTGCGGTAGCAGCCCACCACGAGGAGTGCTGCGCCGGTCGACTCGGCCTCGGCGCAGAGCACGGTGATCGGGTTGCCCGGCAGCGTGCGTGAGGTGATCGTGACGTGCGGAGCCTTCGAGTCGGCGTGGAACGCCGCGTCGGCCAGCACCACCTCGCCCTGCTTCGCCAGCAGCGGAGTCGCCGTGAAGCCCTCGGAGTCCCACGAGGTGTCGGCCACGAACAGCACGTCCACGTCGAGCCCGGTCGCCTCGGCGCGGCGCAGCGCCCAGTCGAGGGCCACCGTGGCCGAAGGCGATCCGTCGTACCCCACCAGAATCCGACCGCTCATCGCGTGCCTCCCGTGCTGTCGTCGTGCGCGGGCCGCCACTGCGTGAGGGCCTCGTCTCCAGCATGGCGGATGCCGCGGCCGGTGTCAGCCCGAGTCAGCCCGTGATGGGTGCCAGCCGGTGTCAGCCTGTGCCAGCCGGTGCCAGCCTGTGCCAGCCGGTGTCAGCCTGTGATGTCGACCCGCGAGATGAGCCCGCCCGGCCCGCCCTCGAGCTGGAAGGCGATGGTGCCGCCTCCGTTGTAGCCCTCGCCGGTGACGTGGACGGCGACCACGTGGATGTCGCGGTTGACGGTGAGGCCGCCCACCTCGAAGCGACTGTGCACGCCCATGTTGTCGCTCTCGTTCCAGCGGGCGATCTCGTCGAGGCCGGTGAAGGTGCGGCCCCAGTCGTCGAGCACGGCGTCGGCGGCGAAGGCGGCGAGGAAGCGTGCACGGTCTTCGTCGTTGCTGGCGGAGAAGAAGGCGTCGATGGCGGTGGGCAGCTCGAACGGTTGAGCGGACATGCCCCCATCCTGGGCGATCCGCCGGGCGACGCGCCAGGGCTCACGGGGCTCGCACGGGATACTGGGAGGCGGAATAGCGGATGGCGTGTCGGCGTTGCAGACTTCATACATACGCATGGAAATGGATGGGATCCGCATGGCGCACGATGACCAGCAGGCAGAGCAGTCCGCACAGGCAGAGCAGGCACCGCTCTCGACCCCCTCGACCGCTTCGGCTCTCGAGTTCGGGCTCGACACCTTCGGCGACGTCACCGCCGATGCCTCAGGAACCCCGCTGCCGCACGCCCAGGTGCTGCGGAACCTCGTCGACCAGGGCGTTCTGGCCGACCAGGTGGGCATCGACCTCATCGGCTTCGGCGAGCACCACCGCGCCGACTTCGCGGTCACCACTCCTGAGGTCGTGCTCGCGGCCGTCGCGGCGAAGACCTCGCGCATCCACCTCGGCTCGGCGGTGACCGTGCTCTCCTCCGACGACCCGGTGCGCGTGTTCCAGCGCTTCTCGACCCTGGATGCGCTCTCGAACGGGCGCGCCGAGGTCACGCTCGGGCGCGGCTCGTTCACCGAGTCGTTCCCCCTCTTCGGCTTCGAGCTCTCGGACTACGAGGTGCTGTTCGAAGAGAAGCTCGACCTGTTCGCGGCCGTGCGGTCGCAGCATCCGGTGACCTGGTCGGGCACGACGCGGGCTCCGCTGACGAACCAGAGCGTGTTCCCGCCGGTCGAGAACGGGCTGCTGAAGACCTGGGTGGGCGTGGGCGGCAGCCCCGAGTCGGTGGTGCGCGCGGCGCGCTACGGCTTCAACCTGGCCCTGGCGATCATCGGCGGCGAGCCCTCGCGGTTCGCACCGTTCGTCGACCTCTACCACCGGGCGCTCGACCAGTTCGAGCTGCCGCGCCAGCAGGTGGCGGTGCACTCGCCCGGCCACATCGCGGCCACCGACGAGGAGGCGCGCGAGCAGCTCTGGCCGCACTACCAGGCGCTGATGAACCGGATCGGCCGCGAGCGCGGCTGGTCGCCGATGGGGCGCGGGCATTTCGAGCAGGAGATCCGGTCGGGGTCGCTGTACGTGGGCTCGCCCGAGACGGTGGCGCAGAAGATCGCGGCCACTGCGAAGACGCTGGGTATCGACCGCTTCGACCTGAAGTACGGCAACGGCGGCCTCTCGCACGAGAACCTCATGACGAGCATCGAGCTCTACGGCACGCAGGTCATCCCGCGCGTCCGCGAGCTGCTCGCGGACGCGTAGGCCGCGCCACTTCCACCCGCCCCGCGCATCCGCTCGCCTCATGGGCCCTGTTCGGTCGCACTTTTGTGCGAAAAGCCCGGATTTTACGACCGAAAGTGCGACCGAACGAGCGCTCGACAGCCCCGGGTCAGGCGGGCACGGACGCGAAAGGCTCGTGGGCGGCGCGGGACTCGCGGGCCAGCAGGGAGCGCTTGACCTCCACGCCCCAGGCGAAGCCGCCGAGGGTACCGTCGGTGCGGAGGACACGGTGGCAGGGCACGAACAGGGCGGGGGCGTTGCGGGCGCAGGCGCTGGCGGCCGCGCGCACGGCGGTGGGGCGGCCGAGCTCGGCGGCGAACTCCTGGTAGCTGAGCGGATGCCCCGGGGCGATGCCGCGCAGGGCCGCCCAGCCGCGCGTGTGGAACTCCCCGCCGGTCTGCCGCACCTCGACGGCGTCGATCGCGTGCACGTCGCCCGCGTAATACGCGCGGACGGCCTCGGCGGCCGTCGTCTCGCCCTGGACGACGTCGGCGGCGGCCGGCCGGATGGACGGGGTCAGGCGAGCGAGCAGGGCATCGACGTCGGAGGTCCAGCCAGAGGCGAGCACGCGGCCCTCGTCATCGGCGATGATGCCGAACGGGCCGTCCGGGGTGTCGACGAACTGGATCGTGGCGGTCATGAGATCTCCTCGGATGATGCGGTGGGGCGGATGGGTTCGGTAGGGCTGATGGGCGCGGCGCCGCTTGTGGGTGCGCTGCCACGGGTTGACTCAGGTGCGGCACGAGCCGCGGACCCGGGTTCGGCGCCACGCGGGGACTCGGGTGCGGCACGAGCCGCGGACACGGGCGGGGTGCCATGCGGGGACTCGGGTGCGGCAAGACCCGCGGACCCGGGCGCGGCACGACGCGCGGACTCGGGTGCGGCGCGAACCGTGGACCCGGGTACGGCGCGAGCTGCGGACCCGCGCGCGGC
>NZ_JAHFUW010000027.1 GCF_023264855.1 Herbiconiux sp. | reverse complement strand
ACCCACCACGGGTTCGATGGTCGAGGTCATCGCGGTCATTCCGTGACGATGAACATCGATGCCGGGTCGGAGGGCTCCTCGGTGAGGAAGCCGGCCTCCACCAGCAGCGGGAAGATCGCGCTCCAGGTGGCCACGTCGGTCTCGGAGACGATCTTCTGGTCGTCGGGCATGTCGGCGAGGTTCAGGATCTGCGAGACCAGTTCGAGCTGCTCCACCGGGATGCCGGTCTCCTCGCTGGCGACGCTCAGCACCGAGTCGGGATCGTCCTGGAACTGCTTCCAGACATCTCCGGTGGCCTTCACGATCAGGTCGATGACCTCGGGATTGGCCTCGGCGAACTCGTTGCTGGCGATGAACCCTCCGCTCAGCACGGCCGGGTCGCCGAACGCCTCCTCGAACGCGGTCTGAACGTTGTAGACCGGGCGGAACCCGGCCTCGATCAGCGGCGCCGTGGCGGGGGCCTCGATGAAGGCGGCGTCGGCCCGGCCGAGGGTCAGCTCCTGCGCGGCGGCATCCGTCTCCGTCAGCTCGAAGTAGTCCTGGATGGTCTCGCCGGTGCTGGCGAGCACGGCGGCCTGCTCGGCGCCGAAGCGGGTGGCCAGCGGCGGGATGGCGACCTTCTTGCCCTTGAGATCCTCGATCGACTGGATGTCGGAGTCCCCGGCCACGTAGAGCTCGGAGCCCGGGGTCCAGCGGGCCATCGGATAGAAGAACTGGGTGTCGATGCCGTACTGGTCTTTGATCCGCGGCTGGAACGAGGGCACCGTCGTGACGATGTCGATGTCGCCGCGGCCGAAGCTCGGCACCAGGGTCGTGGCATCCAGCACCGTGAAGTCGATGTCGTAGCCGGAGCCGGCGAAGATCTCGTCGCTCTTGGCGGCGAGATAGGCGTAGAGCGGGTGGAACGGGATGTCGATGCCGACCGTGATGGACTGCGTCTCGCCGGAGGCGTCGCTCGTGGACTCGGTGTCGGCGGTCGACGACGTGGCACAGCCCGTCAGTCCGACGGCGAGGGCGGTGGCCAGCACTGCGGCCGAGGCGGCCAGTCTGCGGATTCTCATGGTGCGTCCTTTGGTTCGTCGTGCTGCGAATGGAACGGGTGAGGTGATGCGGATGGGGCGGATCGGGTCGGGCGGGCGGTTCGGGTCGGGCGGGCGGTTCGGGTCAGGCCGATGCGGGTACGAGATCGAGGAACATCCACCGCATGCCGGGGGCGAGGCCCGCGAGCATCTGCCCGCAGCCCTGCAGCACTCCCGGGCCGCTCGTCACGTGCTGGGTGCCGGCGTTCATGTCGCGGAAGTAGCGCTGCAGGGTGCCCGATCGCAGCGCCGCGGTGCCGGCCCACTTGTAGACGGTCATCGTGACCTCGTGGGCCATCCAGGTGGCGTTGTTCAGGGCGAGGCGGATCAGCGTCTCCTGCTCGGTGCTGAGCGGGAGGCCGGCATCGAGGGTGGCCTCGTTGTCGGCCCAGACCTCCAGCAACCAGGCGCGGGCGGAGCGGGCCTTCGCCTCGGCCTGGGCGAACTCGGCGGAGAACTGGGCGGAGTCGACGGTGGCGCCGCGGGAGCCCGTCTTCTGCCGGGCGAGCGCGGCCATCTCGTCGAGCATCCGCCGTGCCACGCCCAGCGCCCAGCCGGCGTGGCCGAGGCCGGAGAGGTTCACGATGCCGATGCGGTAGAGCGAGCCGCCGGTGCGCGGCTCCATCGTGGCGGCCGGCCAGACGTGCTCGGCCGGGATGAACACGTCGTCGAGGTCGTAGTCGATGCTGCCGGTGGCCCTCAGCCCCATCACGTCCCAGTTGTCCATCGGCGTGGAGGCCGCGACAGGCACCGTGATCATCAGCGACTCCCCGGTCTCGCGCACGATCGCCGCGGTCTGCAGGCGGCTGGCGTGGGGCATCCCCGAGGCGAACGACCACGAGCCCGACAGGCGATACCCGCCCTCCACCGGCACCGCGATGCCGGGCTTGGTGCCCTGGCCGGCGTGCAGCGGGAAGTCGTCGGCGTAGAGCGCGCGCGCCGCCTCGGGGTCGAGGTAGGCGGCGGTGCTGCCGGTCTCCATCTGCAGCGCCATGGTGACCCAGGCGGTGGAAGCGTCGGCCCGGGCGATCGTTTCGACGGCCCGGATGACCTGGCTCGGCGAGAACTCGTAGCCGCCGAGTTCGAGGGGAACGGTCATCCCGTAGACGCCGGTGGCGGCGAGCGCCCGCTCGACCTCCGTGGTGAGCCGGCCGTCGACGTCGTTCTGGGCGCCGCTCTCGGCGATCAGCGGGAGGATCGCGTCGATGCGCTCCATCAGGGGCTCGAAGTCGTCGCTGACGTGGAGCGTGCTGCGGGGTGCGGTGCGGACCGGCATGGCGGCTCTCTCTCGTTCGGTGGCACGGGCGGGGCGGCGGAGCAGGCGGTGCTGTGGAGCAGACGGTGCTGGCGGAGCGGGCGGTGCGTGGAACGGGTCGAGCGGTGGAGCGGGTCGAGCGGTGGAGCGGGTCGAGCGGTGGAGCGGGTCGAGCGGTGGAGCGGATGCTGCGGCGGAGCCGATGGGCCGGGCGGATCAGGGCTGTGCGGCCAGCCAGTCGATGACGGGGCGCACGGTGTCGTCGGAGTTCTGCTCGAGCATCAGTCCGTGGCCGTTGCCGTGGATGCCGAGGTCGGGCAGGTGCACCCGCTCGGCGTTCGCACCTGCGTGACCGAGGAACGCGACCACCTCGGGTGCGACGGACGAGAACGGCGAGCTGCCGCCGGTGAAGACCGCCACGCGGAGGCCCGCGAGCGCCGCGATCGTGCGTTCGGCGGCCGGTGCGGCGACCACGGCGTCGGATGTCTCGTACGCCGCGTCGTAGGCGATCGGCGCCGTCGTGAGGCCCCAGGTGAGCGTGCCGAGGCCGGGGAACTCGGCGAACGCCGGCCCCATCGGCTCGATGGCGGCGATCGCCTTGACGAGCCCGGGCCGCAGGGTCGCGGTGAGCCAGCCCGAAGGCCCGCCCGCCGAGTGCGTCACCAGCACGGCGGGGCCGGTGAGGTCCAGCAGCGTGGCCAGCCGGTCGGCGTCGAGCTCTTGGCTCAGGCCGAGATCGGCGGGCAGCGGACCCACCGAGGCGATCAGCTGATCCATCTCGGGGTCGCCGGGAGCCGATCCCCAGGGCCAGGCGGTGTGCGGCTCGTCCGTGGCCGACTCGATGAACAGGCCGGCGGCGGGCTCGTAGCCGAACTGCGGCCCCATCGCGCCGATCACGTCGGGGTGGAAGGCGGAGCGGCCGTGTCCGGGGCGGTCGATCACGTAGACCGCGAAGCCGGCCTCCACGAAGCGGCGGGCCCAGCCGGTGCGGCCGTCGACGGTGCCGAGCCAGTCGGTGCCCTGCGCTCCCCCGCCGTGCACGAAGATCACGGGATACCGGCGGGTGACGACCTCGGGCGCCTCCCAGTACACGTACATGGGGCCGCTCTGCACGGTGATGCCGACCTGCTTGACGTCGCCGGGGATCCAGAACTGACCGCTGCGCACCGTGGCGGCGGCCATGTCGGGGCGCTCGTGGGGCGCCGTTCGAGCATCCGGAGCGGTCGAGCGATCCATGCGGAATCCGTTCGGCGTCGTCGTTGCGGGACAGGAACGCGAGCCCGGCCGGAGGACGATCGTCGCCAACCTAGATCTCGCTTGTCGACGACACTACAGCCGAGGAATACCCGCTCGAGGCACGGGCTTGTTAAGCGTTTGTTACAGTTGCGTTTCTGTCGTCACGGACTGGTGACAGAGCGGTAGGCCGCACTCAGCCGACGAGCGTGGACCCGATGTGGATGTCGACGGCGAGCGCCTTCGCGATGGTCGAGTTGCGGGAGACCCGCTGCGCGAGCTGCCCGAACTCAGTCGCGCTCATTCCCGGCACATCCGCTCGCAGCTCGATGTCGATCGACTGCAGGATGCCCGAGCTGTTGTCGAACACCTCCATGGTGACCGAGACCCGGGTGCCGATGGCGCGGGGCTCGTAGCCGGCCGCCGTGATCAGCGTGTTGAGGCTCATCGCCGCGCAGGCCGCCTGGGCGCAGGCCACCATCTCTTCAGGACTCGATCCCTCGGCGAGGGTGCGGCCGTCGAACGAGAAGTCGGCGTCGATGACGCCGCTGCCGCCCACCAGGCGCCCGTACGGGGTGCCCCCGTCGGCATTCCAGTCGAACGAGCCCGTGCGGGTGATGTTCTCCGAGAGGGGCTCTTCGTCGACGAGGTCGCCGACACTGAGTCCGTAGGCGCGGGCCAGCGCCACCAGCGCCGGGAGCGAGGGCTGACGCTCGCCGAGTTCGAGCCGGGACACGTAGGCCTTCGAGAGGTCGGTGGCAGCGGCCAGGCGGGAGAGCGACCACTCGCGCTGGGCGCGCAGGGCGCGCAACTTGGCGGCGAAGCGATCCGTCACGGGCTCCCCGGTGAGCGCAGTCGCCTGCTCGAGTGTGTCGTCGTGCTGCATGAGCACCTCCGCGCCGTGGACGAATCGGCGACAAGGCGGATCGACCTTGGCGACGATGAGGAAACACAACTGTAACACCCGCGGAATCACGCCTCTTGTAGCGTCTCGAACGCGCAGTGTATGTTCGTCGACAAGCTCGATCCGGGCTGGCGACGCTCCGTCTCCGATCCCGGTGGACCAGCCATCCGATCCACCAGAAGGAGACACCATGCCGGTCATCAACGCCACCGTGGTCGCGGGTACCTACGACGCCGCCGAGAAGGGCGAGCTCATCGCGGGCTTCACGAACGCGGTCGTCGCCGTGAAGGGCGAGGGCGTTCGGCCGTTCGTCACCGTGCTGCTGAACGAGGTCGAGAGCGGCGACTGGGGCGGCGGCGGCGACCGCATCACCACCGAGCTGGTGCTCGGCGCCATCGCCGCGGGGAACGAGGCCGCGGGCGAACCCGCATCCGCCATCGCGCCGGCCGAGAAGGTCACCGCCGATGTCTGACGCGGCGTTCGCCGTCGGAACGCCGCTGGCGATGCCGTTCGGGCACATCCTCGACGGCGAGTCCGTCGGCCCCGCCCGCACCGTCGTCGGAGATCTGGTCACCATCAAGGTGCCCTCCTCGTCGACCGGCAACCTCTTCTGCGCCTTCGAAGAGCTCACGCCGCCGAACGGCGGGCCTCCCCCGCACCACCACCCGCAGGCTGAACTGTTCTACGTGCTCACGGGCGAGGTGCAGTTCATGCACGTCACCGACGACGGCCCGGAGATCGTGACCGGCGGCCCCGGCTCGATCGCCTCGATCCCCGGATCCGTGGTGCACACCTTCAAGAACGTGGGCCTCACGCAGTCGAAGGTGTTCGTGGTCTCGACGCCGGGCGGCCTCGACAACTTCTTCGAGGACATCGGCGACGTCACCGACCTCTGGTATGCCCCGGGTATGGCGGGCCCGCCCGACATGGACCGCATCCTCGCCGCCTCGAACAAGTGGGGCGTGCACTTCGTGGATCCGGCCTGACCCGGGGTCGACGCCTGGCCCGCGCGGAGGCTCCCGGCTAGGCGAACGTGCGATCGGCGAACATCGCGGCCCAGGCCAGCCCCGCGGCCACGATGGCGATCAGCACGATCAAGGCCCCCATGCCCCAGCGCTTGAGCTTCTCGGCGCGCGGATCGGGGTAGTAGCGGCTGCTGCGTCGCCTTGAGCGACGTCTCGACGTCGAAGGCATGTGCCCACGGTAGACCCGCCGTGGGACCGGCACGTTTCGAACACGTGAACGGATGCTCGGCACTCGCCGAGCGAGCCCGCTCGGCATACGAAGAGGGCCCCGCTCGCGTGAGCGGGGCCCTCTTCTGCTGGGAGTGGTGCACCCCCTCGGACTTGAACCGAGAACCCACTGATACGGAGTTCATGTTTCGAGGAAGTTGGAGAAGCTCCAATCGGATCGAACATCCGCGCCACGTCACAGATGTGAGTTCGGAATAGGTCGGGCAGGGTCCGTTCTCCTCTGAGTCAAAGTACCGAATAGGTACCGGATCTGGGTGGCCTGGCAGGCAACCGCCTACAACACCAGAAGCGCCCCACACCGCCGTGATGGCTGGTGTGGAGCGCTTCTGGTGTCGCGCGTCTATCTGGCTGGTTCGATAACGGTCAGGTCGTCTTCGTCCACCGTCTCTGGCAGCGAGCGGATCTGCACGTAGGTCACTGGGCGCGTCTTTGCGTCTACGGCGCGGAAATAGGTGAAGCCCGGTCCGCTAGTGGCCTGCTTGACGTACTCCTGGGGTGTCCCGTTCTCGATGGTGAGGGTGGTCAGTTGCCCAACTCCGACGCCGTTCTGGATGGCGGCGGCGTAGGTCTCTTCTGTATTCACAATGCTTCCAGTTCGTGTCGTCGTGGGCTCTCATCTTGGCGTGTCGTCGGTGGTGCTGTCTACGATGACCACTGCGCGGGCCGGCGCGCTCCCATCTGAGAGGAGCACCCGTTGGCCCAATGGCACCCCGTCGACAGCCTGCTGCCCGCCGAGCTGATCTTCCCCCGGCCGGGCACGAAAGAGCCGTACGCGATCATCCGTTGGGTGGACGTAATGCTCGAGGGCGAGCCTGTGTCGCGGTGGCGGGTCGTGACCTGGCACTCGGACCCGAACAGACGCCGGCTCCTCAGCGACGGCTACTACCGGGAACTTGAAGACGCGGCGATGGCCGCGCATCGGCATGCGGTCGCAAATGCTGGCAGCAATATCATCCAGACCCGCGGCGCGTCGGTCGACATGAGCCCAGAGAAGGCGATCTACCGGTGAGGGGGTTCACTCGTTAGAGACGTAGGTCACGTCTAGCCCAAGGGCTCGCCAATCGATCGCCGACAGCGCATTGGTGACGAAGTCGGAGATGGTCTGATCGTTGCCTGTCGCTTCGAGCGCCGCGCGGTATCGAGCCGGGTCGACGGTGTCGACTTCGAGAGAGATGGTCACTCGCATCAGGTGCGGGTAGGTCTCTACTCGGTAAGCCGCTTGGGTAAGAGCGCCATTATCTCGGTCTGCCGCTTGATGGCCTCCCGCACGTCTTCGATCGCTTGATTGACCGGGTCATCCGGACCATCAACGACGATGATCGAGCCGTAGGGCTCCATTCCGTGCTTGATCTGCGACTGCGTGATCACTTCGTTGGCTGCTTCCATGCGGCGCGCGTTCTCGTACAAGAGATGGAGGTTGTCGTCCAGATCGCCCTCGTCTGATCGGTCTGTGGTCATGAACGCAGAATAGCCCCCGGCCTCTCCGAAGAGAAGCCGGGGGCTCGGTGGTGATGCGGGTGGGTCAGGAGTTGATCGCGGATTTCGGGATGCTGCCCAGTCCGAACCGGGTGAGGAACGCGTTCACCACCGGGTTGGCCATCAGCCGGGCGACGAGCGCCATCAGCAGCGCCGTCGCGACGACGATGCCGTTGAGGACTACGAAGATCCAGCCGGGGATGACGAAGTCGGCCTGACCCTTCAGGACCTCCAGGACGATGCCGGCGCCGAGGTTCGCGACGGGCACGAGGACGACGAGGGCCTGGACGCCGGTGCGGAGGGCACGCTGGGTCTTGAACCAGATGGTGGGCACGGTGGTGGTGTCGATGTGGGTCACGGGGTCTCCTTGGGGTTGCGGACCTTTACGAGGTCACGGTCGGGGGCGGTGCGAAGAAGGTGTGGCCGCCACTTGCGGAGGCCGAGCAGGATCACCAGGGCGGTGACGGTGTATGCGACGTACGTGTAGGCGATCGCGCGGACGAGCGGCCGCCACGGGAGTACGTCGCCCGGGTAGATCCACCACTCGCGGCCGGTACGGGGGTCGATGAAGAGGCTGATGAACACGAGGCCGACGACGCCGATGAGGGACACGGCGAACCGGAACACGAACTTGCCCGCGGTCGTCGCGCCGGGGTCGAAGAGGGCGTAGTAGCCGACCACGAAGATGACGAGCACGACCGCGATGTAGGCGACGAGCAGGTTCGAGGCCACCCACAGGATCGGGTTGATCTCGGCGAAGAGGTCGGTCATCGGGCCTCCTTGGGGCGCAGGGTGTACTCGAAGTCCTCACCGAAACCGTTCTGGTCCTTCCGGGCTTCGAGCCAGGATGTGAGGGCGTTGACGTGGGGCTGTTGTGCGGCGACGCGTCGCATGGACTCGTCGGCCTGCGCGGTGAGCTCGTCCGGGTCGATGCGCGGGTGCCGCGGCTTGCGGGTGAAGATGCTCACGTGGACACCTCCCCGCGCTTCGGGGTTGTCTCTTCGAAGAAGTGCTTCGTGATCTCGTTGGCCGTGATCAGCTGCCCGTTCTGCTTCGTGAGTTCGACGTTGGCTTCGGCGAGGAGCTTCGCGGATGCCTCGAGGCGTCGGTATCGGGCGCCGGGCACCCATCCTTCGCGGAACGCGCCGAGGACGACGGCGAGGCAGAGCCCGATGAAGAGCGACCAACCGCCGAGGGCCGCCCAGTCGCGCGTAAGTAGCGCGGTAACTGGGTCGGCACCCTCGGCGACGAGCGCGGCCATGATGAGTGCAGTCACCTGCTACCCCCTCTCAGGGTGGAGAGGGTCAGGCTTCTGCCGTGGGAGCGGATGCATCGAGCGCGGGTGTGGGCTCGTCCGTCGGCACCAGGGTGCCGAGGTCGATGGGCTCGCTGCTAGCCGAGACGAGGGTGTGGAGCTTGCCCTGGACCTCGTCCATCAGGAGGGTCCAGTCGGCCTCAGAGCACTCGAGCGCGTTCTCGGGCGCGACCATCTGCAGTCGCATCCAGTTCTCTCGCTCCGCGAGCGATGCGAACGAGTGGTAGAAGCCCTGGTCGGTGTCGATCGCGGCGATCTCGCCGGTCTTGGTGCGGCGGTACTGGCGGGGGCGGGCCTCGCGCCGGATGGCGTTGAGGATGCGCTCCACCTGGGCGTCGTCGTTGCCGAGCGCCGCGAGGATGGCGCGCAGCAGCGGAACGATGGTCTTGTCGATGCGAGTGCCGATGAGCTCCTCGCGTGCGGCGGCGTCGTACATGTCGTCTCCCTGGATCGGTGTTGTGTGTTCGCCTGCGGTGCTGGTACGGCCGAAGACGGCATGGACGACCTTCGAGAAGGCCGAGAAGTCGATGTCGCCGTCGGGGTTGCGGTAGATCTCGTAGTGCCAGATCTCCGATGAGATAGTGCGCTTCATGCCGGCGCGCTCGGCCCAGTAGTCGAGGCGGCTGTAGCTGTCGCAGTCGATGTCGCCGGCCACGCCGACGGTGTGCTTCGAGGCGTACTGGCCGGCGTACGGGTTCGCCGCTGAGGGGGTGCCCTGAGCTCCGCCGGTCGCCACGTAGAGCAGGTACCGGCCGTACTGGTAGCAGACCGTGGAGCGGCCGGAGGCGGTCTGTGAGGCGCTCTGCCCGTTGCGGCCCACGGCAATGTCGGAGAACGAGCCGAACGGGCGCCCAGCCTCGTTCAGGCCGACGTCGACACCCTCCTCGCGCAGCTGCGTGAAGATCCACAGGAGCCGGTAGAGGAGGCTGACAGAGTTCTCGTTGTCGCGGTCGAAGAGACCACCCTCCCACGTGGAGAGGTTGCTGCCGTCGACAAGAGTCATGAGTGCTCCTTAAATACGAATGCCCGCCGAAGCGGGCGATTGTCCGGTCGTTCACGGGTGTCGAATACCGGTAGGGTTCACGAGTGGATAAAGCGGGGGCGCGTCCCAAATTCGAGTTCGCCGATGGGCTGCGAGCACTCGCCGCGCTGACGGTCGCGGTATTACACGCGACGACGTTCACGGGTCACCTCGGCGATGCCGACGAGAACCTGCCGATCATCGCGAAGCTGATGGAGATCGGGAACTACGCGGTGCCCATCTTCATCACACTGTCGGGCTACGTACTGATGCTCCCCGTCGCCCGCACCGCCAACTTCGAGCTTCGCGGCGGGTTCTGGAAGTACATCTGGCGACGAGGGAAACGAATCCTCCCGCCCTACTACGCTGCCCTCATCCTCTTCATCGTGATGATCGCCGTCATCCCCGCGCTGCAGACAGGCCACGACACCGCTTGGGACAACAAGGTGCCGATCACCCCTTGGGGCGTCGTCTCCCACTTCCTGCTGATCCATAACTGGAGGGCCGACTGGATCTACCAGATCGACGGACCCGCCTGGTCGGTGGCGACCGAGTGGCACATCTACTTCATCATGCCGCTGATCCTCCTGCCGCTCTGCCGCTGGCTCAACCCGTGGGTGATGCTGGTCGTCGCCCTGCTACTCGGCCCCGCCCTCTCCTACGCTCTCCCCGGAGTCGGACCAGCGAACTACTGGATGATCGGCCTCTTCGCACTCGGAATGATGGCCGCGCTCTACACCGTCCGTGGGACACCACGCATCCCGTCACACTGGTTCGGATGGGCAGGCATCGGCCTCTTCCTGATCGCCGTCGCGTGGCAGCTCACCTACACTCCACACGCCCGCCACGAGCAGATCATCTCCGACACACTCGCCGGAGCCGGCATCGCCCTCGGCCTCGTCGCAATGGGGCAAACGAAGCTGGCCGGGCGCACCAACCTCGGAGTGCGCATTCTCGAGTGGCGACCACTGGTGTTCCTCGGGCTGTTCTCCTACAGCATCTACCTCATCCACTCCCCGCTTCTCGCTCTGGCGAACATCCTGATGCTGCCGCTCGAGCTCCCCACCCTCGCGAACTGGCTTGTGCTTGTCCTCGTGGTGATCCCGATCGCGGTCGCTGCATCGTACGGGTTCTTCTGGCTTGTGGAGAGACACTTCATCACCAGTCACCAGAAACGCGCACTCGCCGACAAGGCGGGCGAAGACACAATCGTCCGACCAGTTTCAACCCCCTGACAGACGGCGAAGGAGGCTCCGGCCTCGAGGCTTGCCCAACCGCCGCATCAGCGCCGAGCCGGCGGTCTAAGACAGCCCGCATTGCATCGGGGGTGGGGCGACGTAGTAATCGCCGCCCCACCCGTCCTTTCATCCTCGGTACCTTTGCACGGCAGTCACCAAAGGACGGGCACCGGGTCCTTCTCCACGTTCGTGAGCGTCGCCCCCGTCGTCACCACCGTGTCGAGCTGGGTAGGGGTGTCAGCAAGGTCGAAGATGCCCCTCCGGGACTGGAGGTAGCCGCCGATCAGCACCGCGCCAACCGCGACGAGGATCGCCGCACGGTCGCCGACGATGCCCCGCTTGCCGTTGGAAGCGATGATGTTGTCCTTCAGCATCAGCTCCTTGATCTTTGCGCCGTCGGAGGTGCGCAGCCACACACCGGACTTCCCGTTGCGAAGGATCTGGTTCCCCGTGATCATCAGCCCCTCGATGTCCACCCAGGAGGCGGTGATCGCGATGCCATAGGACTTGTTGTCGATGATCTGATTGCCCTGGATGATCAGGTGAAGGTTCCGGCGCACGTTCGGGAAGTCCGCGAGCTTCGCCGTGGAGATCGTGAGGCCGACCCCATCGTTTTCACCCGGGCCGGTGCAGCCCATGATGATGTTGTTGACGATGGTGGTGTTCAGGCCCGGGTACGAATCCGGCAGCGTCGTGACGCTCACCCGCATGCCCCTCGAGCAGCCGACGACCAGGTTGCCGCTGATGAGCGTCCCGTTCGAGCCTGCGTCGGAGATCCCGAAGTAGAACCCGATGATGACGTTGTTCACGATCCGGTAGCCCGGGGTGCCGAGGTCGGGGTTCGCGCCGGTCTGGCCCTCGGTGAAGATCCCGTTGTGCCCGTTCGTGATGTTCGTCGCGGACTGTCGGCCGATGATCGTGTTGTTGAAGATCAACGTCGGCTCGGTCGCGCCCGTCGCCTTCGTGCCCGCACCGATCCCCGACCCGCCCGGCCCCACGCCGGAAGGTGCGAGACGTCCCGGGTAGAGGATCACGTTGTCGTGAATCGAGCACTGGTCGAACGAGTGATCGAACGGGATCGCGGTCGCTGGGGTGTTCCACACGTTCATGTTGTAGATCGAGCAGCGCTGCACGTAGTAGATGTTCAGCGGCTTGATCGCGGACCCGTATCCGCCCGTATGGATGTGAGCCTCAGCGTTGATGCCGAAGTCGTGGAAGTCGGCACCGATCAGCGGGTCGTCCGCTGTACGGCCGGCGCACGTGAGCCAGTCCGACTCACCCGCCACGTAAGGCAGGCCGCCGGTGTCCTGGATGACGTGCACCCACGACCGCTCCCGGCTGGCACCTCCCCAGCTCACGTAGTTCTTCACCTTGAGCGGCAGGGTGACGATGCTCCGCGCTGCGGGGAAGTAGACAGTGCCGCCCTTCGAGAAAGAAGAAAGGCTGACCGCTGCTTCCTGTGCGCGGAAAATGGCCTGATCGTCAGGGGTACCGAAGATCGCTCGGAGTCCGGTGGCGGAGGTGGTCGCGTTGGAGTCGAGGACCGCGGAGCTGCCCGACAAAGACAGGACGGTGCCGATCCACACGCCGTCGTTCTTGTTCGCCAGCACGGGTCCAGCGCCCATCACGGCGACCCGCTTGCCGATGTCCGCCGATGTAAACGCGTAGGTCGGCGACTGGACGTAGGCCTGCCCGGCGTACGTATTCACGTCGGTGAGGTAGATCCCGTCGCACTTCGCGCCGTAATCGCGGATATCGAAGACGGGGCCGATGATTGACCGTTTCGTCTCCGGCGCGAGTCGCACCAACGACGACAGCAGACCATCCGCCCCCAGCGAAGGAAGCTGACGATCTACGGTTCCGGTGGGCGAGTCGTACCAGGCCAGCCACTGCCAGCCGCCGAGCTTCGCCCCATCCTGCAGCGTGCCGTTGGCCCACATGCCGGCGAAGTTCGCCGCTGCATGAGCGGTCTTGACTGCGTCGGCAACCTGCACGAATGCGACCAGGGCTCCGTTGATGCTGAGCGACAGGATGCCGTCGGCACGCGCGTAGCCGAGGTCGACCAGGTCGTTGGCCTTCGGCACCACATTCGTCACGCAGAGCGTGGTGAACGCACCGATGGAGAAGCTAGTGCCTTCCCAACGGGTGAGTGCGTAAACACCGGCCGAGGTGATGACCCACCGGAAGAAACGGACATCGTTGGTCGCGATGCGGCAGCCCACGATGCCACCCATGGAGGACTGCACGCCCGTGGTTGCAAGACCGCCCACGCGCAAACGAGACACCCCGTCACCGGTCCCGACATCGATGAGGGGCATAACGATGGCGGAGCCGCCCGTTGGACGCTGGAAGCCAGGGGTGAGGCTGTTGCCCCACTGACCTCCTGTGCCCGTGGGGAAGCGCACCGAGATCGCTCGAGCATCAGCGCCGGGGCCCGTGATTGCGGCGAGCCCGTTGAACGATGCCGTACCGGCCGCGATCGCCGAAGGGTCGATGGAGTAGCGCATGCCGAAGAGGCGGCCAGGCTGTGACCCGTTCGGCATCGTCACGAGCCCGTCGGCGGTGCCCGGCTGGAAGTAGGCATCCTCGATGATCTGCGCGACGGCGGGATCGAGCTGCGTTTCCAGCGCAGCCGAGACGGCCGTGTCTGCACGGTCGTCGACGACACCGGTGATGATCGTCGTGAGCTCTGGGTCAGAGAGCGCCTCCGACACGAGAGGGTTGACCTCGTCGCGGATCGCCTGCCGAGTCTTCGTGGGGTTCTTGATCAGCCCTTCGGTGACGTCATCGTTTGCGAGCGCGATGCGGCCCTTGCCGACGAGTTGTGCCATGCTCAGGCCTCCACTTCGAACCAGTTATCAGGAGCGTCTTCGGGGGCGGTTGCCCAGTAGATCCAAGTGCCGATCGAGATAGTTCCCATTTCTTTCACCAGTGCGGCGTAGGTGGGCGCGTAGGACCAATACAGCGAGTCCGCGTTGGTGGGGGCATCAAGCAGCTCTTCGAGGGTTCCGCCGCCGAGAGGAACGTGAACCCGCCAGTTCACGAAGTCCTGGGAGATGAAACGGCCGACACCGTTCTGCCACGTGATACGCGGGAAGTAGCGCAGCGACCCGTCCGGGACGCCATAGATCTCGTCAGTGCGCTCGAGCTGCACCGTGAACGCACCCGTCGACTGGGTGACAGTCGCCGGCACCTCCCGCGTGACGAATAGGTGGTCCCCGTGCACACCGTTGCCGGTCGGAACGAACGCCAACTGCAACCCAGGGAGCTGGTCGGTGTTGCGGGCGAATGATGTGATGAACCCGGTCACAGTCTCGAGCGCCAAGAGATCCTCCAAGAGTTAGGTGGTCAGGCTGCGGGGCCTCGGTAGAAGTTGCCGTCTTCATCGACGAGCGCGACGAACATAGAAGTGTCTGACGGCGGGTTTGGCAGGTTCATCGCCTGCAGGCCTTCGGCGGATCTGAGGTCGCCGGCAACCGTGGCGCGCCCGTCCGCGAGGGTGATCATGACGGTGAGATCCGGTGAGATCATGCCGAGGCTGCCCAGGCCAGCGAAGATGCTGCCGGTGGGGTTGAAGTTGATCGCACCGCCACCTACGACAGATGGCTCGAGTGTGATGCCGCCGAGGTCGATCTTGCCGCCGCCCACGACGCGCATGTCGGAAAGGAGAGACACGAGCTCGCGGAGCGTCGTCTCTGCCGTGACATCGAGCGTCTTCGTGATCGCGACATCGCCACCGAACGAGGCGTCCGCTTCGACATCGAGCGTCCCGGTCTCCCCGGTGATGGACACGGGGCCGCGGAAGATACTCGAACCGATCGCGGTGAACGCGCCCGTCAGGTTGAACGTGCCGATCCACTCGAAGACGGCGCCGGCCATGCCCTGCAGCAGGCCGCCGATGAACCGGACCCGCCCTCTGGTGATGGACGCGTTCTCGAGCAGCCAGCCGCCCTCGATGCGGTCGAGGCGGTACACGATCCGCTTGATCCACCCGGCGACATCGGTGAGGTCAACCACTCTGGACCTCCGTCTTGAGCTGGTAGCCGTTCCCGCCGGACACCTTGATGACCCGCAGCGGGTGCACGTCGTCAGGGATCACCGGGTCGCCGTGGGACTCGACCAGCCATCGGCGACCGGGTGCCGCGTGAGAAGGTGGCCAGTCGTCGCTGATAGTGAATGCGCCCACCGACCACTGGGCGATCGGGAGTCGGTTCGCCTCGTAGTAGGTGTCCGTGGCCTGCTGCAGGTCGTCACCGGTCTGATCGGGGAACGACTGCTTGGTGTCACGGATCGGGATGAGGTACGGGGCGCGGCCCTGCCAGCGGGTTTCCTGCTCCTCGCCGGTTCCGTTGCCGACACCGAGTAGGCCAGTGACCTGGCGGCTTCCGCTCTTCCGATAGGTGATTGCGCTGATCGGGCAATCGTCGGCGGCGAGGTTCATGCTGGACGTACCGACCGTGATCGCCTGAGCGACCTCGACCGCGAACCGCACTCCGTCGTCGCTGGTCCGGTAGGGGCGGAGGTAGACCTCGACACCGGCGCGCTCTGAGATCTGCTGGATGACGTCGGAGATGCGGTACTTCTTCAGGAACTCCCACTGCCCCGAGATCGGGCCAGCCTCGGCCCCGGGCACGTCAATCGGGTAGTGCCACTTCTCGTCCCACTGCATCATGCGCGCGAATGCTGCGCCGATCGCTGCGCGCGGTGACTGGTTCGTGACGACCAGCGGGGGAACTTCGTTCCCCGGTTCGGCACCGTCCACGCCGCCGAGGAGCCGCCACTCCGCCTCGGTGATGAGGTCGACGGTGGTGACGGTCACCTTGCCTGTGTCTTTCTCGTAGGCGTAGTCCTCGACCTTCTGCGCGTACATGCAGTGATCGCCCCACCAGCGCGCCAGCAGGCGGTCGTTGGGCAGGAAGAGATCGTCGACGCGCCCGGGCGGCCACGGTGCGTCAGCGTCGTTGACGATGAACGTCTCGGTGGTGGTGCCATCCGGGGCGATCGCGGTCGACCATGCCGAGTCCGCCGGCTCGACAGACGTTTTGTGCGCGCCGGTCTTGGCATCGTGCACGGTCAAGGACCATCCGGCCATCGGGGTCTCCTCACACGAACGTGTTGGTCACGAGCGCCCGACCGGGGCTCGACAGGACGATCGTTGATGTCGCACCGTCGGGTGCCGCCCACAGCGGGCCGCGGCCGACGTCTGGCATCCACACGTCATTGCGGGTGACCCTGCCCGTGCGGAGGTCCACGCGATGGGTGCCGCCCGGCGTTGCCCCGGTGATGTTGTAGACACCGGCCGGTGTCTGGATCGCGTACGAGGCCGGAGCGGCCGGGACCTCGATGACGGGGAACGCCAGGAAGTTCCCGTCGTGGGAAACATCGATCGACGTCGCAAGGCCCGACTCGGGGAACCTCTTCACGTCGCCGTACTTGCGCGGGTCGGCGGCGACGAGCTGCGCCTGAAACGCGGCAACCCGCCACGGCCCGTGCCGGCGGCCCGTGTCGTCGGCCTCGGCGAGGAGCCGGCGCGCGGTCGCGGTGAGATCTTGTTCCTGATGCTCAACCGACAGCGCGAACCTGTCTCCCGATGCACCCCACCCCGTCAGCGACTGGGAGAGGTTCCGCAGTTCCGGGATCGTCCGGGCGATCACCCACCCGTCGATCGTGATCACCCGCGCCGGCAGCTTGACCGGCACATCGAACTCGCCATGCGCGAGGGCCCGGGCGAGGGCCTCCCGGCGTCCAGCCGGAAGACCCTCCCACCCTTGCCACCCATCCCGCTTGACGAACAACCCGGTGGGCCGCTCGAGCGTCGGCGTCCCCCGGATCTCCCGGCCGAGCCCCTGAATGGTGAGGGCATTCCGAATCATCAGATACCCGCCCTCCTCGCGACAGCCGACAGCCTCTGCCCTGTCGCCTCGATCGCGATCTCGGGATCCATGTGCTCGAAGTGGTTGTTCTGCACGAACCCCGGCGTGCCGGCGACCGCGGGCCCGCCGCTGCCATCGTCCGGTCCGCCACCCGGACGGGTGGGCGGATCGTCGACTGCAGCGGAGAACGTGGCGGTCACGGCACCCATCGCACCCTGGGCTTTCTTCGACGCGGCCTTGGCCATGTCCACGAGCGAGCTCGCGTACGTGGGGGCCTCGTCGTCGACACCAGCGGCCGCACCGCGGACCACCCACTTCGACTCGGAGCGCATCAGCTTGGACGGTGACGCGATCCCGAAGAAGTCCTTGAACCCCTGGAAGGCGCCGCCGGCCAGCTCGACGACAGCATCGATGAGCGCCTGGCCCATGGACCCGATGCCGTTGATGATGCCCATCACGATCTGCGTGCCGAGGTCGAGCCAGTCGACTGCGACGAGGCCATCCCAGATCGCCGAGACGATCTGAGGCAGCATCTCGATGATCTTCGGGATCGCGCCGACCAGACCGGTGATCAGCGACACGACGAGCTGGATGCCCGCCTCGACCAGCTGAGGCAGCATCGTGATCAGGCCGACCACGAGCTGCAGCACCAGGTTGATCGCCGCGGTGATCAGATCCGGCAGCGCCGCGATCAGTCCGGTGACCAGCGACAGCAGCAGTTGGATGCCGGCATCGATGATCATCGGCAGGTTCTCGATGATCGCCTGAAGCAGACCCATCACCAGGCCGAGAGCTGCGGTGAGCAGCTGCGGCAGCGCGGTGATGATGCCCTGCACCAGCGCCAGTAGCAGCTTGATGCCGCCCTGGATGATCATCGGCAACGCGGCGACGATTGCGGTCAGAAGGCCGGTCACGAGCTGCAGCGCCGCGGTGATGAGCAACGGGATCGCGGTCACGATTCCACTGATCAGCGCCGTCACCAGCTGGATCGCACCATCGATGATCATCGGCAGGGCGCCGACGATCCCCGTGATCAAACCCTGCACGAGCGCGAGCGCCCCCGCGGCGAGCGCCGGGATGGCAGTGACCAGCCTTTGCACGAGCGCGCCGACGAGCTGGATCGCGCCCTGGATGATCATCGGCAAGGCGCCGACGATCGCGGTGATGAGCCCTTGGACGAGTGCCACGGCGCCGGTGATGATCAGCGGCAGCGCGGTCACGAGCCCCTGGATGAGGACCGTGATGATCTGTGCGCCGGCCGAGAGCAGCAGCGGCAGCTGCGCGAGGATCGACGTAACCAGTAGGGGGACGAAGGCCGCGACCTGTGTGACGAGCCCGGGGAGGGCAGCGACGACCTGGTTGATGATCCCGGTGAGGCCGGTCACCAGCCCGGTCGCATCCGCGCCGGAGAGCGCGAACCCGGCGATGACCGCGGCTGCGATACCGAGCGGGCCGGTCAGGGCAGCGAGCGGGCCGAGGAGTCCGCTGAACGCGCCGCCCAGCAGTGGGATCTTCGAGACGAGCCCGATGATGCCGCCGCCGGACATGGCGAGGAACCCGGCGCCGACGGTGGCGAGCACCGGGTTCAGCGACCCGAACAGCTGCTTGATGCCCTCGACGCCCGGCGACACGGCGGCGAGCTTCGCGCCGAGTGCCGCGATCGGCTCGTTCAGCTTCGACAGCCACCCGCGTGCGGCCTGCACCGCCGGGGTCACGATGGTCGTGAACGCGGTGGCGAGGCCGGTGAGGATCGGGAGGAAGGTCGACCCGATGATCACGGCGAGGCCTTGGAAGGTGGCACCCAGGGTGCGGGATGCACCGCGGAACGCGCCGAACTTCTGCTGCTGCACCGTGTCGAGGACGAGCCCGAGACCTGCAGCCTTGCCTGTGAGCTCGGCGATGCCGGCCGCGCCCTTGTTCAGGAACGGGAGCATCTGCACGCCGGACTTGCCGAACAGCTTCACCGCGAGCGCGGTCTTCTCGGTGCCGTTCTCCATGCCGGCGAACTTGTTCGCGACATCGGGCAGGAGGTCGGTCATCTCGCGGACGTTGCCGTTGGCGTCCGTGATGCTGAAGCCGAGCTTGTCGCTGAGCTCGGCCGCGGTCTCCTCGGAGGCGGCCGCGGTCTCGAGGTTCGCTGAGAACCGGGTGAGGGAGATGGTCGCGTTGTCGACGTCCATGCCCGACAGCTGCATGGCGCCGCGGAGGCCGGAGACCTCCTCGACGGATCCGCCGATGACGCGCTGCAGCCCCGACACCGCGCCCTGCAGGGATGAGAACGCGGACACACCGGTCTTGATCGCCGCGACGGCGGATCCGACGAGCGCGGCCGCGCCGATGGAGGCGGAGGAGAGTCCGGAGCGGAGGGCGTTGCTGGTGGCCTGGCCAGCGCGTGACGCCGCCGAGGTGACGGCGGTGAACGCTGAGCTGGTGATCGACCCGAGCCGGCCGAGGCCGGAGCGGAGGCCCTCGGCGATGCGAGCACCGGCTGGGCCGGCGAGGCCGCTGATCTTGGTGAACAGCGACGACACCTGCGAGGTGACCGGCGACAGCCACGAGGAGACCCGCGAGCCAAGGCGCACGAACGGCGTCGCCAGGGTGGTGCCGGCCGCGGAGGCGAGTCGCCCGATCGGTGCGAGCGCGGTGGCTACGTTCGAGCGGATGCCGCCGAGGAACCGGGACGACGTCGACCAGGCGGCCGCGAGCTTCCCGCCGACCATCGTGGCCATCGACGTGAACGACGTCGACACCTGTGACGCGGTGAGGCGCGCAAGACGGCCCAGGTGGGTGAGGCCGGAGACGTCGGACACGGCCCGCAGCACCCCGCCGATGGACGCGGCAACACCACTGAACGCCGAGCGTGCGGCCGCGGAGTTCGTGGCGCCCAGCCGGAGGTTCGCGAGGAACCCGCGGAGGCCGCTCGAGGCGGCGACCGCGGACACCTGCACAGCGGTCTGCGCCGTGTGGAGCGAGAGCTGTGCCGCCTGGAGCCGCAGAGTGGAGGCCGTGACCGCGTCCGTCGACACACCCTGGATGCGGCGTGCCGAGGCGAGACGCTCCTCCGCGGCGACGGCCAGGGCCGAGCCCTCCCCCGACTTCGCGACCGCCTCCGCGAGGCGGGTCTCGGCGACGCGCACCTTTCCTGCGTCGTCCTGCTGCTTCAGCCTGGACTTCGCCAGCGCGGCCGACGCGGCGCCGACCTCGCTGGTGAGCTTGCGCATCTCGTTCGCGCCGAGGTCCCCGGCCGTAGCGGAAAGCGCCGACTGGAGCCCCTTACCGAGGCTCCGGCCGGCGCGAGTCCCGGCGCCGGAGAAGCTGCCCTCGAACGACTTCGCGCCCGCCGCGCCAGCCGACTGCGTCTCCTTCGAGACCGTCGACTTGAACCCCTTCATCTGGGGGACGATGCTGACGTGCGCGGAGCCGACCTCTGCGGACATGCGCACCTCCAGGGCTATTCGAAGACGAAGTCGGCGTCGAGCTCAGCGTTGGCCGCCGCGACCTCCGCGGCCGACGCGGCCGGGGCGCCGGCCTTCCGGCCGGGTAGCTCGAGCGCCCATGGCATCACGCGCTTGGCGACCTTCGGGTCGCCGATCTGCGCCATCAGCGACAGCAGCTCGATCATGCTGGCCTGATAGGCCCACCCGGAGAGCTCCGCGCCGAGCGGGGTGCCGCCGTCGACGGCGGCGTCCTCGAGGAGGATCTTCGCTTCCCCCCAGGAGAGGGCGTCGCCCAGGTCCGAGAGCCCCACGCCCGACATCCGGAGCGTGCGCGCGGCCGCGCCTTTGTGGTCTCGGATGAGCTGGGCGACGTCGACTATTCCGGGAGTGACGCCTTCGCGATGCGCTCGAAGACGGCGAAGAACTTGCTCGACATCACGACGGTCTCGGCGAGGTCGTGGCGGCTGAACTGCTTCGCCGCCTCCTCGCCGGCGAGGGTGGTGAGGAGCGCCTTGAACTGGTCGACGGGGTCGCCGCTGGACAGGGCGTCGACTTCGTCGAGACTGATCGACAGCGGCATCTTCACGATGATGCCGTCGGGGAATCGGCCGACGAAGTTCTTCTCGACGATGATGTACGGGATCTCGGGCGCGAGGGCGGCGATCGCCTTGGTCTCGGCTTCCGGCGTCCAGCCGTCGAAGTCGTAGACGACCTCGTTGGGCTCGGGCAGCGGCGCGGTCTCTGCGGCGGGGGTGGTCGGGGTGGTTGTGGCGCGTGCGGCCATGGTGAATCTCTCCTATCGGGGTTCTCGGGTTCGGGTGGTGGGACTGGCCGGGGTGACCCGATAGCACCCCGGCCAGTCGTTGAGAAGCGGCTACGCGACCGCCACGGCGGGGGTGGTGCCGCCGGTGAGCGAGTGCGAGGCCGCGAGGATGGCCGCGGTCGGGAGCGTCACCGCGATCGGGCTGGTACCCGAGGAGGTGATGCCCGAGATGCCGGTCACGCCCGACAGCCCGTTCAGGGCCGCGGTCACGGCCGCGGCGTTCGCGTCGAACGCGAGCGGCGGCGTGGCCACCCCGTTCAGCGTCAGGGTGAACGTGCCGCCCGTCGGGGAACCCGAGACCGTCACGGCCCAGCTGGTCTTCGCCGTGGCCGCGGTCGGGGCGATGAGCCACTCGCGGTAGAAGCCGCCGACGGTCTCGTCCCAGATCCACTCGAAGGTGGTCGCGCGGCCCTGGGCCTCGCCTCGGGTCTCCTGATCGGCCTCCACCGCGGAGATGCGAGCGAGGCCGTTGCGGACGCGGGTGGCCTTGTTCTTGTACTTCGTGACCACCAGCAGCGGGAACGCGTTGTCCGGGGTGAGACCGGTGATCACGATCATGCCGTTCGCATCCGGGGTCTTCCCGGTGATCAGCCGGCGCACGGTGGCGTCGAACTGGGCCAGATTGATCTGGATGTTGGGCTGGTCGTCGCCGGCGAGCTTGTAGCCCTGCTGGAAGAACTCGATGGGGTCGCCCGCGTCGCCACCTTCCTGCGGGCCGCCGTCGACCTTGAACAGGCCGACCTTCACGTACCCGGACGGCGCGCTGATCGGCAGAGTGCCGCCCGCCTGGGGGGTGAGGTACGTGGGCCCTCCGGTGAGCTGGACGGCTGCGAACCCGGTGATCGGGACGCCGACCGCGCCAATGTCGTTGCCTTCGGCGTCTGCCGACATAGTCTCCTCCTTCAAAGAGAAGAGCCACCCCGCGGTGGGGTGGCTCAGGTTGGGTTGGCGCCGGCGATCAGTCGCCGACGACGGTGTACTCGGCGGTCAGATACCGTCGAGCCACATTCAGGGATTCCTGCACGGCGTAGGGACCGTTGCATCCGTCCCACTCGACCGCGGCGATCGGGCTGCCCTCGACGAGGGCGATCGCGTCATCGAAGAGCAGGCCCGCGAGCCAACGCCCGAGGTCGCTGGCCGGCTTACCGTTCCGGGTGGTGCCCGCGAGGACGGAGACGCCGACCGAGCGATCGAAGGTGGTCCAGTCGAGGCGGTTGCCGGAGTCGTCACGGATGACCACGAGCGGCTTCCCGAGAGGCAGACCGAGGTCCGCCGGCTCGGTGTTCGCGACGGTCACCGCGATCTGCGCGGCCGCGGCGCGGGTGCGCACGAACTCGGTGAGCCACAGCTCGAGGTCCGGAGGGGTGACCCTCACTTCTTGGCCGCCTTCAGGGCGCGGGCGAGGTTGCCAGTCTTCGCCTCGATGAGGAGTGTCTTGGCGTCGTCGCCGACAACGCGGACGACCTTGCGGAACTTCGCCTCCTTCACTTCGATGTGAAGGCCACGCTTGTAATCGCCGTCATCCACGGGCGCGTTCTGGCGCGCGATCTCAAGCGCCTTCTCGGCCGACTCCCGCGAGAGCGCCTCCACCTCAGCGGTCTTCAGGATCTGGTCGAAGTAGAAGTCGTTGAACTGCACAACGGTCTGTCCCTTGCGAGGCATGAGCACTCCTCTCCATCAGCCGACGTAGCGGGTGAGCGGGATCTCTCGCGGCGGGGTCCACCCGGTGAAAGGGTTCGAGTCCGCGGCCGGTGGGATGCCGTCGATGGTGTAGACCAGATCGCCGTCGCGGATGCGGTCGCCCTTCTGGATGTCGACCGTTCCTTCGCAGAACAGCGACTTCGACTCGGCGGCCTGCTCTCGGGTGGCGGTCTTCAGCAGCGAGGTCGAGGTCTGAGCGATGAACGCACCGGGGATCGGCAGCGGCTCTTCGGGATTGGCCCAGTCCTCGCGGACCTCGGCGTCGGGGTTGTAGGGGTCGGGCATCAGGCCGGCCCGCTCACGGGTGACCGTGCGGCCGTGCGGGAAGATCATGCTCACGAGTAGGTCTCCGGCCACAGGTTCGCCAAGGGACGCTCGGTGGGGAACGATCCGACCGAGCCGGGCGCGGGCGCGGCGGAGCACAGTGCACGGAGCGCCCGGGTGGGCTGCCCCGCGAATGCATCGACGATGTCTCGGTACTCGACGCGCGCGGAGCCGATGCCTTGGCCCTTCACGAACAGCGAGCCGCGGCCAGCGAGCGCGAGGTAGACGCGCCGCACGATGGCGAGCGCGTTCTTGTAGTCCTCGGTGTCCTCGACGAAGGAGCCGAGGCAGGGGGCGATGTCGCGAGCCACGATGAGCACCTCGCGGGCGAGGTCTTCGTCGTTGCCGAGCTTGTCGTGGGTGATCACGTCACCGCCCCCTCTCGTTGTTACTTCGCGGTGGTGCGAGCGGCCGCGGCCTTCGCGGGCGGCGCCTGGGCACCAGCTGCAGCAGCCTTGTCGGCGGCCTCGCGGGCCTCCGCATCGGCCTGCTCGCGTTCGGCCAGCACCTTCGCGACGCCGGCTTCGATACCGGCGTCGATCTTCGCCTGCAGCTCGGCCTCGGCGGCGGCGACCTCGGCGGCGTCCCGCTCGGCGAGCAGTGCGGCCTCCTCCGCCTCGAACTCCTCCGTGGAGGGCAGCTCGGCGATCAACCCACGGCGCTGAAGGCGCTTGAGCTGCTCCTTGACGACGCCCTCGGGCACGACGTCGCCGCGGCGCAGGAACTGCGCGATGCGGTTCCCGCCGGCCGAGCCGATGGACACCTTCACCGCTGCTGCGGTCACGATGTGCTGGTGCATCACGGGGCCTCCGTTCCGGTGAGGTAGAACCCGGCGAGCGGGTTCGTGACGATCGGCACGTGAACGTTGCGTGCCTGCAGCCGGGTCTTGTCGGCCTTCGGCTCGCGGATCGTTGCGATCTCGACGCCGGTGTCGCCGCCGATGGCGCGGTACTCCGGCGAGGGGATCTGCTCGCGAGCGATGCCGCCGAGGCGACGTCGATCGAGGAACAGCGGATCCTCGATGTCGTCGCCGTCGTCGGGCAGCCAGGTCAGGCCACCGATCGACGGGAAGCCGTCGGTGAGGGCCTGAGAGCTGTCCTTCGGCAGGATCTCCATCAGCTCGGGGATGACCTCGGCGTAGAGCTCGCCGGGCAGGATAACGGTGTCGACGTCGTAGCCCAGCTTCTGCTTCCGCACGCGCGCCTTCACGCGCAGCGCATCCTTGTAGACCTGCTTGCCGGTCGTCCAGAAGCCGCCAGCCGCGACGGTGTTCGTGATCGACGAGGCGATCGCGCCGAGCGCAGCGTCGTTGGCCGAGAACACGAGCTCGGTCTGCAGGAAAGTGAACGCGTCGTCGATGGGCTGGCGCAGCAGTCGGCCCACCTGCTCGTCGGTCACCTCGGTGGCGAGACCCTCCTTCATCGCGGAGTAGAACTCGTACTCCTCCGCCGACATGGGGGTGAGCTTGTACTCGGCCCCGGGGTTCACGATCTCCGCGCCGCGCTGGGCGCGGATGACCTCGTTGATGGGGACGCCGATGGCGCCGCCCGTGATGGTGTAGCGGCCCTGCAGCAGGAACAGTCCGAGGAACTGCTGTGCCTGCAGGATCTCCGCGAATCGCCGCGCGATGAGCGTGGGCGACTTGAGGAACGCGACCAGGTCGGCTGCCGAGACGTCGGCGAGCTGACTGGGGGTCAGCGGGTAGGTCTGCATCGTGGTCTCCTTTCTAGAGCTGGATGGCGCGGACGAGTCCGCCGTCGGCGACGGAGGTGAGGGCGAGGAAGATGGCCGCGCCGGAGGCGAGCGTACGAACGCTGCCGGTGGCGGCGGCCTCGAGCTTCTGGCCGCGGGTGATCGCACCGGTGGCCTTCAGCTCGTGGATCGGCTTGCCGATCTCGATGGTCACCTTGTCGCCGACCTTCGCGTCGTGGCCGACGACGCCGACGTACTTCGCGGAGGCGGCTGCGGCGGGGGCGACCGACATGTCGGCGGTGCCGACCTCGGCGAGCTGGCCGGCGAGGACGGCGGTGGTCACGTTGAACGTGACGGTGTCGCCCGGGCGGAACAGGGGCAGGTAGCTCTTCGGCATGGTTTAGGCCTCCTTCTTCTCGGAGCCGTATACCGCGCCGTACAGCGCGTCGTCGGCGCTGGTGAGGCTGTCGGACACGCCGACCTCGGTGGTCGGCACGGCGGTGTTGGCGGGCATCCCGGCGAGGATGGTCTTGATGCCGTCCTCGTCCTTGTCGAGCTGGGCTCGCCAGCCATCCTTCGACGCAGCCGTGATGCGGCCGTCCTTCAGGGCGGCGGAAATGATGCCGTCGCGACGATTGCTCTCCTGCTCGCGGCGAGCCTGGGCGCCGAGGGCGGCGTTGTCGCGCAGCTCGGCGAGAGCGGCGGCGTCCATGACGACGGCACCCTCGGGGAGCGTGGCGGTGGCGGCGGGTGCCGCCGGGTCGGACTGCTCTTCGAGTGCCTCGTCGAGCGCTGCGAGCAGCGTCTCGTCCGAAGCAGCGGCGTCGGTTACGCCGAGCCGCTCGCGAAGGCCAGCCGTCAGATCGCTGTAAGCCACAGCGTTCTCCTTTCGGTTGGGGTCACCCGGCTCGGACGAGCTCGGGAGCTTGGGTGCAGCTTTCGCCGCAGTGGGGAGGCGCCGGGCGCCGGCCGCGAACCGGATGACGCGTGCGGCGGCGATGTCCTCCGGTTCCTCGTCGTCGGGCACGACAAGCAGGTCTTCGTCGTCTTCGTCTCCGACGGTCGCGGTCTCGCCCGCATCCGGGATGACAGCGACACGGTCCGCGAGGCCCTCGGCGACTGCCTCGGCTCCGGTGAGCCAGGTCTCCGCCTCGAGCAGCGCGGCCCAGTCCTTCTCGCCTGCCTTGGCCGAGTAGACCTCGGCGAGCGACCGGTCAAGGCCCTCGAGCACCGCGGCCTCCTTGCGCATGTCGGCGGCGTTGCCCCAGACGATGGTCGAGGTGCAGTGGATCATCATCTGCGTGCCGGGCGACATCACCGTGTCGTCGGCGCCGGCCGCGATCACGGACGCGGCCGATGCGGCGAGGCCGTCGACGACGGCGGTGACCTTCGCCTTGTGGGCGCGGAGGAGGTTCATGATCGAGATGCCCTCGAACACGTATCCGCCGGGCGAGTAGATGCGCAGGATGATCTGCGTCACCGACTCGGGGAGCGCGTCGAGCACCCCGCCGACGTCCTTCGCTGAGATGCCCCAGTAGCCACCCCAGGAATCGATCGGCCCGTACAGGCGGATCGTCGCGATCTCGGGACTATCGCCGACGGGCGGCGGGGCGACGACGGCGTCGAAGAATTCGCGCTTCGTCTTCGGCAGGTCGCGGCTTCCCCAGAATCGGTTCGGCCACGTCTCGGTGCGGGTCATGCGGCCTCCTCGGCGCTCGTAGATGTTGATCGAGGTCTCGCCGTGGCGATGTCCTTCACGGGGAACCCGAACTTGTCGCGCACGTACACCTCGAACGGCTCGTCGGGGACAATGGCGCCGGACTCGATGAGGGCCTTGATGGCCTCGGCGGTGACGGGCTGCTGCTCGCCGATCGCGGCCGGCACGATGCGCGGCGCTGGCTCTGTCGGGCCCCAGTTGTAGTCGACGAGGTCTTCGATGACGTGCTGGTTCGTGACGTCGGCGATGTGCTGCGCGACGGCGTTCAGCGAGTCGGTGAAGAAGTTCGCGAACGTCGAGCCGAGCGCCCACGACCCGGTCTCGGTGCCGAGGTTCAGGAAGTGCGCGAGCACCGCGCGAGCGATCTGCTCGTCGTAGTACCGGATCGGCTTGTCGGTATCGGGCAGATCTCCGACGACACCCTGGAAGAGCAGGGTCGACCCGTGAGCGAGGGCGGCTCCTGCGGCATCGCCTGCGCGCACCTTCGTGGCGATCTCGAGGCCGCGCGCGATCTCCTTGTCCATGAGGTCTTTGGCCTCTTCGAACGTGGCGCCCTCGGGCGGGGCCGCGGCGGTGAACACGGGCAAGCCGAGGCCGTTGCGCTCGGCCGTCAGCGCCTGGATGCGGAGCACCCGGTCCTTCAGCACCCACATCTTGTAGGCCGACCGCAGCAGCGATTCACCGAGCCAGTTCGCGCCTTCGCGCTCGTTCACGTAGGCCACGAGCTGCTTGACGCCGATGAGCGGCTTCACGCCGTGCTGGTGGATGCCTTCGAGGCCGCCATCGCGTGCCACCTTGATCTCGCTGATCGTGCGCGGCGGTCGCCATGCGAGCTTCGCGAGGTGGGTGCTGCCACTGCTCTGGTCGTAGACCTGCTCGAAGAACGAGTGTCCGTACGGCAGGCACAACAGGGCGAGTCGCAGGTGCTCTTTCCAAGAGAAGCGGCCCTTCGTTCGAAGCGGCGCCATGAATGACTGGCCCTTGACCGGAAGCCCCAGATCGGCGGCGACATGCGCGATCACCGCGGGTCGGCACCCGGAACCGTCGATCGCCCACTCGGCGCGGAGGATGGGCAGCGTGACCGCACGCAGCACGGACTTGATCTGCGGGTCTTCACGACGCATCCGGTCGAACACGTTCAGCGACTGCGGCCACAGCAGCTCGGGGTTCGTCTCGTGCATGGCCTCGAGCAGAGCGCCCCACCCGAGGAGCCCGGCGTCGGTCTGATATCCGATCTCGGCCATAGCGCCTCCTGGTCTAGAACCCCAGCGTCCTGAGGTCGGGTTCGTTGTCGGCGACGTGGCCGCGCGTGAGCAGTGCCGCCTCAGGGGGCGGTGGGGACTTCTTCGTCGGGGTGGCTTCGGACTTGAGCACGCCCCATAGCGCCCACATGACGACCTGCGCCATCGTGATCGGCTTCGTCGGGTCCGACTGGTCCCACGTAACGCCCGCGCGCCCCAGCGGGCGCGTGGTGGCGAACTGGAGGGATTTCGTGACCTCGTCCTGCGGGCGGTGCGGCACGAGGCCAGCGTTCGACCACTCGACGAACTGGGCGTGCGCCGCGGCGACGTCGTCCATGTTCATCGGCAGCCACTTGATGCCGGCGGCCGCGAGCGAGGACAGGACCGGCGCAGCGTTCTTCGTGTCGAGCACGAGGAGCGCGTTCCCGAGCTCTGCTTTCAGCGCCTTCAGGTCGGCGGCGAGCCAGCGGGTGCCGCGATCGGTCTTGTGGTGCTCGACCGCGATGGAGTCGGAGTCGACTCGCACGGCCTTGCCGATGGTGGCGTAGCCGGCGCCGCGGCCGAGCGCGAGCGACAGCACGACACCGTCGCCCGCGACCCCAGCGTCCTCGCGGGCGTGCCGCGTCCACACCTCGAGGTCGAACTCCGACAGCTTCGCGGCGATGGCCGGGCGGCGGTTCGGCCAGATGTTCAGCCGCAGCCTGCGCACCGATTCCGGCGACAGCCGCGAGATCTCGTCCTCGATCGTCTCCCGGGTGAGGCCCGGACGGTAGCCGAGGCCCGGGTTCCCATAGGGCCAGTTGGCCTCGTCTCGGATGTCGATCTTGTCGGCGATGTCGGGATCCTCGGACCCGGGCGGGCTGAACTCCATCCACCCGGTGCGCGGGTCCGACCCGGAGCGGCCGCGGTCGCGGACGCCCTCCCACACCTCGGAGTCGTTGAGCTCGTCGGGCACGGTGCCGGTGTAGATGATCTGCGTGTTGTCGACGGCCGACATCGTGGGCAGCAGCGCATCGAGCGCGGCCTGCGCCATCTGCTGCGCCTCGTCGACTATCAGCACGTCGGTCGTGAAGCCGACGCCCGAGTTCGCGGAACGCGCCAGGTACAGCAGGCGGTTCCCGTTCGCGAGCTCGAACCCTTCCTCGCCGTGCGCGGTCGAGATGCGGGTCACCTCGCCCATCAGGATCGCCGACGACTGGATCACGCGCCGCAGTCGCAGGAACGCCTCGCGGGCGGTCTTGAACTGGTGCGCCGTGTGCACGATCGTCTTCGGCTCACCGTCCGGCTTCGGCCACAGGTAGAGGTGCGCCATCGTGGCCGGCGACAGCACGTCGCCCTTGCCGTTCTGGCGGGCCACCAGCTCGCCGTGCTCCGTGCACACCCAGCGGCCAAAGGCGTCGATCGAGAAGATGGAGTCGAGCGACAGCTCCTGCCACGGGTCGCTCTTCTTCCCGGCCAGATACCAGAGGTCGAGCGCTTCCTCGCCGAGCGAGCCCGCGCGCTCCGGGAGCCTATGAAGCCGCGGTCGCTGCGAGCCTACGAGCACGGACTTCGGCGAGCTGGTCTGCAAGCGTGACCCCCTTCACCTGGCCGTTGCCCTGCAGCTCGGCGATCTCCCGGATGATCTCCCGCTGCTCCCGCTGCTGCAGATACGCGCGCGCCGGATCGGTCTTCATCAGTGCCTTCACGAGCGTCCGCGAGTCCTCGAGCATCTCCTTCAGCACCTCGACTCGCGACACATGACCGTCGGCGGTGGTCGGAGTCGGCGTGGGAGGTGCCGGCGGGGTCTCGTCGGCAGGCGGCTTCTTCGCAGCCGCCCGGGCCGCGCGAGCAGGCGCCGACGTCGACCGCCCACCGTCGTGCTCCTTCTGCGCAGCCCGACAGGCCGCATCGACCTTCTCGCCGTGCTTCAGGTGCCGCCGGTACGCCCCGTACGTGCCGCAGGCCGCTCTGGGTGGTGGCATCGTGCACCTCCATCGCGCGTCATCGGGCATCGAGCGTCACGCACGATCGTGCGCGGGGAGAAACGCGCCAGGACCGCGCGGGAGGTGGGCAGCGGTTTGGGGTTGCTGGATTTTTCTCAGGTCTGGGGGCGGTGTCGGGTGCCGAAGGCGAGCATGGGCACGGTCTGTCCGGCGAGGTGGTGGCTGCTGTCTGTGAGGTACTCGATGCGTCCGTCTCGGATGAAGGCGTGGCACACTCCGTCTGGGTGCCCTGCACCACTCCCCTGACGAGGACTGAGCCCTCCACCGTGGGGCTTACTCATCGGCTGCGCCCGAGTCGCCGGCCCCGCCGCTGGGCCCGCGTGTGGGTGGTGAGGGGAAGCGCGAGACGGGCACCGCGTGGCTGGCCGTGAGCCCGCAGGCGTTGCACCATGGTGGCTTACCGTCTCTGTGCTGCACGGGGCGGTGGTGGTGGGCGCTGGGCTCGTGGAAGAGCTGGGCTTCGATGTCGTCGGCCGCCTGACGCAGCGCGTCGGCCATCGAACGCTTCGTCGCGTCGCCGGCATAGTCACCGCCGACATGGACGGTCAGCTCGAACTCGGCGGTGCCCAGCGGTTCGCTTGATCCCTCGGCGCTGATCACGATTGAGGCGGGCACCTTCACAGTGCCGATGACTGCAGCCATGGTGATCTCCTCTGTCTACGACGCGGCCCAGATCTCGACGGGCGCGTGGTCGCCCTTCCTGCTGTTGCAGGTCAGGTGCATCGGCACGAGCTGCTGGCCAACGAGGCGGCCGCCATTCCCGAGCGCCTGCGGGTGGTCGGCGGTGAACGACATGCGCTCGCCGGCCGGAATGGTGGTGTCGATGGGCTGGCCGCATCCCTCGCCGGTGGGTGAGCCGTACCCGCAGGGCAGGTTCTCGGCCGCGGTGCGACGCTTCAGGGCGGCCTGGGCGCGGCGGTAGGCGCGGTGACCCTTGCCGTCCCGGACGCTTCGACTTCCCATAGCCCTATCTCCTGGTCTTCACCTGTCGCTATGATTCGGCCATGTCTGACCTGAACGCCGAATATGACCCGACCGAGATGATCAACGATGCTGTCGACCAGATCAACGCGGCGAACGCCGATACGACGACACCAATCCCCGGTTCGCAGTATCAGCACGTGCAGGCGCAGTCGGCTCTGCTCGCTGTGCTCGCCACCGAGATCCACGCGATCCGTCTGCTGCTCGAGAAGGACCGCTCGTGAGCGGCTTCCCGGACTTCGGCAAGATGGGGGACGACATCATCTACGAAGCGCTGGCCGAGGCAGTTGCTGAAGAGATCCGCGCCGACGGCGGCGATACGGCGGACGGTGTGACTCTCGATCTGACGACCGACGATCCCGGCTTCCGGGTCGACAATGAGCGCGTCCGACGTCGCGCCAACCAGATTCTCTCTGGCCGCAGGTAGGTGCCGCTCCGGCCACCGTGCGGCGTGCGAGGCGGGCTGGGCGGGGTACACGGCTGGGCAGATGCCCCATATGCTGGCTGGACGAATGGGGGGTCGATGACGACGTCGTTGAGGGCACTGCCCGACGGGCCGAAGGGTCGCGTCCCGGAAGTGCGCGTCGCACACAAGTTCCTCCGCGGTGCGCACGGAAGCGTTGTTGGGTTGTTCGAATCAGTCGCGGCATTGAACGACGCCCGTCGGGCAGCAACTGGTGTGAACGGCGGTCGAATGGCGACGCACGAGGTCGACATCGTCCGTGCCGCGATCGCTTTCACGTCGAGCGGATTGGACGCGTCGATGCAACGACTTGTCTGGGACGCCGGGCGTTATCTGATCCCCCGAGCCGGGACTGGGGCTCGCGCGCAGTACGAGTCGTTTATCCGTCAGGAGTTGGTGAGCTCGGACAAGGTGGGCGCTGATCTGATCAAAGCGATCATTGCGTCCGACCCCAGGGAGGAACTGATCACCTACTACCTTCGTCAGCGGACAAAGGCCAGCTACCAGGGAAGCGGCGACCTGGACACGCGTGTTCGAGGTGCTCTGGGGTTGCCCGGTGCCGGGCTTCCCCCGGCCCGGTTCAAAGCGCTCGATCCGTTCTTCACCGTCCGCAACAGCGTTGTCCACAAGATGGACTACCAGGATGTCGAAGCCGCGCGCGGTCGAGCTCGACACCACCGGCCGGTCGAGGATGCCGCGGCAATGTGCGACCTGGCCTTCGCCGTCGCGTCAGACTTGATTCACTCGGCCGCGACGGTGATCGTCACATCTCGATGATGAAGCCGGGCGGCCGCAACTCTCCCAGAATGCGGCCGCCCGTGACGAGTTCGCATCCCCTCAGATGCCAGGTTGTCAGCCCTGTATCGCCACCGGAAGAGACGGTGGCGGGTCCGTGATGCACGACACCCGCCGAGAGTCGGTGACTCGAATCGGTGGGTGCAGAAGTGCTTACCTTGTAGTGAAACTGTAAAGAACCGTGGGTGTCAAACGGATTTCCTGAATTGGGTGGATCTCTTCGCGCGGATGCGTTCGCGGAGTGCGGTGAGCAGGTCGTCGTGGGCGATGTAGCGGCGGCCTCCGACGAGTCGGTAGGGCATTCCGTGGCGCATCCAGGAGTAGATAGATTGCCGCGAGCGGCGCACGCGACGCGACGCGCTCCGGATGTCGTAGAGCTCGCGGTCCTCCATTGCAATCAGTCGACGTCCAGCGGGAGCAGAAGGATCTTGCTGCATTGAACGCCATCCTGCTTCCAAAGGAGGGTCGCCGAACGCTCAGCGGTGAATGGAATGTGGACGGTGAACGCTTCTTTTCGACCGACTGGCATCTCATCCCAAAACAGGCGGCTTCGCGCGCTGAGCTGTGGTCCTTCGAGCGATATCCATACGTCTTGAACCGCCATGGGGCCCAGATTCTCGATGCCATAGTTGATCACACCGCCCTGTCGCCTACCCATGGTGTCCACATAGTTCTTGGCCGTGACGTTCGCGAGGACAAAGGTCACCGCCAACGTCGCAAGAACCGATGGAGTAACTGGCGCCGGCGGCGAGTAGTGCTTACGGAGACGCCGATCAATGCGGCCGGGTATTGATCGAGCGAACCCAATGATCTTTCGGCCGAAGATTGAGGCGACGACCACGCCGCCGACGAGGATGAACAGGCTGATCCACCCGGCCGGGTCCTCCTGAAACTCTCTCGCGTACCAGCTCCAGAGCCCGTCCCAAATATTCACTGTCACACCGTAGCGGAGGTCTTCGTCGCCTCAAGCGACTCGAGCTGCTTGCCGCGGAATAGTTCGTACACGGTGCCCTCCTCTGACACCACCATGTACGGGAACATGACCTCGTCAAGGCGGGCGAGCTGCGCGTCGATCAGCGCCGACTGCGCCTCGAGCCAGTCCTTCGCGATCCGCCAGGCGACCTTCGCCGCCTGCTCCGTCGTGCACTTCGATCGCGGCACCTTCGAGTCGGACTCCATCGCCTTCAGCACGCCGGCGGTGCGCACGGGAAGCTCGAAGTCGCGGGGCCCGTAGTCGGTCTTCATGGTGAAGCCGAGGCCGGCCGCGACGCCGCTGTCGTCGAACAGTGTCGAGATGCGGGTGACGCCTCGGCGGGCGAGGGCGCCCTGGATCTCGCCCATGGTCTTCGTGACGGAGATGTCCGTCGTGTAGTTCATGATCGGCATGGTTGCCTCCTCAGGCTGCTCGTTGTTCGTGGCATTCGCAGGCGCAGTGGAAGCTGTCGCACTGCTTGTGGCGGCGGCGGTCGCACGCCAACGATCGCACCGGTGTGGTTCCCGCCCAGTCGACGAACTCGTCGTGCTGCTCCGGCGGGATGACCTCGCCGCAGTGATCGCATGACACCTCGACGCCCGCCGCGTAGAACTTCGTGCCGACCGCGCGCTCACCGCACGTCGGGCACACCCGCTTCGATGCCTGGCGCGGCTTCCGCGGCGCCTGGGGGTAGCGCGAGCGGAACGACCCGACGATGGCGCCGATGTCCTCACACCAGGCGCGCACGGTCAGCGGCGGGAGCGCGGTGACCATCGCGAGGTCGTGGTGCTCGTACCAGCGAACGAGGTCGTCCATGATCGTGTACGCGGACGCCTGGTCGCGAGCCCACGAAGGCAGGCGGGCAGCGTCCGTCGAGGCCTTCAGGAACGCGATCGCCGTCGCCGGCGGCCGGGTGCCGGTCTGCCGGGCGAAGGACACGATCCAGTTGACGACTGCGGCGTAAAGGTCGTCGGCGTCGTCGACGGGGTCGGGGCGCAACGGGATCGGTGCCTCGCGGGTGCCGGATACGCGCGGGCCGCGCGCGGACTCGAGCGAGGGCACGACCTGGCCGCGGATGTGCGCGAGCAGCTGCGGGGCCTGGTGCAGGTCGTTGCGTGCACGGCCGAAGCACGGGCCGCACAGGTGCCCGTACCGGGCCTCGATCGGGACGATGTCGCACCAGTCGGCGAGGTACCCGTCAGTTGCGATGTCGACGAGCCCGAACGGGTGCGCGGCACAGTGCTCGAAGCACTCCCCGTCGTGGCCGACTCCGAGTGTGCAGCGGTCCCGGCCGCGACGATGGCACTGCTGCGCTTCCCGCTTGGCGGCGCGGGCGGCCACGAGCTCGTCGACGTCGGGCTCGACCGGTGCCGGCAACATCCCTGTGGCCAGTTCGTGCGCGAGGATCTCGGCGGTGTCCTCCGGGATGCCCTGTGCACGGAGGCGTGCGTAATGACCTGCTTCGGTGTCGAGGCCCTGCTCGACGCTCTCCACGAATGCGGTCACGTTCGGCCAGGTGGTGGGGTCGTCCATCAGCTCTCCTTTGCGGTCAGGTACTCGTCAACGGCGACCGCCATGTCGAGGAACGTCTCGATGTAGCTCGTCGGATACTTCGATGGCGCGCTGTTGGCGTCCTTCACTCCCCACGTCTCCATGAGCACGATCTGCAGATCGCGGACCCGCTGCGAAAAGTGCCGGGTGGCACGCTCGCCCGGCTCTGCGTCGTGCGGCACGTACGCCTTCGCACGCTGAGCGAACTCGTACAGCTCGGTGCGGGGCTGGTAGCCGCGTCGCGCGTCCTCGACCTCGCGCATCGCTCGGGCCACGTCGTGGAGCAGGCCGACGACGGTTGCGGTCACGTTGCTTCCGCCGGCCTGGTGCCCGGCGCTGATGTTGCGTGCAGCGTCGGCGAGGTAGTCAGCATCGGCGATCAGCTGAGGCACGCCCTTCGGACCGAAGGGCACGTGCGGCGCTCGGATGATCAGGTCGTCCATCAGTGCCACACGACCTCTCCGCTATCGGCACCCCAGCCGTCAGCCGCCGGCGCCGCCTTCACCAGCGTCCCGTCGACGACCTTCGCGTCGTTCAGGTTGACGTCGACGAACGTCTTGTCGCCCTTCTCCGTGACCTTCTTCGAGAAGCGGCCCAGGAACCGCGCCCGGTCCCCCACCGCCAGCCCGTGCCCATCGCCGAGCCAGACCGTGAAGTACTCGTCGAACGTGCGCCCGTCGTTCAGCGTCACCACCTCGGTGACGACCACGCCCTTGCCCCCCGCGAGCCGCTTCACGGTCGCGTCCTCTGTCCTGATCATCGCCATCAGTTCTGTCCTCTCTCGTCGACGCGCAAGCCGCGCGCCCTCATCTGCTGGTCGAACTCTTCGTCTGCCCGGCGGGCGGCGTGGCAGTCCGAGCACGTCACCTGCGTCCACGCCGCCGCCGTCGCCGCTCGGCGGCCGCAGTACGCCTTCCCGGCCTCACCCGGGGCGTGCACGGCGGAGCTGCCCGTGTTGCTGGTGAGCGGCGAAGCGTGGGCTTCCCGCGCCCGCTTGATCGGTCCCTCGCTCATCAGTTCGCACTCTCCCAGTCCATGGCCGCCTGCGAAGCCATGCGTGCGGCCCGCTCGGCGTCCGGCACGACGGCCTCTACGGCCGCGTCGATGCCGGCGGCAAGAAGCATCGTGCCCGCGTCGTTCGCGTCCTGCGCCGTCAGCGTCAGCACCAGCCGTCCGCGGACGAACACGTCGACCTGGCACTCGTCGTTCACCTCCACACCCAGCAGCTGCTGAGTAGTGGTCTCCGTGATCTCTCTCATCGCTCTCTCCTGTCTCTTCGATCAGTCCGGGATCGGCAGCTCGTACTGCCCGTTGTTCTTCCACGACGACACCCGCGCGTAAGCGCCCTCCCACAGGAGGTGCGAGTAGCCCTGGCGGCCGTGGCGGTTCTTCGCGACATGCATGCGCAGCCGCTGGTCTGGGTGGCCGTCCTCGGACTGGCCGCGCTGCAGCAGAATGACGACGTCGGCGTCCTGCTCGATGGTTCCCGACTCGCGCAGATCCTCGAGCGTCGGCGGCTTCCGCTGCTTCCCCTGCATCTGCGGGGCCCGCTTCAGCTGCGACAGCGCGATCACCGGGCAGTCGAACTGCTTCGCCATGATCTTCAGCTGCCGGGACACCTCGGACACGATCTTGTAGCGCTCGTCATCGCCGACGCCGGACACGAGTTGCAGGTAGTCGACGACGATGCCGCCGAGCGGGCCCTTCCGCGACACCGAGCGGGCGTGCGCGCGGATCTGCGTGATCGTCACCTCCGACCGGTCGTCCACGTAAAGCGGGAGCGCGTCGAGGTTGGGGCGGATGCTGGCGACCCGCTCCCACTCGTCCTGCGTGAGGTGCGATCGCTCGAGCGACCCCATGTGCACGGTGGCCGCGTTCGAGATCAGCCGCTGTAGGAGCTCGCCGCGGGTCATCTCCAGCGACGAGTACGCCACCGGGCCCTTCCGGCACATCGCCATGGCCAGCTGGGCGGCGACCATCGTCTTGCCCTCGCCTGGGCGGGCGCCGACCACGACCAGACGGCCGGGGTGGAGGCCGACGAGGATCTTGTTGATCTCGTGCCAGGGTGTTTCGATCACGTTGGGCTGCGTCGACAGCTCCTCGACGACCTGGTTGAACGCGGCCCCGACCCGCACCACCTCGGCACGCTGCCCGCCGAGGACCGCGTCGAGCTCGCCGCGGGCCTCCTCCACGAGCGCATCGGCTTCACCGATGTCGGAGTAGCCGCGCTCCAGGATGCGGGTGGCTGCTTCGAGCGTGCGCCGGCGGACTGCCTTGTCGTGCACGATGTGCGCGTAGTAGGACGCGTTCGCGGCCGTCGGAGTCGCCGAGGTCAGCTCGTGGGTGATCGTGTTGCCGACCTTCGCGAGGTCGCCGCGGCGGCGCAGCTCGTCGTGCACGGTGATCGCGTCGATCGGCTCGTCCTTCGCCGACAGGGCGTGGATGGCGTCGAACACGATCTCGTGCTTCGGGTAGTAGAAGTCCTTCCCGGCCACGACGTCGAGGACATCCCAGACTGCCGCCTTCGACAGCATCATCGCGCCGAGCACGGACCGCTCCGCCTCCTCGTCGTGCGGCGGTGTGCGCTCAGCCATGCTGACGCCTCCGGTTCATGGCCTCGACGAACCCGGGCTCGTCCTTCCGCTCGAGGTACTCGTCGTGCGTCAGCCCCACCTGATCGAGCCAGATCGCCAGCTGCGGATGCACCGCCGGGCCAGTCTCGGCCGGCGCCGTCGTCTTCTCGTCGTTCCACTTGTGCGCGCGCAACCACCCCGCCGGCAGCTTGATGAACTGCGGGTCATCCGACCTCGCCGCGTACGCTTCCGACGCCATCACCAGCACCTGCAAAGGAGGCAGCAGCTTGCTCTTCTTCAGCGTGTTCCACGCCTTCAGCGCATCCCCCTTCGACTCCCGCCGCGGATAAGACGCCCACCATTGCTCGAAGTCGTCCGGGTACGCCGTCGCCGGGCGCTTACCCGTTTCAGCCGGAGGCTGGACAAGAGATATAACGGTCGGGTCGGGTCGGGTCGGGTCGGGGGGCTGTGACACGTCCGTGACTGACGCTGCTGTCACACTGTGACTAACGCTCTTGTCACGCTGTGACGGCGGCGTCACGCCCGCCTTCCTGGCCCGGTATTCCGCCTGACGCTGCTTAGCTGCAGCGCGCGAGTCCTCGATTGAGGCTGCACTCGGCTGGTACTCGTCCCAGTTGGCGAAATGGAAAACGTTCGCCTCACGCGTCCAGAGTCTGGCGCTCACAAGTGCCTCGGCTGCGGCCTGAGTAGCGCCCAGCTCCTCGATCATGTACTCGGGCACCTCGCCGTCGGTCAGCTCCTTTGCCGACCAGGTGCCGGCGAGCGTCCACAGTCCAACCGCGGCGAGGCGCATCCGCTTCGGGATCGACAGCACCTTGCGCGACGAGAAGAACCCGTCGTCGACCTTGAACCATGCCATCAGCTACTTGCCTCTTCCTCATCGAAATCGCCGCGCTTCACGCGCGCGATCATCCCGTCGTAGATCGCACCCACGACCGGGCCCTCCGTCTGCGCCCGCCGCCCCAGCCACTCGAGCAGCGCCGCTTTGTCGACGCTCACCGGAACACCCCCAGCTCGCGGAGACGATCGCCCCACGCCTCCCACTCCTCGCCGTACACCTCGGCCATGAACGCGCCGACGCGCGCCGGGGACAGCTCGTACCGCTCCCCCGTCACCGTCAGCCGCCACCACGACATCTCCGGCACGTAGAACACCGGCACCAGCTCGGGCTGCTTCACCCAGGACCGCACCTTCCACCCATGGAACAGAGCAGCCGTCTGCATCTCGTGCTCGTACGCCGGATTGCACGTCGGGCACGACGCCAGCCCATCGGCCACCGCGACCTCGATCCGTGAGCCGCCCATGCCGGTGCGGCGTCGGTGCTGGAACTGCAGCTGATCGCGGGCACCGCAGGAGACGCAGCACCACTGGTCGCGGTCGTAGACCTCGAGGCGGACGGCAGCGGTAGGTGCGACCATCAGAACAGCGCTCCTTCGGTAACGACGTGCTCGAGCACGCACCAGTTGTCGTCGACCCACGAGTAGGTCGAGTGGTCGCCTTCGCGTCCGACCTCGGCGAGCATCCACTTCACGGTGGTGTGCGGCCGATGGATGACGCCCGTGCCCGAGCACGCCGGGCAGGGAGAATGGTCGAGGCGGCGGCCGCATCCGGTGCAGGCCGCGCATGGCGTCCCCTCGTACGGCCAGATACCGAGCACGCGCATCTGCCGGCGGTCGCCGTACGTCTTACCTCTGGCGATGCGTTCGGCCAGCATTGCGTGCCAGGCGGGGTGCTGGGGGTCGTACATCTGCTGCCAGACGACGTCGCCGACCTCGATCACACCGTCGAGCGCGCTCACGCTGCCACCACCGTCTCGACGAAGGCGGCCACGGCATTGAAGTCGCGGCACACCCAGCACTCACTAGCGGGCTGCAGGACGTTGCCGATGTAGACCTTGGCCGACATGTAGCGCGTGCCCTTGCACGCCCAGCACTCGGTGCGACCGTGCGAGGCGTCCCAGGCGCGCCGCACGACCCCGTACGTCACGATCGGCGACACCCAGCCGCAGGAGCAGTAGCCGCGCTGCACGAGACCGCCCAGGCAGAGGCAGTCCTCGCCGCGGTGGTGGTGACAGCGCAGGTCCGCGCGATACTCGAGCAGCATGTGCCCGTCAGGCCCGAACGACGGACCCTGGCCGAGCGCGAGCCACAGATGAGGCTTGCCGACCGCGATTCCAAAGTTGCCGTGCACTCGCCGCTGCTCGTGCTCGATGGCGTCGAGCAGATCGGGATCAAGCGGCTCGGAGTAGTAGCGCAGCTCCGGACCTTCGTACGGCGGCCGTGTGAGGTCGTCGAAGTCGAAGGCGAGCTGTGCCGAGGCACTCATGCCGCCTCCCCGAATTGGGGGTGCTTGCGCTCGACACCCGTCGATAGAGTGCGGGCATGATCAACGCAGCCCTTCTCGACAACGCCGCCCACTACCGCCAGCTGGCCTGGGACCTCGTTGGCGAGGACTCGAACGCAGCCACTACACCGCAGAACGCTCGACAGGCGATCGACTACCTCGACTCCGCCGTCCTCTCTCTGGTTGAGTGGGCGCGGCAGCTCTCGAGCGAACTGGAGGACCGTGGCTTCCCCGTCGGATCCGGCCCCATCGACTAGCCACATCAAAGACGTCACCGTCGATAGAGTGCGGGGCATGGGGAACAAGATGAGAGGAGTCCGCGCGGCCGGAATCGTCATCTGTGCCGCGCTCGGCTTCATAGCGCTGATAGCGGTCGGCGTGCATTCGATAGACGTCCTGGGCGAAGGGAGGAATCCCCCAAGTGCGGTCGACTTCATCAACTCGGTAGTGGCAATCCTTGCGCTCGTGGCGACGACTTTTGTTGGCATCGCTGCCTGGCGAACCTCTCGCAAGGCCGCCGAGATCGCCGCAGATGCACTCAGCGCGGAACGCAAGCGCGATGACGCGTCGTACGAGGCCGCGTTGAATGCCGCGATCATCCGTGTCTTCGAAGCGTTGGGCGAGTACGCCCGAGAGCTCAACGACTGGCTACAGACCTCTGGCCGACTCGAAGAGTCCGCACCCATGTCTGTGAATCCAGACGAGCTCCCATACCCGAACGAGCCGACCAACGTGAATGTCGTCTTTCGACTCGATGCCGCCGGACTGGTTGCGAGAGCCGATGACAGGAACGCAATCCACTGGATGACTGTGTACGTCGCGGAGATCGACAACCGGAAGTTGTTTAGACGATCTGTGCGAATGAAGGCCTTGTCTAGGCGGGTTAGGGCCTGGAGAGACGGAACACAATCGAGAGACGCGCTGATCGCATTCCTGCGGCAGAAGGTCAACGAGATGCGCCTCGAAAAGTAGCATTGCTCCGACGCAGTCACGCCGCCACCACCGATGCGGGGATTCGGATGACGACCACGAGCGCACCCGACGGCAGCGCCGTCACCGTGCACTCGAGGTCCGGGTGCGACGTCGCTCCGGCCAGCGTCAGCTCCGGGGTGGGCTGCTCGGGGTGGCCGGCACGCTCGGGCGTCACGACGACATCCGGGCTGCTCGAGGTGGCCGGCACGCTCGGAGTATCCTCGGCCGCCTGCTGCGCCGCACGCTTCGCCTCGACCAGGCCCCGCTTGTACGCCACCGACGCCTGACGACACGACAGACCACCCTCGAGGAACGAGGGGCACTCGTTGTCCTTCCTGCACCCGCGCTGGTACATCGCGTTCGACGGGTGCACCACAGCGTCACTCGACGTACGCACCCGCTTCGCGGGCGCGGCCTCGGGCAGCGGCTCGACACTGTCGGCCACAGTCACCGTCGGCTCGGCGAACACACGCACCTCACCGCGCGGAGCCTTCGACGCGGCCGCCTTGGCGGGGAACTCCGGCGGAGGGGTCTCCCCCGCGTCGACGGCCTTCCGGTACGCGTAGTCGCGGTTGTAGCGCATGAACGCGTCCCGGCAGATCGTCAGCCCCTCGAACGCGTTCGGGCACGCGCCGCCCTTGCAGCCGCGCTCGTAGCCCGCCTTCGTGCCGTGAGGGAAGCCGTCCTCGTACAAGTCCATCGAGCTCATCAGGCCCCTCCGTCGTATCCGTGCGCGTGCGCCCCACTGGCCGCTCGCGCGTCTGCTCTGTCAGTCCTGGCGTCGTCCTGCGCCGACTGGATGGTGCTGAGGAAGTTCCGCATCGCCCGCTCCCGCTGCTCAGCCAGCAGGTAGACCAGGTGCAGCTCGTTCGCCCGGTCCTCGGCCCGTGCCAGCTGCTCAGCCTCGGCGCGGGTGACCTTCTCGCCCTCCGCGCGCAGCTGCACCGTGCGCCGATCCACGTGGTGCTCGTACGCCGTCTTCGCCTTCGCGAACGTCTCGCCGGCCGCCCGCAGCTCCCACGCGAACACCCACCGCATCGCCGTGAGCCGCTTCCCGGGCGAGGCGTACATACCCGCGTCGGTCAGCGCCTGAACGAGGCCCGCGTGGAGCGGGTCGGACAGGTCCGGGTTGAGCATGCCGATGCTGCGCAGCACACCCCGGATGACCGGGTGGGTCTCGGACTCAGCCACGACGACTCACCCCGATCCACCACGTCGGACCGAGCTCGCCGCCGATGGTCTCGAGCGCGGTCTGCGCCTTCTCCCTCGACTCGAACGGGCCCATCACCCTCGTCGGCCTGGTGAGAGGCCCCTTGCACACGTGGAACACGACCGGCCCCCTAGAACGGCTCGTCAGCAGCGGGCTCGACATCGACCGGCGCCTCGTTCGGGATCGGCGCGGTGACCCACTCCTGCACGGGCTCACCCTCGGCGGGCTCGTCGACGACCTCAGCCACCACCGGCGCCGCCTCCATCGCCCGCTTCACCGCGCCGATCAGCTGCCCGGCCGAGACCGTCGCGGGCGGCTCGTCGAGCTCCCACTGCGCCACCACCGAGGTGAGCGAATCGCGGAACACCGGGTTCAGCGGCAGCCCGACCTCGGCCGCGGCCTCGACCTGCTCGTAGACCGCGCGCAGCTGGTCGACGTCGCCCGCGACGGCCAACGCGGCCGCCCAGTCCTTCGACGCGTACCGAGGCGCATCCTCCACCGGCGCCGACCGCGGAGGCGACGACACCGACGCGGCCGCCGGCGACTTCGCATCGGCCTGCTGCATCTCCTCCGTCGAGTACAGCCCCGACAGATCTTGCGGGAACGCCTTCCGCAACGCGAGCATCTCGGCGCACTTGCCGAGCATCAGCGCCGGCATCTTCTTCCAGATCGACGACCCCGCGTTGTAGGCGTCGAACGTGGCCACCGCGAACAGCGGCGCCTGGAATCCCTCGCGGTAGACGCCCACCCGCGCCGCGGCCGGGTCGTCCTTCGAGAGCCAAACGTCGGTCCAGGTCACGCCATCGGCGGTCCACTGCGTCGGCGTCTGCCCTCTGTACTGCCCGGAGCGCTCGGCGACGAGGCGGGCGCCGTCGATCGAGATCTGCGTGCCCCACTTCCCGCCGCGTTCGATGCAGTAGATCTGACGGGCGATCGGGTCCAGGCCCGTGCGTCGGCAGTGCACAAGGAAGGCTTCGACGACGGGGCGGGGCGCGAGCTTCCCGCGGGACACGAGCCCGGCGGCCTCGACGAGGGCCTTCTCGGTGTCGTTCCACTTCGAGTGGTCCCCGGTCTCGGGGAGCGCTACGACGGTGCTGCTCATGCTGCCTGTCCCTTCTTCGTGGCGGTGATCGTGAGGCGTGCCGGCTTCGACTTGCCCGGCACCGTGCTGGTGAACTCCTTCTCGTGCTCCCGCACCTGGTCGGTGAGCGAGGTCACGGTGGCCTGCGCGTCCTTCAGCTGCTCGTACAGCCCGGGGCTCGCATCGAACGCGGCCGCGAGATCCACCTCGGTCGTCGTGGTGGGTTCGGCGGGCGAGTAGGTGACCTTGAAGCCGCCGTGCTCCTGCGAGTACGCCTCCGTCATACCGACCTGCTCGAACAGCTGCTCGGCCGCCTTGTGCGCGGACTCCTTCCGACCCTTGCCCGCCTGCTCCTGCGCCAGCCCCTCTTTCTCACGAGCGGCCAGCTCGGTCAGTTCGGCGACCTGCTCATCCGTGAAGGTGGGGGCGATCGTCTCCCCCACCTCGGCGAGGCGTTTGTCGAGCCGCTCGAGCGCACGGTCGGCCGCCGCGATCATCTTCGGCAGGTGCGCCGTGATCGTCGGGTCGGCAAGGTCGATCCACACCGACGACCGGTTGATGATGCTGGGACCGAAGTCGTTCCACGTCTCGGGCTGGTCCATTGGGCGGGACGCCCACTGCGACCAGTCGTCGTCGTGCTGCTCGAACGTATACAGCACCCGCCGAGCGCCGACGCAGTACCCCTGCCAGACCATCTGAAACAGGTAGCCGGCCTGATCGAACTTCGGCGACCCGAAGCTCATGTCGTGCTTCGATGTCTTGATCTCGCCGAGCACGATCAGCCCGTCGAAGTCGACACCGATCTGGTCCGGGGTGGCCGCGTGCCGGGGGTTCTCGACGGCGTGCACCAGCTCGCCGCAGGTCTGCAGCCCGAAGCCGGCGATCGCGTCGACGATGAACGGCTCGCGGTGCTTGCCCCACTCCGTGTACTGGTTCCCGGAGAAGGAGGAGCCCTCGACCTTCTCGCGGACCACCTTCGCCTTGTCCTGCGCGGACCCCTTGTAGAGCGTCTTCGCCTCGGTGGCGGTGACCACGTTCAGGCGGGCATGCAGCCAGGCCTCCCGGTTGGAGTCGTTGCCGAGCGAGCGGGCGTAGACCGCGGCGATCTCGGGCGACAGCGTCGAGGTCGCGCTCACTCGTCACCACCGCCGTCGAAGTCGAGGTCGAGCACCTCGGCGCCGGCCCGGGCGCTGATGGCCTTCTGCCGCAGCTCCTCGCCCGGCGTGCGCAGGTCGCCGGTCAGCGGGTGGATGTCGATGATCTTCAGCACCGGGTAGCGGTCGCCCGAGTCGACGTCCTCCGTGATCTTCTTCACCGAGTAGGTGACCACCGCGACGATCGTGTCGTGCGGGTTCGCGAGGATTGCGCCCTCGATGTCGACGAGCCCGTTGTGCTCGTCCTTCGGCTTCGCCGGCTGAATCTGAACGGTCATGCGCTTCTCTCTTCTCGTAAGGGCCAGGCCACAGCGGCCATGGCCTCGTGCTGCTTCTTGCTCAGGGCCCCATCGACCGGGAACCCCGCCCACCGCGCGCCGGCGGCCGCCATTGCCACCGCGTCAGCGACGTTGTGATCCGGGATCCGCACCCCGGGAAACCTGTCCCGCATCGCCGCGGCGACCTCGGCCTTCTCCGCGTTCCCGTTGCCGGTCGCGAGCTTCGCCCGCTGCTTCGCACCGACCACGACGACCTCGCATCCGAGGCGGAACATCTGGTCGACGAGGAACCCCCACAGCCACGCCCGCTCGAGCACGAGCCCGGCCTGCTTCCCGCCCTGCGGGATGTACATCTCCTCGATGAGCACGAGCGAGCCGCGGGGAACGAAGCGGACGGTGCGGCCGACGATGTACCGCACCCGCTCGGCCATCTCGCTCAGCCCCGTCGTGGCGCCGTGCACGACCCGCTGCGTCTCCACCGCACCGGCGTCCGTGATGGATGCGAGGCCTGTCGCCGAGAGCGACGGGTCGATGCCCACGGCGATCATGAGCGGCCGCCGACCGGGATCAGCTCGAAGAGGTCATAGAGGCGATCGGCGATGGTCCGGCAGATGCCGCACACGACCCCAGCGGTCTTCGCCGACTCCGCCTCGACGCGCACCCGGTGCGGCTCGCAGACCAGGATCGACCACGAGCACTTCTTGCAGCGCAGCATGAACGCGGCGACGGTGCGGCAGGCTTCGGGCCTCCGGACCTCGCATGTCAGCGCCGGGTCGAAGTCGAGGTGCTCGATCGTGTCGACGTCGGACTTAGTGTCTACGGCGGCCATCAGCGCGCCCCCGCTCTCGTCGCGATGAGCAGCCCGCCGGATCCCGCCATCACGACGGCGAGGACGAGCACGGCACCGTTGACGCCGAGCACGAACGAGACGACGACCAGGCCGAGGAATGCGACGATGAACACGAGCGCGAGCAGCTGGCGGGTCACGATGCGCCCCGCATTGCGCGCACGAGGCGGGCGGTCAGCCGGGCACCGCCGAATCGCGCCCACCACGGCCGCGACTGAAACGTCTGACGGCGGCTCACAGCGTGTCCAGCAATTCGGTCACGGCCGCCCACTGCTCACTCGTTTTCTCGAGCAACTGGCGGCCCCCGCGAGTCAGCTCTTGCTGCTCCTCGAAGAGGTCCCGGTCGAGGTAGTCCTGGATTGTGTTGCCTATAAGGTCGTTCAGCACCTGGGGCTCGAGAGCATCAAGTTCCCAGCTGCTTCTTCCGTGCTCGGCGATGTAACCGCGCGCCCGGCTGTCGGTGATCTTCGCGGGGTTCGGCGGCGGGTTGTACTGGTCGATCTGATCGCGGTTCAGTGCGATGCGGACGACCTCGGTGCTTGCGCCGAACAGACGTAGCCGGTCTTGCATGTCACGGGTCATGTCGATGCCCGACGGGTCGTGGTCGCCGAGGTGAATGACGATCACCTGCGGGCGAAGGCCCGACTCGGTCTCGGACTGTTCGAGTTCCAGATGACGCTGAGCGGCTGCGTACAGCTCGGACTGAGAGACGTAGCCCCGGCAGCTGAAGTAGGGCGCGCTGTACCGGCCCGCGGCTCGACCAACGACCGACACGAGGGCGTCTTTCTCGACCCAGATCTCGACGCGGTAGTCCTGTCCGAGCCAGTGGTCCGTCTCGTACTGCCACTTGTTCAGTTCGATCAGCTCGGCCGGAGTTTCGAATCCTCCGTGGCTGCCACGCAGATTGCGTGTGCGGTCCTCGAGGTAGTCCCAGTCCATGAGTCCGGCGAGGCGGGCCCGGTTCATGACCGCGCCGAGGTTCTTGTAGCTGCGCATGGTGTTCGGGATGTAGTCGCGGGCGACGAATTGGTAGTACAGCTGACGGAGTGTGAGGTCGTAGCCTTGCGCCTTCATCTCGGCGCAGATCGCGTTGGCGATCCGTACCTGCTCGAGCGCTTCGGGCTTCGGGTTCCAGTCCTCGAATGCTTCGCGCATCAGACCGTCACCGCCTCGGTGCGGTCCTTCACCATCGTGCGCAGCGCCTCGAGCGCCTCCACAGACCCAGACGCCATGAGCACGGCCTGCACGAGCGAGGGGAACGCCTCGGCGACGCGCGCCCGGTTCAGCGGGTCCGCGTGCTGAATCGCACGGATGAGGTTGGTGGTGAACGAACCCGGCTGCAGGCCGAGCCCGAAGTCGCCGGCAACGGCCCAGAGCGCGTGCTGCGCGTCTGCCGTGCCGATCTCGATCATGGGCATGCTGATCTCTTCTCTCTTCGGTACTGCGAGGGGGAAGCCGCGCCCACCAGGTGGGGGAACCTGTGGGGGGTGTGGGCGCGACGGTCTGTGTGGCGGGCTACGCCGTGCGCTGGACCTCGACGGTCTGGCTCTGGAGGTAGGACTCGACCTCCGCCTCCGAGTAGCGGACGAGCCGCCCGATCCGGGAGAAGGGGATATTCACCCGCTTGAAGCGCCAGTCACGCAGCGTGGCCGCGGGAATCCCGGTCTTCGCCGAGCACTGCTCCTCGGTGAGCCACTGCGCGCCGATCACGCCGCTACCCGCCGTCCGAGTTCGGCTGAGGCAAGCAGCTCGTCCATCGAGAGGTCGAGGAAGTCGACGATCAGAGCGAGCTCCGCCATGTCGAACGGCCGCTCGCCGCGAAGGCGGGCGTAAACCGCGTTGCGGCCCAGTCGAAGCGGCTCCACCAGGTCGTGACCGCTGAGGTCGCGCCGGGCGAGTTCGGCCTTTACGGCACCCGCTACTCGGGTACTGAGGGTGAAGTCTGCGCTGTCCATGCAGTGACAGTACCTATTTAGGTACTCTTATGCAACCTAAATGGGTACACATTGCGTTAAGTACCCGAATTGGGTACTTTGTACGCCATGGGGCAGAAACCAATCGGACCGGCGCGCGGGTTCTCCATGCGCGTGATCGACGTCATCGAGAACGCTCGGCGCGACGCAGACGTATCTCAGGCAGAGCTAATTCAGCGCACTGGCATGGGACGCAACACCTTCTACAAGAAGCTCCGTGGCGAGGTGCCCTTCAACACGAACGACATCGACGTAATCGCCGAGGCGCTGGGCTGCGACCCGATGCTCATCCTGCGCACGGCCGCGAAGCCAGCGCTCAGTGTCGTAGGTGATCCAGATACTGGTGATCTGTCCCCCAAGCGCGCGACCGAAAAGGCCCGCGAGAGCTGGAACAACGGGATTGAGAAGCGGGCCGCGAAGAAGCGCCCCACCGACGACGACGGCAAGTAGAGGAACATCATGCGCGAGCTCCTGGGGGAAGCACTGCGCCTTGGCATCCGGATCCACCTCGCGCATCTCGACGAGGTCGAGGAGGGGCTGCTTGGGTTCTACGACCACGACGACAGCGCGATCTACGTTGAGATCGGCCTCACGCGTGCGGAGAGGCACGAAGTCATCGCGCACGAGCTCGGGCACGCAAAGTACTGCCACACCTGCGACAGCGAGGTAGGCGAACGCCAGGCCAACGCATTCGCCGCGAGCATCCTCGTCAACCCGGAAGTGTACGCACGCGCCGAGGCAATCTCGTACGACCTCGACTTCATCGCTGAGGAACTCGACGTGACCCGACAGGTCGTCATCGACTATCAGCGCTACTGCCTTGAGCGCATCGGGAACGTCACCTACGTCAAGCCGAAGATGGGCGCCGGGCAATGGATCGCAAGGCACGCGCATGCCTAGGCCACCTCTCCCCCTCGAGACCTGGGGCAAGGTGCGTCGCACGACGGTCAACGGCCGGCCGATGGCGAGCGTCTACTACCGCGATTCGACCGGGAAGCGTCGGCAGATGCAGCGGTACGGGCGCACGGAGGCGAACGCCGAAGCGGTACTGCTGACGGCGCTACGCGAGAAGCTGAAAGAGGGTGAAGCCGACTCTCTGCTGTCGCCGACCACGACCGTCGCGGAGCTGGCCGCTGTGTGGCTCGACGAACGAAAGCTAAAGGGCGCACCCGCGGGCACGCTCTCCACGTACCGCAATTCGATCCAGAGCCAGATCGTGCCGGGGATTGGTTCGTTGCGCCTCAGGGAGGCAACCACGCCCCGCCTGGACAGGTTCATCCGTGATCGCATGGATCGGGTCGCCATGGCCCGCACAGCGCGCACGGTGCTGGTCCAGATGTTCGCCCTCGCGGTGCGCCACGGGGCCGTGACGAAGAACTACGCCGCCGAGGTCATCTCGGTCTCAGCAAAGAAGAAGATCGTCACGGCACTGAAGGGCCCCGACGTGCACGCCATGAGGGCCCTGTTCCTGGAGTACGACCGAGAGCACATCTCCGAGCTGTACGAACTCGCGCAGATGCTCACAGCGACCGGTGCCCGGATCGGCGAGATCCTGGCGCTGGACTGGGAGCGCGATATCGACCTTGAGCACGGCGTCGTGCGCGTATCCGGCACCCTCGTCGATGACGATGGGCTGCGCCGGCAGGACCACCCGAAGAGCGAGGCCGGCAACCGCGGGCTGAAGCTGCCTCCGACGGTGCTGCACATGCTCACAGCGCGTCGGGTGGAGGCGGAGTACCCGATGGTGTTCCCGTCGGCCACAGGGACGTACCGGTGGCCGAACAACACGCGTCGGCAGTGGCGCCAGGCCCTCGTCGGAAGCGCCTACGAAGGAAAGACCCCCCGGGACTATCGGAAGGCTGTCGCAACGCTCCTAGCGCGCGAGGTGAACGTGAAGGCTGCGAGCGACCAGCTCGGCCACGCAACCGAGGGCATCACGACGGAGTTCTACGTCGAGATCCAGGAGCAGATCGCGGACTTCGCAGGAGTCATCGAGACGCTATTCGAAAGTACCGAGTAAATACTGGATCGGCCCCGCCTCTCGACTCCCCGGGACAACGAAAAACGGCCCAGATCCGCAGACCTGGGCCGTTCTTGTGGTGCACCCCCTCGGACTTGAACCGAGAACCCACTGATTAAGAGTCAGTTGCTCTGCCGATTGAGCTAGAGGTGCGAGGCTCTTGGCGAGCCAGTCGTCAACATTAGCATGCTCCGAGGACGATGCGAAACCGGGCCCGGGATGCGAAATACTGGAGCCATGACCGACACCAGCGCGCGCCTCGAAGCAGGCCAGACGGCTCCCGATTTCACCCTCCTCGACGAGCACGGGAACTCCCGATCGCTGTCGGAATTCCGTGGCCAGCGGGTCATCGTGTACTTCTACCCCGAGGCGGGAACGCCGGGCTGCACCAAAGAGGCCTGCGACTTCCGCGACAACCTCAACTCGCTGAAGAGCGCCGGCTACGTCGTGCTGGGCATCTCGCGCGACAAGCCCGAGAAGCTCGCGAGGTTCGTCGACGACCAGGGGCTCAACTTCCCCCTGCTCTCCGACCCGGATGTCGCCGTGCACCACCTCTACGGCGCCTGGGGCGAGAAGTCGCTCTACGGCAAGACCGTCACGGGCGTACTGCGTTCGACGTTCGTCGTCGACGACGACGGCATCCTGACTTTGGCGCTCTACAACGTGAAGGCCACGGGCCACGTCGCCTCGCTGCGCAAGAAGCTCAAGATCGACGCCTGAGCACGCGCCGGTCGGTCACTCGCGGCGGGTGGCTGCGACGACGGAGGGTGTGAACAACAGCAGCATCGCCAGTACGGCGGGCACCAGCAGGTACCAGCCGATGGTCGGTGTGGCCACCAGCCCCTGGAAGCAGCCGATCGCGATGACCACCTGCAGCAACTGCCAGGTGAGGGTCGCCGCCCGGGTCCACGGGCGCGCCCGGAGGGTGTGGATGGCGACGAACGAGAGGAACAGGGCGGCCACCGCGGCGAGCACCAGGATGGCCAGCGCCGTCACGTACGACGTGGGCCGCGTGGTCAGCAGCTCGAGCAGAAGCCACACCACCACCCCGATCATCACGAGCGCCTCGGCCCCCATGATCACCGCGAGCAGCACCAGCAGAGCGGGTCGCCGCACGGGCTCACGGCGGCCCGTCACGCCGTATTCACCCGATGTTCCGGGGCTGTTGGTCTCGTCACTCACGCTCGTACTCCCGAGAAAACCCTTGATTTGCAAATACCAGTATGCGACCATATTTGAGGTCAACGTTGCTCACAGTGACGTGAGCGGGTGCAATCTCCTCTGATTGCAACGTCTACCGTGCCGTTGACTATTCACCCGAATCCCCCCTAGGTCGTTCGACCTACGCACCTGGCTACATAAGGAGCACCCGCTATGGATTGGCGCGACAAAGCCGCCTGCCTGACCGCAGACCCCGAGCTGTTCTTCCCCGTCGGGAACACCGGACCTGCTGTCGACCAGATCGACAAGGCGAAGGCCGTGTGCTCCCGTTGCACCGTCACCGAGGTCTGCCTGCAGTACGCACTCGAGACCGGTCAAGACTCCGGCGTCTGGGGTGGCCTCAGCGAAGACGAGCGCCGCGCTCTGAAGCGTCGCGCCGCCAGGGCACGACGCGCCTCCTGACCCTCTGAGAACCCGCTGACCCGGTGTCAGCGGGTTCTTTGCGTGTCTGGGCTTTTCCCGAATCAGGGCTTCTTCAGCCAGCGGAACGGGATCTCGATGGTCACGACCGTGCCGCTGCCCACCATGGTGTGCCAGTCGATCGTTCCGCCCAGCTCGCCCTGGATGAGCGTGCGCACGATCTGGGTGCCGAGCCCCGAACCGACCTTGCCCTCGGGCAGGCCGGTACCGCTGTCGCGCACCTCGACGGTGAGGGTCTCCTCCGAGCGCGTGGCGACGATCTCGACCTCGCCCTCTTGACCCGCGAGGCCGTGCTCGACCGCGTTCGTGACGAGCTCGGTCAGCGCGAGCGCCAAAGGCGTGGCGTATTCGCTCGGCAGCACGCCGAAGCTGCCCGACGACTTCGGGTGCACCGTCGTGTTGTGCGCCGATGCGACCTCGGCCACCAGCAGCAGCACCCGGTCGAACACGGTGTCGAAGTCGACCTTCTGGTTCAGCCCCTCGGAGAGGGTGTCGTGCACCACCGCGATCGCCGCGACCCGGCGCATGGCCTGGGTGAGAGCATCCCGGGCCTCGTCGGAGTGCGTGCGGCGGGCCTGGATGCGCAGCAGCGAGGCGACCGTCTGCAGGTTGTTCTTGACGCGGTGGTGGATCTCGCGGATCGTGGCGTCCTTCGTGATCAGCTCGCGTTCCTGGTGGCGCAGCTCGGTGACGTCGCGGCTGAGCACGATGGCGCCGAACCGGTGACCGCGGGTGCGCAGCGGAATGGCCCGCAGCGAGACGGTGACACCGCGCGCTTCGATGTCGGTGCGCCACGGCGCCCGGCCGGTGACCACCAGAGGCAGTGATTCGTCGACCACCAAGCGGCCGGCCAGCAGACCGGTGGTGACCTCGGCCAGCGATTGGCCCTCGAGCTCGCCGGCGAAGCCCATCCGGTTGAACGCGGACAAGCCGTTGGGGCTCGCAAAAGTCACCACACCGTCGACATCGAGCCGGATCAGGCCGTCGGATGCTCGCGGGGCTCCCCGACGAGGGCCGGTCGGCGCTCCGAGATCGGGGAAGTCGCCCGCCGCGATCATGGCGAACAGATCGTTGGCGCACTCGTTGAACGTGAGCTCCTGGCGACTCGGCGTGCGGGCCTCGCTGAGGTTGGTGTGCCGGGTGATGACCGCGATCGGCTTCTCGGTGGTGGTCTGCTCCGAGACCGAGAGGCGGCGCAGCACCGGTACCGCGCGCACGCGGGTGGGGGTCTCTTCGTACCAGTCCGGCGCCGCGGTGTCGACGATCTGCGCACTCTCGAACGCATCCGTGACCTGCTTGCGCCATTCGGGTTTGATCGTCTGCCCGACGAAGTCGCGATAGAACAGCGTGGCCGAGCTGGAGGGGCGCGAATGGGCCACCGCCACGAAGGTGCTGTCGGCCGTGGGAACCCAGAGCACGATGTCGGCGAAGGCGAGGTCTGCGAGCAGCTGACAGTCGCTGACGAGCAGGTGCAGCCATTCCACATCGGCTTCGGTGGAGCTGCCGTGGGCGGAGACGAGGTCGCTGAGTGTTGACACGGGAACTAGCCTACGGTGACTCGCCTGGCACTCGAATCAGAGGCCGCTGATGGAGGGGGGAAGCTCCCGTGACCACGTTTCCCTACGAAGTGGCCACGGGAGCCGTATCATTCCGACCGGGGTTGCGGCAGATCGGGGGAACGGGCACCCCGGTCGGAAACTCATGCTCTTGCGTGTCTTCAGTACATCAGCGGGAGCATCCGGGGTGTTATGAGCAATTGCCACCTAATGTGCGCGCCGTCTGGACGGATTCCACAGGGCACAAACGCTGCTGGACAAGCTTTCTCGACACTGGTTGAGTAACAGCCCTCAGCACCCTGGTGAGCAATCCTTACCTCTGCGGATGCTGCCTCTGAACCGAAGGAGCGCACATGACCTCGACCACGCTGGAGCTGCCTCGAGAGCTCGTGTCGAGGCCACCGGAGGCGCCGCCCCTCGACGTGGAGCCGGTCGATGTGGAAGGGGTCGACGTCGAGGGAGTCCTGCGCGGCGACCCTCGCCCTCTGGCCGAGAACCTGGCGCGCTGCGTGATCGAGATCCTCGCCGGTACACGGAGTCTGGATCAGATCGCGCGCTGGCTCTCCAGCGACGTGCACGCCCATCTGATGAAGCGGGTGGTGCTCTCGCAGCGCGCGCGAGCGGCCCGGGGTGAAGCGCCCGGGCGCCTGACCTTCCGCATGGGGACGACGGTGCTCAGCGAGCCGCGGGACGGGGTGGTCGAAGCGGTCGTGATCGTGCACGGGCGCGCACGATCACGCGCCGTGGCCATCCGCCTGGAGGCGCTGGGCCTTCGCTGGCGTGCCAGCGCCGTTCACGTGCTCTGAGGCTCGCGGCGAGCGCTACTTCTTCTTGCCCTGCGCGCGGCGCTGAGCTCGATTGACCGGCGCCTGGGCGGCCGGCTTGGCGCCCTTGGCGGCGTTCCCCGAACCGGACGACTTCGCCGACGAACCGCCTCCAGTCGATCCGGAACCCGACTGGGACGTCGCAGCAGACGAGGGCTGCGCGCCCGCGCCTCGGGAGAATGCGCTCGCCACCGGCGCCGCCTTCTCTTCGGACTGCTGGGCACGGGCCGTGGCGGCCTGCTCGATCTGGCCACGCTGGTTGCGCACCTCGACCCCGCCGGAGTCGCTCGGCGCCGAGAAGCTCAGCTTCTCGGCCGGAGCGGTGGGCTGGGTGAGGCCCTTGGCCTCGACGGTGGGAGCTCCCACCGCGCTCGGCGAGGAGTTCACCTCGACCTCGAGGTTGAACAGGAAGCCGACGGTCTCTTCACGGATCTGTCCCATCATCGACTGGAACAGGGCGAAACCCTCGCGCTGGTACTCGACCAGCGGGTCGCGCTGCGCCATGGCGCGCAGGCCGATGCCGTCTTTGAGGTAGTCCATCTCGTAGAGGTGGTCGCGCCAGCGGCGGTCGATCACCGAGAGCACCACGCGGCGCTCGAGCTCGCGCATGGCCTGCTCGCCGAGGGTCTCCTCGCGGCGCTGGTAGGCCAGCTTCGCGTCGGAGAGGATCTCGCGGGCCACGAAGTCGCGGTTGATGCGCCCCTTGCTGCCGGCCTCGGCGATGACCTCGTCGATGGTGATGGAGATCGGGTAGAGGGTCTTCAGCTCGGTCCACAGGGCGTCGAAGTCCCAGTCGTCGCCGGTTCCGCTGGAGGCGTGGTCGGTGATGACGGCGTCGATCACGTCGTCGAGGAACTTCTGCGCACGATCCTGCAGGTTGTCGCCCTCGAGGATGTGACGGCGGTCGCTGTAGATCGCCTCGCGCTGGCGGTTCAGCACGTCGTCGTATTTCAGCACGTTCTTGCGGATCTCGGCGTTGCGGCCCTCGACCTGGGACTGAGCGCTGCGGATGGCGCGCGAGACGACCTTCGACTCGATCGCGAGGTCATCCGGAACGCTGGCCCGGCCCATCAGGCTCTCGGCGGCACCGGCGTTGAACAGGCGCATCAGGTCGTCGGTGAGCGAGAGGTAGAAGCGGCTCTCCCCCGGGTCTCCCTGACGGCCGGAGCGGCCGCGCAGCTGGTTGTCGATGCGGCGCGACTCGTGGCGCTCCGTGCCGAGCACGTAGAGGCCGCCGGCCTCGATCACCTTGTCGGCCTCGGTCTGCACCTCGGCCTTCACGGTGTCGAACACCTCGTCCCACGCCGCCTCGTACTCCTCGGGGGTCTCGGCGGGGTTGAGACCGCGCGAGTGCATCTCGGCGACCGCGAGGAACTCGGCGTTGCCGCCGAGCATGATGTCGGTTCCACGACCGGCCATGTTGGTGGCGACGGTGACGGAGCCCAGCCGGCCGGCCTGAGCCACGATCGCGGCCTCGCGAGCGTGGTTCTTGGCGTTCAGCACCTCGTGCCGCACACCGCGTTTGGCGAGCAGGCGCGAGAGGTACTCGCTCTTCTCGACGCTCGTGGTGCCGACCAGCACCGGCTGGCCCTTCTCGTGCCGCTCGACGATGTCTTCGACCACCTGGTCGAACTTCGCCTGCTCGTTCTTGTAGACCAGGTCGCTCTGGTCGATGCGCTGCATCGGGCGGTTGGTCGGGATGGCGACCACGCCGAGCTTGTAGGTGCTCATGAACTCGGCGGCCTCGGTCTCGGCCGTACCGGTCATGCCGCCGAGCTTCTCGTAGAGGCGGAAGTAGTTCTGCAGTGTGACCGTGGCGAGGGTCTGGTTCTCGGCCTTCACCGCCACACCCTCCTTGGCCTCGATCGCCTGGTGGATGCCCTCGTTGTAGCGGCGGCCGGCCAGGATGCGGCCGGTGTGCTCGTCGACGATCAGCACCTCGCCGTTCAGCACCACGTAGTCCTTGTCCTTCTTGAACAGGGCCTTGGCCTTGATGGCGTTGTTCAAGAACGAGATCAGCGGGGTGTTGGCCGACTCGTAGAGGTTGTCGATGCCGAGGTAGTCCTCGACCTTCTCGATGCCGGGCTCGAGCACACCGACGGTGCGCTTCTTCTCGTCGACCTCGTAGTCTTCTTCGGCCACGAGCCTGGTGGCGATCTGCGCGAACTCGTTGAACCAGCGGTTGGCCTCGCCGGAGGCCGGACCCGAGATGATCAGCGGGGTGCGGGCCTCGTCGATCAGGATCGAGTCGACCTCGTCGACGATCGCGAAGAAGTGGCCGCGCTGCACCATGTCGCTGGCCTGCCAGGCCATGTTGTCGCGCAGGTAGTCGAAGCCGAACTCGTTGTTCGTGCCGTAGGTGATGTCGGCCTCGTACTGCACCCGGCGCTCGGCCGGCGTCTGACCGGCGAGAATGCATCCGGTGGTCATGCCGAGGGCGCGGAACACGCGGCCCATC
>NZ_JAHFUW010000026.1 GCF_023264855.1 Herbiconiux sp. | reverse complement strand
CGCGGGCGGGTGACGCCGGGCGGCCGGGGTCGGCGGCTGCGGTTAGGCTGATGGCCGGGTCGAAACAGGAGGTGGCCGTGGCGGCAGCACGAGGCGGATCGACGGCGTCGAAGCCGAAGGCGAGCGCCAAGGTCGCCATCCCGCAGCTGGAATGGAACCAGGTGCGGCCCGCGCCGGTCATCCTGGTGTCCGGCACCGAGACCTTCCTGGCCGAGCGGGCGATCCGTCAGCTGCGCGATCTGCTGAAGGCGGAGGATCCGAGTCTCGAGGTGGCCGACATCGACGCGGCCTCGTACGCGCCCGGAGAGCTTCTGTCGATCGCCAGCCCTTCGCTGTTCGCCGAGCCGCGGCTGATCCGCATCGCCGCAGTCGAGAAGTGCTCCGACGCCCTGATCGAAGATGCCATCGCCTACCTCGGCTACCCGGCCGACGACACCTACGTGGTGCTGCGCCACGGCGGGGGAGTGCGCGGCAAGAAGCTGCTCGAGGCGGTGCGCGCCGCATCCGGCGTGGCCATCGAGATCGTGTGCACCGAGCTGAAGCGCGACTCCGACAAGCACGAATTCGCCTCGGCGGAGTTCCGGGCGGCGGGCAAGCGGGTCTCGCCCGGCGCGGTCCGCGCGCTGGTGTCGGCTTTCTCCGACGACCTGGCCGAGCTCTCGGCCGCCTGCGCGCAGCTGGCGTCCGACTCGGCGGACGAGATCACGGAGGTCACCGTTCAGCGCTACTACGCCGGGCGGGTCGAGACGAACGCCTTCGCCGTCGCCGATTCGGCGCTGGCCGGAAACTACGGCGAGTCCCTCGGCCTGTTGCGGCACGCCCTCGCCTCGGGCGCCGATCCGGTGCCCATCGTGGCGGCGTTCGCCATGAAGCTGCGCACGATGGCCAAGGTGCTCGGCACCCGCGGGGGTTCGGGTCAGCTCGCCGGTCAGCTCGGCATGGCGCCGTGGCAGATCGACCGCGCGCGTCGCGATCTCTCCGGCTGGACGGGTGAGGGCCTCGGCCGCAGCATCCAGGTACTCGCCGAGACCGACGAGAGCGTGAAGGGCGCCGGGCGCGATCCGGTGTTCGCCCTCGAACGGATGATCAGCATCGTCTCGGCCCGCGGAACCCTCTGAGTCTGGGCGACGAAGGAGGCTCCCCTCAGCCCGGGCACACGAAAAAGGCCCCGCCGAAGCGGAGCCTGATTCGCGGGGGACGCGGCTCAGAGAGCGGCGACCTGCTTCGCGATGGCCGACTTGCGGTTCGCGGCCTGGTTCTTGTGGATGACGCCCTTGGACACGGCCTTGTCGAGCTTCTTGCCGGCGAGGACCAGCGCGGTCTCGGCCTTGCTCTTGTCGCCGGCGACGACGGCCTCGCGGGTAGCGCGGATGGCGGTCTTGAGCCCGCTCTTGACTGCCTTGTTGCGCTCCTGAGCCTTCTTGTTGGTGCCGATGCGCTTGATCTGCGACTTGATGTTTGCCACGGAAATAACCTCTGTATCTGTTCGGATGAATGCGGTGCGATGCTCCGCTGCGGCCGGGCCGCGGAAGGAGCCACTCGCTGTTCGCATCCCGCCGAAAGCGTGAATGCGTAAGCCAACAGGCAACATTACCAGTTCTGCACCGTCTGGACAATCCGAACTCCGGCTGGAGTCGAAGCCCACGCGGTACCGTAGAAGCCTATGCCACGTCTCGCCTCGCACACCGACACGGTCCCGCCCTCGGGCATCCGCCGCATCTTCGAGCTCGCGCTGTCGCTGGAGGACGTCGTCTTCCTCGCCGTGGGCGAGCCCGACGTTCCGGTGGCGCCGGAGGTGCTCGCCGTGGGTGCCGCCGCCTGGGCGGCCGATGACACCGACTACACGCCGAACGGGGGCATCCCCGAGCTTCGGAACGCCATCGTGCAGACCGTCGCCGAACGCAACGGGATCGACACCGATCCCGAGCAGGTGTGGGTGACCGTCGGCGCCACCCAGGGCCTGTACCTGGCGATGACGCTGCTGCTGGACGCGGGCGACGAGGTGCTCGTCCCCGATCCGGGCTACACGACCTTCACGATGAACGCGCACCTGCTCTCCGCCGTGCCGGTGCCGTATCCGCTTCGCCCCTCGGCCGGATTCACCCCCGACCTCGACGAGCTCGAGCGACTCATCACCGACCGCACCCGGGTGATCATCGTCAACTCCCCGTCCAACCCGCTCGGTGCGGTCTTCGACGAGCCCACGCTGCGCGCACTGCTCGCGTTCGCCCGGCGGCACGATCTCTGGCTGATCAGCGACGAGGTGTACGAGCGCTTCACCTACGGCGCGCCGCACGTGAGCATCGCCGCTCTCGCCGCCGAGGGCGACGGGCGCGACCTCGAGCGTGTTCTGACCGTCTTCTCCGCGTCGAAGACCTACGCGCTCACCGGCGCGCGCGTGGGCTGGCTGTTGATGCCGCCCGGATTCTCGACCCTCTTGGGAGCCTCGCAGGAGGCGATGGTCAGCTGCGTGAACACGCCCGCCCAGCGCGCTGCGGTGGCGGCCCTCACCGGCTCGCAGGAGTCGGTCGAGCGCGCGGCCGAGCACTACGGCGAGAACCTGCGGCTGGCCACGAGCGCGCTGCGCGAGCGCGGCATCCGGTACCTCGAGCCCTCAGGCGCCTTCTATCTCTGGGTGGACGTGACCTACGCCAGCGGCGGTGACGTGGCCGCCTGGGCCGAGCGGCTCCTGCTCCAGCGACGCGTCGCCGTCGCACCCGGCAGCGCTTTCGGGCGGACGGGCGAGGGCTGGATCCGATTGTGCGTCGCCGCGTCGTCGGCCGATCTGCTCGAAGGCATCCGCCGCCTGCCCGACCCGGGGTCACCCGGCGCCGACCTCGTCTCCGCGCGATGAAACTCGCCGTGATCGGCGCGGGAGCCGTGGGCGGCGTGATCGCCGCGCTCGCCGACAGGAACGGCCACGAGGTGGCGGTCACGGCGCGCGGTGCCCAGCTCGCCGCCGTCCGTGAGCGAGGTCTGCACCTCACGGGTCACTGGGGCGAGCACACGGCGCGAGTGCACGCATCCGCGACCCTGGAACAGGCGCCCGACCTGGCCCTGATCTGCGTGAAGGCCCAGGATGCCCACCAGGCCCTGGCCGACAACGCGGCGGTGCTCGAGGGGGTGCCGCTGGTCGTCGTGCAGAACGGACTGGGTGGCGCGGAGGCGGCAGCCGAGCAGCTTCCCACCACGCCGGTGATCGGTGCGCTCGCGCTGTTCGCCGCGTCGTTCCTCTCGCCCGGCGAGGTGGCGATCACCACCCCCGCCTCGACTTATCTCGGCCGCCTCGACTCGACGCCGGATCCGGCGTTCGAGCTCGCCCGCGCGACCCTGAGCGACTTCCTGCCGATCGAGACCACGGCGAACTTCACCGGCGCGCAGTGGACGAAGCTGATCGTCAACCAGGTCAATGCGCTCCCGGCGATCACCGGACTCTCGGTGCAGGAGACGATCGCCGACCCGGGCCTTCGGGCGGTGCTCACGGCGAGCATGCGCGAGGCGGTCGGCGTCGCCCGCGCGCGCGGCGTGCGGTTCGAGACGCTGCTCGGCCTGAGCGACGCACTGCTCAGCGTGTTCGCGCGTGCACCGCGGCCGGTGGCGCAGCTGCTGCCGCGGCTGATGTCCAGGCGCATCGGCGCGACGCCGAATCCGGGTTCGACGCTGCAGAGCATCCGGCGCGGTCAGCTCACCGAGATCGACCACCTCAACGGCGCGGTCGTGACCGAGGCGCGCGCGGCCGACCGCGACGCCCCCGTCAACGAGGCTCTCGTTGCCCTCGTCCACCGTGTCGAGGTGCAGGGCGCCTTCATCGCCCCCGCCGAGGTGGCACGTCTCGCCCTCCGCGCCTGAGCCGCCCCCCCGCCTGAGTCATTCGATGGCCTCCCCTCGTCGCGCCCACGGCAGCGCGCCGTCAACGAGGTCGACGGCCGGTGCCCAACGCAAAAAAGGCTGCAAATAACGGAGACCGACGCCATGTACGGGGTCGGTCACCGTTATTTGCAGCCTTTTCGAACGCCACACCGCGCCGCGGGGACGCGCCTCAGCCCACGTACGAGCCCGAGCGCAGCTCGTCGAGCAGGGTGGGGCCGTTCGGCTCCCAGCCGAGGTCGATGCGGGCGGCCGATCCGGTGGCCTGCTGGTCGAGCAGCAGCGCGTCGCCGAAGCCCTCGCCGAGCCAGGCGTGAACCTGCTCGATCGAGGTCGGGGCGACCCGCCCCTCGAGGCCGACGCCCACCGAGGCCGCCTCGCCGATCTCGCGCACCGTCGGGTTCTCGCCGCTGGCGCCGATGTAGTACGAGCCGGCGTCGGCCAGGTCGAAGGCGAGCACGTACAGCTCGGCGAGGTCTTCGACGAACACCGTGGTCCAATGCTGCGACCCCGACCCCACGATCTGCAGCGCCGGGTCGCCCGAGGCATCCGACCGCCGAGGCGCCCCCGCCACCAGGGCGGGGATGCCGGCGCCGTGCCCGAACACGATTCCAGGAGCGATGATCGTCGTCTTGACGCCCGCGGCGCTGCGCACCCGCGCCTCGATCGGCACGCGCCACGAGGTGAGTGCGGGCGGATCGAACGGGGTGCGCTCGGTGAGGTCGGAGCCGTTGCCGAAGATCCAGATGCCGCCGGTGTGCACGTACGGCTTGTCGCTGCCCTCGAGCCCGGCGAACACGGCCGAGACGAACGTGTCGTCGGTGGCCGCGCTGGAGTCGTCGCCGGGGGAGGCGGTGTGGATCACGCCGTCGCTGTCGAGTGCGAGCTTGGTGACGAGCTCGCGGTCGGTGACCGAGCCGAGCACGGTGTGCGCGCCGGTCTGCTGAAGCTCCGCCGCCTTCTCCTCGCTGCGCACGAGGGCGACGACGTCGCGCCCCTGCGCGCGGAGCTGACGGAGGACTGCGGATCCGATGTAACCGGTCGCGCCGGTGAGGAAGATGGCCATGCTCCTATTCAACCCATCCCTCGGCCCGGTCGGCCAGCTCGGTGACGAGATGAGTCGCGACGAGACGAGAGGAGTCGCTCCCGGCGGCGCATGGCAGAATGGAACGTCCGCCGACCCAGAGGAATGCGTGAGCCCCCAATCACTGAAGGCCCTCCAACCGGCCTCCACCGACCCCGCATTCATCCGCAACTTCTGCATCATCGCGCACATCGACCACGGCAAGTCCACCCTGGCCGACCGGATGCTCGGCATCACCGGCGTCGTCAGCGACCGCGACATGCGCGCCCAGTACCTCGACCGGATGGACATCGAGCGCGAGCGCGGCATCACCATCAAGAGCCAAGCCGTGCGGATGCCGTGGTCGCTGGGCCCCGACACCTTCGCCCTCAACATGATCGACACCCCCGGTCACGTCGACTTCTCCTACGAGGTGAGCCGTTCCCTCGCCGCCTGCGAGGGCGCCATCCTGCTGGTCGACGCGGCCCAGGGCATCGAGGCCCAGACGCTCGCGAACCTCTACCTGGCGCTCGAGAACGACCTCACGATCATCCCGGTGCTGAACAAGATCGACCTCCCGGCGGCGGATCCCGACAAGTACGCCAAAGAGCTCGCGAGCCTCATCGGCGGCGACCCGAACGACGTGTTGCGCGTCAGCGGCAAGACCGGCATGGGCGTCGAAGACCTGCTCGACCGGGTCGTCGAGCGCATCCCGGCCCCGGTCGGGAATCCGGATGCCGCGGCCCGCGCCATGATCTTCGACTCCGTCTACGACGCCTACCGCGGCGTGGTCACCTACGTGCGCATGATCGACGGGCACCTCAGCCCGCGCGAGCGCATCCAGATGATGTCGACCCGGGCGACGCACGAGATCCTCGAGATCGGCGTCTCCAGCCCCGAGCCCACGCCCTCGAAGGGCCTCGGCGTCGGCGAGGTCGGCTACCTCATCACCGGTGTGAAAGACGTGCGCCAGTCCAAGGTCGGCGACACCGTCACCACCGCGATGAAGCCCGCCACGCAGGCGCTGCCCGGCTACACCGAACCGCTGCCGATGGTGTTCTCGGGCCTGTACCCGATCGACGGCAGCGACTACCCGGTGCTCCGCGAGGCGCTCGACAAGCTGAAGCTCAGCGACGCCGCCCTCGTCTACGAGCCCGAGACATCCGTCGCCCTCGGTTTCGGCTTCCGCTGCGGGTTCCTCGGCCTGCTGCACCTCGAGATCATCACCGAGCGGCTCGAGCGCGAATTCAACCTCGACCTGATCGCCACCGCGCCGTCGGTGATCTACGAGGTCACCACCGAAGACAAGAAGACCGTCACGGTCACGAACCCGAGCGAGTTCCCGGGCGGCAAGATCGTGAGCGTGCAGGAGCCCGTGGTGAACGCGGCCATCCTGGCGCCCAAGGATTACGTCGGCACCATCATGGAACTCTGCCAGAGCCGCCGCGGCATCCTGCAGGGCATGGACTACCTCGGCGAAGACCGGGTCGAGATCAAGTACACGATGCCGCTCGGCGAGATCGTGTTCGACTTCTTCGACAACCTGAAGTCGAAGACCGCGGGTTACGCGAGCCTCGACTACGAGCCCGCCGGCGAGCAGTCGGCCGACCTCGTGAAGGTCGACATCCTGTTGCAGGGCGAGCAGGTGGATGCGTTCAGCGCCATCGTGCACCGCGACAAGGCCTACGCCTACGGTGTGCTGATGACGGGACGGCTTCGCGAGCTCATCCCGCGCCAGCAGTTCGAGGTGCCCATCCAGGCCGCGATCGGTGCCCGCATCATCGCGCGCGAGTCGATCCGCGCCATGCGGAAGGACGTTCTGGCCAAGTGCTACGGCGGTGACATCACCCGAAAGCGCAAGCTGCTCGAGAAGCAGAAAGAGGGCAAGAAGCGCATGAAGATGGTGGGCCGCGTCGAGGTTCCGCAAGAGGCGTTCATCGCGGCGCTCAGCGGCGACGTCGAGAAGAAGGACAAGAAGTAGTGGCCGCCGCCGCTGTCCGAACCGGTGGTGCCGGCGGGCCGGTGCGTTCGACGCGCGCCGCCGCCGAGCAGAACGACGACCCGAGGGCGGCCACGTCGCTGAGCTATGCGGCGATCGGCGCCACGCAGGCCGAAGACCTCCTGTACTACCCGCCGAAGGGCTTCCGCCCGATGGAGCGGCGCGCGCGCCTGGGCAGCGGGGTCGAGCGCTTCGAGAACGCCTCCGCCCGGTTGCTCGCCTGGGGCGTGCAGCGCGGAGCCGGCATCGGAGTGGGCGACATCCGCCCCCCGGCCCCTTCTGAGACGGATTACGCCGGTCTCGTCTACGACGAACTCGGCACCCCGTCGGCCGCGCGCACGGCCGCATCCGAACAGGCCTACGGCGAAGACGGCACACCGCTGGTTTCGGCCGGCACCACGGCGATGCTCGCCATCAGCGTTCTCTGGTTCCGGATGTACGCCCCGGTGCGCGTGGTCTACGTCGTGAACGAGCCGGGCCGGATCGGCTTCGCCTACGGCACCCTCCCCGGCCACCCGGCATCGGGGGAGGAGAGCTTCCTGGTCGAGCACCTCTCCGACGACTCGGTGTGGATCGTGGTGCGCGCGTTCTCGCGCCCGAGCACCTGGTTCTACCGCCTGGGCGCGCCGGTGCTGCGGATCTTCCAGGCGCGCGCCACCAAGCGCTACCTGCGCTCGCTGCTGCCGAGCATGGCTGCCACCACCCCGGGCGCAGCTTCCGGCACGCCCGGCGGTTCCCCGGCCGTGCCGGCCCCCTCCGCGCTCAATGCCGCCCCGGCATCGGCCACCCCCGCCCGCTCCGGCGCGGGGGTCTAGGCGCCATCGTGCCCTCCATCCTCCCGGTGGGAGACCCCGCTCCGGCGGACGGCCTGCTGCCGCGCACGGGTTCGCCTGACGGCGCCGGTTCGTCGCTCGAGCGCGACTTCGGGCTGTACGTGCACGTGCCGTTCTGTCGCGTGCGCTGCGGCTACTGCGACTTCAACACCTACACGGCCACCGAGTTGCGCGGCGTGAAGCAGTCCGACTACGCGGCCCAGGCGATCGCCGAGATGCACTTCGCGCAGGGGGTGCTGGGCGCATCCGGAGTCGCCGAGCGCCCGCTCTCCACCGTCTTCTTCGGCGGCGGCACGCCCACGCTCCTGCCGGCGCAGCAGCTCGTGGCCATGCTCCACGCGGCGCGGGACACCTGGGGCTTCGCTCCGGATGCCGAGATCACCACCGAGGCCAACCCCGACTCGGTCGATGCGGCCTACCTGCAGGCGCTGGCGGATGCCGGGTTCACCCGGGTGAGCTTCGGGATGCAGTCGGCGGTGCCGAGCGTGCTGGCCACGTTGGAGCGCACGCACGATCCGGCCCGCGTCCCGCTGGTCGTGCGCTGGGCCCGCGAGGCCGGCCTGCACGTCAGCCTCGACCTCATCTACGGCACTCCCGGCGAGACGATCGACGACTGGCAGCGGTCGCTCGACGCGGTCGTGGCCGAGCAGCCCGACCACGTCTCGGCCTACGCCCTGATCGTGGAGGACGGCACGAAGCTCGCCCGCCAGATCCGCTCGGGCGTCGTGCCCGAACCCTCCGACGACCTCCAGGCCGACATGTACGAGCGAGCGGATGCGACGCTCGAGGCCGCCGGGTACGACTGGTACGAGGTGAGCAACTGGGCGCACCGCGACACCGGCGCGCCCTCGCGGCACAACCTCGGCTACTGGGTGGGCAACGACTGGTGGGGCATCGGCCCGGGCTCGCACAGCTACGTCGGCGACACCCGCTGGTGGAACGTGAAGCACCCCGCGGCCTACGCCCAGCGCATCGCCGCGGGCGAGTCGCCGGCGGCCGGCCGCGAGACCATCGACGGCGACACCCGGGAACTCGAGCGCATCCTCCTCCTCACCCGGGTGCGCGGTGCCCTCCGCATCCCCACCCTGGCCCCCGCCGCGCGCCGAGAGGTCGCCGGCCTGATCGCCGACGCCCTCGTCGAAGGGCCTGCAGCCCTCGCGGGCACCCTCACGCTCACCCTCAAGGGCCGCCTCCTCGCCGACGCCGTGGTCCGCCGTCTCACCTGACCTCTCCCCTCACCAGGAAACGACGAACGGGTTCTCTTTCCGTCGCCTCTGGGCGAAGCCCAGTCGAAGACGGAAAGAGAACCCGTTCGTCGTTCTTACGACCCCTTACTTGATGAAGCGGAAGTTGAAGAAGTAGCGGTAGGTGCCGCCCGCGTTGACGCGCAGGCCGGCGATGATCGCGAAGATCAGGCCGACGATCTGCACCGCCCAGGCGAGGAAGTAGAACAGGAAGCCGATGAAGATGAAGGCCGTGATGGTGCCCAGGATGTAGAGCCCCACCACGAAGATCGCCACCGTGATCTGGAAGTTGAGGGACTCCTTGGCCTCCTGGTTGGTCAGCGGGCCACGGTCTTTGAAGACCAGCCAGATGATCAGCGGCGGGATCCAGCCCAGGATGCCGCCCAGCTGGCCGAGGAAGGCCCACTGCTTGTCTTCGGCGGGGGAGAGCGGCGCGGCCGCGGCCGGTGCTCCCTGGTAGCCGGGCGGGGGCGCCTGGTACCCGGGCGGCGGGGCCTGGTAGCCGGGAGGAGGGGTCTGCCCGGGGGGAGGAGTCGGCTGCCCGGCTGCCGGGTCGTACGGCGGGGTTGCGTTGGGGTCAGTCATGTCTCGTGCCTTTCGGACGGGGGTCGATGGGTACGGCGATCGCGGACGACGGTCGTGTACAGGAGACAAGATAGTGCCACCTCTGCCCGGCGGCAATGATTATCACGCCGCAAGTCGAACATGGCTCATCAAGCGGACCGCGGGCCGGAACGGAGTCCACGCGGGCGTGCCCGGCGGATGCGGGATATAATTGGCACTCCGGCGGCGTGAGTGCCAGGCGCCGGCGAGGGGCCGGCGATCCGGCTCCCGGCGGCGGAGAGAGGATGGTGTTCAGATGGTCTCCGAACGCAGTCTCGAAGTGCTCCGCGTGATCGTGCAGGACTACGTGGCCTCCCGCGAGCCCGTCGGCTCGAAGAGCATCGCCGAACGGCACTCGTTCGGCGTGTCGGCCGCCACGATCCGCAACGACATGGCGCTGCTGGAGGAAGAGGAGCTCATCACCGCTCCGCACACCTCCAGCGGCCGCGTTCCCACCGACAAGGGCTACCGCCTGTTCGTCGACCACCTCTCCGACCTGCGCCCGCTCACCAGCGCTCAGCGGCACGCGATCGAGACCTTTCTCGACTCCTCGGTCGACGTCGACGACGTGCTCGCGCGCACCGTGCGCCTGCTCTCCCAGCTCACCCATCAGGTGGCGCTCGTGCAGTACCCGGTGCGCTCGCTGGCGCGCATCCGGCATCTCGAGCTGGTGTCGTTGGCTCCCCGCAAACTGATGACCGTGATCATCACCGACGGAGGCCATGTCGACCAGCGGATCGTCGACGTGCCGAGCGACCTCGACGACACGGCGGTGGCCGAGCTGCGCACCCGCTTCAACGAATCGATCGGCGGGCTCGGGCTCACCGAGGCCGTCGCGGCGCTCGGTGCCGTCGCCGACAAGTTCCCGCCCGGGCAGGCGGCCAACGCCGCGGCCGTGGCGCAGACCGTGCGCGAGCAGGTCTCGGCCAACCGGCAGGAGAAGCTGCTGATCGCCGGGGCGGCGAACCTGGTGCGCACCGAAGACGACTTCCACGGCAGCATCCTGCCCGTGCTGGAAGCGGTCGAGGAGCAGGTGGTGCTGTTGCGCCTGTTCAGCGAGATGGAGGCCGACCAGCGCGGCATCACCGTCTCGATCGGCCGCGAGAACGAATCGTTCGGCCTCGGCGAGACCTCGATCCTCGCCTCGGGCTACAGCGGCGTGGGCACCGCGGTGTCACGCCTCGGGGTGCTCGGCCCCACCCGGATGGATTACTCGAGCAACATCTCGGCGGTGCGCGCGGTGGCGCGCTACCTCTCCCGCACCCTCGGCGAACCCGGCGGCCCGGCCTGATCGGCGCCGCGTGATCGGCGCCCGATCCGATCGACGACTGCGAACCACACCCAACGAAGGAGTAGCCCCCGGTGGCTGACCATTACGACGTGCTCGGCGTCTCGCGCGAAGCGACGCCCGAAGAGATCAAGAAGGCGTACCGGCGCCTGGCCCGCGAACTGCACCCCGACGTCAATCCGAGCCCGGATGCGCAGGAGAAGTTCAAGCAGGTCACCCACGCCTACGACGTGCTGAGCGACCCCGGGCAGCGCCGTGACTACGATCGCGGACCGCAGCAGGGCTTCGGCGGCGGGGGAGGCCAGGGTTTCGGCGGCTTCGGCGACATCTTCGAGACCTTCTTCGGCGGCCAGGCCGGCGGATCGCGCGGCCCCAAGTCGCGCGCCGAGCGGGGCCAGGATGCGTTGCTGCGCGTGGAGGTCGACCTCGGCGAGGTCATCTTCGGCACCCACCGCGACCTCGAGGTCGACACGGCGGTGCTCTGCGAGACCTGCAACGGATCGTGCTGCCAGCCCGGCACGTCACCGGTCACCTGCGACATCTGCCGGGGATCCGGCTCCATCCAGCGCACCGTGCGCTCGCTGCTGGGCAACGTGGTCACGAGTGCTCCCTGCGGCACCTGCCGCGGCTACGGCACGGTCATCCCGAACCCCTGCCCCACCTGCCAGGGCCAGGGCCGCGTGCGCGCCCGCCGCACGATCCCGGTCGACATCCCGGCCGGCGTCGAGACGGGTCTGCGCCTGCAGATGCCTGGCCAGGGCGAGGTCGGCCCCGCCGGCGGCCCCCAGGGCGACGTGTACCTCGAGATGAAGGTGAAGCACCACGACATCTTCTCGCGCAACGAAGACGACCTGCTCTGCACCCTCGAGGTGCAGATGTGGGATGCGGTGCTCGGCACCACGACCACCATCCAGGCGCTGGACGGCGACATCGAGATCGAGATCAAGCCTGGCACGCAGAGCGCCGAGGTGCTGACGGTCAAGGGCCGGGGGGTCTCGCACCTGCGCGGCAACGGCCGCGGCGACCTGCGGGTGGGCATTCAGGTGGTCACGCCCACCAAGCTCGACCACAAGCAGCGCGAGCTGGTGAAGCAGCTGGCGACCGCGCACAAGTACCCGGCGCCGAGCCTCGGGCACTTCCAGCAGGGGCTGTTCGCCAAGTTGCGCGACCGCTTCCTGAACGTCTGACCGGGCAGACCCGCCGATGAGTTCGCTGTTCCTGCGCGAAGACCTGTCCGCCGTTCCGCACGAGGTCGGCGACGTCGTGGTGCTCTCGGGCGACGAAGCGCGCCACGCGGCCACGGTCAACCGGATGCGGGTCGGCGAGCACACGGCGATCTCCGACGGCCGGGGCCTCGTGGTCTCGGGCGTCGTGACGCGGGTGGAGCCGAGAGAACTGGATGTCGCGGTCGAGACCGCGGTGCGGCATCCGGAGCCCTCGCCCCCGCTCGTGCTCGTGCAGGCGCTCGCCAAGGGCGACCGCGACGAGCTGGCGATCCAGGCGGCCACCGAGCTCGGCGTCTCGGCGGTCGTGCCCTGGCAGGCCGAGCGGTCGATCTCCCGCTGGAGCGGCCCGAAGGTCGAGAAGGGGCTCGACCGCTGGGCGAGCATCGTGCGCGAGGCGGCCAAGCAGTCGATCCGTCCGTTCGTCCCCTCGGTGGGGGCGCTCGCCGACCTGGCCGGGCTGGTGAGGCTGGCGGGGGAGAACCGGATGCTCGTGCTCGAGCCGACCGCGTCCGAGCGGCTCACCCAGGTGGTGCTCGAGCCGGTCGACGCGGACGAGACGCCCATCCTGCTCGTGGTCGGTCCGGAGGGCGGCATCTCGCCCCGCGAGCTCGACGCGCTCACCGCAGCCGGTGCCCGCCCGGTGAAGCTGGGCGACGAAGTGCTGCGCACCTCGACCGCGGGCCCGGCGGCGCTCGCCGTGATCAACGCGGCTCTCGGCCGGTGGTGAGCCATCGAAAGTAGGATGGACCGCATGTCCACCGAAACCGACTCGCCCTCGATCTTCAGCCGCATCATCGCCCGGGAGATCCCGGCCACGATCCTCGCCGAGACCGAGAACGTCATCGCGTTCCCCGACATCGCGCCGCAGGCGCCGGTGCACGTGCTCGTCGTGCCGAAGACCGAGCAGTACCGCAACGTGGTCGAACTGGCCGCGGGCGACCCCGGGCTCCTCGCCGAGCTCGTCGAGGTCGCGAATTCCCTCGCCGCGGAATTGACCGACGGTGACTTCCGTTTGATCTTCAACACCGGCGAGAACGCCGGGCAGACCGTCTTCCATGTGCACGCCCACGTGCTCGGTGGAGGACTGAAGGAAGGAACCCTTGGAAAGGGCTGACGCAACTCCCACCACCCCACCCCAGGGCCCCACTGCTGAGGCCCGCCTGCACATCGACGGCATCGAGATGGTGCGCCTGCTCGGTCCGCAAGACCGGCTGCTCACCACCGTCGAGCGCCAGTTCCCGCTGGTCAGCGTCTTGGTGCGCGGCAACGACATCACGATCGCCGGCGACGCCGAGCAGGTGGAGTCCGCCCGCCGGCTGGTCGAAGAACTGCTGCAGATGGTGCGCCAGGGGCACGAGCTGACGCCGACGGAGGTCAACTCCTCGGCGCGCATCCTGGAGAAAGACCGAGGTTCGAGCCCGGCAGAACTGCTGAGCCAGTCGATCGTCACCGCGCGCGGCAAGAGCGTGCGCCCCAAGACGATGGGCCAGAAGAGCTACGTCGACGCCATCGACGAGAACACGATCGTATTCGGCATCGGCCCGGCCGGTACCGGCAAGACTTATCTCGCCATGGCCAAGGCCGTGCAGGCGCTGCAGCGCAAAGAGGTCGAGCGCATCATCCTCACCCGCCCCGCGGTGGAGGCCGGCGAGCGGCTGGGCTACCTGCCCGGCACGCTCACCGACAAGATCGACCCCTACCTGCGCCCGCTCTACGACGCGCTGAACGAGATGATGGACCCGGAGATCGTGCCCAAGCTGCTCGCGGCCGGCACCATCGAGGTGGCGCCGCTGGCCTACATGCGCGGCCGCACGCTGAACAACTCCTTCATCGTGCTCGACGAGGCGCAGAACACCACGCCCGAACAGATGAAGATGTTCCTCACCCGTCTGGGCTTCGGATCGAAGATGGTCGTCACGGGCGACATCACCCAGGTCGACCTGCCCACCGGGACGAGCGGTCTGCAGGTAGTGACCCGCATCCTCGATCACCTCGACGACATCCACTTCGCCACGCTCACGAGCGCCGACGTGGTGCGGCACACCCTGGTGGGACTGATCGTCGACGCCTACACGAAATACGACCAGGTGCAGATGGCCCGCCGAGACGGCCAGAGCGCCACCAGCCCGCACCCGAGCGATCGCGATCGCCGCTACACGAGAAAACGATAAGGACCGCATTGTCTATAGAGGTCAACAACGAGTCGCAGATCCCGGTCGACGAGACCGCTCTGCTGCGTCTGGCGAGCTACGCGCTCGATCAGATGCACGTGCATCCGGATGCCGAACTCGCGATCGTGCTGGTCGACGAGGCGGCGATGGAGCAGCTCCACGTGCAGTGGATGGACGAGCCCGGCCCCACGGACGTGCTGAGCTTCCCGATGGACGAGCTGCGCCCGGGCACCGAAGACGCCCCCACCCCTGCGGGCCTCCTCGGTGACGTCGTGCTCTGCCCCCAGGTGGCTGAGACGCAGGCCGAGGCGGCGAACCACTCCACGCTCGAAGAGCTGCTGCTGCTCACCACCCACGGCATCCTGCACCTGTTGGGCTTCGACCACGCCGAGCCCGAGGAGGAGCGCGAGATGTTCGGTATCCAGCGCGACATCCTGGTCGGCTTCGCGATGAGCGAGCGCCGTCGCCCGTAATGACCATCATCCTGTTCCTGCTCGCGGCCATCGTGCTCGTGGCGTTCGGCGGCCTGTTCGCGGCCGTCGATTCGGCGATCCTCTCGCTGTCGCGATCCGACATGCAGGAGCTCGCCGAGCGCTACCGGCCGAAGCGGTCGCTTCGGGCGATCGCCGCCGACCCCGGCGCGCACCTGAACGCCGTGAACTTCGCGCGCGTCGTGTTCGAGACCACGGCCGCGGTGCTGGTCACCATCTCGTTCGCCTTCACCATCGACCAGCTCTGGCTGGCGCTCGTGCTGTCGGCCGTGGTGATGACCGCGGTCTCGTTCGTGCTGGTGGGCTCGAGCCCGCGCAGCGTCGGACGGGTGCACGCCAAGACGGTCGTGCGCCTCGGCGCGCTGCCCGTGCACGCGGTGCGCGTGGTGCTCGGCCCGATCGCCACGGCGCTCGTGGCCATCGGCAACCGGGTCACGCCCGGGCGCCCGCGCTCGGGCACGTTCTCGTCGGAGGAGCAGCTGCTCAGCATGGTCGACGAGGCCACCGAGCTCGACGTGCTCGAAGAAGACGACCGCGAGCTCATCCACTCGATCATCGAGTTCAACGACACCGTCGTGCGCGAGGTGATGATCCCGCGCACCGACATGGTCACCATCGGCGACGACGAGACGGTGGGGCACGGTCTCGGCCTGTTCCTCAGCAAGGGCGTCTCGCGCATCCCGGTGGTCAAGGGCGAGAACGTCGACGAGATCTCCGGCGTGCTCTATCTGCGCGATGCGGCCCGCCTCAGCTACGAGCGGCCCACAGTGCTCGACACCATGCCCGTCGGCGAGCTGGCGCGCGAGCCGCTGTTCATCCCCGAGTCGAAGAAGGTCGACGACACGCTGCGGCAGATGCAGCTGGAGTCGAACCACCTCGCGATGGTGGTCGACGAGTACGGCGGCATCGCGGGCCTGGTGACCCTCGAAGACCTGATCGAAGAGCTGGTCGGCGACATCTCCGACGAGTACGACCGCGACGTCGTGGAAGTGGAGAAGTTGCCCGACGGCGCCTTCCGCGTCAGCGCGCGCCTGCCGGTCGACGAGCTGGGAGAGCTGTTCGACCTCGAGCTCGACGACGACGACGTCGATTCGGTCGGCGGCCTGCTGTCGAAGTCGCTCGGCCGGCTCCCCGAGCCGGGGTCCGAGGCGCGCACCTCGGGGCTCGTGCTCACCGCAGACCGCACCGACGGCCGGCGCAAGCGCATCATCACCGTCATCGTCCGGCGCGATCCGGATGCCCCGGCCGAGTCCCTGAAGACGTCGACCGGTCCTGTCCTCACCACCACCACCAGCAGCACCAAGGAGCACGCATGAGCGAGCACGACACCGTCGATCCCGACGCCACCGCCGTCGATCCCGACGACTTCCGGGCGGGCTTCGTGACCTTCGTGGGCCGCCCGAACGTGGGCAAGTCCACCCTCACCAACGCCCTGGTGGGCGAGAAGGTGGCGATCACGAGCTCCAAGCCGCAGACCACGCGGCAGACCATCCGGGGCATCGTGCACGACCCGGCGGGGCAGGTGATCGTCGTCGACACCCCGGGGATGCACCGCCCGCGCACGCTGCTCGGCGAGCGGCTCAACTCGCTCGTGCAGTCCACGCTCGGCGACGTCGACGTGATCGGCTTCTGTCTGCCGGCCGACGAGAAGCTCGGGCCGGGCGACCGCTACATCAACGATCAGCTCGACCAGTTCCCGGGCGCGAAGAAGATCGCGATCGTCACGAAGATCGACTCCGCCTCGAAGCAGCAGGTGGGGGAGCAGCTGCTCGCCGTCTCGGAGCTGCGCGACTGGGAGACCGTCATCCCGGTGTCGGCCACCAGCGCCATCCAGCTCGACGTGCTGGTGAGCGAGCTCATCCGGATGCTGCCGCGTTCCGAGAAGCTCTACCCCGAAGACCAGTACACCGACGAGGGCCTCGAGTCGCGCATCTCCGAGCTGATCCGCGAGGCCGCGCTGGAGGGCGTGCGCGACGAGCTGCCGCACTCGATCGCGGTCACGATCGACGAGATGAACCAGCGCGAAGACCGGGAGCTGGTGGAGATCCACGCCAACCTCTTCGTCGAGCGCGACAGCCAGAAGGGCATCATCATCGGGCCGAAGGGATCGCGGCTCGGCGAGGTGGGGGCGCGTGCCCGGGCCCAGATCGAGCCGCTGCTCGGCCAGCAGGTGTACCTGAACATCCGGGTGAAGGTGGCGAAGGACTGGCAGCGCGATCCGAAGCTGCTCGGCAGGCTCGGGTTCTGAGCGCGGTGGCGGAAGCGGGCGGAATCTGTTCACCCGAACCCGATACCCTGTAATCGTGTCTACCGCTACGAACCCGTTCGGCCAGGTCCTGGTCGCCATGGTCACCCCGTTCACCGCCGACGGCGAAGTCGACTGGCCCGGGGTCGAGAAGCTCATCGACGAACTGATCACGGGCGGTGCCGACGGCATCGTGGTGACCGGCACCACCGGTGAGACCTCCACCCTCACCGACGCCGAGAAGCTGCGCCTGGTCGAGGTCGGGAAGGCCGTGTCGTCGGGCCGCGCGAAGATCATCACCGGCGGCGGCTCGAACGAGACCGCGCACGCCATGCAGCTGGCCCGCCAGAGTGAGAAGGCCGGTGCCGACGGCAACCTCGTCGTCACCCCGTACTACAACAAGCCCACCCAGGCCGGCATTCTGACGCACTTCCGGATGATCGCGGATGCGACCGACCTGCCCGTCATCCTCTACGACATCCCCGGCCGCACCGGCGTGCCGATCAAGTACGAGACGATGCTGCGTCTGGCCAAGCACCCCAACATCCTCGCGGTGAAAGACGCCAAGGGCGACTTCAGCGAGGTCAGCCGGGTGATCAACCAGACCGACCTGCTCTACTTCTCGGGCGACGACGCCAACGTGCTTCCGCACATGGCGATCGGGGCCTCGGGGCTCATCGGCGTCACCGCCAACATCGCCCCGGCGCCCTACCGGGTGATCGTCGACGCCGTGAACGCCGGCGACCTCGCCACCGCGACGGCTGCCCACAAGTCGCTCGAGCCGCTGGTCCGCGCGGTCATGACCCACGTCCCCGGCACGGTGGCCGCGAAGTACATCCTGCACGGCCTCGGCCGCATCGGGAGCCCTCGCGTGCGCCTGCCCCTGGTCGGCCCGGAGGAGTGGGAGGCCGCTCAGATCGAGAGCGAGATCGACCTCGTCCGCGACATCCCGGGTCTCGACTTCAAGAACTTCCGCCCCGACCGCAACGCGGCCGCGGGCGGCGCCCTTCCCCAGATCGCGGGGACGACCCGCTGAGGGTCTCGTCCGGCGAGAGCGGGGCATCCGGGGCACCACTCCACAGCGCGAGCACGAAGCCGCGCACCTGCACGAAGAACGAGGAGGGCCCATGCAGAGCCCGATAGCGAATCCGCCCGCCCTGGAGGCCGGCACACTCCGAATCACCCCGGTCGGCGGCCTGGGCGAGATCGGCCGCAACATGACCGTGTTCGAATACGAGGGCAAGCTGCTCATCGTCGACTGCGGCGTGCTGTTCCCCGAGGAGCACCAGCCCGGTGTCGACCTGATCCTGCCCGACTTCAGCGTCGTGCGCGACCGGCTCTCCGACATCGTCGGCATCGTGCTGACCCACGGCCACGAAGACCACATCGGCGCGGTGCCGTACCTGTTGCGCCTGCGCAACGACATCCCGCTGATCGGTTCGGCCCTCACCCTCGCGCTGGTCGAGGCGAAGCTCAAAGAGCACCGCATCAAGCCGTACACCTTCGACGTGACCGAGGGGCAGACCGAGAACCTCGGCCCCTTCGAGTGCGAGTTCGTGGCCGTGAACCACTCGATTCCGGATGCGCTGGCCGTGGCCATCAAGACGCCCGCCGGCGTGGTGCTGCACACGGGCGACTTCAAGATGGACCAGCTGCCGCTGGACAACCGACTCACCGACTTGCGCGCCTTCGCGCGGCTCGGCGAGGCGGGTGTCGACCTGTTCCTGGTCGACTCCACGAACGCCGACGTGCCGGGCTTCACGCCCACCGAGCGCGAGATCGGCCCGGTGCTCGAGTCGGTCATCGCCCGTGCTCCCCGCCGCGTGGTCGTCGCGAGCTTCTCCAGCCACGTGCACCGCGTGCAGCAGGTTCTGGATGCCGCCCACGCGAACGGCCGCCGGGTCGCCTTGCTCGGCCGCTCGATGGTGCGCAACATGACCATCGCCGCCGACCTCGGCTACCTCAAGGTGCCCGAAGGTGTGCTGGTCGACTTCAAGAAGGCCGGCGACATCCCCGACGACAAGATCGTCTACATGTCCACCGGTTCGCAGGGCGAGCCGATGGCCGTTCTGTCCCGCATGGTGAACCTCGAGCACCAGATCGAGGTGGGCCCGGGCGACACCGTCATCCTCGCCTCCAGCCTCATCCCCGGCAACGAGAATGCTGTCTACCGCATCATCAACGGGCTCACCAAGCTCGGCGCCAACGTGGTGCACAAGGCGAACGCGAAGGTGCACGTCTCCGGCCACGCGGCCGCGGGCGAGCTGCTGTACTGCTACAACATCCTGAAGCCGAAGAACGTGCTCCCGGTGCACGGCGAATACCGCCACCTGGTGGCCAACCAGAAGCTCGCCATCGCGAGCGGGGTGCCCGAGCAGAACACGATCATCGCCGAAGACGGAACCGTCATCGACCTCAAGGCCGGCGTGGCGAAGGTCGTGGGGCAGTACGACCTCGGCTTCGTGTACGTCGACGGCTCCTCGGTGGGCGAGATCACGGATGCCGACCTCAAAGACCGCCGCATCCTCGGCGAAGAGGGCTTCATCTCGATCATCGTCGTGGTGGAGGCCCAGACCGGACGCATCGTGTCGGGCCCCGAGATCCACGCCAAGGGCTTCGCCGAAGACGGCAAGGTCTTCGACGCGCTCAAGCCGAAGATCAGCGCCGCTCTGGCGGAGGCCGCCGGCAACGGCGTGCGCGAGTCGTACGCCCTGCAGCAGGTCGTGCGCCGCACGACCGGCCGCTGGGTGAACACCACGTTCCGCCGCCGGCCGATGATCGTGCCGGTCGTTATCGAGGCGTGAGGTCGCGTTAGCGGTTTCATGCGGGTGACTTGTGTTGCTGTGCTTGTTGCCGGTCGCGCCGGGCTTCGCTCGGCGTGACCGGGCGGCGCCGGTCCCTGCCCGGCGCCGCGCGACATGTGAGCGCGCGGTCGACGGGCGCGGGCTTCGCTCGCACCCGTCGGCCACACGCTCACCTTGGGTCGTCGAGTAGGGCCTGGTGCGTGGTGTTCTCGACTTCTGCTGCGGTCAATTCTCGGACACCCTTTGGGGTTCGGCGGGGAAGTCGGGGGTGGCGGGTAGTTTGAGCGCATGGCCACCAGCAGTAGATCTACGCCCCGCGCCAAGGGGGGCACTCCGGCTCGCGGAACGAGCGCGAGCTCGCGTAAGCCGGCGACTCCTCGGGCCGGCACCGCCGCTCAGAAGACCGCCGCTCAGAAGACGGTGAGGTACCCGGCGGTCGTGGAGAGCGATCGGCCGAACCCGCTCGTCACGGCGTGGCTGGGGCTGGCCCATGTGGTGGGCGGGGCTGCTCGTGCGTTCGGGCCCGAGAAGCTGGCCAAAGAAGAGCGGCGCGACGGGCTGCCGTTCCTGTTCTTCCTGCTCGCGGTCGCCGGGGCGGCCACCGAGTGGTTCTTCGCCTCGAACGCGGTGGCCATCGCGATCAATGCTTGGACCTTCGGCGGGCTGTTCGGCCGCGTCTCCTACGCGCTGCCCGTCATCCTTCTGCTGCTCTCCCTGTGGCTGTTCCGGCATCCGAATTCCGTGCACGACAACGGGCGCATCGGGATCGGCCTCTCGGTCTTCCTGGTCTCGGTCTCGGGCCTCTGTCACATCTTCGGATCGGCGCCCGACCCGTCCGCCGGCATCGACCAGCTGGCGGTGGCCGGCGGCATCCTGGGCTGGATCGTGGCGGCACCGCTGGTAGCCCTGATCACCCCGATCGGCGCCACCATCGTGATGGTCGTGTTCGTGGCGCTGTCGCTGTTCATCATCACCAAGACCCCGCCGAACAAGATCGGCCGGCGGATGCACGAGCTCTACGCCTACCTGTTCGGCGCCCCCTCGCCGGCCGAGGAGGAGCCCAAGGTCAAGGGCGAGAAGGGCAAGGCCAAATCCTCCGACAAGGCCGTCGACGACATGCTCGACTTCGACGCCGATCGCGCTTCGGGCGACGGTGACGACGACGACAGCGGGGCCCTCCCGTGGTGGCGCCGCAACAAGAGCCAGCGCGAGATCGATCCCGCGTTCGACACCCCGCTGATCGCGCCGCGCATCGAAGACCGCACACCGCCGGCCGAAGAGGTCGTCCCGTTCCAGAGTGCGGCCGACATCGAGACCCCCGAGAGCTTCGGCAACGGCCTGCTGCACGACATGGAGGCCGCCGAAGAGGCGATCAAACGGATCACCGGCGAGGTCTTCCCCGGCAAGCTCCAGGCCACGGGCCTGCTCGACGACGAGGGCACCGAGGCGCTGCCCGCCTTCGCGACGCCGCTGCCCGACCCGACCGCCACCGGCCCGATCGAGGGCATGGCCCCGCCGGCGCCGGCATCCGACCCCGCCAACTACCGCCTGCCCTCGGTCACCAACCTCGGCGTGGGCGAGCCGTCGAAGGCACGCTCGGCGGTCAACGACGAGGTCGTGCGCGCCATCACGGATGTGCTAACCCAGTTCTCGGTCGACGCCACGGTCACCGGCTTCTCCCGCGGCCCCACCGTCACGCGCTACGAGATCGAGCTCGGCCCGGGCGTGAAGGTCGAGCGCGTCACCGCGCTGTCGAAGAACCTCGCCTACGCCGTCGCCTCGAACGAGGTGCGCATCCTGTCGCCGATCCCCGGCCGCAGCGCCATCGGCATCGAGATCCCGAACACCGACCGCGAGACGGTCTCGCTCGGCGACGTGCTGCGATCGCAGAAGGCGATGAACGACCCGCACCCGATGACCATCGGCGTGGGCAAAGACGTCGAGGGCAAGTTCGTGCTTGCCAACCTCGCCAAGATGCCGCACCTCCTGGTGGCCGGCTCGACCGGATCCGGAAAGTCCAGCTTCATCAACTCGATGGTCACCAGCGTGCTGATGCGCGCGAAGCCCAGCGAGGTGCGGATGGTGCTGATCGACCCCAAGCGAGTCGAGCTCACGGCCTACCAGGGTGTTCCCCACCTGATCACGCCCATCATCACGAACCCCAAGAAGGCGGCCGAAGCCCTCTCCTGGGTCGTGAAGGAGATGGACATGCGCTACGACGATCTGGAGAGCTTCGGCTTCCGCCACATCGACGACTTCAACCGCGCCGTGATCAACGACGAGATCCAGCTGCCGCCGGCTTCGCAGCGGGTTCTGAAGCCCTACCCGTACCTGCTCGTGGTCGTCGACGAGCTCGCCGACCTGATGATGGTCGCTCCGCGCGACGTCGAAGACTCGATCGTGCGGATCACCCAGCTCGCGCGCGCCTCGGGCATCCACCTGGTGCTCGCCACCCAGCGGCCTTCGGTCGATGTCGTCACCGGCCTCATCAAGGCCAACGTGCCCTCGCGCCTGGCCTTCGCGGTGACGAGCGTCACCGACTCCCGTGTCATCCTCGACCAGCCCGGCGCCGACAAGCTGATCGGCCAGGGCGACGCCCTGTTCCTGCCGATGGGCTCGTCGAAGTCGATCCGCGTGCAGGGCGCCTGGGTGCCCGAGAGCGAGATCGCCAAGGTGGTCGAGCACGTCACCCGCCAGGCCCGCCCCGAGTACCGCGACGACGTGGCGGTCACGGCCGAGAAGAAGAACATCGACTCCGACATCGGCGACGACCTCGAGGTGCTGCTGCAGGCGGCCGAGCTGGTGGTAAACACCCAGTTCGGATCGACCTCGATGCTGCAGCGCAAGCTCAAGGTCGGCTTCGCCAAGGCCGGCCGCCTGATGGACCTGCTGGAGTCGCGCGAGATCGTCGGCCCCTCCGAAGGGTCCAAGGCCCGTGACGTGCTGGTGACGGCCGAGCAGCTGCCCGAGGTGCTGGCCATGCTGCGCGGCGAGACCGGCGGCGGCTCGGCATCCGCTGCGGCGCCGGCTGCTGCGCCGAGGCCTCCGGCGGGCCCGGCGGCTCCGCAGGCCTCGCACAGCGCCGCCTCCTACGCCGCGGCACCCGAGGCGAATCCGTTCCCCGACGACGCCGAGCCCTCGACCTACACCTTCGCGTCGATCCCGAAGCCGACGCCGGGGGAGAACCCGTTCCCGTCGGCCGATCTCGACCAGTACCCTGAAGTGGAGGGCGGGTCCGACGACGACGCCTGGGGTCTGACCGGCAGGGAGTAACACGTGACGAGCACCGACCACGGCGATGGCGCGGTGTCCAAGCCGAGCAACTGGAACCTTCCGAACGCGATCACGGTGGTGCGCATCCTGCTCGCCCCGGTGTTCTTCGTCATGCTGCTGGTCGACGGCGGCGACGACGGCTGGCTGCGCTGGGCGGCCGCGATCCTGTTCATCCTGGCCATCGCCACGGACGGGATAGACGGGCACATCGCGCGCAGCCGCAACCTGGTCACCGATCTCGGGAAGCTCCTCGATCCGATCGCCGACAAGGTTCTCACGGGCGCGGCCCTCGTGGGCCTCTCGATCCTCGGCGAGCTGCCCTGGTGGGTCACCGGCCTCATCCTGGTGCGCGAGGTGGGCATCACCGTCTGGCGCTTCGTGCAGCTGAGCGACCGGGTCATCCCGGCTTCTCGCGGCGGCAAGCTGAAAACGCTCGCCCAGTCGATCGCGATCTCCCTCGCGCTGCTGCCCTTCCCCGAGCTGTTCGGTGACTGGGTCAACTGGGTCAACGGCGTGTTCATGGCCATCGCACTCGTGCTCACGGTGGTCACCGGTATCGACTACCTCGTGCAGGCCTGGCGCCTCAACCGCACCTCGGCCGCCCCGAAATGACGACGGATGCCGCGGAGATCATCGCGGCGCTGACCGCGCGGCATTCTTCGATCGCGATCGCGGAGTCGCTGACCGGCGGACTCGTCACCGCCGCCCTGGTCGAGATCCCCGGAGCGTCCGCCGTGCTCCGCGGGGGAGTGGTGGCCTACGACACCGCCGTGAAGCACACCGTGCTGGGCGTGCACGCGGAGGTGCTCGCCGCACACGGGCCGGTGCATCCGGACGTCGCGATGCAGATGGCGGTCGGCGTGCGCTCGGCGCTGGCGGTCGGCGGATACGACGCCGAGATCGGGTTGGCGACCACGGGAGTCGCGGGGCCGGATCCGCAAGACGGGCACCCGCCGGGAACGGCGTTCGTGGGCCTGGCGATCGGCGGAGACGTGCGCAGCCTCGAACTGCACCTCGACGGCGATCGGAACGCCGTTAGGGCCGAGGTGACCCGGCGCGCTCTGGCATTCCTGCGAGAATCCCTTTAGGCCCGGTCGCCGGGAATGGCACGCGTTTCGATCTCGTTACATCTGAAGTCATTCACAAGATATGTCCAGTCCCCGTCCTTTAGAGTTTCTGCTACGAACCACTGGCAACAACGGTTCGAGTGCCACTCGAAAGACCGTGACGGGAACGCAAGGAGGGTCCAATGATTCTAGTTCGTCAGGAAATCGGCGACGTGCTTCGGGACTTCCGCCTGCAGAAGGGGCGCACCCTTCGTCAAGTGGCAAGTAAAGCCAGCGTCGCGCTCGGCTACCTGAGCGAGGTCGAGCGGGGCCAGAAAGAGGCGTCCAGCGAGATCCTCGCCTCGGTCGCAGAAGCGCTCGACACGCCGATCTCGGTCATCATGCGCGAGGTCGGAGACCGGCTCGCGATCGTCGAGGGCATCGACCCGATCCCCGACACCGTCCCGGATGAGTTCGTCGCCGACTTCGACGCCGATCTCGTCGTCCGCTAGTTGAGACTCAGTGAATTCCGTCAGGCCATAACCGATGAGTTCGGTCCGGCCTACGGTCAGGTCGTCACGAACGACCTGGTGCTGGTGGATCTCAGTGATCGCACCCCACAGCAGGCGCTGAAGGCAGGAATCTCCCCGCGAGAGGTGTGGCTCGCGGTCTGCCGGGCGGCGGATGTCCCGCCCGCACGCCGGCACGGCGCAGGCCTCCCGGCCCAGCCCCGCAGCTGAAGACTTCGAAAGCCCCCGACTCCGGTCGGGGGCTTTCGTCATGCCCGGGAACCCCGAGGCGGCGGCCCGGCGGCATTCGAACATCGGATGCGACACGCCGCGATTGAGTCGAACATATCTTCGGCCGCGAGTAGAGTTCTGCACATCGAGAGAATCGTTCCAGTTCTCCACAGATGAGGCTCCGATCGACCCAGTGTCGGTGGCTGTCCTTAGCGTGGTCCTTGTTCGAGACATCTTGTAAACGCCCTGTCGTTGCCGTTCAGAAGATTCGAACGCACACGACAGCCTGTGGGCACACCGACGCCGCCGAAAGGCGCACACCAGAAGGAGCATGACATGCCGTCAGACGCCAGCCGCGAGAAGTCCCTCGAGACCGCCCTCGCGCAGATCGACCGCCAGTTCGGCAAGGGCTCGGTGATGCGCCTCGGAAGCGACGAGCGGGCGCCCGTCGAGGTCGTTCCCACGGGCTCGATCGCCCTGGATGTCGCGCTGGGGATCGGCGGGCTTCCCCGCGGCCGCATCGTGGAGATCTACGGTCCGGAGTCCTCGGGTAAGACCACGCTCACGCTGCACGCCATCGCGAACGCGCAGCGCGCCGGCGGCATCGCCGCCTTCATCGACGCCGAGCACGCGCTCGACCCGGAGTACGCCAAGAAGCTGGGCGTCGACATCGACTCCCTCCTGGTGTCCCAGCCCGACACCGGTGAGCAGGCGCTCGAGATCGCCGACATGCTCGTGCGGTCGGGGTCCATCGATCTGATCGTCATCGACTCGGTCGCCGCGCTCGTGCCCCGCGCCGAGATCGAGGGCGAGATGGGCGACTCGCACGTCGGTCTGCAGGCCCGGCTGATGTCGCAGGCCCTCCGAAAGCTCACCGGTGGCCTCAGCCAGACCAACACCACGATGATCTTCATCAACCAGCTGCGCGAGAAGATCGGTGTCTTCTTCGGCAGCCCCGAGACCACCGCCGGTGGTAAGGCGCTCAAGTTCTACGCCTCGGTGCGGCTCGACATCCGCCGCATCGAGACCTTGAAAGAAGGCACCGAGGCCGTGGGTAACCGCACCCGCGTCAAGGTCGTCAAGAACAAGATGGCGCCGCCCTTCAAGCAGGCCGAGTTCGACATCCTGTACGGCATCGGCATCTCCCGCGAGGGCAGCCTGATCGACTTCGGTGTCGAGCACGAGATCGTGCGCAAGTCGGGTGCCTGGTACACCTATGAGGGCGATCAGCTGGGCCAGGGTAAAGAGAACTCGCGTCGCTTCCTCACCGAGAACCCCGACATCGCGCTCGAGATCGAGAACAAGATCCTGGCCAAGCTCGGTATCGGAGAGGTCGGCGCGGCCGCACTGGCGGCGGCCACCGCAGCCGCGGGTGCGGGCAAAGTCGACTCGATCGAGACCAAGATCGCCGCACGAAAGGGTGCGTAGCCCCGTATGAACGATGTCGTGAGCCTCGATGCCGTGCGGCGGGGGCGTCGTTCCGCGCCCCGCGGCATCGAGGCTCACCCCTCGTCGCGGTTCGCCGCGGGTGCTTCGGACGAGGAGTTCGATGACGACGCCGATCAGGCCGAGGTCGAGCAGATCTCCGACGAGGAGCGCCTCGAGCGTGTCAGCGACACGGTGGTGCGAGCACTCAGTCGCCGGCAGTTGTCGTCCGACGAAACCCACGCGCTTCTGATGGCCCAGGGGGCGTCCGACGCGGAGGCGGTCGTGCTCGTCGCCCGGTACGGAGAACTCGGTTACCTCGACGACCTGGCGATGGCGGAGGCCCTGGTCGAGCGGTTGAGCGAGCGCCAGCACAAGAGCCGTCAGGTCATCTTCCGTGAGCTGGTGTCCCGCAAGCTCCCGGTGTCGATCATCGAAGAAGCGCTCGACCAGCTCGGCGACGACCAGGAGTTCACGCTCGCACTCGACGCCGCGATGAAGAGGGTCGGCCAGCTCTCCTCCTACGACGACACGACGACCGAGCGTCGGCTGATGGCCTTCCTCGCCCGGCGGGGCTTCAACTCGGGTCTGGTGCGCGATGTCACGCAGCGTGCCATGGCCACACGCAAGTCGTCCAAGGGCCCGCGGTTCCGCTGAGAGGTCGGCGGGTTCGTAGACTAGGGGCACCATGAGCACAGTCAGCGAAGCCCCCACGATCATCGAGCCGTCGACCGCATCGCACGACGCCTCGGGTCGGGCGCGCACCTATGAGGTGCGCACCTTCGGGTGTCAGATGAACGTGCACGACTCCGAGCGGCTGAGCGGCTCGCTCGAAGCGGCCGGCTATGTGAAGGCCGAGGGCGTCGAGGCCGACGTCGTCGTCATCAACACCTGCGCGGTGCGCGAGAACGCCGACAACAAGCTCTACGGCAACCTCGGGCACCTCGCCTCGGTGAAGCGCCGGCACGAGGGTATGCAGATCGCCGTCGGCGGCTGCCTCGCCCAGAAAGACAAGAACGTCATCCTCGACAAGGCGCCGTGGGTCGACGTGGTGTTCGGTACGCACAACATGGGTTCGCTGCCGAGCCTGCTCGAGCGGGCGCGGCACAACGACCAGGCGCAGATCGAGATCCTCGAGTCGCTCGAGACCTTCCCCTCCACCCTGCCGACCAAGCGCGATTCGAGCTACAGCGGCTGGGTCTCGATCTCCGTGGGCTGCAACAACACCTGCACGTTCTGCATCGTCCCGTCGCTGCGCGGCAAGGAGAAGGACCGCCGTCCGGGCGAGGTGCTGAGCGAGATCCAGTCGCTCGTCGACGACGGCGCCATCGAGGTCACCCTGCTGGGGCAGAACGTGAACTCCTACGGTGTCGAGTTCGGTGACCGCCTCGCGTTCGGAAAGCTGCTGCGCGCCGCCGGGCAGATCGATGGCCTGGAGCGCATCCGCTTCACCAGCCCGCATCCGGCCGCCTTCGCCGATGACGTGATCGATGCGATGGCCGAGACGCCGGCCGTCATGCCGCAGCTGCACATGCCCCTGCAGTCTGGGTCCGATCGCATCCTGCGCGCCATGAAGCGCTCGTACCGGTCGGCGAAGTTCCTCGGCATCCTCGAGCGGGTGCGCGCGAAGATCCCGAACGCCGCCATCACGACCGACATCATCGTGGGCTTCCCCGGCGAGACCGAAGACGACTTCCTCGAAACGCTCCGGGTGGTCGAGGAGGCGCGCTTCGCCTCGGCGTTCACCTTCCAGTACTCCATCCGTCCGGGCACTCCGGCGGCCACGCTGCCCGATCAGGTTCCGCGCGCGGTCGTGCAGGAGCGTTACGAGCGCCTGGCAGCGCTGCAAGACCGCATCTCCTGGGAGGAGAACCAGAAGCTGATCGGCCGCCGCGTCGAGCTGCTGGTCGCCAACGGCGAGGGCCGCAAAGACACCGCGACACACCGGCTGAGCGGTCGTGCCGAAGACTCCCGCCTTGTGCACTTCGAGCTTCCCGAGGGCACGGAGCGTCCGCGTCCGGGCGATGTCGTCTCGGTCACTATCAGCCAGGCTGCCCCCTTCCATCTGATCGCCGATAGCGATGGTGCACCGCTCGAGGTGCGTCGCACGCGGGCGGGCGACGCCTGGGACCGCGCGCAGGCCGAGTCCTGCGCCGTGCCGTCTCCGGCCGGCGCCGCTGGGGCATCTGCGGTGCCCGGCCGGGTCTCGCTGGGGCTGCCCTCGCTCCGGGTCGGGCCGCCTTCCGGCTACGGTGCGCCGGCGCACTCGGAGACGCAGACGCGCGGCGTCGCGCACGGGCTGACCATGCCGATCTACAGCCCCACAGACGACCTCTGCGGGTAGCGGCCGATGAACGCGCCGCAGATCGTCGTGGTCGTCGGCGCCACCGGAACGGGCAAGTCCGATCTCTCGCTCGACATCGCCGAGCAGCTGGCCCATGAGGGGCGCGCGGCCGAGGTGGTGAACGCCGACGCCATGCAGCTGTACCGGGGTATGGACATCGGAACGGCCAAGCTGGCGCCGGCCGAGCGGCGTGGCATCCCGCATCACCTGCTCGATGTGCTCGAGGTCGCCGACGAGGCCTCGGTGGCCGCCTACCAGCGCGATGCGCGAGCGGCGATCGAGGGCATCCTGCGCCGTGGTGCGGTTCCGATCCTGGTCGGCGGATCGGGACTGTACGTGTCTTCGGTGCTCTTCGACTTCCGCTTCCCCGGCCGCGACGACGCGGTGCGAGCGCGCCTGGAGAGCGAGCTCGCGGAGACCGGCCCGGGGATGCTGCACCGCCGGCTCGCCGCGATCGATCCCGCTTCCGCGGCCTCCATCGGCCCCCACAACGGCCGGCGGATCGTGCGGGCCCTCGAGGTGGTCGAGCTCACCGGGGCGCCGGTCTCGGGCACACTTCCCGACGCACCCGTGTTCTGGAAGCCCGCCGCGATCGTGCACCTCCGCCTCGATCGCGAGCAGCTGGTGCTTCGGCTGGATGCGAGGGTCGAGCGGATGTGGGCGTCGGGCCTGGTCGGCGAAGTCGAATCCCTGCTCGCGCACGGCCTCCGCAACGGAACCACGGCCGTGCGCGCCATCGGCTACGCCCAGGCCCTCGCCCAGCTCGACGGCACCAGCTCGGAGCCCGAGGCGGTCGCCGAGGCCCAGGCCCTCACCCGCCGCTACGCCCGCCGCCAGGTCAGCTGGTTCAAGCGCTACCCCGACGCCCACGACCTCGACGCCGCCACCCCCGAGCCCCTCCACCGCGCCGCAGCAGACCTCGCCCGCTCCCTCTCCTGACCACCGGTCCGAACGGATGGAGTCCGGCCTCCTCAGACGGATCGGATGGAGCCTCAGTCCGCTCCAGGGGTGTGGCTCCATCCATTCGGAAGGCCGACACAGCGCGCCGCAGGCCTCGGTGAGCGCCCCTAGACTTGAGGCATGGCGGCGGATCTGCATTTCACCAAGGGTCAGGGCACGGGCAACGACTTCGTGTTGTTCACCGATCCGGAGGGCGAGATCGCGCTCAGCCCCACCCAGATTGCCGCGATCTGCGACCGTCATTTCGGTGTCGGTGCCGACGGGATCATCCGCGCGGTGCGTTCGGCGAACCTCGACGCGGGTGCCGCGGCTCTCGCCGAAGACCCCGCAGCCGAATGGTTCATGGACTACCACAACGCCGACGGCTCGGTCTCCGAGATGTGCGGTAACGGTATCCGGGTCTATGCCCGCTACCTGATCGAGAACGGTCTCGTCACGCTCGAGACCGGCGAGACTCTGGTCATCGGCACCCGCGCCGGCGTGCGCGACGTGCAGCGGAACAAGCTCGGCTTCCAGGTCGACCTCGGTCGCTGGCGGCTCGACGGCGGCGAGCCGCTGGTGCGCGCCAAGAACCTGCAGGTCGCCCGCCCCGGCCTCGGCATCAACGTGGGCAACCCGCACGTGGTGGTGGCCCTCGCCGACGACGACGAGCTCGACGAGGCCGACCTGAGCTTCATCCCGCACATCGAGCCCCAGCCGGAAGCCGGTGCGAACGTCGAATTCGTGGTGCCGGCCGAGCCACTGGTGCGCGACGGCGTGGGCCACATCCGGATGCGCGTGCACGAGCGCGGGAGCGGCGAGACGCTGTCCTGCGGTACGGGCGCGGTCGCGGCGGCCCTCGCCACCCGCTACTGGGCAGGCGCGGGCGCCCCCAACAACTGGAGCGTCGCCGTGCCGGGAGGCACCGTGGGCGTGCGGATGTTCCCCACCGAAGACGGCGAGCACGTGTCGCTCTCGGGCCCCGCCGACCTCGTGTACGAGGGCGATCTGGCGCTGGCCTGACACGCAGGCCGGCTAAGCCGATCCGATCCGATCCGATCAGGTCGGTCGCCCTAGCGGTTCCGCACCCTCAGGATGCGGAACCCCTTGTTCGTGCTGGCCCGCGTCACCGACAGGGCCGGGAACTCGCCCTCCATCCACCGCTGCAGCGAGTCGGAGCCGAGGTTCTTCTGCACCACGAGCCACGCGTCCGATCCGGGTTCCAGCCGCGGCAGCCAGTGCTGCAGCATCGAATGCAGCACGCCTTTGCCCACCCGGATGGGCGGATTCGACCAGATGGTCGTGAATTCGAGCCCCTCGGGAACATCTTCGGGCCGGCACGCGTTGAAGTTGTCGAGACCCATCATGTGAGCATTCCGCCGAACCAGATCCAGAGCCCGTTCGTTGACATCGACGGCCCACACCGTCGCGCGCGGTGATTCCAGGGCCAGCGTCAACGAGATCGGCCCCCATCCGCAGCCGAGATCAAGCAGATTTCCGCCGGGCGGGGGAGTCGGGACATTTGCGAGCAGCACCTGCGTGCCGGTATCGATCCGCTCGGGGCTGAAGATGCCCGAGGCCGTCACCACGCGGTGCGGCTGACCGGCCAGGGTGACCGTCAGCTCGCGGAGCGAGAGTTCTCCGGCCGGCTGTGCGGAGAAGTAGTGCTCGCCATCCATAGAGGGAATCTAGCAAACAAGGAGGCTAGTCTTGACTGCAATGTCAGACCACACGACCCCTGAGGCCGAGAACGCAACCGAGAACACCAGCGGCACCGAGGCCCGAGCCGAGACCGGTGGCACGAGCGACGACGTCGTCGCCCGTGTGCTCGCCAGCGCCGAGAAGCGCTCGAGCGGCTACTCGCTCTTCGAGCAGGGAGCGGCACAGGCGCTGCAGCGGCCCGAGACCACGGGCCAGGTGCGCGACGGATCCGGCTATGACGGCGATCAATTCGACCGCGAAGACCGCAAGTCGCTTCGGCGCGTGGCCGGGCTCTCGACCGAGCTCGAAGACGTCACCGAGGTGGAGTACCGCCAGCTGCGGCTGGAGAACGTCGTCATCATCGGCGTCTACTCGCAGGGCTCGCTGTCCGATGCCGAGAACTCGCTGCGCGAGCTCGCGGCCCTGGCCGAGACGGCCGGTGCCGCGGTGCTCGACGGATTGCTGCAGCGGCGGCCGACCCCCGACCCCAGCACCTACTTCGGCAAGGGCAAGGCGGAGGAGTTGCGCGCGATCGTGCAGAGTCTCGGTGCCGATACCGTGATCGCCGACACCGAGCTGGCCCCGAGCCAGCGGCGTGCCCTCGAAGACGTGGTGAAGGTGAAGGTGATCGACCGCACGGCCGTCATCCTCGACATCTTCAGCCAGCACGCCAAGAGCCGCGAGGGCAAGGCACAGGTCGAGCTCGCGCAGCTCGAGTACCTGTTGCCGAGGCTTCGCGGCTGGGGTGACTCGATGTCGCGCCAGGCCGGTGGCCAGGTGGGTGGCGCGGGTGCCGGTATGGGATCGCGCGGTCCGGGCGAGACGAAGATCGAGCTCGACCGCCGGCGCATTCACACCCGGATGGCCAAACTTCGCAAGCAGATCAAGGAGATGAAGCCGGCGCGGGATGCCAAGCGGGCCAACCGCAAGCGCAACGCGGTGCCGAGCGTCGCCATCGCGGGGTACACCAACGCGGGCAAGTCCTCGCTGCTGAACCGCATCACGAGCGCGGGCGTGCTGGTCGAGAACTCGCTGTTCGCCACCCTCGACGCCACGGTGCGCAAGAACGCCACCGCCGACGGCCGCCCGTACACGATCGCCGACACCGTCGGCTTCGTGCGGGCGCTGCCGCATCAGCTGGTGGAGGCGTTCCGTTCCACGCTCGAAGAGGTGTCGGACTCGGATGTCGTCGTGCATGTCGTCGACGCCTCGCATCCGGATCCCGCGAGCCAGATCACCACGGTGCGCGATGTGATGGGCGAGGCGGGCGCGCGGGGCATCCCCGAGATCGTGGTGTTCAACAAGAGCGACCTGGTGTCCGACGACGACCGGCTGGTGCTGCGCGGCCTCGAGCCGACCGCGATCTTCGTCTCGGCCCGCTCGGGCGAGGGCATTCCCGAGCTGCTCGCGGCGATCGATGCGATCATCCCGAAGCCGAGCGTCGAGGTCGAGGTGCTCCTGCCCTACGACCGCGGCGACCTGGTGACCCTGCTGCACGAGAAGAACACGGTTCTCGAGACCGAGTACGAAGAGGGCGGCACCTGGGTGCGCGCGCTCGTCAACCCCGAGTTCGAAGAGCGACTGAGCTCGTTCGCCGTCGTCCGCAGCTGATCACACGGCGCGGAGGACTGCGACCACCTTGCCGAGCACGGTGGCGTAGTCGCCGAGGATGGGCTCGAAGTTGCTGTTGCGGGGGAGCAGCCAGGTGTGGCCGTCGCGCTGGCGGAACACCTTGACGGTGGCCTCCTCGTCGAGCATGGCGGCCACGATGTCGCCGTTCTCGGCCGTGTTCTGCTGCCGGATGACCACCCAGTCGCCGTCGCAGATGGCCGCGTCGATCATCGACTCGCCCACCACCTTCAGCATGAAGAGGTCGCCGTTGCCCACGAGCTGGCGGGGGAGCGGGAACACCTCGTCGACCTGCTGCTCGGCGGTGATCGGGATGCCCGCGGCGATGCGGCCGACCAGGGGCACGAGGGTGGCGTCGCCCACCGGCGGGGCGGAGTCGGCGTCGGGCGCTGCGGCGCCCTCCTCGATGCTCGGGATGTCGATCAGCACCTCCATCGCGCGCGGGCGGTTGGGGTCACGGCGCAGGTAGCCGCTCAGCTCGAGCTGGTTGAGCTGGTGGGTCACGCTGGAGAGTGAGGCCAGGCCGACGGCGTCGCCGATCTCGCGCATGCTCGGCGGGTAGCCGCGCGAGGTGACCGAGCGCTGGATGACGTCGAGGATCGCGAGCTGCTTGTCGCTCAGGCTCTTGCGGCGCCTGGTGCGGCCGGAGTCGTTCGCCACGGAGACCTGCTTTCTGCTCGCATCCGTCGCCCCGGAATACTGCGGCCGGACGCCGCTCGGGACCCGATGTCGGTGGTTGGTGATTGAGTTCACCTGTTGATCGAAACTGTATCCGAGAACTGCTCGAATACGCACATGTCTTCGAGTGTGTCGCGCATTTCTCCCACGAATTCGACTTGACGAACCCCTAATTCGAATATATCTTCGGAACATAACTTCGCACCGGCGGTCCCGGCCGACCGTCGGTGCGAACACCTCAGGAGGAATCATGAGCATCGCAGCACAGCACCTCACCGCCCCCGGCTACACCGTCCGTGCCCTCACCGCCCCCACAGAGCGCCTCGCCGCTCCGGTGGCGTCGACCCGCCTGCGCATCACCGCGCGGGGTCGCAAGGTGCTCGCCGCGCTCGTAGCTCTGCCGGTGGTCGCCGTGCTCGCGTCGATCGCGCTGTTCGGGGGCGGCTCGGCCGTCGCCACGGGCGCTGCGGGCTCCGCCGATTTCGACTACCTGACGGTGCAGGCCGGCCAGAGCCTGTGGAGCATCGCCGAGACGCTCGCTCCGCAGGCCGACCCGCGTGACGTGATCGCCGAGATCCGCAGCCTCAACCAGCTCAGCACCTCGTCGGTGCAGCCGGGGCAGCGCATCGCGATCCCGGCCGACATCGCGGAGTAGCCTCTGCTCGTCGCGAGCTCGCCGTTTCACCACTGCGCTGAGCGCCGCCCACCCCACCCGGGTGGGCGGCGCTTTCGCGTTCACGCGAGCTGATGGCGCGAAGAGGGCCGGTAGAATTCTGCGGTGACCTCTCTCGACGACCTGCCCATTCGAGACGACCTTCGCGGTCTCGAGCCCTATGGGGCACCGCACCTGCACCTGCCGGTGGAGCTGAACGTCAACGAGAACACGCATCCGATTCCCGAAGACGTGGCGCGCGACATCATCGAGTCGGTCGCCCGCGAGCTCCTCTCCATCAATCGCTACCCCGATCGCGAGTTCACCGCGCTGCGCGACTCGCTCGCCGCCTACCTCGGCGAGGGCCTCACCCGCGAGAACATCTGGGCGGCGAACGGTTCCAACGAGGTGCTGCAGCACATCCTGCAGGCCTTCGGTGGTCCGGGGCGCTCGGTGCTCGGCTTCCCTCCCACGTACTCGATGCACTCGATCATCGCGGCCTCCACCGGAACCGAGTGGATCGCGGGGGAGCGCGATGCCGACTACCTCATCTCGCCCGAGACGGCGGTCGCCTGGATCGAGCGCACGAACCCCGACATCGTGTTCTTCTGCGCTCCGAACAACCCCACCGGCACGGCCCTCGGGCTCGACACCGTCCGCGCGGCCTACGACGCCTTCGACGGAATCGTGGTGGTCGACGAGGCCTATGCCGAGTTCATGCCCGACGGCGAGCCCAGTGCGCTCACTCTGCTCGAGGGCCGGCCGCGCCTTCTCGTCTCCCGCACGATGAGCAAGGCTTTCGCGTTCGCCGGCGCACGGCTGGGCTACCTGGCCGCCGATCCGGCGGTGACGGATGCGCTGCGGCTCGTACGCCTTCCGTACCACCTCTCCGCGCTCACCCAGGCCGCGGCGGTCGCCGCTCTGGCGCACGCGCCGGAGATGCTGGCGATGGTGGACGACATCAAGGAGCAGCGCGACCGCATCGTCAGCACGCTCACCGACCTCGGCTACACGCCGTGGCCGAGCGCGGCGAACTTCGTGCTCTTCGGCGGTGTCGAGAACCCGGAGCAGCTCTGGCAGCAGTTGCTCGACCGGGGCATCATCATCCGCAACCTCAGCATCCCGAACCACCTGCGGGTGAGTGCCGGCACCCGTGCCGAGACCACCGCGTTCCTCGACGCGATGCGCGAACTCACGCCTGCCCGCTCCTGAGCGCACGGCCGCACCCCGGTCGCCACACCATCCCTCGATAGGATTGCCGTCATGACCGCACCCCGCACCGCCCGCCTCGAGCGCTCGACGAGCGAGTCGACGATCGAGCTGAGTCTCGACCTCGACGGCACCGGCGTCTCCGACATCCAGACGAGCGTGCCGTTCTACGACCACCTGCTCACCGCGTTCGCGAAGCACTCGCTGACCGACCTCACGGTGCGCGCCAAGGGCGACATCGAGATCGACGTGCACCACACGGTCGAAGACATCGGGATCGTGCTCGGCCAGGCGATCAAGCAGGCGCTCGGCGACAAGTCGGGCATCTCGCGCTTCGGCGACGCCCTGGTGCCGCTCGACGAGGCGCTGGTGCAGGCCGTCGTCGACATCTCGGGCCGCCCGTACCTCGTGCACTCCGGTGAGCCCGCGGGCTACGAGTTCCACCTCATCGGCGGCCACTTCACGGGCTCGATGGTGCGTCACGTCTTCGAGGCGATCACCTTCAACGCCGGTCTGACCGTGCACGTCACCGTGCTCGGCGGCCGCGATCCGCACCACATCGCGGAGGCCGAGTTCAAGGCCTTCGCGCGAGCGTTCCGTCAGGCGAAGGCGCTCGACCCTCTGGTGAGCGGCGTGCCCTCCACCAAGGGTGCACTGTGACGTCGGACCGGCCCACCGTGGTCGTTCTGGACTACGGAAGCGGCAACATCCACTCGGCAGCGAAAGCCCTGGAGCGCGCCGGTGCCGAGGTCGAGATCACCGCGAAGCGCCAGGCGGTTCTGGATGCGGACGGGCTCTTCGTGCCCGGCGTGGGCGCATTCGACGCGGTCATGAACCAGCTGAACGCGGTGCGCGGCGGCGAGCTCATCGGCCGTCGCCTGGCCGGCGGGCGCCCCGTGCTCGGCGTCTGCGTGGGCATGCAGGTGCTCTTCACCGACGGGATCGAGCGCGGCGTCGACACCGAAGGGCTGGGCGAATGGCCCGGAACCGTCGAGCTGCTCAAGGCCGATGTGGTGCCCCACATGGGCTGGAACACGGTCCAGACTCCCTCTGACACGGTACTGTTCGACGGCATCGAGGATGAGCGCTTCTACTTCGTGCACTCCTACGCGGCGCAGAACTGGGAGCTCACCGAAGAGGTGACGCACCGCCCACCGAAGGTGACCTGGGCCGAACACGGCTCGCGATTCGTCGCGGCGGTCGAGAACGGCCCGCTGTCGGCCACGCAGTTCCACCCGGAGAAGTCGGGGGACGCCGGCATCCGGCTGCTGGAGAACTGGATCGGTACCCTGCGCTGAGCGCGGGAGACGACCGCGGCCCCCGTTTCGACGTGGGCCGCGCGAGTCGCTACGATCGCGGAGGGTCTTCGCCATCCGGCGCCCGGGCCCCACGATCGCGAAGCGCCCACCGCGGCGCGCGCCGCAGCACGCACAGCAAGGACAGGCAATGAGTGAGTTCAACAAGGCACCGGCTCTCGTGCTGCTGCCCGCCGTCGACGTGGCCGGCGGCAAGGCCGTCCGTCTGACCCAGGGTCAGGCCGGCACCGAGACCTTCCACGGCGACCCGGTGGATGCGGCGCTGGACTGGATCTCGCAGGGCGCCGAGTGGATCCACCTCGTCGACCTCGACGCCGCCTTCGGCCGTGGCAGCAACCTGAGCGTGATCAAGAAAGTCATCCGCCAGGCCAAGGGCGTGAACGTCGAGGTGTCGGGTGGCATCCGCGACGACACGAGCCTGGAGACCGCGCTGGAGTCCGGTGCCAAGCGCATCAATCTCGGCACCGCGGCCCTCGAGAACCCCGAGTGGGCGGCTCACGTCATCGCCCAGTACGGCGAGGCGATCGCGGTCGGCCTCGACGTGCGCGGCACCACCCTGGCCGCCCGCGGCTGGACGCAGGACGGCGGGGACATCTGGAACGTGATGGAGCGCCTCGAAGAGGCCGGCTGCGCGCGCTACGTGGTGACCGACGTCACCAAAGACGGCACCCTCAAGGGCCCGAACGTCGAGCTGCTGCGTCAGGTGATGGAGCGCACCTCGCGCCCCGTGATCGCTTCCGGCGGCATCTCGAGCCTCGACGACCTCGCCGAGTTGCGGGCGCTCGTGCCGCTGGGGCTCGAAGGCGCCATCGTGGGCCGTGCTCTCTACTCGGGCGCGTTCACGCTCGCCGAGGCGCTGGACGTGGCTTCTGACTGATCACGGGCACGGCCACGAGCACGAGCTCGGAGGCGCTCCCCACGATCCCTCGCTCGCCGACTCGGCCGGCCAGCCCTGGAAGGGCCGGCATTTCGAGTCGCACGGCAGCGAGGCCGACGACGGAACCGCGCCGCCCGAGCTGATCGACGCGATCGTGCGCTTCCACGCCGGCGAGGCAGCGGCCTCCGAGGTGGTCGACGCCGTGCGCGGCGTCCGTCTGCTGGTGCCGCTCGTCGCGCACGCGGGCGATGAGGGGCTGACGGATGCGGGGCTCCGCGTCGACAAGACCCAGGAGCTCTCGCTCGTCACGGTCGCGGGCCCGGACGGCCGCACGGTGCTGCCCGCGTTCACCTCGGTGGATGCGCTCACCACCTGGAACCCGAAGGCGCGCCCCATCCCGGTGGCCTCGCGCCGCGCCGCACTCGCGGCGGCCTCCGAGGGCACCGAGCTGATCGTGCTCGACCCGGGTTCGCCCACCGAGTTCGCCCTGCGCCGCCCCGCGGTCTGGGCCGTGGCCCAAGACCTGCCGTGGGCGCCTCCGGTTCAGGATGCCGACGTCACCGACGCCTTCGAGCTCTCGATCGCGAGCGAGCGAGCGGTCGCCGGCCTCCGTCTGGTGGAGGGAGATCCGGATGCCCGGCTGCGGGCACCCGAAGTGGTGATCGTGCTCGCGCTGGAACCCGGCCTGGACCAAGCGGCCCTGCAGGCGCTGCTGAGCCGTCTGCAGAACCGCTGGGCGGAGCATCCGGTGATCGCCGAACGCGTCGACTCGCTCAGCGTGCGCCTGACCGCCCTGAACTGACGCGGCGCCACCGCCCTCAGCTGACGGGGCCGGTGTACTTCTCGCCCGGGCCCTGCCCGATCGGGTCGGGGTAGGTCGAGGCCTCGCGGAAGGCCAGCTGCAGCGAGCGCAGCCCGTCGCGGAGGCTCCGGGCGTGCTGGTCGCCGATCTCCGAGGCCGAGGCCGTGACCAGCCCGGCGAGGGCGATGATCAGCTTGCGCGCCTCGTCGAGGTCGGTCTCGTTCTCGGGGTCGTCGGAGAGGCCGCATTTCACGGCCGCAGCGCTCATCAGGTGCACCGCGGTCGTCGTGATCACCTCGACCGCCGACACCTCCGCGATGTCCCGGATGACGCCGGCTTCGTACTCGTCACGGTCTACGGGCCCACTGAATTCGCTCATCGCGACAGATCCTTACTGTTTCGGCAAAGTCTCTGATAGACTCTGTGCGGCTCTGAGGCCATTGGTCTCAGCACGAAAGTGGAGATTCTCCCACCCGCGCATACCGCTCTTCAGGTTACCGGGTCATTGCACTGCAGTATTTATGGCTGGCCCTCCGGGCCATGCACTAGGTCGTATGTGCGGGATTCCTCTGCGTTCGTGACAACGAACGAAACTAAGGAGTAACGCATCAGCGATCCCCGTACCAACGACCGTATTCGAGTCCCCGAGGTCCGCCTCGTGGGTCCGGGCGGCGAGCAGGTAGGCGTCGTCAGTATCGACGTCGCCCTTCGGCTTGCCCAGGAGGCAGACCTCGACCTCGTCGAGGTCGCACCCAACTCCAAGCCCCCGGTCGCGAAGATCATGGACTACGGAAAGTTCAAGTACGAAGCCGCGCAGAAGGCCAAGGAGGCCCGCCGCAACCAGGCCAACACCATCCTCAAAGAGGTGCGTTTCCGCCTGAAGATCGACGTGCACGACTACGAGACCAAGCGCAAGCGCGCCGAAGGCTTCCTGAAGGCCGGCGACAAGGTCAAGGCGATGATCCTCTTCCGTGGCCGTGAGCAGTCGCGTCCCGACCAGGGCGTCCGCCTCCTCCAGCGCTTTGCGGAAGACGTGTCCGAGTTCGGCACCGTGGAGTCCACCCCCACGATCGACGGCCGCAACATGGTCATGGTCATCGGCCCGCTGAAGAACAAGTCCGAGGCCAAGGCCGAGCAGAACGCCAAGCGCGATGCCTCGAAGGCCCGCAACCACGACTCGGCCCCGGCCGACGACGAGGCGCCGGAGATCGCTGCACCCGCTGCGGCCGCCGCGCCCGCATCCGCTACCGAAGCCCCTTCGGCCTCGTAGCCCCACCAGCCACCCGGCCCTCGTCGGCCGGGTCATCCACCCGAACAAGACATAGGAGAACCCCATGCCCAAGATGAAGACGCACTCCGGTGCCAAGAAGCGTTTCAAGGTCACCGGAACCGGCAAGCTCGTGAAGCAGCAGGCCGGCATGCGCCACAACCTGGAGGTCAAGGCCCCGGGGCGCAAGGCTCGCCTGAACAAAGACCAGGTGCTGTCCAAGGCCGACACCAAGGTCGCCAAGAAGCTTCTCGGCCTGTAGTCACCACTACAGCAGCCGACCGAAACCAGAAGGAACAGAACAATGGCAAGAGTCAAAAGGGCGGTCAACGCTCACAAGAAGCGTCGCGTCATCCTCGAACGCGCCGAGGGCTACCGCGGTCAGCGGTCGCGCCTCTACCGCAAGGCCAAGGAGCAGGTCACTCACTCCCTCGTCTACTCCTACCGTGACCGCCGTGCGCGCAAGGGCGACTTCCGCCGCCTGTGGATCCAGCGCATCAACGCCGCCTCGCGTGCGAACGGCCTCACCTACAACCGCTTCATCCAGGGTCTGGCCCTGGCCGGCATCGAGGTCGACCGCCGCATCCTGGCCGAGCTCGCCGTGAACGAGCCCGCCACCTTCGCGGCCATCGTCGCGAGCGCCAAGGCCGCCCTTCCCGCCGACACCTCGGCGCCGAAGACCGCCGCGTAGGCAGCTGTTCCTGACAACCGAATAGAGTGAGCCACATGCTGGACAATCCGCGATCACCTCGCGTCCGGGCCGTGGCGAAACTCGCCAAGAAAGGAGCCCGGTCCGAGACCGGGCTCTTTCTCTTGGAAGGCCCGCAGGCCGTCACCGAGGCCCTGACCTTCCGTCCCGAACTGGTGGTCGACCTGTTCGCCACCCCGACGGCGCTGGAGCGGTACGGCGACATCGCCGAGCGGGCCGAGGCGGCCGACCTCGAGGTCGAATTCGTCACCGAGCAGGTGCTCGACACGATGGCCGATACGGTCACCCCCCAGGGCTTCGTGGCGGTCTGCCGCCAGTTCCCCACGGCGGTGAAAGACATCTTCGCCGCCTCGCCGCGCCTGATCGCCGTGCTCGAAGAGGTACGCGATCCGGGCAACGCCGGCACCATCATCCGGGCAGCGGATGCGGCGGGGGCGGATGCGGTCATCCTGACCGGCCGCTCGGTCGACCTCTACAACCCCAAGGTCGTGCGCTCCACCACCGGGTCGCTGTTCCACCTTCCGGTCGCGGTCGAGGCCACCCTCGAAGACGTGGTCTCCCGCGCTCGCGCCGAAGGGCTGCAGACGCTCGCCGCGGACATCAAGGGTGACGACCTGCTCGATGTGCGTACCGCCGGACTGCTCGGCGCTCGCACGGCCTGGGTTTTCGGGAACGAGGCCCGGGGTCTGCCCGACGACTACCTGACCCTCGTCGATCGCGCCGTCTCGCTGCCGATCTACGGGCAGGCCGAGTCACTGAACCTCGCCACGGCCGCCTCCGTGTGCCTCTATGAGAGCGCGTTCGCGCAGCGCTCCTGACCGTGTGCGGTTCGTGTGAAACGTCTATGAACGGTGTTTCGCTTCGGTTACGAGCAGTGATTACTCATTGCGACCCCCCTTAAGGTTGTGATTGGGTAAGCCCCATGGCATCCGACAGCACCCCCGTTCGAGGCACAGTTTCTCGAGAGGGCGCCGGCGATCCACTCGTCGTCATCGATCACGTCGACAAGCATTTCGGCGAGCTCCACGTTCTGAAAGACATCACCACCACCGTCGCCCGTGGCGAGGTCGTGGTGGTGATCGGGCCCAGCGGGTCAGGCAAGTCCACGCTCTGCCGGGCCATCAATCGTCTCGAGACCGTCGATTCCGGCACCATCTCGATCGATGGCACGCTGCTGCCGAGCGAGGGGCGTGAGCTCGCGAAGCTGCGCTCCGACGTGGGCATGGTGTTCCAGTCGTTCAACCTGTTCGCGCACAAGACGGTGCTCGAGAACGTCACCCTCGCGCCGATCAAGGTGCGCGGCCTCTCGCGCAAAGACGCCGACAGGCGGGGGATGGAGCTGCTCGAACGGGTCGGGGTGGCCAACCAGGCGCAGAAGATGCCCGCCCAGCTCTCCGGCGGTCAGCAGCAGCGCGTGGCCATCGCGCGCTCGCTGGCGATGGATCCCAAGCTCATCCTGCTCGACGAGCCCACCAGCGCGCTCGACCCCGAGATGATCAACGAGGTGCTCGACGTGATGGTCGGCCTCGCGAAAGACGGCATGACCATGATCGTGGTCACGCATGAGATGGGCTTCGCCCGCCGTGCCGCCGATCGGGTGATCTTCATGGCCGACGGCCGCATCGAAGAGGAGGCCGCCCCCGAGGCGTTCTTCGACGACCCCCAGTCACCGAGAGCGAAGGACTTCCTCTCCAAGATCCTCGCCCACTAGGCGGGTACCAGCCCGCCGCACAGCCATGAGGCGGGCCATCGCACACAAGACCAGTGCACAACACGAGAGGTAGACCGATGAGGCACCAGAAGAAGCTATCGATCATCGCACTCGCGGCGGCGACAGCCATCGTCCTGAGCGGATGCGCTGGGAGCGACGACGCCGCAGTCCCCGTCGAGGAGGCGCCCACCTTCGCGGCCGGCTCGACGATGGAGACCCTCTCCGCCGCCGGTGAGATCACGATCGGCACCAAGTTCGACCAGCCGCTGTTCGGCCTGATGGGCCCGAGCGGCACGCCGGAGGGCTTCGACGTGGAGATCGGCAAGATCATCGCCGCCAAGCTCGGCATCGCCGAAGACAAGATCAACTGGGTCGAGACCGTCTCGGCCAACCGCGAGCCGTTCATCCAGCAGGGCGAGGTCGACCTGGTCGTCGCCACCTACACCATCAACGACAAGCGCAAAGAGGTCATCTCGTTCGCCGGGCCCTACTACGAGGCCGGCCAGAGCATCCTCACCCTCGCCGACGACGACACCATCGAGAGCGAAGACGACCTGGTGGGCAAGCCCGTCTGCTCGGTCACCGGATCGACGCCGGCGGCCAACCTCGAGGCGCTCGGCGCCCAGACGGTACTGACCGACACCTACACGAACTGCCTCGAGCCGCTGCGCACGGGCCAGGTGGTCGCGGTATCGACCGACAACGTGATCCTCGCCGGTCTCGCCGCCCAGAACGAGGGCGAGTTCAAGGTGGTGGGGGAGCCGTTCACGCAGGAGCCCTACGGCATCGGCCTGGCGCTGGACGACACCGAGTTCCGCGACTTCGTCAACGACGTGCTCGAGGAGTCGTACTCCGACGGCAGCTACGAGGCCGCCTGGGAGAAGACGGCCGGCGCGGTGCTCCCGTTCGTGGAGCCGCCGGCGGTCGACCGGTACTGATCCCCGGGGAATGAGGGGCGCCGCCTCGGGCGCCCCTCACTTCCTGCCCGGAATCCGCCCCACCGCACCTGAGAACCACCGCACCTGAGACCCCACCGCACCAGAGAGGAGGATGCGTGAACGTCGTCATCGACAACCTGCCGGCCTATCTCGAGGGCTTCGGCCAGACACTGTCCCTGCTGATCATCTCCGGCATCGCCGCGCTCGTGCTGGGCACGGTCGTCGCCGCGATGCGGATCTCGCCGATCCCGGCACTCAGCCGGGTGGCGGCCATCTACACCGAGCTGCTGCGCAACACGCCGCTCACCCTGGTGCTGATCTTCTGCGCCATCATCCTGCCCTACCTCGGTTCGGAGCTTCCGTACTTCTGGGCGGCGATCGTGGGCCTCACCGCCTACACGTCGCCGTTCGTCGCGGAGGCATTGCGCTCGGGGATCAACGGTGTGCCGATCGGTCAGGCCGAGGCCGCCAGGAGCCTGGGCTTCGGTTTCGGTCAGACCGTCTCGCTGGTGGTGTTCCCGCAAGCGTTCCGGATGGTCATCCCGCCGCTGATCAACGTGCTGATCGCGCTCACCAAGAACACCTCGGTGGCTGGAGGCCTGTTCGTGGCCGAGCTGTTCGGCGTGGGGCGCACCCTGGCCAATGAGAACGGCAATGCCGTCGTGGCGGTGCTCCTGGCCGTAGCCACCTTCTACCTGATCATCACCATTCCCCTCGGCATCCTGGCCGGGGCGCTGGAGAAGAGATTCGCGGTGCAACGATGAGTGCCTCAGTCCTGTTCGACGCCCCCGGCCCCCGTGCACGCCGACGGTCGCGCATCGCCTCCGCGGTGGTGGTCGTCGCCGTTCTCGCCGTTCTCGCCTGGGGCATCTACATCCTCGCTCAGCCGCGGGAATCCGGCGGGATAACCCTTCCCGGCTTCTTCGACTGGAGCCGCTGGGAGAAGTTGGTCGTCGACCCCGAATTCTGGGGCGCGGTCGGGCGCGGTCTGCTGAACACGCTGCAGGCGGCGGCGCTGGCCGCCGTGATGGCGCTCGTGGTCGGTGTGCTGTTCGCGCTGCTGCGCACCTCGCCGCGCAAGGCGGTGCGGATCCCCACAATGATCGTGCTCGAGTTCTTCCGCGGCATGCCCGTGCTGCTGATGATGCTGTTCATCCTGCTGGCCTTCGCCACCGGTGCCTTCTGGGCGGTGGTGCTGGCACTCGGCATCTACAACGGCGCCCTGATCGGTGAAGCCCTCCGTGCCGGTATCGCCTCGTTGCCCCGCGGGCAGCACGAGGCCGGCCTGAGTCTCGGGATGACGAGGCTGCAGACCAAGATGCTGATCGAGTTCCCCCAAGCCTTCCGGCAGATGCTGCCGATCATCGTGGCGCAGCTCGTGGTGCTCTTGAAAGACACCAGCCTCGGCTACATCGTGGGGTACAACGAGCTGATCCGCACCACCATGAACAATCTTTCGAGCTTCTACGGCAACCGCTACCTGTTCAGCCTCTTCGCCATCACCCTCATCATCTATCTGGCCGTCAACCTCACGTTGTCCTGGTTCGCCCGGTACCTCGCGCGCCGCAGCATGAGCGGGCGCGCCGCCAAGAAGATCGCCGGCCCCGCCGACCCCAACGACGCGACCACTGAATAGTGGCTCGGTGCCGAGCGCTTCGCGCAGCGCCCGCACCGCGTAAACTTGTGCCTCGTGTCTGAACCCATCGCCATCACCGAGCAGGCGGTGACCGACGCGGTGGATGCCGCGCTCGCCGCGCTCGAGTCCGCCACCGACTCCGTGAGTCTGCGCGCCGTGCGCGCGGAGCACGCCGGCGAGAACTCGGCTCTCGCCGCGTTCAACGCCGCCATCAAGTCGCTGCCCGGTGACCAGAAGGCCGCGGCCGGCAAGCTCGTCGGCCAGGCCCGCGCTCGCGTCAATCAGGCGATCGCCGCGCGCGAGACCGAGGTCGTCGCGCTCGAAGAGCAGCAGCGCCTGGCCGCCGAAGCGGTCGACGTGACGGCCCTCGCCAGCCGCCGCCGCATCGGCGCGCGCCATCCGCTGTCCCTCTTGCAAGACCGGATCGCCGACATCTTCGTGGGCATGGGCTGGGAGGTGGCCGAAGGCCCCGAGGTCGAGAGCGAGTGGTTCAACTTCGACGCCCTCAACTTCGACGCCGACCACCCGGCGCGCGCGATGCAGGACACCTTCTTCATCGACCCGCCCGAGTCGCACCTCGTGCTGCGCACGCACACGAGCCCGGTGCAGGTGCGGAGCCTGCTCGAGCGCGAGCTGCCGGTCTACGTCATCGCACCCGGCCGGGTGTACCGCACCGACGAGCTCGACGCCACGCACACGCCCGTGTTCAGCCAGGTCGAGGGCATCGCCATCGACAAGGGCCTCACCATGGCGCACCTGCGCGGTACGCTCGAGCACTTCGCCCGGCAGATGTTCGGCGAGGGTGCGAAGATCCGCCTGCGCCCGAACTACTTCCCGTTCACCGAGCCGAGCGCCGAGATGGACGTCTGGCAGCCGAACGCCAAGGGCGGTGCGCGCTGGGTGGAGTGGGGCGGCTGCGGCATGGTCAACCCCAACGTGCTCCGCTCGGCGGGCATCGATCCCGACGAGTTCTCGGGTTTCGCCTTCGGCATGGGCATCGAGCGCACTCTCCAGTTCCGCAACGACCTCAACGACATGCGCGACATGGTCGAGGGCGATGTGCGGTTCTCGCAGCAATTCGGAATGGTGGTCTAGTCATGCGAGTGCCGATCAGTTGGCTCGCCGAATACGTCGATCTGCCCGCGGGGGCCTCGATCGCCGACATCCACGCAGCCTTGGTGAAGGTGGGGCTCGAAGAAGAGGGCTCGCACGACTTCGACCTCACCGGCCCGATCGTGGTCGGGCAGGTGCTCGAATTCGTCGAGGAGCCGCAGTCCAACGGCAAGACCATCCGCTGGTGCCAGGTGCGCGTCGCGCCCGAGGGCGCCCAGGCGGCCGACGGGGGAGCGGATGTGCGCGGCATCGTCTGCGGCGCCGGTAACTTCTTCCCCGGAGACAAGGTCGTCGTCACGCTGCCGGGCGCGGTGCTGCCGGGCGGGTTCGCCATCGCGGCCCGCAAGACCTACGGCCACGTCTCCGACGGCATGATCGCCTCGGCGCGCGAGCTCGGTCTCGGTGAAGACCACGACGGCATCCTGCGATTGAGCACGCTCGGCCTCGACCCCGAGGTCGGCACGGATGCTCTGGCCTTGCTGAGCCTGGACGATGCGGCCGTCGAGGTGAACGTCACCCCCGACCGCGGCTACGCGTTCTCGATCCGCGGCATCGCCCGCGAGTACTCGCACTCCACCGGAGCGTCGTTCCACGACCCCGTGCACCGGGTCACGCCGGTCGCCGGCACCGGCTTCCCGGTGTCCATCCACGACGAGGCGCCCATCCGGGGCCGTGTCGGCGCCACGGTGTTCGTCACCCGCGTGGTGCGCGGCATCGACCCCACCCGGCCGAGCCCCGCCTGGCTGATCGCGCGCCTCAAGCTCGCCGGCATCCGCTCGATCTCGTTGCCGGTCGACATCACGAACTACGTGATGCTCGAGTTCGGCCAGCCCACCCACGTCTACGACCTGGATGCTCTGCAGGGCGGCATCGTGGTGCGCCGGGCAGCCGAGGGGGAGACCCTCGAGACGCTCGACGGGCAGACCCGCACGCTGCACCCCGAAGACCTGGTGATCGCCGACGACAGCGGAGCGATCGGCCTCGCCGGAGTCATGGGCGGCGCTTCGACCGAGTTCGGCGACACGACCGTGAACGTGCTGATCGAGGCCGCGAATTTCGACCCGGTGTCGGTCGCGCGCACCGCCCGCCGGCACAAGCTGCCGAGCGAGGCCTCACGCCGCTTCGAACGCGGTGTCGATCCGAAGGTGGCGCAGCCCGCGGCCGCCCGGGTGGTCGAGCTGCTGGTCGAGCTGGCCGGCGGCACCGCCGACGATCTGGGATCGCTGCACCACGAGCATCCCGAGGCCGGCTCGATCGTGCTGCCCTTCGGCTATGTACAGCGCCTGATCGGCGTCGACTTCACCGGCGACGAGACGGCGAGCTCGCTCGTCGAGATCGGCGCAGAGGTCGAGGAGACCTCGGCCGGTTTCGTCGTCGTGCCGCCGTCGTGGCGCCCCGACATCACCGACAAGGCCTCGCTGGCCGAAGAGGTGGCGCGGATCATCGGCTACGACCGCATCCCGTCGATCCTCCCCGTGGCGCCTCCCGGTCGCGGCCTCACGGTGTCGCAGGTCACCCGCCGTCGCACGGCCGACGTGCTCGCGGCCGGCGGTCTCACCGAGGTGCTGGCCTACCCGTTCCTCACGACCGCGCAGAACGCCCTGTTCGGCAGCCCCGCCGACGTCGAGGTGCCCGCGATCCGCGTGGCGAACCCGCTCGACTCCGAGGCGGCGCTGCTGCGCACCTCCCTCATCCCGGGCCTGATCGACATCGCGCGCCGCAACCTCTCGCGCGGTCTCACCGATCTCGCCCTGTTCGAGATCGGCCTGGTGTTCACCCCCGAGGCCGGCAAGGCCTACGGTCAGGATGCGCTGCCGCTCGGCGCAGCCCTGCCGAGCGCCGAGCAGCTGACCGAACTGCACGCGGGTATCCCGCCGCAGCCGCGTCACGTGGGCGTGCTCACCCTGGGTAACGCGGTCGACAAGCAGCCCGGCCAGCCGGCCGTGGCCGCGGGTCTCGCCGACGTGCTCGACGTGGTCCGCCTGCTCGAATCGGCGCTCGCGATCCGCATCCGGGTCGCCACCGGCGCCCACAAGGCGATGCATCCCGGCCGCACGGCCGAGCTGTTCGTCCAGACGGGCTCGGGTGACGTCAGCGTCGGCTTCGCCGGCGAGCTGCTCCCGTCGCTCACCCACGAACTCGACCTGCCACGGGTCGTCGCGGTGGCCGAGCTCGACCTCGATGCGCTGATGGCCGCGGCCGGCAGCACCATCGACGTCGCTCCGATCAGCGGCTACCCGGCGGCCACGCAAGACCTGTCGCTGGTGGTGGCCGCCTCGGTTCCGGCCGGCGACGTCGAGCGCGCGGTGGCCGAGGGCGCGGGCGAGCTGTTGGAGAGCATCCGGCTGGTCGACGACTACCGCGGCACCGGCCTGCCCGATTCCTCGAAGAGCCTCACCTTCGCCTTGCGATTCCGTGCGCCCGACCGCACCCTCACCGCGGCCGAGGCGAGCGAGGCCAAGCTCGCCGGCGCCGCCCGTGCGGCCGACCTCTTCGAGGCCGCCGTCCGCGAGTAGGGTGCCCTCTTCTAGCTAGTAAGTTGGATCCATGGTCTTTTCAGTCGCGGTCGCGGGAGCGAGCGGATACGCCGGAGGCGAGGTGCTCAGGCTGCTGAGCGCGCATCCGGAGTTCGAGGTGCGAACCGTCACCGCGCACTCGAACGCGGGTCAGCGCCTCACCGACGTGCACAGCCACCTGCGCTCGTACGAGGGGCTCGTGCTGAAAGACACCAGCCCCGAGTCGCTCAAGGGCCACGACGTCGTCTTCCTCGCCCTGCCGCACGGCCACTCCGGTGCGCTCGCCGAGGAGCTCGGCGACTCCAGCCTGGTGGTCGACTGCGGAGCCGATCACCGGCTCACCAGCGCGGATGCCTGGCTTCAGTTCTACAAATCCGAATACCACGGGTCGTGGCCTTACGGTCTGCCCGAGCTGGTGCTCGAGAACGGTGAGAAGCAGCGCGTCAACCTGGCCGGGGTCAACCGCATCGCGGTGCCCGGATGCAATGTGACCGCGGTCAGTCTCGCGCTCGCGCCCGGGCTGCGGGCGGGCGTCATCCAGCCGGCCGACCTCTCCGCCGTGCTTGCCGTCGGTCCCTCGGGCGCCGGCAAGGCGCTGCGCACCGACCTGCTGGCGAGCGAGATCCTCGGATCGGCGCACGCGTACGGGGTCGGCGGCGTGCACCGCCACGTGCCCGAGATCATCCAGAACCTCAGCGCCGCCTCCGGCGAGAAGGTCACCGTCTCGTTCACGCCGATGCTCGTGCCGATGGCCCGTGGCATCCTCGCCACCTCGACGGCCCGCCTGCAACCCGGGGTCAGCGCCGCCGACGTGCGCTCGGCCTGGGAGCTCGCCTACGGCGACGAGCCGTTCGTGCACCTGCTCCCGGAGGGCTCGTTCCCCAAGGTCAGCGACACGATCGGCGCGAACACCGCTCTGATCGGCCTCGCCGTCGACGAGGAGGCCGAGCGGGTCGTCACCGTCACCGCGCTCGACAACCTCGTGAAGGGCACCGCGGGTGCCGCCATCCAAGCCACCAACATCGCACTCGGGCTGCCCGAGAGCACCGGTCTTCCCGTGAACGGAGTCGCGCCGTGAGCGTCACCACCCCCGCCGGTTTCCTCGCCTCCGGCGTCGTCGCCGGCCTCAAGTCCACCGGCGCGCGCGACCTCGCGCTCGTGGTGAACAGCGGCCCGAGCCTGCACGCTGCGGCCGTGTTCACCTCCAACCGCGCCAAGGCGAACCCGGTCATCTGGTCGGAGCAGGTCATCCGCGACGGCCAGGTCGCCGCGATTGTGCTCAACTCCGGCGGGGCCAACTGCTTCACGGGCTCCTTCGGCTTCCAGACCACCCACGCCACGGCCGAAGCGGTCGCCGAGGCGCTGCAGGTCTCGGCATCCGATGTGCTCGTCTGCTCCACCGGGCTGATCGGCGTGGGCGACCAGAGCTTCCGCGACTCCCTCCTCGACAACGTGCCGCACGCGGCGCAGACCCTCTCCGACGAGGGTGGGGCGGATGCGGCGCTGGCCATCATGACGACCGACTCGAAGCCGAAGGAGGCCGCGGTCATCTCGCCGGCCGGCTGGTCGATCGGCGGCATGGCGAAGGGCGCCGGGATGCTCGCACCGGGCCTCGCGACGATGCTCGTGGTCCTTACCACCGATGCCGAGCTCGATCCTGCCGGGCTGGACCGTGCCCTGCGCGCCGCCACCCGCGTCACCTTCGACCGCGTCGACTCCGACGGCTGCATGTCGACGAACGACACCGTCGCCCTGATGGCCTCCGGAGCATCCGGAGTCGACGCCGACGAGGCCGAGTTCACCGCGGCGCTCACCGGGCTCTGCCACGACCTCGCGCTGCAACTGCAGGGTGACGCTGAGGGTGCCAGCCACGACATCGCCATCGAGGTGGTGAACGCCGCCTCCGAAGACGACGCCGTGGTGGTCGGCCGCGCCGTCTCGCGCAGCAACCTGCTGAAGGCCGCGATCTTCGGCAACGACCCCAACTGGGGCCGGGTGCTCGCCGCCCTCGGAACGACGAATGCGGTCTTCGACCCGTACAAGATCGACGTCTCGATGAACGGCGTGATGGTGTGCAGGGAGGGCGAGCCCGGCGAGAGCCGCGATCTCGTCGATCTGACGCCGCGCGCCTGCCACATCCTGATCGACCTGAAGTCGGGCACCGAGACCGCCACGATCTTCACCAACGACCTCACGCACGACTACGTGCACGAGAACAGCGCGTACGCCAGCTGATGGTCGAGTACGCCGCATCCTCCTCCGCCGACTCCGAGCTGGTGCACGTCAAGGCGCGCACGCTGATCGAGTCGCTGCCGTGGCTCAAGCGTTTCCACGGCCAGATCATCGTGGTGAAGTTCGGCGGCAACGCCATGGTCGACCCCGAGCTGCAGCGCACCTTCGCCGAAGACATCGTCTACCTGCGCTACGCCGGCATCAAGCCGGTCGTCGTGCACGGCGGTGGCCCGCAGATCTCGGCCATGCTCGACCGGCTCGGCATCCGGAGCGAGTTCCGCGGCGGCTACCGGGTCACCAGTCCCGAGGCGATGGACGTGGTGCGGATGGTGCTCACCGGCCAGATCAGCCGCGACATCGTCAGCCACATCAACGAGCACGGTCCGCTCGCCGCGGCGCTCTCCGGCGAAGACGCCGGCTTGTTCGAGGGCCGCAAGCGCGGTGTCGAGATCGATGGTGAAGTCGTCGATCTCGGTCTCGTCGGAGACGTCATCGGGGTGAATCCCGAGGGCGTTCTCGCGCAGCTGGAGGCCGGCCGCATCCCGGTCGTCTCCTCGATCGCCCCCGACATCGACGAGCCAGGCCAGGTGCTCAACGTCAACGCGGATGCCGCGGCGGCGGCGCTGGCGGTGGCGATCGGCGCCGCGAAACTGGTCGTCCTCACGGATGTCGCCGGGCTCTACGCCGACTGGCCGAACCGCGACTCGCTCGTCTCGGTGATCGAGAGCGAAGAGCTGCGATCCCTGCTCCCGTCGCTGGAGTCGGGGATGATCCCGAAGATGGCGGCCTGCCTCGAGGCGGTCGACGGGGGAGTGGCCAAGGCGGCGATCATCGACGGTCGCGAGCCGCACTCCATCCTGCTCGAGGTGTTCACGCAGGGTGGTGTCGGCACCGAGGTGGTTCCGGCTCCGGCCCGCTGAACGCGACGCCCCGCCCCGCTCCCCACCACTCACCCGCCCCCTCAGATCGGAATACCGGAGGACCTCGTGTCAGGCACTGAGACCGAAACCCTGTGGACCACTCGCTTCGAGTCGTCCCTCATGCGCACGATGGGGCTGCCGTTGCGCTTTCTCGTGCGAGGGGAGGGCTCCTACGTGTGGGACGAGCAGGGCACGCAGTACCTCGACTTCCTCGCCGGCATCGCGGTGAACTCGCTCGGGCACGCGCATCCGGTGTTCGTCGAGGCGGTCACCAAGCAGGCCTCGACGCTCGCGCACGTCTCGAACTACTTCTCCACCCCGCCCCAGCTCGAGCTGGCCGAGCGGCTGATCCGCCTCACCGGGGCGGGGGAGGGCGGCCGCGCCTACTTCTGCAACTCGGGCGCCGAGGCCAACGAGGCCGCGTTCAAGCTGGCGCGCCTGAACTCCTCGCCGTCGCGCCGCCGGATCGTGGCCCTGACCAACGGATTCCACGGCCGCACGATGGGTGCGCTCGCGCTCACCGGCAAGCCCGCCATGCGCGAGCCCTTCGAGCCGATGCCGGGCGGCGTCGAGCACATCGACACCACGATCGCCGCCCTCGAGGCCACGATCGACGACTCGGTCGCCGCGCTCATCCTCGAACCGATCAAGGGCGAGGCCGGGGTGATCGGACTGCCCGAGGGCTTCCTCGTGCGAGCCCGCGAACTCACCGAGCAGCACGGTGTGCTGCTGATCGTCGACGAGATCCAGACCGGCGTCGGGCGCACGGGCGAGTGGTTCTCGTACATGCACGACGGCGTGCGACCGGATGCCGTCACGGTGGCCAAGGGCATGGGCGGCGGTTTCCCCATCGGCTCGCTGGTCACCTTCGGCTGGGCCTCCGACCTGTTCACCCGCGGCCAGCACGGCAGCACCTTCGGTGGCAACCCGCTGGCCACGGCCACCGCGAACGCCGTGCTGGGCGAGATCGAGCGCGCCGGCCTGGTGCAGAATGCAGCAGTGCGCGGAGAGCAGTTGCGCGAGGTCATCCGGTCGTTCGATTCACCGCTCGTACACGAACTGCGCGGGCAGGGCCTCTTGATCGGCGTCGGCCTCACCGAGCCCGTCGCCGGTGCGATCGTCGATGCGGCCCTGGCCAACGGCCTGATCGTGAACGCGGCGAACGACTCCACCCTGCGGATCGCCCCGCCGCTGATCATCGGCGACGATGAGGTGCGCGAGTTCGGTCTGCGGATGCGTGCCGCGTTCGACACCGTCTCCGCCACCTGAGCCGGGCGCGCGCCGCCTGCCCGCAGCGGCCGGCACGGCCGCACCGCTATCCTGATCCTTTCGACACCCCGAGACCGAGGCGCACCATGACCAGGCACTTCCTTCGCGACGACGACGTCACTCCCGCCGAGCAGGCGCAGATCCTCGATCTCGCCGAGCAGCTGAAGAAGGATCGCTTCCAGGCCCGACCCCTCGAGGGCCCGCAGACCGTGGCGGTGATCTTCGACAAGTCCTCCACCCGTACCCGGGTGTCGTTCGCGGTCGGTATCGCCGATCTGGGGGGCATCCCGCTGATCATCTCCACCGCCTCGAGCCAGCTCGGCGGCAAGGAGACGGCATCCGACACCGCCCGCGTGCTCGAACGCCAGGTGGCCGCGATCGTCTGGCGCACCTACGCGCAGTCGGGGCTCGAAGAGATGGCCGCCGGCACTCGTGTGCCGGTCGTGAATGCGCTCTCCGACGACTTCCACCCCTGCCAGCTGCTGGCCGACTTCCTCACCATCCGCGAGCACCGCGGCGAGCTGAAAGGCCTCACCGTCTCCTTCCTCGGTGACGGGGCGAGCAACATGGCGCAGTCCTACCTGCTCGCCGGGGCGACGGCCGGGATGCACGTGCGCGTCGCGAGCCCGGTGGAATACGCACCCTCCGCCACGGTGGTGGCCGATGCGAAGAAGCGTGCCGAAGAGACCGGCGGCTCCGTCACCGTGCTGACCGATCCGGATGCTGCAGCGCACGGCGCCGACGTCATCGTCACCGACACCTGGGTCTCGATGGGCAAGGAGGCCGAGAAGGCCGCCCGCGTGGAGACCTTCGGCGGTTTCCAGGTCGACGCCGAGCTGATGGCGAAAGCGAAGCCGGATGCGCTCTTCCTGCACTGCCTGCCGGCCGACCGGGGTTACGAGGTCGCGGCCGACGTGATCGACGGCCCGCAGAGCGTCATCTGGGACGAGGCGGAGAACCGCCTGCACGCCCAGAAGGCGCTGCTGGTGTGGCTGTTCCAGCAGAACGCCGAAGGGGCGACCGCATGACCGACGACCTCTCTACCCGCGCCGGCGAGGCCGGATCCCTCTGGGGCGGGCGCTTCTCCGGTGGACCTGCCCCCGAGCTCACCGAGCTGAGCCGGTCCACGCACTTCGACTGGCAGCTCGCGCAGTACGACATCGCCGGGTCGCGCGCCCATGCCGCGGCCCTGGCTCGCGCCGGCTACCTCACGGCCACCGAGCTCGAGGGCATGCTCGCGGCGCTCGACCAGCTGTCGACGGCGGTGGAGGACGGCACCTTCCGCCCCACCCCCGACGACGAAGACGTGCACTCGGCCCTCGAGCGGGGCCTGATCGAGTTCTCGGGAGTCGAGCTCGGCGGCAAACTCCGTGCGGGCCGCAGCCGCAACGACCAGATCGCCACATTGGTGCGGATGCTGCTCCGAGACCATGCGGCGACCATCACCCGGATGCTCGTCGACCTGATCGACGCGACCGCCTCGCAGGCCGAGGCCCACTTCGACGCCATCCTTCCCGGCCGCACCCATCTGCAGCACGCGCAGCCCGTGCTGCTGGCCCACCAGCTTCTGGCGCACACCTGGCCGCTGGTGCGCGACATCGAGCGCCTGCGCGACTGGGATGCGCGCGCGAATGCCTCGCCGTACGGGTCCGGTGCCCTGGCCGGCAACACCTTGGGCCTCGACGCCGAACTCGTGGCGCACGACCTCGGTTTCGCCCACGGGGTGGAGAACTCGATCGACGGAACGGCCTCCCGCGACGTGGTGGCCGAGTTCGCCTACGTCACCGCCCAGATCGGCATCGACCTCTCGCGTTTCGCGGAGGAGATCATCATCTGGAACACCAAGGAGTTCGGCTTCGTCACCCTGTCCGACTCGTACTCGACCGGCTCGTCGATCATGCCGCAGAAGAAGAATCCCGACATCGCCGAGCTCGCGCGCGGCAAGTCGGGTCGCCTGATCGGCAACCTCACCGGCCTGCTCGCCACCCTCAAGGGTCTCCCGCTCGCCTACAACCGCGATCTGCAGGAAGACAAAGAGCCGGTCTTCGACTCGATCAAGACGCTCGAAGTTCTGCTGCCCGCCTTCACCGGCATGGTCGCCACGCTCACCTTCCACACCGAACGGATGGCCGAGCTCGCGCCGCAGGGCTTCTCCTTGGCCACGGATGTCGCCGAGTGGCTCGTGAAGCAGCACGTCACCTTCCGTGACGCCCACGAGATCACCGGCAACCTGGTGAAGTTCGCCGAAGACCACGAGCTCGAACTCGACGGTCTCACCGACGAGCAGTTCTCCTCGATCTCGGAACACCTCACCCCCCAGGTGCGCAGTGTGCTCACCATCCAGGGTTCCGTCGCCAGTCGTGACGGCTCGGGCGGAACCGCGGGCGTTCGCGTGCGGGAGCAGCTGACCGCTCTCACCGAGCGGGTGCGCGCCCTCGTCTCCTCGACCACCGCTCTGCCCGGAGGTGCTGCATGACCGAACCCGACACGACTCCCGATCCGGCGAAGGCCGGCAAAGCGGCCAAGCCGGACCGTGCTCCCGGGGATCCCGGATTCTGGCGGCGCCCACTTCCGTCGTGGGCGGTCTGGGGCCTGATCGGCCTCGCCGCGCTCGTCGTGATCGCGGCCCTCGTCGTATCGCTCTCCCTCGGAGTGAAGCTGTTCTGATCGACTTCTCGGCCTCTGCGCTCGAGGTGGCACCGCAGCTGCTCGGCGCGATCCTCTCGCACGACTCGGACGAGGGGCGGGTCTCGGTGCGCCTGACCGAGGTCGAGGCCTACCTGGGCGAAGGCCAAGACCCCGGATCGCACGCCTTCCGGGGGCGCACCCCGCGCACGGCCTCGATGTTCGGTGAGCCGGGGCACCTGTACGCGTACTTCACCTACGGGATGCACGTCTGCGCCAATGTGGTGTGCTCGCCGGTGGGGGAGGCGTCCGCCGTGCTGCTGCGCGCCGGCGAGATCGTCGACGGAGTCGACCTCGCGCGTCGTCGCCGGCCGACCGCCCGTCTGGATCGCGACCTCGCGCGGGGACCGGCCCGACTGGTCCTCGCTGTGGGAATCGCCCTTGCCGAGGACGGTGCCGACCTGTCCCGCCCGCCGTTCCAGCTCGAGCCGCCGCGCGAACCCGCAGCGACTCCCGTCACCAGTCTCCGCACCGGAGTGAGCGGCGACGGTGGCCGGCCGCCGTTCGCCTGGCGGTTCGCTCTCGCCGGCGACCCGACCGTCTCGCCCTACAAGCGCCACCCCAAAGCGTGAACTCCGCGGGAACACGGGGCGACACGCCCGGGCGGCACGGTGATTTGCGAGCCCTGTAACGTCCGCGTAATGTTCTAACTCGTCACCCCACAGGTGCGGAAAAGCGGAAGAGCTTACCGGCCTCAAGCGGAGACCAAACCCCCTACTTCATCTCCTCTTCGGAGTGAGATATCTCCTTCGGGAGAGGGAATCCGGTTCGAACGTCGATTTGACAGCGGGCCGGAAAATGGTAGGGTTGAGAAGTTGCCCGGAGGGCCGCCTAGTTTGTCTGGGTGGGGCCGGTGCGTCCGATCCTTGAGAACTCAACAGCGTGCACAATGTCAAATGCCAAAAACCCGTGCGGTCTT
>NZ_JAHFUW010000025.1 GCF_023264855.1 Herbiconiux sp. | reverse complement strand
TGCGCATCGTCGTGACCGCGCTGCGGGTGAGCGCCTCGCTCGAGCGGATGGGCGACATCGCCGAGCACATCGCCCAGCTGGCCCGGTACCGCTACCCCGACAAGGTGGTGAAGAAGAGCCTGCGCCAGACCTTCGCCGAGATGGGCCGGCTCGACGTGGAGATCTCGAAGAAGCTCACCGTGCTGCTGCGCACGGAGGACATGCAGCTGGCGGAGCAGATCCGCAACGACGACGACGCCATCGACGAGCTGCACGTGAGCGTGTTCGACGCCGTGCTCGGCTCGCACTGGAAGGGCGAGGCCGTCGACACCGTCGACGTCACACTGGCCAGCCGCTACCACGAGCGCTTCGCCGACCACGCGGTCTCCATCGCCAAGAAGGTTCAGTACCTCGCCACGGGTGAATGGCCCGGCAACACGCAGAACCCGTAACCGCTCCCGCGGCATCCGGTCACCGAAGAGGCCCCGCTCCTCTCACGAGGTGCGGGGCCTTTCGCGTGGAGCCGGTCGGTTACTTCTTGGCGCCCTGGGCAGCCACGGCGGCTGCACCGGCGGCCGCCGCCTCGGGGTCGAGGTACTCGGCGGGGCCGACGGGAACGAAGGAGGCGTCGAGCTTGTAGACCAGCGGGATGCCCGTGGGGATGTTCAGCTCGGCGATGTCGTCGTCGCTGATGCCGTCGAGGTGCTTCACCAGCGCGCGCAGCGAGTTGCCGTGGGCGGTGACCAGCACGGTCTTGCCGGCGGCGAGGTCGGGCTGGATGTCGGATGCCCAGTAGGGCAGCATCCGGTCGATGACGTCTTTCAGGCACTCGGTGCGCGGCACGGCGTCGCCGAGGTCGGCGTAGCGCGGGTCGCCGACCTGGGAGTACTGGTCGTCGTCGGCGATGGGGGGCGGCGGCACGTCGAAGCTGCGTCGCCAGGTCTGGAACTGCTCGGGGCCGTACTCGGCGAGGGTCTGCGCCTTGTCCTTGCCCTGGAGGGCGCCGTAGTGGCGCTCGTTGAGGCGCCAGGAGCGCTTGACGTCGATCCACGAGCGGCCGGCCTCGGCGAGCGCCAGCTCGGCCGTGCGGATGGCGCGGGTGAGGCGCGAGGTGTACAGCACGTCGGGCAGAACACCCGAGGCGGCGAGCAGCTCGCCCGCGCGCTTCGCCTCGCCGACGCCCTGCTCGCTGAGCTGCACGTCGACCCAGCCGGTGAACAGGTTCTTCTGGTTCCAGTCGCTGTTGCCGTGGCGCAGCAGGATGAGGGTATAGGGCTCTGTTGGCATGGTTTCAGTCTATTGCCGACCGCCGCGCGTGCTTGGATGGAGGCATGCCCATCGGCGCCGTCACCCGGGGAACCACGGGCACCAACCGCCTCCGCCGGGTCGACCGCTGGATCGGCACCCTGCCGGCGCTGCGGCAGACGGCCGATCCGCTGGTCGTCGACCTCGGCTACGGCGCCAGCGGCGTCACCGCGTTCGAACTGCAGGCCCGGCTGGCGACGGTGCGGCCGGATGTGCACGTCACCGGTCTCGAGATCGAGCCGGGCCGGGTGGCCACCGCGCGAGCGCAGCTGGCCGAGGTGCGGGCGGGGCGCACCTCGTTCGACCCGGCGGCGCGCGTCGACTTCGCGGTCGGCGGCTTCGAGGTGCCCCTGCCGGGCGGGGCTGCGCGCCGGGCCGCCGTCATCCGCGCCTTCAACGTGCTGCGGCAATACGACGAATCCGAGGTCGCCGCCGCTTGGGCGCTCATGGTGTCGCGCCTGCAGCCCGGCGGCGTGCTCGTCGAAGGAACCTGCAACGAGGTGGGGCGGGTGGCCAGCTGGGTGGCCGTGCAGCACGGCGGGCCCGTCTCGTTCACCGTGTCGCTGCGCCTGGCCGGGCTCGAGCATCCGTCGGTCGTGGCGGAACGGTTGCCCAAGGCGCTCATCCACCACAACGTGCCGGGCGAGCCGATCCACCGCTTCCTCGCCGACCTCGACCGGTTCTGGCAGCACAACGCCGCCCTCGGCACCTACGGACCGGTGCAGCGCTGGGTGGCGACCGTCGCCGCGATGGAGGGCTCCGGATGGCCCGTGCGCACCCTCGCGCGCCGGCGCCGTCTCGGCGAGCTCACCGTGCCGTGGGAGGCCGTGGCCCCGCTCTGAGGCGGGAGCCCCGTGGCCTACTTGACCTCGACCTCGATCTCCTCATCGCCGACGCGGATGGTGAGCGGCTCAGTGGTGGTGATGTTCGACGGGGTCCAGAACACCGAGGTGTGCGGCACGTAGTCCATGGTGCAGATCTGGTCGTCGGGCATCGGCACCGTGGTGATCTCGACGGTGTTGCCCTCACCCCGAGGCTCGATGACCTTGATGTCGGAGCCGATCACGGGGCAGGTGGAGCTGCCGGAGATGGCGACGCCGATCTGCGAGCCCTCCTGCATCCAGAAGCCCTGCAGGCCGGAGTCGGAGGGCTCCAGCTCGGTCACCAGCTTCTCTTCGTCGGGCAGGCCGGAGAAGTTGGTGGTGGGACCGGTCATGGTGCAGCCGGTCAGCACGAATGCGAACGCGAGTGCGGTGGCGGAGACGGTGGCAAGCTTTCGCATCTTCATGGCTCTAAGGTATCGAATCCCGCGGGTCGCCGCGTGCGCGGATCCGCGCCGGACTCGGAGACGTTTATGAGGTTTCATCACCTAATATCCCGGTGTGCGCATTCGAAGGGCTCCGTCCCAGATCCGGCACGGGCGGCTGTCCAGTCGCTCGCCACTGGCCTTCATCGCGCGTCGCATCGCCATCGGGCTGGCGGTGCTGGCGGTCAGCGCGGGAGCCGTGATCACCGTCGAGGCGGCGAGCCTCGCCCAGACGTTCGGCGACCATGCGGTCGAGATCGCGGGCGAGGCCGAGCAGGCTCCACCACCCTTCCTCGGTGCGTTCGAGGGTGGATTCACGATGCTCGTCGGACCACCACGACGCGGTGGTCGTCAGCCTCCCCCGCGACCTCGTGATCCCGCATCCGGAGTGCGTCGATCCTGAGACGGGCGATCGATTCGACTCGATGGGCGCCCAGCCTCTGAACGTCGCGTACGGCCGGGGAGGCCTCGCCTGCGTCGCCGCAACCATCTCCGCGCTCACCGGTCTACCGATCCAGTACGCCGCAGCGTCGTCGTTCAACGGCGTCATCGCCCTCACCGATGCCGTCGGCGGCGTGGAGGTCTGCGTGACCGAACCGATGGTCGACGCCGACTCCGGGGTCAACCTTCCGGCGGGGCGTACGACCGTCGCCGGGCAGACCGCGCTCGCCTTCCTGCGCAACCGGCACGGCATCGGTAACGGCAGCGATCTGTCGCGCATCGGTGGTCAGCAGCAGTACCTTTCGTCCCTGCTGCGCACGATCCGTTCCGACAGCACCCTGTCCGACCCGGCGAAGCTCTATGCCCTCGCCCAGGCGGCCGGTCACAACATCATCCCGTCGACGAGCTTGGGAAGCGCGGACACCATGGTGTCTCTGGCGCTGACCCTCAAAGACGTCGATCTGAGCAGCATCGTCTTCGTGCAGTACCCCGTCACCGCCTACGTCGAAGACACCAACAAGGTACAACCGGCGTTCGCTCTGGCCGAGGAGCTCTTCACGAGGATTCTCGCCGACGAGCCTGTCGTGCTTCCTGACGACTCGACTGCATCCGGGACTACGCTCGCCACCCCTGCTCCCTCCTCGCCCGAGAATGCGGGCCCGGCAATGACCGAGGCGCCATCGGCGACGGCCGGTCCCGCAGCGATCCAAGGACTCACCGGCCAGCGCGCCGACCAGGAGACGTGCGCGAGCGCGTTCTCCGGGTGACGGCGCTCACTATGGCGTCAAAAGTGCTCAGGTGGTGATGTCGGGGAGGGTACGGCGGGCCTCGTCGAGGGGCATGCCGCTCGCGGCCAGGAGGTCGAGCACGAGAGGACGGATGGTGACCACCAGCGCGGCCTCGGAATAGGGCTCCCCCGGGGCCAGACGGCGCGGGTCGAGGGTGATGGCGATCAGCACCAGGCTCTGCCGAACGACGGGGCGCAGCTCCGGGTGGTCGATGCTCTGGGCCAGCATCGAGACGGCGCTCTGCAGCGCCGCCATCAGTTCGGCGAGCTCGGGGCGCGGGCGGGAATCCAGGCCGAGGCTGAGCCGGCGCGAGACGACGCGCAGGTTGCGGGCCGCGTGATCCATGTGCAGCTGCATCCGCTGCAGCTCGGCGAGCTCGCCGCGGTGCCGGCGCAGGAACGGCGAGATGCGCGAGATGGCCACCGCCGACTCGAGCGAGGAGCGCCAGCTCTCGATCAGCGCCTGGGTGCCGCGCGCGCGGCCGAGCACGATCTCGGCGGTGCCGGGGTCGCCGATCCGCAGCACCGTCACGAGGGAGGAGAGGATGGCGGTGAACGCCGCGAAGAACTTCAGCGCCTCGCGACGGGCCGCCCGGCGCGGATCGCGCGGGATGAGTGCCGTGGCCAGGATGGCGACCGCGCCGCCCACCAGCGCATCCGCGGTGCGGGTGAACGGGCCGCCCGCCGGGATCGGCATCAGCGACACCAGTGAGGCCTGCACCGCAGCCATGATCGGCAGCCCGGGCACCGGCGAGAGCAACCGCGTCACCGCCAGCGCGGCGAGCACCGTGAGCGCGAACTGCCAGATGCCCTGCCCGAAGGCGAGCAGGATGACCTCGCTGAGCAGGATGCCGATCGTCATGGCGATGGCCGTCTCGAGCACGCGGCGGGGCCGGGCGTCGAGCACCAGCCCGAGGCTGGACAGCGTCACCGTGACGGCGGCGATCGGATACTGGTGGCCGAGCAGGAAGTGCGTGATGAGGTAGGCGACCGTCACGGCCACCACCAGCTGGGCGATCGCCGGCCCGCTCGAGACGGTGCGCTCGACGGCGGCGCGCAATTCGGCGTTCCAGCGATCGCGCCGGGACACCGGATCGGCCATCGAGGCCGGCAGCCCGGTCACCGCCGCCCTACCGGGTTCGGGCGCCGAGCTTGGGCAGGCGCACGCGGCCCACCGCGGCACCGGCATCCGGCGACACGATCGTCTCGGCCGTGGCCGCGACCTCACCCTGCGACGTGCGCACGACGAGCGCGGCATCGACCGGCAGCTGCCGCTTGACGACGGCGAGAGCGATCGGGCCCCACTCGTGGTGGATGCCCACCGAGGTGACGTGACCGGCCGCGGCTTCGTCTCCGGCCACCGCGACCTCGTCGCCGGCGGCCGGCAGCACGGCGTCGGAGCCGTCGAGTTGCAGCAGCACCAGCCGGCGCGGCGGGTGCCCGAGGTTGTGCACCTTCGCGACCGTCTCCTGCCCGCGGTAGCAGCCCTTGTTCAGGTGCACGGCCGAGCGCATCCAGTCGAGCTCGTGCGGGATGGAACGCTCGTCGACCTCGGTGCTGAGCCGCGGGCGCCAGGCGGCGATCCGCAGCGCTTCGGCGGCCAGCAGGCCGGCGGCGGCGAGTTCACCGGTGCGCACGGCGTCGGCCAGCTCCGGGAGCGAGGCACGCGGCACGAGGGTCTCGCGCCAGAACCAGGCGGCTCCCGGATGCGCGTCGACCTGCGCGTACTGCACACCGCCCGCGACCACCTCGGGCCACGGATCGCGCCAGGTCAGCTCGTGGCCGTTCCCGGCGGCGGCCACGGCGGCCAGCGCGGGCCCGGTCGATCGCTCGGCGTCCGAGTCGGACGACGACGCGGCCAGCCAGCCGACGGTGGCGAACTCGGCCGTGCGGTCGGCGATCTCGACCCGCAGCATGAAGCGCATGCGCTGCAGCCAGGCCTCGAGCTCGGCCGTCTCGGACGCGTCGACGAGCAGCCAGGCCGTCTCGCCGTCGTCGAACACCCGGATGGCGTGCTCGATGCGGCCGTTCGCGCCGAGCAGCAGGGTCTCGGCCGACTCGCCCGCCTGCAGGGCCCGGATGCTCTGGCTGGTGACCGAGTCGAGCCAGCTGAGCCGGTCGGGACCGCCCACCGAGATCACACCGCGGTCGGAGAGGTCGACCACGACCGGAACGGAGACGGAACCGGCGGCGCCGGCCGCGTCGAGCATCCGCTGTTCGCCGATCGGGTTGCCGTAGTGCGCCGGGACCGCGTCGGCAGCCTCGGATGTGGCGACGGCGCCGGGGAGCGCGAGGAACGGTGAGCGGGTGGGTGTCTCGGAGGCCGTCATGGCCTCAGTCGACCTTGGCCAGGCGTGCCGAGGCGTGGGTGCGCAGGTCTTGACCGAGGGCTGCGATGTCCCAGGCCCAGAGCATGTGGTTCTCCACCAGGCCGTAGAGGCGGGTGGCGGCCGCATACTCCTTGGCCGACTTCGTGCGCACCACGGCGTCGGTGGCGAGATCGATGCGCGGGCCCTTGACCTGCCCGAGGTAGAGCTCGTTGATCCCGGTCGGGTGCACGATCGACACCTCGATGTCGAAGCCGCCCGCCGCGTTGCGGAGCGTCTCGACCGCCTGCGCGGTGTTGAACGGCCGCGCGCCGACGCCCGGGAGCAGACCCGGCCCGGCATCGCCTTCGATGTGCAGACGGCTCAGGCGCCAGTACCCGGTCTCGGCGGTGAGGGGCGTCGCCTCGGCCGGGGAGACGGCCGCATCGCCCTGCGCCTCGTCGGAGAGGCGCGGCTCGGTGGGCACGTCGCCCTCGGGCAGCAGCCAGGTGTACGAGCTGTAGTTGAGGTAGGGCAGACCGTCGTGGCTGAAGCTCACGCGCTGGCCGAACTCGCGGGAGACCCGCGTGGCATCCTCGCCCTCGCCGATGGCGTAGTCGATGACGCCGGTGCCCTCCCAGACGCCGATCAGCCAGGACAGGGGCACCAGCTCGGCCGGGAGGCCGGTGGGGATCTCGATCACAGCGCTTCAGCGCCGGTCAGCGCTGGCCGCGGTACAGCTTGTAGATGACGACACCGGCAGTCCAGGCGATTGCGAGACTCGCAAGCCCGAGGAGGCCGATGAACAGGAGTTCGAGCGCAACGTAGGACATGACTAGATTGTAGCGCCCGCGGCGAAGGCGAGGGGACCGAGCACCACGGTGGCCACGGCGAGGATGAGCACCGCTCCCCCGACGCTGGCCGACACCCGGTCGACGAAGCCTTTGCGCACCGGCACGAGCAGCTGGATGCCGAAGGTGATGAGCAGAACCAGCCCCAGCACGACGGGCAGGAACACGAGGTACATGTCGGGGGTGACGAAGACCCCGACCGCGATCACGGCGAGGATGGACACGATCCACACCGGGACTACGCTTCTCATGAGCAGACTCATACCCGCCATTCTGCCCGACTCAGCCCGAGTAGTATGTACCGCAGGCGTTCTCTGGAGGATCTTACGTGGCGCAGTTGTTGATCCTGACCTCTGCGGTCGACCGAGAGGTGCTACCCGCACTCTCCCTATTGAGTCACCGCACCCGGCAGATCCCCGCCGAGCCCTCGCAGCTCGTGAACACCCCCAACAGCGACCTCATCTTCGTCGACGCCCGGCACGACCTGGCCTCGGCCCGCTCGCTCTGCAAGATCCTGAGCACCACCGGGATCGGCGTGCCCGTCGTGCTCATCCTCACCGAGGGCGGCCTCACGGCCGTCAGCGCCGAGTGGGGAGCGGCGGACGTCGTGCTCGAGTCGGCGGGGCCGGCCGAGGTCGACACGCGCATCCGTCTGGCCATCGGCCGCCAGGTGCAAGACCAGTCGACCTCCAAGATCCAGGCCTCCGGCGTCGTCATCGACGAGGCCAGCTACTCGGCCCGCGTGCACGGCCGCCCGCTCGACCTCACCTTCAAAGAGTTCGAGCTGCTGCGCTTCTTCGCCATGCACCCCTCGCGGGTGTTCACCCGCGAGCAGCTGCTCAGCGAGGTGTGGGGCTACGACTACTTCGGCGGCACCCGCACGGTCGACGTGCACGTGCGGCGGCTGCGGGCGAAGCTGGGCGACCTCGAATCCCTGATCGGAACCGTGCGCAACGTCGGCTACCGCTTCAACTTCTTCGAGGACGACAATGACCGACTCGCTCAGACTCTCGGTCAGTAGCCCCGACGAGGCCCGCGAACCCTTTCTGCGGCTGGCCGCACGGGCCGCGCTGGTCGACGGGCAGCATCCGTTCAACGACCAGGCACTGGTCGACATCGGCAAGGGCACCCGTTCGCTGCTGCTCGCCGAGCGCTCGGGCTCGGTCGTGGGGGCCGCCATCGTGGGGCAGGGCGAACTCGAGTTCGTGATCGACCCGGAGTGGCGCCAGGAGGGGCTCGGGCGTCAGCTGCTGGAGATCGTGCTGCGCAATCCGCCGGCTCCGGATGCCACGGGCGGCGCTCTTCTCGCCTGGGCGCACGGTGACCATCCCGGCAGCCGGCGTCTCGCGCAGACGCACCGGTTCGCACCGGTTCGCACGCTGCTGCAGCTGCGACGGGAGGTGGCGTCGCCGCCGCCGTCCTCCGCTTCGTCGGCCGTTCCCGGCGCCCTGCCGGAGGGGTTCTCGGTGACGACGTTCCGCGGCGGAGCCGACGTCGACGAGTGGGTCGCGCTCAACGCGCGGGTGTTCGCCGGGCACGCCGAGCAGGGTGGGCTGACCGCCGACGACCTGCGGTTCCGCATGTCGGAGTCATGGTTCGAGCCGGAGGACTTCCTGCTGCTGCGTGACGCATCCGGTCGGCTGGTGGGTTACAACTGGCTGAAGATCGAGCCCGACGACCCGCGGGTGGCCGAGATCTATGTCGTCGGCGTCGAAGAGGGCCACGCCGGCCAGGGCCTCGGGCGCGAGCTGATGAACCGTGGGCTGGCCCGGATGGCCGCGCGGGGCGCGTCGCAGGCCGCGCTGTACGTGGACGGCGACAACGAGCGGGCCGTGGCGCTCTACCGTTCGCTCGGCTTCACCGACCACACCATCGACGTGCAGTACGAGCACCGGCCGGGCGGGCGCCCGGGCCGAGCCTGATGCTCGCCGTCGAGCAGCAGGCCGTCTCGGCCGGGTTCGAGCTGGATGCCGGTCAGCGCGCCGCGCTCGCGCGGCTGGAGGTGCTGGCCCGGGAGCTGGAACGGGCCGAACCGTCGGCACCGGAGAACGACGAGCAGAACGCGGATCCGTCTCCGACGCCGCCCGTCGCGAGTGGCCCGGAGGGATCGGACCCGCCTCGGGGCGTGTACCTGTGGGGGCCCGTCGGGCGCGGCAAGACCTGGCTGCTCGACGCCTTCGTGCGCGTGCTGCCCGCGGCATCCGGGCCCGTTCGCCGGGTGCACTCGCACGGTTTCTTCGACGCGCTGCACCGGGAGCTGTTCGTGCAGCGCGGGCGCGATCCCGAGCATCGGCAGGAAGCGTTCGAGCGCACCCTGCGCGAGCTGGTGGGTGGCGCGCGCCTGCTCGTGTTCGACGAGTTCCATGTCGACGACCCGGGCAACGCGACCTTGCTGGTGCGGGTGCTGCACGACCTGCGCGACGACGGGGTGGCGCTGCTGCTGTCGTCGAACCAGGCGCCGGAAGAACTGCTGCCGGATCCGGTGCGGCACCATCTGATGGAGCCCGGCATCCGGCTGATCCGCGCCGAGATGGACGTGCTGGAGCTCGCCGGCGAGGTCGACTACCGGCAGCACGCCGACGGGCGCTCCGCCGAGCGGCGGGACGGGTTCGCGGCCGGCGCGTGGGTGCACGGCGGGGCCCTCGGCACGCCGGACGCAGGAAGCGCGACCGGCACGGTCGCAGCGTCGGAAGCGGAGAGCGCACTCGGCACGGGCAGGGCGCCCGAGGCCGAAGCTGCGCTGGAGGCGCTCGGCCTGCGTTCCCCCGGCCCCGGCGAGGCCGGCGAACTGCGGATCGGCGGCCGCTCGTTCGAGGTGACGGCCGCCCGGCCCGGCGAGCTCTGGGTGAGCTTCGAGCAGCTCTGCCTGCGGCCTCTTTCGACGATGGAGTACCTCGACTGGGCCGACCGCTTCCCCGCGCGCTGGGTCATCACGGGCGTGCCTGGCTACGGCCGGCTCGCGCGCGACGCGCAGCTGCGCTTCCTCACGGCCGTCGATGTACTCTGCGACGCGGGAGTGCCGACCGTGATGCTGTCGGAGGTCTCGCGCGACGAGCAGATCGCGGCGGTCGCCCGCGCGGGCGACGCCCGGCTCGCCAGCCGCCTCGCCCTCCTGCGCGTGGTCTCCTGACACTCTCGCCATCCAAAACGAAGGAGTTTCTTCCCGCCACGCCGCCTGCGGCGAGCGCCGACCGGCGCGTCGGCGAAAAGCTCCTTCGTTTTGGACAAGTGGTAGAGGTGGAGGAGGTGGAGGCGGACGGGTCAGGCGCCGGTGGAGGCGCGCTGGTTGAGCTCGAGGGGCATCTCGCGCACGGTGCCCTCGGGGGTGGAGCCGTCGAGCAGTTCGAAGAGCAGGCGGGCGCACTCGCTGCCGGCCTCGCCGCCCTTGGTGTCGATGGCGGTGATCGCGGGATCGGCGATACGCATCGAGGTGCCGTCGACGCAGGAGGCGAGCAGGAAGTCCTCGCCGATGGTGCGACCGTGCAGCCGGATGGCCGGGATCGCGGCGGCCGCCACCCCGTCGGCGGCGCAGACCAGTGCGTCCACCGTGGGGTTCTCCTGCAGGAACTGCAGCGTGGTGTCCTGCAGCGCGGCGGGATCGGTGCCGAAGGGCACCTCGCGGATGACCGGCTCGATGCCCCGGGCGAGGCACCAGCTGCGGTACTTCTGCACCAGCGAGATCGACCAGTCCGAGACCGTGGTGGAGGCGAGCATCGCCGGATGACGGGCATCCGCCCCCGCGAGCTCGTCGAGCAACTGCTCGAGATACGCGGCGTGGTCCGACCATATGACCCCGTTGGGCACCCGGTCGCCGTTGTAGCGCTCGCAGGTGACGACGGCCAGTCCCGTGGCCATCAGACCGCGCACGACGGGGTCGGAGGCCACCGGGTCGCACAGCACGATGCCGTCGACGTTGGGCAGGTGCCCGTGGCTCGGCAGCTGACCCGACATGATGAGCGTCACGTCGTACTCGGCCTTCGCCGCCTCGTTCGCGACGCCGTACACGAACGACAGGTAGTACTCCGAGCGGAAGATCACCTGCGGCACGTACAGCCCGATCGCCCCGGTGGTGGCCGTGCGCAGCGAGCGCGCCGAGCGGTTGATCGTGTAGCCCAGGCTCGCCGCAGCCTCGGCCACCGCGACCCGGGTGGCCTCCGACACACGCCCGTGACCGCGCAGCGCGTCCGACGCCGTGGTCTTGGAGACCCCGGCGGCGCGCGCCACGTCGACTATCGTTGCTGAGCCCACGCCCGCCCCTCGCTCATGGATGCCTTCATCGTATGCGCCCGCCCGGAATCCGCGGCAGGGCGCTCAGAAGCTCTGCCACGATTCCCGCCGCACCTGGCACGGCCGGCTGTCGTGGAACTGCAGGGTGGTGCCCTGCAGATCGAGACCGATCGTGATCAGCGACTCCCAGCGCAGGTGCGGCGGCAGCGCCGGATCCGGATGGCAGCACACCGCCGCGCCGTCCTCCTGATGGATCACCATGGCCAGCGCCCGATCGACCGGGTCGGCACCGGCGAACACCTCGGCGCGCTCGGCCAGCATGCGCCGCCGCGGGTAGGTGCTCGAGCGATCCAGCGACAGCTCGCCCGCCGCGAGCTGCTCGTCGAGGAAGTGGTTGGTGTGCACGAGCAGGCGCGAGTCGTCGACCGGGATGACCGCCGTGCGCTCCGGGCTGAGCTCGATGCAGGCCGCGTCGCCCCGCTCGCCGTCGAAGGTGGTGACGGTGAGCACGGTCGAGGCCGTGACCTCGGCCGAGCGCGCGATCGCGATCGCCTCCGCCACCGTCGAGGCCTCCTCCAGGATCTGCCGCGCCACCGCGTGCACCGGCACCCCCACGTGGTCGCCGTCGGCCGCGTTGTTCAGGATGTTGAAGTGCACCCCGAGGCCGTCGCTGTTCAGCCCGATCTTGCCGAGCAGCCCGAACTCGGTGAAGTACTTCACCGTCCCTCCGCCGGCCCGCGGATGCTCGACCACGAGTGTGTTCGCGTTCGACTCGTCGTGCCAGTCCCAGGTCTGCATCGACCGCGGTGCTGCGCCGTCGGGCACGGAGACGACGGTGGAGCACTCCCCCTCGCCGGTCTCGCCGACGATCGCCAGCACCTCGGTGCGCGCGTTGAGCATCCCGAGCGATTCCAGCGGCACGCCCGATCCTTCGGCCACGCCACGCAGCTCGGCCTCGAGCTCGGGCGCCCAGTCGCGGATTCGCCGGATGGATTCCCCGCCCTGCTCGCGCAAGGCCGCCGCTGTCACGCCCACGGTGCGGAACAGCTCGGTGTAGATGTCGATGTTCGCGCGGATGTCGACGGCGCCGAAGCGGCCGAGCTCGATTCCGCGGCGGAAGGGATCCGTCTCGGTGGACACGAATCTGTGAACGGTCATGCTGTGCTTTCCTGCTGGTGACGGGTGGTTCTGCGGGGGCGGCGGATCATCGCCCGCTCATCGGCTGCTCGCGAGCACCGCATCCCACGCCACCTCGGCGGCGATGGTGCCGAGGCCGACCGAGTTGATGGAGTCGACGCCGAACGGGCGGGCGCCGGCGGCCGGCAGCTCCACCTCGTCGGTGGTGACGGTGAAGAGGGTGTCGCCGTCGTGGGTGGTGTGGAAGGGCTGGATGGCGCGCGCCATCGAGCTGTGCACCTGGCGGCCGAAGTGCTCGAGCTCCTTGTCGGCCAGCCGCACGTTGGTGACGAGGCAGGTGATGGTGGTGTTGCCGCCCACCGAGGTCGGCTCGGTGCCGGCCGCGAAGGCCGCCTCGTAGTCGAGCGACGGATGCCGGCGGGCGCCGGTCGCGCGATCGTAGTTGCCGCGGACGATGGTGCCGTCGCGATCCATCACCACGCCGACCGGGTTCACGATCGTGACCACCAGGATCTTCACCGCCCCGACCTGACGGAAGGCGGCACCCTGCCCGGTGTACTCGATCCGGCTCCAGTCGATCTTGCCGGCCGAGGCGCTGACGCCGGCGCCGCAGCGGCCGACCGGGATGCTCTCGGTCGAGGCAGCGAGCAGCGCCGCCCGGCCGAGCGCCGCATCCGGGGACACCGCGTTGTCGCGCGCCCCGAAGTCGTAGATGACGGCACCGGAGACGGTCTGCAGGTCGGCCCAGCCCACGCGCCCGTGGCGTCGGCGCAGCAGCTCGTCCTCGACACCGGTGGCGGCGGCGAGGCCGTAGACCGAGCCGCCGGTGAGGCAGATGGCGTCGTTGACGGTCTCGTACTTGCCGGTGATGCCGATGGCGCCACCCCGGGCGTCGACCGCCGTGCGGGCGGGCTTGTCGAAGTGCAGCACCGTCGCGCCCGTGGGGCCCTCGAGGTATTCGGCGGTGCCGACGCTGACTCCGGGGAAGTCGAAGGCGACCCGGCCGGTGCCCGGCAGGGTGACCGGGGTGAGGTCGAAGTCGGCGTTGCCGAGGCCGTCGCCGTAGACCGGCTCGGGCACGAGGCGGGGGCCGCCCGCCGCCCTCGCGGCCTCGACGGCCGTCACGAACTGCTGCTGCGCATCCATCGCGTGTTCCGTTCTGGTGGTGGGGATGTCGGGGCGGGAGATGCCGCCGGCGCGGGGGGCGCTCACGAGACGCTGCTCAGCACGGCGTCCCACGCCAGCTCGGAGGCGACCGTGGCGAGAGCGATCGAGCTGACCGCGTTCACTCCCCGGTCGGACGACCCGTGCGGTGGCAGGTCGACCTCGTCGGTCGTGAGCGCGAACAGGGTGTCGCCGTCGTGGGTGGTGTGGAAGGGCTGGATGGCGCGGTGCATCGAGCCGTGCACCTGACGCCCGAAGAACGCGAGTTCGCGGTCGGTGAGGCGCACGTTGGTCACCACGACGGTGAGAGTGGTGTTGCCGTTCCGGGTGACGGGCGAACTGCCCTCAGAGAGCGCCGCCTCGTAGTCGTCGGCGGTCGCATGGCGTTCGCCGGTGGCCGAGGAGTAGTTGCCGCGGACGACGGCGCCGCTGCGGTCGACGATCACGCCGACCGGGTTCACCACCGTGACGACGAGCACCTTCAACTCGCCGTAGCGCCCGAAGGCGGCGCCCTGGCCGGTGAACTCGCAGCGGCCCCAGTCGACCTTGCCACTGGAGGCACTCGATCCCGCCCCCACCCGGCCCACCGGGATGCGGTCGGTCTTCGCGGCGAGCAGAGCCGCGCGGCCGAGCGCCGCATCCGGGTACACCGCGTTGTCGCGCGCCGCGAAGTCGTAGATGACGGCCGTGGAGACAAGTCGGAGGGCGCCGACCGAGGTGCGGTTGCCGGCGCGGCGGAGCAGTTCGTCCTGCACCCCCGCGCCGGCCGCGAGCCCGTAGATCGAACCGCCCGCGAGGCAGATGGCGTGCGCGTGGAACTCGAAACCGCTGGTCAGGCCGATGGCGCCGCCTCGGGCGTCGATCGCCATCCGCGCGCCGGCCGGGATGGCGATCACGGTGGCGCCGGTGGGGCCCGCCTCGTACTCGGCCGTGCCCACCAGCACGCCGTCGAAGTCGTAGGGCACCGATCCGCTGCCCGAGCCGTAGGAGGGCACCAGCTCGGCGTCGTCGTTGCCCGGGCGGTCGCCGAAATCGGGCACCGGGGTCAGCCGGTGCACGGCGGCCTCGCCGGCCTCGGTGCTGTCGTTCGTGGTCACATGCCCTCCAGGAGTCGTCGTGAGTAGTCGTGTTCGGGTGCGTCGTAGAAGCGCTCGGTCTCGGCCAGCTCGACGATCTCGCCGAGCCGCATCACCGCGATGCGGTGGGACACGTATCGCACGGCGCCGAGGTCGTGCGAGATGAACAGGGCGGCGAATCCGTTCTGCGCCTGCAGGTCTTTGATGAGGTTGAGAACCTGCGCCTGCACCGAGACGTCGAGCGCGCTCACCGCCTCGTCGAACACGATGAAGCGCGGCCGGGTGATCAGCGCCCGGGCCACGGCGACCCGCTGCCGCTGCCCGCCCGAGAGCTCGTGCGGGTGCCGCTCGGCCACCGAGCGGTGCAGGCCCACCTCGTCGAGCATCGTCAGTACGGCGTCTTCGTGCGAGCTCAGCGAGCCGCCCTCGGCCGCCGACAGCGGTTCGGCGATCGAGGCACCCACGGTGAGCCGGGGGTTCAGCGACCAGTTCGGGTTCTGGAACACGGCCTGGATCTGCCCCGCCGTGCCCCGTCGCCGGTCGAACGGCCGCCCGAGAAACCGCACGGTGCCCGAGGTGGGCCGGCGGAGGCCGAGGGCCACGGATCCGGTGGTCGTCTTGCCCGATCCGGATTCCCCGACCAGGCCCAGGGTCTCGCCCGCGGGCACCGAGAGGGTGATGTCGTCCATCGCCGTGAGCTCGCGCCGGCCGCGGCCCCAGCCGGAGCGGAACACCGTCGAGACCTGGTCGAGTTCGAGCACGTTCTCGATCATGACGTCTCCCCGCTCGTCGCCCCGGCCGCCACGAGTGCCGGGATCTCGTCGATCCGGTGGCAGAGGATGCCGCGACTCTCGCGGATCACCGGTTCGGGCCGTACGGTCGAGCACTGCTCCGCCGCGAACGGGCACCGGGGCGCGAACGCGCATCCGGCGGCCGGGCCGGTGAGCACCAGCGGGCTGCCCGTGATGGCGGGCAGCCGTTCGCCGGGCGCCAGCCGCGCGGGCAGGGAGGCGGCGAGCGCCGCGGTGTACGGATGCCGCGGCCGGGCGATGACCTCGGCGGCCACGCCGTCTTCGACCACCCGCCCGCCGTACATCACCACGATGCGATCGCACCACTTCGCGACCGCGATCAGGTCGTGGCTGAGCCAGAGCACGGTGCTTCCGGCCTCGCGGGCGAGCTCGAAGACGAGCCGGGTGACCTCGTCGCGCACCTGGGTGTCGAGCGCGGCGGTGGGCTCGTCGGCCACCAGGATGCGCGGGGCACGGTGCATGGCCATGGCGATCGCGATGCGCTGGGCCATGCCGCCGGAGATCTCGTGCGGGAACAGCCGCAGCACCCGTTCGGGATCGCGGATCCTCACCCGCTCCAGCATCGCCACCAGCTCGCCCGGCGCGGGCTTCGCCGGCCGCATCGCCAGGCTCAGCTGCCGGCCGATCCGCAACGTGGGGTTCAGGGAGCCCACGGCGTCCTGGGCGATGAACGCGAGCTCGCTGCGGCGCAGCCGGGCGATCGCGGCGGGTGTGAGCTCGAGCACGGGGCTGCCGGCCACGTCGACCGCGCCGGTGGCGGTGGCGAGACTCGGCAGGAGGCGCCCGAGCAGGAGGCCGAGCGTGGATTTGCCCGATCCGCTCTCCCCCACCACACCGACCCTCTGGCCGGCCGGGATGCGCAGGGTGGCGCCGTCGAGGGCGCGCACGGTGCGGCTCGGGGTGACGTAGTCGACCACCGCGTTCTCGACGACGATCTGTGCCGCGGATGCGTTCGGGGCGCTCATACGAGTGACCTCGTCTCCCGGGGTTCGAGGCGGTCGCGCAGGCTGTCGCCGATGACGTTGATGCAGAGGATGGCGATCACGAGCACGACACCGGGTGCGACGATCAGCCAGGGGGCTTTCACCATGTAGGTCGTGCCTTCTTTGATCAGGAGGCCGAGCGAGGAACCCGGCAGCTGAACGCCATAGCCGAGGAAGCTCAGGCCGCCCTCGACCAGGATCGCGATCGACAGCGCGTAGGTGCCCTGCACCGCGATGGTGCCGGCGACGTTCCGCAGGATGTGCCGCACCAGGATGCGCGGGGTCGAGACCCCGCTGATCACCGCGGCGGCCACGAAGTCGCGGTCGGCGACGGCCCGGGAGGAGACCGCCACCAGGCGGGTCATCAGCGGCACGGTCACCAGCACGATGCTGGCGAGCGCGGCCACCTGCCCCGGGCCCACCACGGCGGCCACCAGGATGGCCAGGATGATGGAGGGGAAGGCGTAGAGCATGTCGCCCACGCGCATGATGGTTCCGTTCACCCGGCCGCCACGGTAGCCGGCCACGATGCCGGCGGTGGAGGCGAGCACCGCGGTGATGGCCACGGCGATCACCGAGAGCAGCAGCGTGGTGCCGATTCCCTCCAGCAACCGCGGCACGAGCGAACGGCCGAGGCTGTCGGTGCCGAGGGGGAAGGCGAGCGAGGGCGCCGCGAGCCGGGTGCCGACGATCTCGGTCGGGCTGCCGCCGAGTCCCACCAGGCGGGCCAGGATCGTGGCTGCGAACATCGCCAGCAGCACGCAGGCGGCCACGGTGGCGAGCGGATCGAGAGTCGTCGCCGCCCGGCGCAGTCCCCTCCGGGCGGCCTGCGCGGCGGTGGCGCGCGGAATCGGTGCGACCGTGCCGGTCATGCCCACCGTCCTTTCTTCGCGACGCTCACCCGCGGGTCGATCAGGCCGGTGAGCACGTCGACGAGAAGGCTCATCACGACGAACACGACGGTGGCCAGCAGCACGCCGGACTGGATCACGGCGTAGTCGCGGCGGCCGAGCGCCTGCACGAGGTACGAGCCGAGGCCCGGCACGTCGAACACCGTCTCGACGATCACGGCGCCACCCAGCAGATAGGCGGTGAGGGTGGCCACGAGGGTGAGGATGGGGATGGAGGCGTTCCGCAGAACGTGGTGACGGATGATGAAGCCCTTCGATTCGCCGCGGGCGACGGCCGCGCCCACGTGCGGCTCCACCAGCACGCCGAGCACGGCGTCGCGGGTGGTGCGGGCGGTGGAGGCGATGCAGAACACCGCGAGCACGACGCCCGGCAGGATGAGCGTGGGGATGCTCGCCGCCAGGTCGGTGGCGGGCGACACCACGTTCCCCACCCGGAGCCCCAGCGCGAAACGCGAGAACAGGAACACGATCACGCTCGCCAGCACGAACTCCGGCACGCTGATGCCGATGCTGCTCACCAGCCGGCCCAGCACGCTGGACCGCCCGCCGGTGGAGCGGGTGCCGGTGTAGACGCCGAGCGGGATGCCGATCAGCACGGTCAGCGCGATGGCGATCACGCCCAGACCGAGCGTGAGCGGCAACCGCGAGGCGAACTCGTCCGTCACCGGCAGCTGGCTCACCATCGAGGTGCCGAAGTCCCCGCGGAGCGCGGAGAGCACCCACAGCAGGTACTGCTCGGGGATCGACTTGTCGAGCCCGTACTGCTCGGCGAGGGCGGCCCGCGCTTCGGGAGAGGACAGGGATCCGAGGATCACGTCCGCATAGCCGCCGGGGAGGCTGCGCACGGCCGCGAAGATCAGGATCGAGACCCCGACCAGCACGACCAGTGCACCGAGCAGCCGCCCCGGCAGCCAGAGGAGGAGACGCATGAGATCAACCCGCGTCGATCATCCGGTAGTCGACGATGTCGCGCAGCACGCTGCCGTAGCCCTCGTTCGTGTTGATGGTGGGGCTCAGCGAATCGGTGCGGTAGCCGATCACGCCGGGGCGGGTGACCAGCGGCACCAGCTCGCTCGACTCGTCGACGGATGCGCAGAGCTCGACCATGGTGGCGTCGCGCTCGGCGCCGGCGGGCTCGGAGCCGGCCGCCACCTGCAGGGCGTTCTGGGCGGGATCGTTGGCCTTGAAGCCGGCGGTGAAGGTCGAGACATCCCCGTTCCACCACTTCGACACCATCGCGGCGTCACCGTAGCCGGCGTACCAGCTGAGGGCGAGGTCGATGTCGCTGGGGCTGCTGGAGTAGATCTTGTCGACGAACGATCCGATGTCGAGGTTCTCGATGGTGAGGTTCACCCCCACGGCCGCGAGCTCCTGCTGCATCACCTGAGCGATCTGCGCCAGCGCGGGCTCGGTGTTGTAGAGCGTGATGGTGAGGTCGAGGTCCTCGGCTCCGGCGTCTGCGAGAGCCTGTTTGATCTCGTCGGTCGTCGGCTTCTCCGAAGGGAGGTCGGCGGCGGGGCAGGCGCCCGGCAGAGTGGCGGGGGTGACACCGGTGGGCAGGGCCTGGCCGGCGAGGGCGATGTCGGAGATCTCCTGGCGGTCGAGCGCGCTGTTGATGGCGAAGCGCACCTTCTGGTCGGCCAGCGGCGAATCCGGGTTCTGCGAGTTGATGATCAGGTAGTAGAAGTCGGTGTTCTGCTGGTTCACCACCCGGGCGTTCTCGGTGCCGCCGAGCAGGTCGAGGGCGTCGACGTTGTTGAAGAAGGCGTAGTCGGCGCTGCCGTCGCGGATGGCGGCAAGGCGGGTGTTCTCCTCGGTCACGATGTCGACGGCGACCGATTCGGGGCCGCGGGTCGCGGCGCCGTAGTAGTGCTCGTTCGGGCCGAAGGTCCAGGACTGGTCCTGCACGTGGTCCTGCACCACGTAGGGGCCGGTGCCCAGCATCGTCGTGGTGATGTCGACCGATCCGTCGGCGATCTCGGTCATCGGCAGGATGGCCGCCGGGGTGTTCGCGAGGGCGCCGAGGAACGACGTGTAGGGCGCAGCCAGCGTCACCGTCACCTCGTTCCCGCCGGTCGCCTGCACCGACGAGACCTGGCCGAGCTGCAGCGACCAGTCCGACTTGCTGTCGAGCAGGCGCTGCAGGCTGCCCACCACGTCGTCCGCGGTCATCGGCCGGCCGTTGGAGAACACGGCGTCGTCGCGAAGCGTGAACACGTACTCGGTGTCGGAGGGCGTGTCCCAGCTCGTGGCGAGACCCGGCTCGATCGAGAAGTCGGGACCGACGGTGACGAGGGTGTCGTAGACCAGGCCCATCAGGGTCCAGGATCGGGCGGTGGTGGCCGTCTGCGGATCGAGCCCGTTCGCCTCCACCGAGTCGTAGTCGAGCTGCACGCTCAGGTCGCCGCCCGTGGCGAGCGACGGATCAGCGACGGCGAGGTAGCCGGGCTGCTCTTCGGTGGCGGCCGTCGACTCCGTCGTCGGGGCCGTGCAGGCGGTCAGAACGAGCGCGGTGGCCAGCAGGCCGATCGCAAGCGGGGTTCTCTTCATCAGGGCGTACTCCTCGGTGCGGGAAGGGTGGAGCGCGGGGAGCCGGATCGTTCCGGCATGGTGGCGAATATAGACCGGTTCCGGAACGGGCGTCAATCGGAAATGGGCTCGGAAACGAAGTCGTAACACGATTCGGCGCGGCGACGGGGCCTCGTACAGCAAGAGGCTCGCGTGCGCGCGAGGCGGGCCACCCGCCGACTTCGGCCGCATTGACCGAGACGTGTTTCCGCGCTAACGTGCTGCCTTGCCGGAACGATCCGGCATGCAATGGTGGGCGACGGACGACTGGCCAGGATCGGAGCACCGGATGACGCAGCGCGAACTCGGCGCCTCGCTGGCCCGCATCACCCGTTTCCCCGTCAAGGGCCTGCCGGGGGTCTCGACCCACCGGGCGCGGATCACTCCGGGTGAAGGCCTGCCGTTCGACCGCGTGCTCGCGATCGAGACCGGTGCCGCCGCTCCCGTCGACGCTGGCGGCTGGCGGCCCCGCGCGGTGTTCCACCACCTCGCGAAGAACCCCGAGCTCGTCCTGTTCGAGACGTCGCTGGCCGGCGACGGCCCCGGGGCGGCCGACCCGCACGCGGGGCTCGACGAACCGGGCGCATCCGTTCTCCTGCGCATCCGCAACCCGGCCGGCGCGGAAGCCCGCATCCGCTTTCCCGAGGTCGACCTCGACGAGGCCAACGGCGAGATCGGCTCGTGGTTCGCCCCCGGTGGCCACGGTGCCGCATCCGTCACCGCCCCGAGCGTGCGGATGTGGGACTGGCCGAAGGCGCTGATCTCGCTGATCAACCTCGAGTCGGTGGCCGCGCTGGCCGCCTCGACGGGGCGGCCGGTGGATCCGCGCCGGTTCCGCGGCAACCTGCTCGTGCAGGGCCTGCCGCCCTGGTCGGAATTCGGGCTGGTGGGCTCCACGATCGCGATCGGCGAGGTGCTGTTCGACGTCTTCCAGCCGACCGACCGCTGCCGGGCCACCACCGTCGATCCCGCCACCGGGGTGGTCGATCTGAACGTTCCCGCCGCGCTCGCCTCCCGGCTCGGCCACATGTACTGCGGGGTGTATCTGCGCCCCCGCAGCGCCGGGTCGATCGCGGTGGGCGCGCCGATCACCGTCGTCACCGGCGCTCCGGATGCCGTCACCGGCGCACCCTGGCCCGATGCTCCGGCGTTGCACCCCGAGGAGACCTGGCCTCGGCTCGCCAGGGTCACGGGCCGCGCCGACGAGACGGCCGACGCGGTGAGCCTCTGGCTCGAGGACTCGGTGGGCCTGCTGTGCCGAGCCGCAGCGGGCCAGCACGTGCGTCTGCACTTTCCGGGCGAGGCCGCGCCGAACTGGCGCAACTACACGATCTCGCGCATCGAGCCGGGGCGGGTGCGCATCACCGTCAGGCGGGCCAGCACCCTGTCCCGCACGGTGCACGAGACCCTGCACGAGGGATCCGAGGTGCTCGTCAGCGGGCCGTTCGGCCGGGTGCAGTTCGCGCCGGCGGAATCGGAGCCGGTCGTGCTGCTGAGCGCCGGCATCGGGATCACGCCCACCATCGCCATCCTGCGCGCACTGGCGGCCGCCGGCTCGACCCGCCCGGTCGCGGTGCTGCACGTCGACCGAGCGGATGACGACGTCGCCCTGCGTGCGGAGCTGATCGAGCTCGTCGAGACCCTGCCGGATGCGCGCCTCACCCTGCACCTGACGGGAGAGGGCGTGGCCCGTTCGGAGTCCGCACGACTCACCGTGCGGGCCGGCCGGCCCTCCCCCGGGCAGATCGCCGAGCTGGCCATCCGCCTCTCCGGCGGTGCCGGCGTACGCCTCGACCCCGTGTCGGCGTTCGTGTGCGGCCCCGCTCCCTTTCTCGACGCCGCTCGCGACGCCCTCGAGGGAGCGGGCGTGCACCGCTCGCGCATCCACTTCGACGTGTTCTACACGCCTGTCCTGCCGGATCCCGAGCCGAAGCAGCCACCGCTTCCCGGCCCCTTCACGGTCGGCTTCGGCCGCGAAGGCGGCGCCGCCACCTGGAAGGCCGACTCCGGCAGCCTGCTCGACGTCGCCGAGGCGGCGGGGCAGGACTGGCCCTCCGCCTGCCGCTCCGGCGCCTGCGGCACGTGTGAGCGGTTCCTCGCCTCCGGAACCGTGGCCTACCTCACCGAACCCGTGATCCGGCCGGCCGACGGCCGCATCCTCACCTGCTGCGCCGTGCCCACCTCGGATGTCGTCCTGCCGGGCGATGCCGAGGCGGCGACCACGGATGCGGCGACCGAATTCGAGACGACCCCCGAAGGAGCCTCCGCGTGAGCGCGACCACTCAGCCGAACGACCGATCCTTCGCCGAGCTGCTGACGCCGGCGCCCGAGGTGTCCGAGAGCGCCGCCGCCGACGTGGCGCGCGCCGTCTTCGGCATCGAGGGCCCGGTCAAGGCGCTCGGCAGCCAGCACGATGCGAACTTCGTGATCGGCGAGGCGCCGCGCGCGGGTGGATCCGGCGGCGGCCGCTTCCTGCTGAAGTTCGCCAACCCGGTCACGCGCACCGAGGAACTTCAGGCGCAGTCGCTCGCGGCCGCCCACCTGGGCGACGCGGCGCCCGGGATCCTGGTGCCGCGCACGGTCACCCAGCCCGACGGAGCCCTGCTCCGCGTCGTCGAGGTGGACGGCCGCACCCTGGCCGTGCGCCTGCTGGAGTTCGTCGAGGGAACGCCGCTGTCCGGCGGGCGGTACCTCGCACCTGCCGTCGTCGCCGCCTTCGGGTCGTTCGCCGCCCGCTCGGTGCTCGCCCTGGCCGCGTTCGCGCATCCGGGAACCGAGCGCGACCTCGAATGGGACCTGCGGCACTCCAAGCGCCTGGTCGACGACCTGCTGCCCTTCGTCGACGACGCCGAGCTCGCCGGACGCCTGCAGGCCGCCACCGCCGAGGCCTGGGCGAGCGTGCTCGAGCGCGAGCCCGAGCTGCCTCGCCAGGTCGTGCACGGCGACATCACAGACGACAACGTCGTTGGGCTCGCGGATGCCTCGGGCCGGCTGGTGCCCTGCGGCATCATCGACTTCGGCGACGTGATGCACAGCTGGGCGGTGTCGGAGATCGCGGTCACCTGCTCGGCCGTATTGCATCACCACGGCGCGACCCCCGCGTCGATCCTGCCCGCGGTGCGCGCGTTCCACGCCGCCCGCCCGCTCGCCCCGGCCGAGGCCGACGTGCTCTGGCCGCTCGTGGTGCTGCGCGCCGCGACGCTGGTCGTGAGCGCTCATCACGCGGCGGCCACCGACCCCGGCACCGCCTACACCCGCGCCAACTTCGAGCACGAGCACCTCATCTTCGAGGTGGCCACGAGCGTGCCGCTCGCCGTGATGACGGGGCTCGTGCGCGAGACGGCGGGGCACGCGTCTCGCGCCGGCGGGTCGATCCCGATCCCCGCACCGGAGGCGGCCCTGCTGCCGGGCCTCGACACCGACCGGGTCGCCGCGCTCGACCTCTCCTCCACCGGCCCCGCGCTCGCCCGCGGTCGCTTCGCCGATCCCGATGCGGAGTCGGCCATCGCGCAGGCGGCCCTCGCCGCCGGTGCCGCCGCAGCCGTCACCCGCTTCGGCGAGCGCCGCCTCACCCGCTCCTTCCGCGAGTCGGCCACCGCGCACCCGTGCTCGGCGCTCGGCCTGGAGGTCTGGTTCGCCGCACCGCAGCCGGTGGCCGCCCCGTGGGCCGGGCTGCTCTCGCGGGTCGACGACACCCACCTGCGGCTGGTGACCGAAGCCGGCACCCTCGAACTCTCGGAGGTCGTGCCGGCCGACGGTCTGCCCGCCGCCGCCGATGCCGACGTGACCGTGGCCGCGGGTGAACTCCTCGGCACCGCTACGCACCTCGGGGTGCGGATGCTGTGCTCCGGCGTCGACACGGCGCAGGTGCCCTGGTTCGCGACCGCCGAGCTCGCGGCCGGCTGGGAGACGCTCGCCGGCGACCCGGCCATCCTGATTCCGGGCGCCCTACCGGCGGCCCCGCGCACCCACCCCGATCTGCTCGAACGGCGCGAGCGCTCCCTCGCCGAGGTGCAGGAGCACTACTACGCCGACCCGCCCGAGATCGAGCGCGGCTGGCGGCACCACCTCTTCGACGCCGACAGCCGCCCCTACCTCGACATGGTGAACAACGTCGCCTCGGTGGGGCACGCGCATCCGCGGATCGCCGATGCCGTGGCCGCGCAGCTGAACCTGCTCAACACGAACTCGCGCTTCAACTACTCCTCGATCGTCGACTTCTCGGAGCGGCTGGCGGGGCTGCTGCCGGGCCCCCTGGACACCGTCTTCTTCGTCAACAGCGGCACCGAGGCCGTCGACCTGGCCCTGCGAATCTCGTGGGCCTGGTCGAACCGGCGCGACGTGGTGTCGGTGCGCGAGGCCTATCACGGCTGGTCGGACGCGGCGGATGCGGTGTCCACCTCGGTGGCCGACAACCCTCAGGCGCTCTCGACGCGTCCTGACTGGGTGCACGCGCTCGACGCGCCGAACGCCTATCGGGGCCTCCACCGGGGAGCCGAGGCGCACCGGTACGCGCAGGATGCCGTGGCCGAGATCGAGGCGCTCGTGGCCGCCGGCCGCGCGCCCGCCACCTTCATCGCCGAGTCCTTCTACGGCAACGCGGGCGGGATGCCGCTGCCCGAGGGATATCTGCAGGCGGTCTACCCGGCCATCCGGGCGCACGGCGGGCTGTGCATCGCCGACGAGGTGCAGGTCGGCTACGGCCGGCTCGGCGAGCACCTGTGGGGCTTCGAGCAGCAAGGGGTGGTGCCCGACATCGTCACCGTGGCCAAGGCGATGGGCAACGGGCATCCGCTCGGCGCCGTCATCACCCGGCGCGAGGTGGCCGACGCCTACCGCTCGCAGGGCTACTTCTTCTCCTCGGCCGGCGGCAGCCCGGTGAGCTCGGTGGTGGGCACGACGGTGCTCGACATCATCCGCGACGAGGATCTGCAGCAGAACGCCCGGGAGGTGGGCGCGCACCTCAAGGCACGCCTCGAGGCGCTGGCCGAACGGCATCCGCTGATCGGCGCCGTTCACGGTCTCGGCCTCTACCTCGGCGTGGAGCTCGTGCGCGACCGCGAGACGCTGGAGCCCGCCACCGAGGAGACGGCGGCGCTGTGCGAGCGGATGCGTGAGCGCGGCGTGATCGTGCAGCCCACGTCCGACCGGCAGTGCGTGCTGAAGATCAAGCCGCCGCTCACCCTCACCACCGCGAGCGCCGACTTCTTCGTCGACACCCTCGACGACGTGCTCACGAACGGCTGGTGAGGCGGACCATCCGCCTGAACATCCATCGCTTACGAGGCGGTGCCGTCCTGGGCCTCGCGGGCGCGGATGAGGTCGGCGACCGTGACTCGGTGGGCCGGCACCGGGACGAGGTCGGGCGCCAGGCCGGCGACGAGCACGGACGGGTCGAGGTTCAGCGCGCCCGCAATACGGATGATGGTGTGCAGCGACGGGTTGGCCTGACCGCGCTCGATCCGGCCGAGGTTCGTGAAGTGCACCGCCGAGAGTTCGGCGAGCTCCATCTGGCTGATCGCGAACCGCAGACGCTCTCCACGGATGCGCGAGCCCAGCAGGCGCGCAGCCTCGGACACGGTCGGATTCACGCCTCATGCTTACCGGCCGCATGTCTTGGAGAACAGAGCGTGGAAACCCGTAGCGTTCACGCTAGTGGCCTATACACCACAGACTCTGGCGGCCCGCGCGCCGTCGGTCGCTCGGGACCCGCCCACGGGACGCGGATCCCGACGTATCCTCGATGGTGTCCGCCCGATGCGATCGAAGGGCCCACCGACCATGAGACAGCTCCCCCGCCGGGCCGCCGCCCTCGTCGCGCTACTGGTCGCGACGCTCGCCGGCTCGACCCTGTTCGGTCCGGCGGCTCTCGCAGACACCCCGGCGCCGACCGCGCCGCCGACCACGGCCGAGATCGCCACCGAAGCCGCCGAGGCCGAGCTGCTCGCGGCGCCCGCACGGCCGTTCGGGTCGCATCCGGAACCGTTCCCGGTGGGTGCGGCGAGGGCACCGGGCGGCACAGCCGCCGCCGACCAGGCCACCGCAGCCGCTTACGACGCATGGAAGGCCGCCTACCTCAAGGCCGGCTGCGGCACCGGCCGCTACTACGTCGACGCCTCCTCGGCGACGAACTCCCTGGTGGTCTCCGAAGGCCAGGGCTACGGGATGGTCGTGACCGCGCTGATGGCGGGCTACGACCCGAACGCCCGCACGGCGTTCGACGGCCTCTACCGCTACGTGCAAGACCACCCGAGCGCCTCCGACCCCGACCTGATGGCCTGGCACCAGGACACGGCCTGCACGAACTACCCGAATGACAACAGCTCGGCCACCGACGGCGACTTCGACATCGCGTACGCCCTGCTGCTCGCCGACACCCAGTGGGGCTCGGGCGGCGCCATCGACTACCGCACCGAAGCGCTGACCATGATCGCGGCGATCAAGCGCAGCGAGATCAATCCGCAGACCCTCCTGCCGCGGCTGGGCGACTGGACGAGCCCGGGCACGACGTACTGGTTCGCCACCCGCACCTCCGACCTCATGGTCGATCACTTCGTCGCCTTCCAGAACGCCACCGGCGACGAGTTCTGGGGGCAAGTGACCCGGGCGACCACGCAGCTCGTGACGACCCTGCAGGAGCAGTTCGCGCCGGAGACGGGCCTGCTGCCCGACTTCGTGGTCGACACCGAAACGGCGCCGAAGCCCGCGCCGCCGGACTTCCTCGAGTCACCCGACGACGGCGCCTACGGCTACAACGCCGCCCGCACGCCGTGGCGCCTCGCCTCCAGCGCGCTGCTCACCGGCGACGCCGCCTCCCGCACCGCAGTGGCGCGGATGACCGACTGGATCGTCGCCGAGACGAGCGGCGTGCCCTCCGCGATCCGTGCCGGCTACGAGCTCGACGGCACTCCGCTGGCGAACTACACCGACCTCGTCTTCACGGCTCCGTTCGGTGCCGGCGGGCTTCCGGATGCGCGCGACCAGGGCTGGGTCGACCGGGTGTGGACGCGGCTCACCTCCGCCGGCACCGGCCAGTACTTCGGAGACTCGATCCGGCTGCAGGTGATGCTGCTCGCCTCGGGCAACAGCTGGCTGCCGCAGGCCACGGCGGCACCCTCGATCGCGCGCATCACCGGCGCCGACCGCTACGCCGTCTCGGCGGCGGTGTCGGCCGGCGTCTTCGCGCCGGGCGCGCCGGTGGTCTACATCGCCTCGGGCGAGGTGTTCCCCGACGCGCTGTCGGCGTCGGCCGCCGCAGGGGCGGACAGCTCCCCGGTGCTGCTCGTCTCGAAGGGGAGCATCCCCGCCTCCGTCGCCGCCGAGCTGACCCGCCTGACCCCGAAACGGATCGTGCTGATGGGCGGTGTCAACACCATCACCCCCGCCGTCGAGACGGCGCTGCGCGGCTACGTCTCCGCTCCCGGCACCGTCGACCGCATCGGCGGTGCCGACCGCTACGCCGTCTCCGCCACCCTGTCGGCGCAGACCTTCGCCCCGGGCGGCCAGGTGGCCTACGTGGCCTCGGGCGAGGTGTTCGCCGACGCCCTCTCGGGCTCCGCCGCCGCCGGCGCGCAGGGCGCCCCGGTGCTGCTCACCCAGAAGAACGCGCTGCCCGCGGTGGTCAAGGCCGAGCTGCAGCGGCTCGCCCCGGCCAGGATCGTGCTGCTCGGCGGGGCGAACACCGTCACCGAGGCCACCCGCAGGGCGCTCGAGTCCGCTGTTCCCGGGGCCGATGTCACGCGCATCGGCGGCGCCGACCGCTACGCGGTGGCTGCCGCCGTCTCGAAGAGGGTGTTCGCGCCGATCCGCACCACCACGGTCTACGCGGCATCCGGAGCCGTCTTCCCCGACGCGCTCTCGGCGTCGGCTGCCGCCATCGCCGCGCACGCCCCCGTGCTGCTCGTGGCCAAAGACGCGGTGCCCGCTGCCACCGCCGCCGAGCTCACCCGGCTCGGCCCGAACGCCATCGTGGTGCCCGGCGGCCCGAACACCGTCTCCGACGCGACCGTCGCCGCCCTCGCCACCTACCTCGTCGCGCGCGGCTGACACGCCGAAGGGCCCGCGCCGGTTCCGGAGAACGAGCGCGGGCCCTCGGAGCAGGCCGGCAGATCAGCCGGCGCAGGTCTCCAGGCGCTCCACCGCGGGCGACACGGTGTTCGGGCCTCCTAAGAGAGTGATCTGCGATGCCCCGAGACTGCGGATCTGCTCCAGCGTCTCCGCCGGGACGCAGGAACCCTGCACCGTGAACAGCGGGGCGTCGACCCGCGGGCCGAACGCCGAGCCGGAAAGTGCATCCGGGTAGTTCGACCCCGTCGCGAGCAGCACCCGATCGGCATCCGTCACGAAGTGCGCGGTGATCGTGCGCGACGCCTCGAACCGGTCTGCGCCGCCGAGGCGCACGGTGTCCGCGATCTTCGCGGCATCCGACTGGATGCCCGCGGAAACCGAGGCCGTGCCACCGGCGACCGCGATCTCCTCGACACCCAGGCCCGTCAACAGTGACTTCGTCGCCGCATCAAGACCCGCGGCCCCGCCATTCACCAGCACGACCGGGCCACGACCGGCCACGGCAGCACCCGCCGAGAGCGCATCCGGGAACGCCAGGCCCGTCGCGAGAACCGCGACCTCGGCGCCCTCCGGGAACGCGTGCTCCGCGATGTTCCGCGACGCCTCGAACCGATCCGCGCCGCCGATCCGGGTCACGGTGCCGAGCTTCGCCAGCTCAGCCTCGACACCCGCACCGATGGTGTTCGAGCCACCCACGATCACGATGTCCGTCGCGCCGAGACGCTTGATCTCCGCCTTCACCGACGCCGGCAGCGAACCAGACCGGGTCAGCAGGATCGGAGCCCCCGCCACGGTCGCCGCCGACGCAGCCGACAGGGCATCCGGGAACACCTCGCCCGACGCCACATACACGGTCGACGAACCGTCCGGCCACCCGGCCTTCGACGTGTTCACCGACACCTCGAACCGATCCGCGCCCGACACCCGATCCACCGCGAGCTCCGGCACGCCCGTCACCACCACGTCGAGCGTGACGGTGGGCGTGGCGAGCTCCTCCTCGGACTCCATGTCGAGCACCGGCAGGCCCTCGGCCGACCAGTGCACCCGGCGCACGAACATGTCGCGCCCGCTCAGGTCGTTGTGATCGGTGCGGGCGTGGAAGACGTAGATCATGTTCCCGTCCTCGTCTTCCGACCACATGCCGTGCCCGGTGCCGAGCTGCCAGGCGCCGTCGTAGAGGCCCGACTTCTGGATGGGGTAGTTCAGCTTCGTCCACGCCGAGGGCGAGGTGAGGTCGGTGTCACCCGAGGCGTCCGCCGTGGCGAGGCCCGTCGTGTACGTGTCGCCCACGGTCGATCCGGAGTAGATCAGCTGCAGCACGCCGTCGTGGTTCACCACGTTCGGGCCCTCGGCGATCGTGTTGTCCCAGGCGTACTCGGGCGCCAGGATGCGCACGGGCTCCGAGGTGAGCCGGGTGGGCTCGGCGGGGTCGACCTTCGCGATGAAGATGGCGCCGAGCTGCTGCCAGGCGTAGTACGACCGGCCCTTCTCGTCCTGGAAGAACGTCATGTCCAGCGAGATGCCGGCCACCTGGTTGAGGTCGGAGCCGTCGGTGCGCAGCACCTTCTCGGGCTTGGTCCAGTTCGCCGGCACGGCCGGGTCGAGGTCGAGACCGGACGCATCCTGTTTCAGCTGCATGATGGACGCGCGGCCCGACCACATGTCGGGATTGCTGCCGTAACAGGGCATGAACAGGATCGACAGGCGCCCGTCGATCTCGTGGTACTCCGGCGCCCAGAAACAGCCGGTCATCGCGGCGCCCTCCGCATCCGTGTCACCTCGCTTCAGCAGGTCGATCTCCGGCGCGCCCGCGGCATCCGACAGCCCGGTGATGGAATCGGCGACCCGGATCGGCATCTTGGCGGCGCCCTGCTGCTCGATGTTGGAGCCGTAGAGGTCGTTGGTGGCGATCATCAGGTACTTCGTGGTGCCGTTCCAGTCGTACTTGTACACCGAGGGGTCGGCGCGCTCGTCGGCGAACGGAACCGGATACGGGGTCTGCTTCACCGTGCCGGTCACCGGGTAGGTGCCGGGCGTCGAGGTGTCGACGGTGCTGGTGTCCCAGGTCACGGGCAGCGATCCGGTGGAGCCGTCGGAGTAGTCCAGGCCCACCGTTCCGGGCAGCTCCAGCGTCGAGGCATCCGTTCCCACCGCGGTGGTGACGTCGCCGAACGGCGTGTATCCCGTGTTCGCGATGCGGCCGAAGCGCTCCTGGAGCGCCGTGACCGTCGCCGCCGGCACGGGTATGGCGCGACCGGCCACGAAGTCGTCGATTCCGGATGCGGCGTCGACCGCGCCCTGCGAGGTCACTGCACCGGCCACCACGGCGCCGCGTGTGCCGGCATCGGCGAGGTCGCCGACCGTGGTGTGCTTCGCGGTGCCGGAGTCGTCGGTCCAGGCCACGAGGTAGGTGTCGGCCGCCGAGTCGTAGACCGCGTGGGGCGCGTTGACGCCGTTGGTCTCGCCGAGGTCGAGCAGACCCACCTCGTCGAACGAGAGCAGATCGGCCGAGGTCGCGATGAGCACGCTCGAGGTGGCCGTGCCATCGGCCCCGCCGCCTCGGGCGGTGCGGGTGGCGATGACGCCGTAGGAGCCGTCTTCGAGGGTGAACACCGACGGGTTCACCAGGCTCCGGATGATGGCGTCCGAGGTTCCCTCGGCCGGGGGCGTCACCGAGGTCTTCGGGAAGAAGATGCCGTAGTTCTCGTTCAGGGGCGTCCAGTCGGCGGCATCCGGAGTCTTCAGAGCGAGGTGCAGGCTCAGCGCCACGTCGGCGTTGTTGGCCTCGTTCGCGCTGGTGGGCGTGCGGTGATAGCCGAGCAGCTGTTCGGTGCCCTCGACCGGGAGCACCGTCACGGTGAAGCGCTTCTGCACCGTCACGTCGGGCGTGCCGGTCTTCGACACGATGGCGTCGACCGTGCCGGTGACGGATCCGTCGGCGTCGACCGCGGCTCCCTCGGCGGCCGTGACCGTGCCGTCGGCCGCGATCGCGATGCCCTGGGCGTTCTGCAGCGTCACCGACGTGCCGTCGACGGCCGGGGGCAGGATGCTGCCCGACACCACCACGGGAGGAAGCACGTAGCCGGCGGCCGCCGCCGCGACCCGCTCGTCGTCACTGGTGGGCAGCACGGTGAGGGTGATGCTCGTGGTCGCGGTGACGCCGCGCACGGTGCTCGTGGCGGTGGCCGTGACGGTCGCGGGGCCCTCGGCCTCACCGGGCTGGTTCACGGTGCCGTCGGCGGCGACGATCGCCGGATCGGACGTGGCCCAGGTCACGGCACCACCGGCCGTGGGCAGACCGACGTAGCTGCTGTCGACCGTCTGGTCGGCGAGATCGAGACCGTCGAGGATGCCCTGGGCGGCCGCGGCCATCTGCTCGGCGTGGATCGCGGCATCCGTGTCGGAGACGGCGGCCACCTCCGCGTCGGACAGCGCGCGGTCGTACACCCGGAAAGTGGAGACCTCGCCCTGGAAGAACGGATCGGGCCACGGTGAGCGGCCGATGGCGTTGAGCGACTGGTCGGTGATGGAGGCCGGTGTCAGAGCGGTCTCGGCCTGCCCCACCTTCACGCCGTCGACGTAGAAGGCGATGCTGCCGGCCGCGCCGTCGATCACCGAGGTGAGGCTGTACCAGCGGTCGGGCTCGAGTGCGGTTCCGGAGCGGGCGTTCACCTCTCCGGCGTTGGACCCGGTCGTGATGGCCGTGCGGGGCGTGTCCCGCACCGAGGCGAAGAAGTAGGAGGTGGGCGAGTCGTTGCCCACGTTCCAGAGGAAGTTGAAGGTCGACTTCATCGAGGCGTCGATCTTCACCTCGGTGGTGACCGAGGCGGAGGTCTTTCCGGCGAGGATGTCGTTCGGCAGGCGCACCCAGGTGGCGCCGCTCGACTTGGCTCCGCCGGAGAAGACGAGTGAGTCGCCCGTCCAGGCGGCGTCGGTGCCGTTGACCACCGAGGCGGCGCCGAGCGCGCCGGCACCGGCGGCGGCGTTCGCCACCGAGTCGCCGGCGGTCTGGGAGAACACGTACTCCCCGATCAGCCCGTCGGCCGGTCGCTCGGCGGCCGTGGCCGCTCCGGCATTCACGAGACTCGTGGCCACGACGGCCAGCGACGCGACGGCTGCCGCGCTCCTGGTCATGATTCTTTTCAACATCGTCGATCCTTCGCTCGTCTTCGAGTTCGTTCCGGCGCTAGCCGGCACAGGTCTGCAGCTGCTCGACCGCGGGGCTCAGGGTGTTCGGGCCTCCCAGGAGCGTCACCTGCGATGCTCCGAGGCTGCGGATCTGCTCCAGCGTCTCCGCCGGGATGCAGGAACCCTGAACCGTGAACAATGGGGCACCGATCCGGGGGCCGAACGCCGAACCCGAGAGGGCATCGGGGAAGTTCGACCCCGTGGCCAGCAGGACGTTCTCCGCCGAGGTGACGAAGTGAGCGTTGATCGTGCGCGACGCCTCGAACCGGTCCGCGCCGCCCAATCGGACCGTGTCCGCGATCTCCGCGGCATCCGTCTCGATACTCGCGGAGACGGATGCGGTGCCACCGGCAACCGCGATCTCCTCGACCCCGAGCCCGGTCAGCAGCGTCGTGGTCGCCGCATCCAGACCGGCAGCACCACCGTTCACCAGGATCACCGGGCCACGACCCGCAACAGCGGCACCCGCCGAAAGCGCGTCGGGGAAGGTCTGACCCGTCGCGAGAACCGCGACCTCCGCACCCTCCGGGAAGGCGTGCTCCGCGATGTTCCGCGACGCCTCGAACCGATCCGCTCCCCCGATCCGGGTCACGGTGCCGAGCTTCGCCAGCTCAGCCTCGACACCGGCACCGATGGTGTTCGGCCCGCCCACGATCACGATGTCCGTCGCGCCGAGACGCTGGATCTCCGCCGTCACCGACGCCGGCAGCGAGCCCTTCGTGGTGAGGAGGATCGGTGCCCCCGCGACCGTGGCCGCCGACGCGGCGGACAGGGCATCCGGGAACACCTCGCCCGACGCCACATACACGGTCGACGAACCATCGGGCCAGCCGGCCTTCGAGGTGTTCACCGACACCTCGAACCGGTCCGCACCCCCGATGCGATCCACCTCCGGCGCCACCGGCGCTGTGACCGCCACCTCGGCCGTGACGGTGATGGCGCTCGAGCTGAACAGTTCCTTGCCGGGTGCGTTCCACGCGGTCGAACCGCCCTCACCCACCCAGTCGTTCAGGTTGGCGCCGAGCGAGCGCACCGTGCCGGTGACGGCGTAGGTGCCGGGCGTCGCGAGGTCGACCGCCGAGGTGTCCCACTCCACCGGAAGGTCCGCCGTGCCCCGCCCATAGGCAAGGTTCACCGCAGCGGTGGCCGGCAGGGCCGCGGCGAGCTCCTCGACCGTGCCGCCCTGGCCGAGCGAGGTGGTGCCGAGGTCGGCCGTGACGGCCGATGTCGCATCCGCCGCTCGAACGGTGTCGTACTGCGCCTTCGTGAGCGAGACGATGCCGCCGTGCTTCGTGTTGGGGGCCATCGAGAAGCCGGGGTCGGTCAGCTGGGTCCAGCCGGCATCGAGGTCGGTGGTCTCCATCGGGCGGTACCCGGTGCTGGGGATCACGTCGACGTAGAGGTACCAGCGGTCTTCGCTGTGGCTCTTGAACACCGCGGGTCCTTCGACTCCGCCCGCGTTGCCCCCGGCCCACACCGCGCCGATCTTCGACTGGATGCGCGTCCAGGCCGTGCCCGCCTCCCACCAGCGGGGTGCGGTCGTCGACTCCATGTAGATGCCGTCGCCGAATCCGTTGTCCTTGGTGATGCGGTAGGTGGTGCCGTCGTTCTGGATCATCGTGGTGTCGATGGCGTTGCCGCCGGTGTTCACGAAGTCGCCGCCGAAGGCGTAGGTGCCCTGCGTGAAATCGCTGGTGGCGCCCCACAGCACGCGGTTGTAGCTCGCGGTGTCGTGGTTCGGGTCGTTCGCCGGGAACACGTTCGAGGCCCAGTACACGACGAAGGCGCCGCGCCCGTCGGGGTAGTAGTCGTCGACCCAGGTGGCCTCGGGAGCCCAGGCCATGCCGAGCTCGGCGACGGTGCCGCCGTTCGCGTCGACGGCCATGTCGATCTGCCGCAGGTCTCCCCAGGTCACGAGGTCTTTCGACTCCCAGATGTTGAGCTTGGTACTGGCGTTCTTCGTCCAGTAGCACCAGGTGGTGCAGCTTCCGGAGCCCGAGTCGCCGCCGAACACCCGCAGGTCGGTGGCGATGACGTAGTAGGTCTTCGTCTCGGGGTTGTAGGTGAGGTACGGGTCGCGAACGCCGGTGGTGCCGAGGTCGGAGGCCAGGATGGGCACGCCGCCGTTCAGCGGATCCCACTGCTCGGGGTTGTCGCCGCGCGAGACGTCGAGGTAGATCTTCTCGGCGTAGCCCGCGGAGTCCTCGATGAAGTGCACCATGAGGTAGCCGTAATCGTCACCGGCTTCGGCCATCGGTGTCACCGTCACCTCGACGCTCCGCGAAGCGGTCACGCCGCGCACGGTCGCCGTGGCGGTGAGGGTGCCGGTCAGCGCCGGCTGGCCGGGCTCGGGCTGCACCGCCGTGGCGGTCACGCCGTCGGCCCCGATCGCGATGCCCGGGGTGTCGGATGCCCAGCTCACCGAGCCGCCGAGGTCGGGCAGCACGAGCGAGCTGTCGTCGATGGTCACGGGCGACAGGGCGTCGACCGTGGCCTGCGCCACCGCCTGGAAGCTGGCGGCGTGCGCCGTCGCATCCGCGTCGGAGACCGCGCCGATCTCGCTGGCCGTGAGTGCCCGGTCGTAGACCCGGAACGAGGAGACCTCGCCCTTGAAGAACGGATCGGGCCAAGGTGAACGGCCGATCGCGTTCAGCGACTGGTCGGCGATGGAGGCCGGGGTGAGAGTGCTCACCGCCTCGCCCACCTTCACGCCGTCGACGTAGAAGGCGATGGTGCCGGCCGTGCCGTCGATCACCGAGGTGAGGCTGTACCACCGGTCGGCGTCGAGGGCGGCCGCCGACCGGGCGTTGATCTCGCCCCCGCCGCCGTTCGTGGTGATGGCCGTGCGCGGGGTGTCGCGCACCGAGGTGAAGTAGTACTGCGCGGTCGTGTCGTTGCCGATGTTCCAGAGGAAGTTGAAGGTCGACTTCATCGAGACGTCGATCTTCACCTCGGTGGTGATGGTGGCCGAGGAGGCACCGGTGAGGATGCCGTCGGGCAGTTCGACCCAGTTCGCGGTGGAGCTCGACTTCGCCCCGCCGGTGAACTGCAGCGCATCACCGGTCCACTGGCTGTCGTCGCCGTTGACCACGGTGGCGGCAGCCAGCGCACCGTCTCCGGTGGCCGCGTTGGCGATCGTGGTTCCGGAAGTCTGGCTGAACAGGTACTCCCCGATCAGACCGTCCCTCGGCGCCGCAGTCTCGGCGGCGGCAGCGGATGCTGCAGCTCCCGCCGAGACCGCGCCGAAGCCACCCACCAGCAGCAGCGATGTCGCCACCGCCGCCGTCCTCTTGAATACGTCGCGCATCACGGTCGTCTGCTTCCTGTCGTCGTCGTCAGTTGCTCGGGTGATCGTCGGGTGTCGGGATGCTCGTCAGCTGCTCGCGCAGGCCTGGAGCTGCTCGACGGCGGGCGACAAGGTCGCTTCGCCACCGAGGAGGGTGATCTGTTCGGCGCCCAGAGCCGTGATCTGCTCGAGGGTCTCCGCCGGAACGCAGGTGCCCTGGACGGTGAAGAGCGGGGCGCCGGTGCGGGGGCCGAACGCGGAACCCGAGAGGGCATCCGGGAAGTTCGAACCCGTCGCCAGCAGCACGTTCTTCGCCGAGGTGACGAAGTGCGCGTTGATGGTCCGCGACGCCTCGTAGCGGTCGGCACCACCGAGACGAACGGTGTCGGCGATCTTCGCCGCATCCGTCTGGATGCCCGCCGAGACGGATGCGGTGCCGCCGGCCACCGCGATCTCGTGCACGCCGAGGTCGGTCAGCAGCGACTTCGTCGCCGCGTCCAGACCCGTGGCGCCGCCGTTCACCAGCACGACCGGGCCACGACCTGCGACCGCGGCACCGGCCGAGAGGGCGTCGGGGAAGTTCAAGCCCGTGGCCAGAACTGCGACCTCGGCGCCGTCGGGGAAGGCGTGCTCCGCGATGTTCCGCGACGCCTCGAACCGGTCGGCGCCACCGATCCGCGTGACGGTACCGAGCGTCTTCAGCTCGGTCTCGACCGCAGCGCCGATGGTGTTCGAGCCACCCACGATCACGATGTCCGTCGCACCCAGTCGCACGATCTCCTCACGCACCGAGGCCGGGAGCGACCCCGACGTCGTCAGGAGGATCGGAGCACCCGCGACCGTGGCCGCGGAAGCAGCCGACAGGGCATCCGGGAACACCTCGCCCGACGCCACGTACACGGTGTCGGACCCGTCGGACCAGCCGGCCTTCGAGGTGTTCACCGACACCTCGAACCGGTCCGCACCCGCGATCCGCGACACCTCGGGCTCGGGCTGCGGCTCGACGCCGTCGCCCGCGAGAATGGCGACCGACGCGGCATCCAGCGCCCGGTCGTAGACGCGGAAGTCGCGCATCCGGCCGTCGAAGAGCGGATCGGCCGCCCACGACGAGCGGCCCAGGTAGTTGAAGGTCGTCGAGCCGTCGCCGAGGGCGCCCGGCGTGGTGGTGATGCCGGTGTTCGTCGCCACGAGGGCGTCGTTCTGATAGAGCTTCGCCACACCGGGGTTCGTGCTGTCGCCGCCGGCCACGGTGTAGGTGACCCGCACCCATTCGCCCTGGGGCAGGAGGGCGGAACCGGCCGAGCTCTGCTCCGACGAGCCGCTCGTGCGGGTGATCGCCCCACGGAACACGTTGTTGTAGTCGCGGGCGGTGACGAACAGGTAGCCGCTGTTCGCGGTGGACGGGTTGCCCACCACGAACGACATCGTGTTCTGCGGCAGCCCCTGGTCGACCCAGAGGTCGTAGCTCACCGAGACGTCGTCGAGTCCGGTCACGAGGTCGTTCGGCAGCTTGATGCGGTTGCCCGTGGCCACGGATCCGCCGGTGAACTCGAAGCCCTCGGCTCCGCGCCACTGGGGTGTTCCCTCGACGACCGCGTCGCGGCCGTTGCCGGAGGAATCGGTCACGGCCGTGCCGTCGGATTCGTCGAGCGTGTACCGGGCCACCAATCCGCTCTCCAGGCTGGGCGCCTCGACGACCGTCACCGTGGCCGTGAGCTCCGTGGCGAAGCCGTCGACGTGTCCCGAGACGCTGAACGTGCCGGGTCGTTCATACGACGCCGGGTCGATCGCGTCCCAGGTGATGGGCGCGGAGCCGACGGCGCCCGAGGTGTAGGTGGCCTGCACCGACCGCGGCAGGTCGGGCGCGTTCCGCTGAACGGCCTCTATCGCGAAGGTGGTGGACTGCACGCTCTCGATGGTGTTGTAGGCGGTGCGCAGGCGTGCCTGTTCCTCGGCTGAGATGGGCAGCACCGTTCCGTGGCGCGGAACTCCGGGCAGGCCCGAGGAGTCCTGGGCCTCCCAGGTGAGCCCCTTGTCGGTGGAGCGGAACGCGACGTAGCCGACTCCGCCGTGGTATCCGGGCTGGTCGATGAACAGCCACCAGGTGCCGTCGTCGCGCACGTCCTTGAACACCGTGGGGCCTTCGCCGCCGGTGTAGGTGCGGGTCGAGCCGTCGATGGCCGAGTAGCTCTGGTTGCGGCCGATCTCGCGGGTGACGAGCGACCAGGCGTTCGGGTCGTCGGTCACCACCATCGGGTCGCCGCTGGTGGCGCGGAGCGAGTCGGACTTCTGCAGCAGCACGTTCATCGTGCCCTCGTCTTTGGTGAAGCGGTAGTACGTGTCGCCGTCCTGGATGACGGTGGAGTCGATCAGTCCGAGGCCGTTGCCGCGCTTCGAGTCGCTCCAGATCTGCGGTTTCGAGAAGGTCACGAAGTCCCGCGTGGTGGAGTACATCATGCGGTTGTAGGTGGCGAAGTTGTCGCGCGCCGACACCGGGGTGGAGGCGTCGTAGAGGTTGGATGCCCAGTACACGACGTACTCGCCGATGGTCTCGTCGTAGAAGGCCTCGGGGGCCCAGGTGTTGCCCACCGTGGCCTCATCCGACACCTTGACGTGCCGCTGGTCGGACCAGGTGACGAGGTCGGTCGACTCCCAGATCTCGAGGTAGGCGCTGCCGGTGCGCTGGGCGCGGCCGAAGTCGCCGTTCGGGTAGATCTTGAGGTCGGTGGCCACGATGTAGAACCGGTCGCCCTCGGGCGACCGGATGATCATCGGGTCGCGCAGACCCTTCTCACCGAACTCCGAGTTCAGCACCGGCTGGCCGCCGTTGAGCTCGTCCCACTCGAGGGGGCTGTCGCCCTCGCTGGTGCCGAAGTAGATCTCTTCGCCCGCGTCGGTGGACTCACCGGCGAAGTAGCTGAAGAGGTAGCCGGCGGGGTCGACGGCCGGGGCCGCGGCCCGCACGTGCAGCTCGAAGGTCTTCGACTGCCCCTCCACGGTCGCCGTCAGCTGCACGGAGACGTCCGCACTCCCCCGGGTGACCGCGCCGGGGGCGATGCTGCCCTCGGCGGTCTCGGCGACCGTGTCGGAGACGACCGCCTCGTTCGAGGAGCTCCAGGTGATGGGGCTGCCGCTCACACTGCCGGCCTCGGGGAGATGGATGTTTCCGCGCACGTCGTCGGCGGAGGGGATGACGAGCGCGGCCAGGTCGGCCGATCCGTCGGCCACCGCAACCGTGCCGGCCGTGCCCGCCGTGGCGGCGCCGGCGGGCACGGCCGCGGAGGTGGCGAGGAGCACGGCCAGGGCGGAGGCGACCAGCGCACCGCGGGTCGAGAGGAGTCGCTTCATTCGTTTCCTACTTCGTCGTAGTGATGGAGGATGGTACGGCTCAGCCGGCGCAGGGCTGGAGCTGCTCGACCGCGGGGCTCAGCGTGTTCGGGCCGCCCAGGAGAGTGATCTGCTCGGCACCCAGAGCCGTGATCTGCGCCAGCGTCTCCGCCGGGATGCAGGAACCCTGAACCGTGAACAGCGGGGCACCCGTACGGGGGCCGAACGCCGAACCCGAGAGAGCATCCGGGAAGTTCGAACCCGTCGCCAGCAGCACGTTCTTCGCCGAGGTGACGAAGTGCGCGGTGATCGTGCGCGACGCCTCGAACCGGTCCGCGCCACCGAGGCGCACGGTGTCGGCGATCTTCGCCGCATCCGACTGGATGCCCGTGGAAACCGAGTTGGTGCCACCGGCGACCGCGATCTCATCGACCCCGAGGTCGGTCAGCAGCGCCTTCGTCGCCGCATCCAGACCCGCAGCCCCGCCGTTCACCAGGATCACCGGGCCGCGACCGGCCACGGCAGCACCTGCGGAGAGCGCATCCGGGAAGGTCAGGCCCGTGGCCAGAACCGCCACCTCCGCACCATCCGGGAAGGCGTGCTCCGCGATGTTCCGCGACGCCTCGAACCGATCCGCTCCCCCGATGCGGGTCACGGCACCGAGCTTCGCGAGCTCCGCCTCGACACCCGCACCGATGGTGTTCGGCCCACCCACGATCACGATGTCCGTTGCGCCGAGTCGCTGAATTTCGGCCTTCACCGCGGCGGGCACCGCGCCCGACCGAGCCAGCAGGATCGGCGCACCCGCGACCGTGGCCGCCGATGCGGCGGACAGGGCATCCGGGAACACCTCGCCCGACGCCACATACACCGTGGACGAACCATCCGGCCAGCCGGCCTTCGACGTGTTCGCCGACACCTCGAACCGATCCGCGCCCCCGATGCGCCCCACCTCGGGCTCGACCGGAGCCGTCACGATGGTCTGCGGCGCCACGCTCTCCAGCGTCGGCGTCACGGTCTGCATGAGACCGGTGGCCGGGTCGAAGGTGAGCTCGTCGATCGTGGTCTCGCGGTGCTGACCATCGCCGCCCGGGATCGCGAAGCGGTGGTACGCGATGTACCAGTCATCCGTTCCCGGCACGTTCAGCACCGAGTTGTGCCCGGTGGCGAGGATGCCCTTGGTGGTGTCTTTCTGCAGCAGGACTCCGCGGTACGTCCACGGCCCGTCGACACTGGTCGCCGTGGCATAGCCCACCTTGTAGTTCGCCGAACCCGTGTCGTCGATCGAGTAGGTGAGGTGGTACAGGCCGTCACGGTAGTTGAGGAACGTGCCCTCCCGGAAGTCGGTCAGTCCGGAGATCGGCTTCAGCGTCTCGGCCTTGATCGAGAGCATGTCGTCCGAGAGCTCGGCGTACACCGGCGATCCGTTGCCCCAGAACAGGTAGTGCTTCCCGGTCTCCGGATCGGTGAACGCCGCCGGGTCGATCGCCTGGCCCGAGGTCACGGCCTCGTCGTTCAGGATCATCGCTTCGGGCTGGGCCACGAACGGCCCGGTCGGGCTGTCGGCCACGGCGACGCCGATCGTCTTGCGGTCCAGCTCGGCGTTGTGCCCACTGAAGTAGAAGTAGTACTTCCCGTCCTTCTCGGCGATCGTCGGCGCCCAGGCGTTGCCGGTCGCCCACGGCACGTTCCCGTCGGCACCGTCGAGCGTGAGGATCGGCGTCTCGGATCGCGTCCAGTCCACAAGATCCTTCGACGACCAGACGAAGAACTCCTTGCCGCCCCAGCCGGGGAAGCCGTCGGTGGTCGCATAGATGTAGTACGTGTCGCCGAAGGCCACGATGTTCGGGTCGGCGTAGAGCCCCGGGATGCTCGGGCTGCCCATCTCGATGGCGCTCAGCGTCCAGGTGACGGGGTCCGCGCCGGCCGAGGTGAGCGTGACCGTCACCGGTTCGCGCAGGTCGGCGGTCGTTCCGGATGCGGGGCTCGCCTGCACACCGGCCGCGGTCGCGAACTGCGGCGTGAGCGCGCTCCGGTCGGTGCCCGGCTTCACCGGGAACACGACGGTATGGGCGGCCGAGTCGACGATCGGTGCAGTCTTCAGCACGTCTTCTGCGAGTGTCACGCCGGCCAGGGCCGAGGTATTGCCCGAGGCGGCGAGCACCTCGGCGTCGGAGAGCGCGCGGTTGTAGATCGCGAACCCGCGGAGCCGGCCGTTCAGCAGGCGGTCGCCGTCGTAGTTCGACTTGCCCAGGTGGTTGGCCGTCGTCACTCCCTGGCCGATGTCGCCGGGATCGGTGGTGACCGTGCCGGAGGCCACCGCGATGCCGTCAAGGTAGATCGTGGCGGTGGTGTCCTTCAGCACGTAGGTGAGGTGGGCCCATCGGCCTCGGGGCAGGTCGCCGCCCTGCGCGACCGTCTGCTCCGTCGTCCAGTTGCCGGTGGCGAGGCTGGTGCGGTAACCGTTGCCCGTGGAGAAGAGGTAGCCGTTGCCGGCACCCGAGACGGTGTTGCCCAGTCCGTAGATGAAGTACGGAGTGGCCTGCCCGGAGTTGATCCAGACATCCGCCTCGACCGTGGTGTCGACGACACCGGCCAGCAGGTTGTCGGGCAGGTCGACGTAGTCGTCGCCGCCGTCCAGCAGCAGAGCGCCGTCGGCGAACGTGGCGCCGCCCTGGATGCTGCCGTCCTGGCCGTTGCCGGAGACGTCGTGCAGCACCGATCCGGAGCCGTCGGAGAAGTCGTAACGCACGATCTCGCCGTCTTCATTGGCGGGTGCCGGGGGCACGACCGGCTCGTCGACGCTGAGCGCGGCGAGCTCGTCGGCCGTGACCGGGATCACGGTGCCGTGGCGGGGGCTGGCGGGCAGGTCGTAGTCCGCAGCGACCTTCCAGTCGGGGTGGGCGATGTCGTCGGTGGCGAGCGGGATGTACCCGCGTCCGCCGTACTCGTCGACGAAGAGGTAGAACTTGTCGCCGTTCACGTCGCCGGGGTTCGCCTTGAAGGCGGTGGGGCCTTCCACGGCGCTCGTGCCGGCGTCACGGCCGATGCAGCTGTCCATCACCGTCCACGAGTCGAGCGTCGCGCGCAGGTCGGTGGAGGACTCCTGGATGATGTCGCTGCATCCGGTGCCGCCGGCGCCCTCGTCCTTCGTGAAGCGGTAGTAGACGTCGCTCTCCTCGATGACGGTGGAGTCGATCCGCGACACCCCCTGGTCCTGCCACACCTCGGGCGTGCTGAAGGTGACGAAGTCGCGCGTGGTGGCGTACATCATGCGGTGGTAGGTGGCACCGGTGTGGCCCGGGTCGTCGTCGCCGTAGAGCGCCGAGGCCCAGAACACCACGTAGGAGCCGATGGTGTCGTCGTAGTAGGCCTCGGGCGCCCAGGTCATGCCCGCGTTGTCGGGGGCCACCTTGACGTGACGCTGCGCCGACCAGTTCTTCAGGTCGCTGGACTCCCAGACCTCGATGTACTTGCTGCCGGTGCGCACCGAGTCGCCCCACGAGGTGCCGCTGCCGATCGAGAGGTCGGTGGCGATCAGGTAGAACTTATCGCCCTCGGGAGAGCGGATGACGAACGGATCGCGCAGACCCTTCGTGCCCTCGGTCGAGCTCAGCGCCGGCCGGCCGCCGTTCAGCTCCTTCCAGTCGAGGGCGTTGTTGCCCTCGCTCGCGGCGAAGTAGATGTTCTCGCCGGCGAGGGAGTTGCCGGTGAAGTAGGCGAAGGCGTAGCCCTCGTACGCGGCGAGGTCGGCGGCCTTCTTGACCTGGGCCGTGAAGGTGCGGGTGGCGGTGGCCGAGCCCTTGCCGAGCTGGGCGGTCAGGGTCACCGCGGTGTCGGCCTCGGGGCGGGTCACCTCGCCGGTGACCGACACGATCGACGGATCCGAGGAGGTCCACTCCAGCGAGATGCCCTCCGGTGCGGCGGGCAGCGTCAGGTTGCCGCGCACGTCGTCGAGGGTGTTGATCACCAGGGCGGTGGCCGCGGAGTCGACCTCGGACTGATCGTCGGGCAGGGCGAGCACGGTGGCCGTGAAGTCCTTCGTGGTGCTGCCCGTGCCGCGCGCGAGGGTCGCGGTGAGCGTCACCGTGGCGTCGCTCTGGCCGGCCTCGGGGCGCGTGACCGCACCGGTCGTCGAGATGGTGCCCGGAGCATCCGAGCTCCAGGTCACCGTCGAGCCGTTCAGGCCGGTGCCGGGCAGCACCAGGTCGCTCTGCACGGCCGAGAGGTCGCCGAGCGTGAGCTGCTCGGCGTCGCGGGCGAGGCGTACCTCGTCGCTCGGCTGCAGGGCGGCCACCTCGGTGGCGCTCAGCGCCGTGTCGTAGAGGCGGAAGTCGCGCACGCTGCCGGCGAGGTACCGGTCGGAGGCGTAGTTCGAGCGGCCGATGTAGTTGGCGGTGGTGGTTCCGCCGCCGAGCTCGCCGGGCTTCACGGTGACGCCGGTCTTCACGGCCACTTCGGCGCCGTCGAGGTAGAGGCGCGCGGTGTCGCTCGCGTCGTCGAGCGTGTAGGTGAGCGTCTTCCAGGTGTCCCGGGCCAGGTTCGCATCGGAGCCGACGACCTGCTCGCCGCTCCAGTTCCCGGTGGTGATGCCGGCCCGGTAGGTGTTGCCGGTGGCGAAGAGGTAGCCGGTACCCGAGCTGCTCGTGGCCGGGTTGCCGAGACCGAACACGAAGTACGGCGTGCCCTGCTCGCCGCGCACCAGCACCTCGGTGCTCACGGTGATCGAGTCCAGGCCGGCGAGGATGTCGTTCGGCAGCGCGACGTGATCGTCCACACCGTCCAGCGTCAGCCCGGCATCACCGCCCAGAACAGGTGCGCCGGCGATCTGGGCGTCGTGGCCCTTGCCGGAGCTGTCGACGGCCGTGCTCCCCGTCGTCTCGTCGAGGGCGTAGTGCGCCACGAGGTGGTCGGCGGGTTCGGCGAACGCGGGGGTCGCGCTCAGCAACGGCACGGTGAGCGCCACGGCGGTGGCGGCGACCAGCGCCTTGAAGGATGGACGTGTCATGCGGAATGTCTCCTGAATCGGCTTCATCGTCGAACGGGGGCGGAGCTGCACGAGGGCAGAGCTGTGCTGGGAGAAGGTGCCCCGAAGGGCCCGGAAGGCGGTCTAGGTCTTGCGTTTGCGCGACACCACGAGCCGCTGCAGCAGCACGAACACGAGCAGGATGCCGCCGGTGATGATGGTCGTGGCCTCGGGCGGGATGCTGCCGTCGCGGGTGATCAACACGTTCATCAGGCCGAGCACCAGGGCCCCCACCACCGAGCCGAGCACGAAGCCCGCACCGCCGGTGAGCAGGGTTCCGCCGATGATCACCGCGGCGATGGCATCCAGTTCCCAGCCGACGCCGGTGATGTTCTGCGCGATGCCGAGCTTGGAGGTGTACACCACCGCGGCGAGGCCCGCGAGCGTGCCGCTGATGACGTAGATGAGCAGCTTGGTGCGCACCACGGGCAGCCCCATCAGCAGCGCCGACTGCTCGGATCCGCCGATCGCGTAGACGGTGCGGCCGAGGCGCGTGCGGTGCAGCACCACGAAGGCCACGATCACCACGACGGCGGCGATCAGCACGGTGGGAGTGATCACGAGGTCGTTAATCTTCGGCCCGTCGATGACCTTCCACTCGGTCGACAGGCTGCGGATGGGCGAGTCGTCGGCGAGGCGTTCCGGCGTGGTGCTCAGCATCGCGGCGAGCCCCCGGGCCAGGAACATCATCGCCAGGGTGGCGATGAACGGCTGCACGTTGAAGAACTGGATCAGGATGCCCGAGGCGAGTCCGAAGGCCGAGCCGATCAGGATCATCAGCACGACGACGGCGATCGGGTTCCAGCCCTGGTTGGCCAGCATCACGCCCACCAGGCTGCTGATCGCGATCACCGCGCCGACCGAGAGATCCACTCCGCCGGTGAGGATGACGAAGGTCAGGCCCACGGCCAGGATGATCAGGTACGAGTTGTTGATCAGCAGGTTCGAGACGGTGCTGAACTGCACGATCCGGCCATACGCGATCTCGCCGTAGACGATCATGCCGATGAAGATCACGACCGCGGCGAGCGTGGGCAGCGTCTCGAGCTTGGGCTTCAGGCGCGAGAGCGGGGTCGGGCGGGCCGGAGCCGGCGAACCCGAGGGGCCGGAGAGCGGCCGTTCGATGAGGGTGCTCATGCCGACACCGTCTCCTTTCGGGTCGTGCGCGGCGCGGTGGGCGCCGGAGCAGTGGGGGCCGACGGTGTGCGGGGCGCTCGGCGCTGGTTGAACAGCGCTCTGACCCGGCGCGACTGCAGCAGGCAGATCACCACGATCACGAGCGCCTTGAACGCGGGCGTGGCCGAGGAGGGGATGGCGAGGAACACGATGGTCTTGTCGAGGGTGGCGATCAGCAGCGCGCCGATCACGCTCCCGGTCAACGAGAACTTGCCGCCGGCCAGCGAGGTACCGCCGATGACCACGGCGAGGATGGCGTCCATCTCGGCCGAGAGGCCGGTCTTGGCCACCTCGACCGTCATCACACTGGCGGTCGAGAAGATGCCGGCGATACCGGCCAGGATGCCGCTGACGATGTAGACCGAGATCAGGATGCCGATGGGCCGGATGCCCGCCATCCGCGCGGCCTTGGGGTTGATGCCGATCGACTCGATCATGAGGCCCAGGGCGGTGCGGCGGATGAGCACGGCGACGATGGCTACGATCACGGCGCCGATGACGAACACCACCGGGAAGCCGAAGACGGTGCCGTTCGCGATCCACCGGAACGGCTCGTTGCTGGCCGAGGTGTTCTGGCCGGAGGTGATCACCTTCGCGAGTCCACGGCCGGCGAGCATCGTGATCAGCGTGGTGATGAAGGGCTGCAGACCCACGATCGACACCAGCACGCCGTTGACCGCGCCGAGCACGGCGCTGATGCCGATGGCGAAGGCCGCGGCGAGGATGGCGCCGCCGACGCTGCCGTCTCCGGAGCTGTTCATGAACTCCATCGAGACGGCGCCCGAGACCGCCATCACCGAGCCGACCGAGAGGTCGATGCCGCGGGTGGCGATCACCAGGGTCATGCCGATGGCGATCATCATGATGGGCGCACTGGCCCGGAGGATGTCGATGACGTTGCCCGAGAGGTTGCCGGTGGTGGCGTTCACCGAGATGCCGAGGTAGCCCGGATCCTTGATCAGGTTGATCACGATCAGCAGCAGCAGGGCGACGACGGCCCAGATGTAGGGCTGGCGCACGACGGAGACGGCGAACTGCCGGGCTCCGGATCGCGGGATGCTCGCTCGCGGCGGCGTTGGCGCGCTCATGGGGTGGTCCCTTCGGTGGCGATGAGGTCGACGATGGTCTCTGCGGTGATCTCCGGGCCGTTCACGATCTCGCCGATCTTGCGGTGGTCCTTCAGCACGACGATCCGTTCACTCAGTCTGACGACTTCTTCGAGCTCGGACGAGATGAACACCACCGACATGCCTTCTTCGGCCAGCGTCGCGATCGCCTCCTGGATCTCGGCCTTGGCCCCGATGTCGATTCCGCGCGTGGGCTCGTCGAGGATGATCAGCTCGGGCTGGGTGGCCAGCCACCGGCCGAGCAGCACCTTCTGCTGGTTGCCGCCGGAGAGGTTCTTGATGGGGAGCTCGGGATCGGCCGGCCGCACGTTCAGCGACACCAGGTACTTCTCGCAGAGCTCGTTCTGCTCGCGACGGGAGAGCGGGCGGGCCCAGCCGCGGCGGGCCTGCACGGCCACGATCAGGTTCTCGCGCACCGTGAGGTCGCCGATGATGCCCTCGTCGCGTCGGTTCTCGGTCGAGAAGGCGATCTTCTTCGCCAGGCCCGCGGTGGGACTGTGCACCTCGACGGTCGTGCCGCCGATGGTGACCTCGCCCGTGTCGGGCCGGTCGGCGCCGTACATCAGGCGGCCGAGCTCGGTGCGCCCGGAGCCGAGCAGGCCGGCCAGGCCCACCACCTCGCCCCGGTGCACCTGGATGTCGACGGGATCGATCGAGCCCTTGCGGCCGAGATCCGTCGCCGAGTAGAAGGCGGGCTCATCCGCGTCGACGGTGCGTCCGCGGTTGGAGCCGAGCGCCGCGAGGGCGCCGAAGTCTTTGCCGATCATCTTCGAGATGAGCTGGCTGCGGTCGAGCTCCGAGGTGCGGTACTCCCCCACGAATTCGCCGTTGCGGAGCACGGTGAGGCGGTCGCTGATGGCGTAGACCTGATCGAGGAAGTGCGAGACGAAGAGGATGGCGACGCCCTGGTCGCGCAGGCGCCGCATCACGGCGAAGAGCCCCTCGACCTCGTTCGCGTCCAGGCTCGAGGTGGGTTCGTCGAGGATGAGCACCTTCGACTTGGTCACCATGGCCCGGCTGATGGCCACCAGCTGCTGCAGCGCGAGCGAGATGCTGGAGAGCGGCTGCTTCGTGTCGAGGTGGCCGAGGCCGAGGCCCACCAGCGCGTCGTGCGCGGCGCTGTGGGTCTTCGCCCAGTTGATGCCGAAGTGTCCCCGCACCTCGTGACCGAGCATCACGTTCTCACCGATGGTGAGGTTGTCGCAGAGGTTGACCTCTTGGTAGACGGTCGAGATGCCCGCGCTCTGCGCATCCGCCGTTCCGCTGAACGAGCGCGGCGCCCCGGCCACGCGGATGCTGCCCCCGTCGATCTTGTAGACGCCGGTGAGCGCCTTGATCAGCGTGGACTTGCCGGCGCCGTTCTCGCCCATCAGGGTGTGCACCTCGCCCGGGAACAGCCGGAAGTCCACGTGCTGGAGGGCTTTCACGCCGGGGAACTCGATCGAGATGTCGCTCATCTCGACGATCGGCTCTGTCGCTGCCATGTCTGCCTGGTCGTTCTGCCGGATGCCCGGCGTCGTCGCTGGAAGGGGTACCCGGCCGGAGCCGGGGCCGCCCGGTTCCTCTGCGGGAGAGGAACCGGGCGGCGCGGGGCGGATCAGAACTGACGGGTGGGCAGTGCCTCGGTCGCCGCCTCGGGCGAGTCGAAGGTCACGCTCGGCACCACGATGTCCGACTCGACGGTCTCGCCGGCGAGCGCCGACTTGACCACGTCGATGGCGGTGTCGCCGAACAACGGGTTGTACTCGGCGACGAAGCTGAGCCGGCCCTCGGAGAGGGCGGTCAGCGCGGCCTTGGTGCCGTCGATCGTGATGATCTTCACGTCGGTACCGGGCTTCAGGCCCGCTTCTTCGACGGCGAGCGCGGCGCCCAGGCCCATCTCGTCGTTCTGGGCGAAGACGAGCTGCACGTCGTTGTTGTTGGCCTTGAGGATGGTCTCGAAGACGCTCTTGGCCTCTTCGGTCGACCAGTTGGCCGACTGGCTCTCCAGCTTCTTCATGTTGGCGTCGATCGTCTCGTCCCAGCCCTTGTTGCGGTCGTTGACCACCGAGAGGCCGGGAGGGCCCTCGAGCACGACGTAGTTGGCGCCGTCGGGGAACTGCGCGTTCGCCCACTCGGCGGCCGAGGCGCTGATGCCCACGTTGTCGGGCGCGATGTGGCTGGTGTAGAGCGAGGTGTCGTTGGGCTCGATGCCGCGGTCCAGCAGCACCACGGGGATCTCGGCCTCCTGAGCGCGCTCGAGCACGCTCTCCCAGCCGGTGGCCTCGGTGGCCGAGAGCAGGATGGCGTCGACGCCCTCGTCGATGAAGGAGGTGAACGCGGTGATCTGCGAGTTCTGGTCGCCGTTGGTGGCCGGGGCGTACTTGAGGTCGAAGCCGTTCTCCTTCGAGAACGAGTCCTGGATGTTCTGCTCGTTGGCCGTGCGCCAGCCGCCCTCGGGGCCGACGGCGACGAAGCCGATGGTGGTGAGCTCGCCGTCGGAGCCGGCGGCGCCGGTCGACTCGGCGGACGAGCCGCCCGAGCACGCCGTGATGCCGAGCGCCATGGCCCCCACGAGTGCGATGCCCGCGAATGCGCGGAACGATGCTGTCTTAGACATTGATCTCCTCCTCGAGATCCGCCGGCCCTTCGTCGGGCAGCGGTGTGAATGTGTCTGCTGCAGTGGTGCGTGCGGAGAGTCGAGCGCCTTTTGTGAGCGCTCACAAACCCGATGCGCTGAACGTTAGCGACGAAATCCCGTCAGTGTCAAGTCTCATTTTGAGAACGCTCACATCCGCTTGTTCCCGGGCCATGGCGCGCGATAGACTTCCTTGCGGTCAAGGGATGTGAGCCCTAACATCCAGCACTGGCCGCGATCCCCTGCCTCACTGGAGAGCCGAGATGACCGCGCCCACACCCGTCGTGCAGCTCATCGGCGTGTCCGTCGGCTTCCCGGGCGTGCTGGCTCTGGACGGCGTCGACCTGCGCCTGTTCCCGGGCGAGGTGCACTCCCTGATGGGTGAGAACGGCGCCGGCAAATCCACCCTGATCAAGGCGCTGACCGGCGTGTACCGCACGCAGGGCGGGCGCATCCTGGTGGGCGGCGACGAGGTGTCGTTCTCCGGGGTGTCCGACGCGCAGCGGGCCGGGATCAGCACCGTCTACCAGGAGATCAATCTGCTGCCGAACCTCTCGGTGGCCGAGAACGTGATGCTCGGCCGCGAGCCCCGAACCCGCTGGGGCGGCATCGACGGGAAGGCCATGCGTGCCCGCACCCGGGAGCTGCTCGAGGTGATGCGCCTCGACATCGATCCGGCCTCGACCCTCGCCGACCACCCGCCCGCCGTGCAGCAGCTCGTCGCCATCGTGCGGGCCGTGGCGGTGCAGACCCGGGTGCTGGTTCTCGACGAGCCCACCTCGAGCCTGGATGCCGAGGAGGTCACCGAGCTCTTCCGGGTGATCGCGCTGCTGAAGTCCGAGGGCGTGGCCATCCTGTTCGTCTCGCACTTCCTCGACCAGGTCTACGAGATCTCCGATCGGCTCACCGTGCTGCGCGAAGGCCGCCTGGTGGGTGAGTACCTGCCGCAGGAACTGCTGCGGATCGACCTGGTGCAGAAGATGATCGGCAAGGAGCTGACGGCACTGGACGACCTGCACCAGCGGCTCGAGTCCAGCCATCTGGAGGACTCGCTCGAAGACGAGCAGCCCTTCGTGGCCGCGGTCGGCCTCGGCCGAAGCGGCGCCCTCGAGCCGATCGATCTGCGCATCTACGAGGGCGAGATCGTGGGCATCGCGGGGCTGCTGGGTTCAGGGCGCACCGAGCTGGCACGCCTTCTCACCGGGATCGATCGCGCCGACTCGGGCACGATCGCGGTGGAGGGCAGTCCCGCCCGGCTCAGCACGGTTCGCCGGGCACTCAAGCGCCGCATCGTCTACGCCTCCGAGAACCGCCGCACCGAGGGGATCATCGGCGATCTGACGATCCGCGACAACATCGCGCTCGCCCTGCAGGCCGATCTCGGCTGGTTCCGCCGCATCCCGCGGGCCCGGCAGGACGAACTGGCCGCGAGCTACATCCAGGCCATGGACATCCGCCCGAACGACCCCGACGCCCTGATGAAGAACCTGTCGGGCGGCAATCAGCAGAAGGTGCTGCTGGCCCGCTGGCTCGCCATCGCGCCCCGCCTGCTGGTGCTGGACGAGCCCACCCGCGGCATCGACATCGGCGCCAAGGCCGAGATCCAGAAGCTCGTCACCGATCTGGCCGAGAACGGGCTCTCGGTGGTGTTCATCTCGGCCGAGCTGGAAGAGGTGCTGCGCATCAGCCACCGCGTGGCCGTGCTGCGCGACCGGCGCAAGGTGGCCGACCTGCCCAACCACGACCTCAGCGTCGCGAGCCTGCTGGCGGCCATCGCCGACGCGCCGCCGGCGCGGAGCGAGCAATGAGGGCCGCCGCGGCGATGCCGAGCATCGACAGCGGTGCATTAGTCTTCCAGTCACGCCGAAGGGGGGTGATCCGTGCCCGCTGACAGCCCTCGCCAAGCCACGATCTTCGACGTCGCCCGGCTCGCCGGCGTCTCCCATCAGACGGTCTCGCGGGTTCTCAACGACCTCCCCAACGTGCGGCCGTCCACCAAGGTGCGGGTGCAGGACGCCATCAAGAAGCTGCGCTACGTGCCCTCGCCCGCCGCCAGGGCGCTGGTCACCCGGCGTTCCCGCACGATCGGCGTCGTGGCCACCGGGGGCACCGAGTTCGGGCCGTCGTCGACGGTGCTGTACTTCAACGCGGCCGCCCGGGACGCCCGCTGGTCGGTCTTCACCGCGAACATGGTCGACGGCGATCCCGGCTCGGTGCGCACGGCGGTCGAGGCCTTCCTGCGTCAGAGCGTCGAGGGCATCGCCGTGATCAGCGCGCACGAGGGCGTCACCGACATCGTGGCCGGCATGGAGTTGACCGTGCCGCTCGTGGTGCTGCAGGCCACCGAGCTGGCCGGGATCGTGACCGTCGGCACCGATCAGTACCAGGGCGCCCGTGCGGCCGTGCGGCACCTGATCGGCCTCGGCCACCACGAGATCGCCCACCTCGCCGGGCCGAGGGATGCCGTCGACGCCCGGGAGCGCGAACGCGGCTGGCGCGACGAGCTCGCCGACAACGGGCTCTCCGCCCGTGTCATCGGCACCGGTGACTGGACTCCGGCGGCCGGTTTCGCCTTCGGTTCGGCCTTTCCCGCCCACGAGGTCACCGCGGTGTTCGCCGCCAACGACCAGATGGCGCTCGGGCTGACGCACGCGCTCACCGAGCGGGGCCTGCGGGTACCGGAGGACGTGAGCATCGTGGGCTTCGACGACATCCCCGAGGCGGCGCACTTCTCCCCACCTCTCACCACCGTGCGTCAGGACTTCCGGCAGCTCGGAACCGACCTGCTGGTCACCTTGCTCGCCCGGATCAACGGGGAGCAACCCGCGCCGGTGCACCAGGCGGTGCCGCAGCTGGTCGTGCGCTCCTCCGCCGTGGCGCCCGTCGCTCTCACGACAGCACACCCGACGGACACACACGGGTGACATGATGGCTGCATGAACGACGACATGATCTCGCTCGATGCCGGAGTCGTCACCGACTTCGACGACGACTACGACGAACTCGCCGTGACCACGGCCGGTCCGCCGCTGCCCGAGGGCCGCTATCTCGACCGTGAGCTCAGCTGGCTCGCGTTCAACACGCGCGTGCTCGAGCTCGCCGAAGACCCCACCCTGCCGGTTCTGGAGCGCACGAACTTCCTGGCCATCTTCGCCAGCAACCTCGACGAGTTCTTCATGGTGCGGGTCGCCGGTCTCAAGCGCCGCATCCTCACCGACCTCGCCGTGCCCACCAACGTCGGCCGCCGGCCCACGGATGTGCTCGAAGACATCTCCGTCAAGGCCCACGAACTGCAGGCCCGCCATGCAAAGGCCTGGCAAGACCTGGTGGGTCCCACCCTCGGCGAGGCGGGCATCCGCATCGTGCGCTACGACGAGCTCGACGAGGCCGACCGCGAGAACCTGCACGAGATCTTCTCGAACCAGATCTTCCCGGTGCTGATGCCGCTCGCGGTCGACCCCGCGCATCCGTTCCCCTACATCTCGGGCCTCTCGCTCAACCTCTCGGTGCGCGTGCGCAACTCCAAGACCGGCAAGGAGGAGTTCGCGCGCCTCAAGGTGCCGCAGGTGCTCAACCGGTTCATCCGCGTCGACCACCGCGAGACCAGCGACGAACTGCGCTTCATCACCCTCGAAGACCTGATCGCCAACCACCTCGGCGATCTGTTCCCGGGCATGGAGATCGTGGAGCACCACGTCTTCCGCGTCACCCGCAACGAAGACGTCGAGGTCGACGAGGACGAGACCGAGAACCTGCTGCAGGCCCTCGAGAAGGAGCTGCTGCGCCGTCGCTTCGGCCCGCCCATCCGCCTCGAGATCACCGACGACATGGATCCGGTGACGCTCGAGCTGATCGTGCGCGAGATGGACGTGACCGAACAGGAGGTGTACCGCCTGCCCGCGCCGCTGGACCTCGGCGGCCTGTTCGACCTCAACCGCATCGCGCGCCCCGACCTCAAGTACCCCAAGCACGTGCCCACCACGGCTGCGGCCCTGCTGCCGCCCGAGCCCAACGCGAAGCCCGACATCTTCAAGGCCATCTCGCGCGGCGACATCCTGCTGCACCACCCCTACGAGTCGTTCGCCACGAGTGTTCAGGCCTTCCTCGAGCAGGCCGCCGCCGACCCGCACGTGCTCGCCATCAAGCAGACGCTCTACCGCACCAGCGGCGACTCCCCCATCGTCGAGGCGCTGATCGACGCGGCCGAGGCCGGCAAGCAGGTGCTCGCGCTGGTGGAGATCAAGGCCCGGTTCGACGAGCAGGCCAACATCTCCTGGGCGCGCAAGCTCGAGAAGGCGGGCGTGCACGTGGTGTACGGCCTGGTGGGCCTGAAGACGCACTGCAAGCTCGCCCTGGTCATCCGCCAGGAGAAGGGGCGCCTGAAGAGCTACAGCCACATCGGCACCGGCAACTACAACCCCAAGACCTCGCGCATCTACGAAGACCTCGGGCTGCTCACGGCCGACGACCAGGTGGGCAAAGACCTCACCCGGCTGTTCAACGAGCTCTCCGGCTACGCCATCGAGAAGAAGTTCAAGCGCCTGCTGGTGGCCCCGCTGCACCTGCGCAAGGGCCTGCTCAAGCGCATCGAGGCCGAAGCCGAGAACGCCCGTCAGGGGCTCCCGTCCGGCATCAAGATCAAGCTGAACTCGATCGTCGACGAGGCCATCATCGACGGCCTCTACCGGGCCAGCCAGGCCGGCGTCCCGGTCGACGTGTGGGTGCGCGGGATCTGCGCGCTGAAGCCGGGGCAGCCCGGTCTCAGCGAGAACATCCGCGTGCGCTCCATCCTCGGCCGCTACCTCGAGCACTCGCGCATCTTCTCGTTCGAGAACAACGGCGACCGCGAGGTGTTCATCGGCAGCGCCGACATGATGCACCGCAACCTCGACCGCCGCGTCGAGGCGCTGGTGCGCCTGGTCGATCCCGGCCATCTCAAAGAGATCGAGAGCCTGTTCGAGCTGGCGATGTCGGACGGCGTCGCATCCTGGTCGCTGGAGGAGTCCGGCGACTGGACGCGCACCAATCTCGCCGCCGACGGCACCCCCCTGATCGACCTGCAGGACGAGCTGATGCAGCAGATCAGCCGCCGCAAGCGCCCGGGCACCACGCGGTGACCGTCTTCGCGGCGGGGGCCGTGTGCTGGCGGGTCGTCGAGGGCAAGATCCGGGTGCTGGTGATCCACCGCACCGCGCACCGCGACGTGTCGCTGCCCAAGGGCAAGGTCGATCCGGGCGAGACGCTGCCGCAGACCGCGGTGCGCGAGATCGCCGAGGAGACCGGGCTCGGCGTGCACCTCGGGGTGCCGCTCGGCGTCACCAACTACACCATGCCCAACGGGCGCGAGAAGGTGGTGCACTACTGGGCCGCCGAGGTGACCGACGAGGCCGTGCGCGTCTCGACCTTCCGTCCCAACGCCGAGGTCGCGGCCCGGGAGTGGCTCTCGATCAAGAAGGCCCGCGCCGCCCTCACCTACGACCGCGACGGCGCCATCCTCGACCGCTTCGCCATGCTGGTGGAGGAGGGCGTCACGCGCACCTTCGCGATCATCGCGCTGCGGCACGCGAAGGCCGCGCCGCCCTATCAGTTCCCGGGCCCGGATGCCGAGCGGCCGCTCACCGAACGCGGCCTCGGCGAGGCACGGTCGATCGTTCCCGGCCTGCTGTCGTTCGCCCCGCAGAAGATCGTCTCGAGCACCGCCCTGCGCTGCCGCCAGACGGTGCAGCCGCTCGCGAAGGCCCTCGCCCTCGGCGTCAAGACCACGGATGCGATCAGCCAGGACGCCTTCGAGTACGGCGAGAGCGACATCCGCTCCGTCGTCGGCCGCCGCATCGCGAAGGGAGTCACCGCCGTACTGTGCAGCCACGGCCCCGTGCTGCCCGAGATCGTGCGCGAGGTGGCACGGGCCACCGGAACAGCCCCCGCCGTGACCGTGTCGCGCGCGGGCGACCTGCCCGTCGCCGGGTATTCGGTGCTGCACCTCTCGGCCGATCGGCCGAACGCGGGCATCATCGCCATCGAGACGCACACGCCGCAGACCTGACGACGGCCGTACGCCGATCGTCGGCTTCCGTTAACCTTCCGTTCACCTGGGTGCGGGTGACTGGTCAGACGTCGCGCTTAGCGTCGCTGACGGGTCAGCACCGACCCGATCCGTGCGGCTGTGATCGATCTCTCGATATTCACTGCGGCCGCCCGCGAGATAACCCAATTCGAAGGGAACACAGTGAAGCTCAAGAACGTGGCGGCGGTGGGCAGCATCGTCCTCGTCAGCGCCCTCGCACTTTCGGCATGCGCCAGCAGCGACAGCAGCGGAACGCCGGCCGAGTCGACGACGCCCACGACCGCAGCGGTCGACTACAGCTCGCTCGCCGGAACCATCACCGCCGGCGGTTCCTCCGCTCAGGCCAACGCCCAGGCCGCCTGGACCACCGCATTCACCGCGCAGGCCTCCGGCGTCACCATCAACTACGACAAGTCGCAGGGCTCCGGCGGCGGCGTCACCAACTGGCTCGCCGGCAGCTACGACTTCGCAGGCTCCGACTCGCCCCTGAAGGACGACCAGCAGGCCTCCGCCCAGACCCTCTGCGGCCCCGGCGGCGCGCTCAACCTGCCGATCTACCTCGACGGCGTCGCGGTCATCTACAACCTCGCGGGCGTCACCGACCTCAACCTGTCGTCGGCCACCCTGGCGAAGATCTTCTCGCTCCAGATCACCACCTGGAACGACCCGGCCATCGCCGCCGAGAACCCGGATGCCACCCTCCCCGCCACCGCGATCACCACCGTGACGCGTTCCGACGGATCGGGCACCACCACCAACTTCACGAACTACCTCAGCCAGACCCAGCCGAGCATCTGGACCAACGCGCCCGGCAACGCCTGGCCGATCGCCGGTTCCTCCGCCCAGCAGGGTGGCTCCGGTGTCGTGAACACCGTCAAGTCCGGCGAGGGCACCATCGGCTACGCCGACCACAGCGCCATCGGCGACCTGACCTCCGCCAACATCCAGGTGGGCACCGGCACCGACTACGTGCCGTTCTCCGCTGAGGGCGCATCCAACGCCTTCACCGCCGCCGCCACCACCAAGGACACCGGCATCGAGGGCGACCTGGCCCAGACAATCGACTACACCGCCATCACGGATGCCGACGCCTACCCGATCCCGCTCGTCTCCTACGCGATCCTGTGCACCACCTTCGCCGACGAGGCGCAGGCCGAGGTCACCAAGGGCTACATCTCGTTCATCGCGAGCGAGGTCGGCCAGCAGGTCGCTGCCAAGAACGCCGGCTCCGCACCGATCCCCGCCGACATGCTGGCCGAGATCACCACGAGCCTCGAGCTCGTCAAGTAACACCGCTCCACCCCGCCTGATCCGGCCGCCGTACTGAGCGTCCACGCCGATACCCTTGAGAAAGAGTGCAGTGAGCGAATCCACAGCTGTTCAATCCGCCGCAGGGAGCTCGAGCGTGAACGACAGGACGACGGCCGGATCGGCCACCACCTCCTCCACCTCACCGGGAGGTGCTCCGAAGAGCGCCTCCCGGAAGGTGAAGGCCAAGGCCCGCCCGGCCGACCGCATCTTCTACGGCCTGTCCGCCGGATCCGCGATCTCGATCATGGTCATCCTGGCGGGCGTCGCGCTGTTCCTGATCATCCAGGCGGTGCCGGCGATCTTCGCCGACTGGACCACCAACACCGACCTCACCGAGGGCCCCACCGCCGGCTACGACAGCTTCTGGTCGTACGTCGGCCCGCTGATCTGGGGAACGCTGTTCGCCAGCGCGATCGCCTTGATCATCGGCGCCCCGATCGCCATCGGCATCGCCCTGTTCATCTCGCACTACGCACCGCGCCGGCTCGCCGGCATCCTGGGCTACCTGGTCGATCTGCTCGCCGCGGTGCCCTCCATCGTCTTCGGCCTCTGGGGCATCATCGTCATCCGCCCCTTCCTGCTGCCGCTCTCCGACTGGCTGAACACCTACCTCGGCTGGATCCCCCTCTTCGGCGGCCAGGTGTCGACCACCGGGTCCACCATCCTCGCCGGCGCCGTGGTGCTGGCCGTGATGATCCTGCCGATCATCACCTCGATCTCCCGCGAGATCTTCCTGCAGACCCCGCGCCTGCACGAAGAGGCCGCCCTGGCGCTCGGCGCCACCAAGTGGGAGATGATCAAGCTCGCCGTCTTCCCCTACGGCCGCTCCGGAGTCATCAGCGCCACCCTGCTCGGCCTCGGCCGCGCGCTCGGCGAGACGATGGCCATCGCGCTGATCATCTCGCCCGCCATCCTGGTGTCGGTGCGGATGCTCACCGAGGGTGAGAACTCGCAGACCATCGCCGCGAACATCGCCCTCAACTTCCCGATCGCCACCACCCTGCAGCGCGAGGCCCTGATCGGCACCGGCCTGCTGCTGTTCG
>NZ_JAHFUW010000076.1 GCF_023264855.1 Herbiconiux sp. | reverse complement strand
CGGCGGCCATAGCGAGAGGGAAACGCCCGGTCACATTCCGAACCCGGAAGCTAAGACTCTCAGCGCCGATGGTACTGCAAGGGGGACCTTGTGGGAGAGTAGGACACCGCCGGACTTACTTTGAAAAGGACCAGCCTTCGGGCTGGTCCTTTTTCATTTAAGGCAGCTTCGAGTAGGGCAGGCTGAAACCATGACTGATTCCGACGCACCCATCCGGCTCGAGGTCGAGCGTGTGCGCTTCTCGGGAGAGACCACCCGGGTCACTCGGGTAACGGTCGACGGGGTCACGTCCGAGCGCGCCTTCGTGCTCGTGGCCGGAGTGGGAGTGGCCGCGACCTACTTCGAGTTCCTGGCGCCGACGCTGGCGCAGCACGGACCGGTCTACGCCCTGGATCTGCCGGGGTTCGCTGGACTTCCTCGACCGAACGAGCAACCGACGGCGGAGTATTTCGCCGGACAGGTGCAGGCCGTTCTGGAGCACTATGCGCTCGAGAACCCCGTGGTGCTCGGGCACTCCATGGGCACGCAGGTGGTGACGGAGCTCCTCGTGCGCCGGCCGGATCTGACCCACGCGGTTCTGGTGAGCCCGGTGATCAACGAGGCGGAGTCCGCCCCCGGCGTGCAGGGGATTCGCTTCGCGCAGTCGGCGGTGCACGAGACGCCGCACCTGGCGCTGACGGCGCTGTCGGCGTACATCCTGTGCGGCGTGGTGTACTTCTTGACCGTGCTGCCGCACATGTTGCGGTACCGCATCAGCGAGCGGATCGGGCTCGTGCAGGCGCAGACGCTGTTCATCCGCGGCGAGCTCGACCGCACCTCCCCGCGCAGGTTCCATACGCGGCTGCGTCAGCGGGCGCGCGATGCGCGCAGCTGGGAGATCGAGGGGGCAGCGCACTCGATCATCAACGCACACGCCATCGGCGTGGCCGAGCTCATCCGCCGGCACCTCGGCGGCTCGCTGGCGCGGCGCGGACGGATGCCGGCAGAGCAGGCTGCGGTTCCGCCCGCACAGCACGCCGACGCGGAGTTGGTGCTTGGGGCGATCGGCAGCCGGGCGGCCGAGTGGGTCAGCACCCTACGCGGGGACGACCGTGGGATCGCGCGCGCCAAGAGAGCGCACGCGAAGATCCTCTGGCGCGCCTTCCGGCCGCGGCGCTGACGCGGCATACTGCTGGCATCGGGGACGAGAGGAGATGCCATGAGCAGTCCGACACCGGTCGATCCACCGCAGATGCCGTCCAATCCCGCGTTCGCCCAGGGGATGATCGCCGAGGCGGGCGCCCGGATGCTGTACATCGGCGGGCAGAACGGCGTCGACGGCGCCGGGGAGCTCGCCGAGGGGCTCGAGGCGCAGACCAGTCAGGCGCTGCGGAACGTTCTCGCGGTGCTGTCCGAGGCGGGGTCGGGGCCTGAGCAGGTGGTGTCGATGACCATCCACCTCGCGGTGGGGGTCGATCCGAACGAGGCCTATGCGGCATCCGCTTCGGTCTGGGGGCGACGGCGTACGGCCGTCACCGTGCTGTCCGTGACACCGGCACGACCCGGGGCGCTCGTCGAGATCACGGCGATCGCCGTGGTGCCGAATCCGGTGTTGCCGGACTCGTAGCGAGAGCCGGGGGTCGAAAGCGTCAGAGGACGGCGTCGACCTCGATCTCGACCAGGAGCTCGGGGGAGGCCAGAGCCGTGACGCCGACGGCGGCGGTGACGGGGCGGATCTCGCCGAAGATCTCACCGTGCACACGGCCGACGGCGTCGAAGTCGGCGATGTCGGTGAGGTAGATGCGCGTGCGGACCACGTTCGCGAAGCCGGCACCGGCCTCGGTGAGCGCGGATTCGAGGCGACGGAAGATCTCGCGCGTCTGTTCCTCGGCGGTCTCGCCGATGCCGCCGGAACTGGTGCCGGCGATGAACAGCAGGTCACCGACCTTAACGGCACGGGAATAGCCGAGGACGGGCTCCCACGGCGATCCGGACGAGTAGTTGACGCGGTCTTCGATGCTCATCCTGCGATCGTAGCGGTGCCCCGCCTCTCGACCGGGCACCGCTCGGGATCGCAGGAAGAGGGTCAGCGGCGCTTCGCGGGGGTGCGGTTCTCGGCGCTGACCATCCAGGCGTACTGCTCGAGCTTCTCGATGATGCCGTGCAGGATGTCGGCGCTGGTGGGGTCGGCCTCGTCGACGGAATCGTGCACCTCGCGGATGGTGCCGACCGTGGCTTCGAGGCGCTGGGTGATGAGGTCGACGGTGTCGGTGGTGAGGATCTCGCCGTTGGGGTACTCGGGCAGCGTCGTGGTGGCCGCGACCGTGTCGCTTCGCCCATCCGGAACCGCGTGCAGCGCACGGAGCCGCTCGGCCACGACGTCGCTGAACTCGCGGGCGGCGTCGATGATCTCGTCGAGCTGCAGGTGCAGGTCGCGGAAGTTCTTGCCCACCACGTTCCAGTGCGCCTGCTTGCCCTGCAGGTGCAGCTCGATCAGGTCGACGAGCACCTTCTGCAGGTCGTCGGTGAGCTGCTTGGAGGCGGTGAAGCCCTTCTCGGCGTTCTGCCGGCGGGTGGTTTTCGCGCCGCCGTCGGCGGGGGCGTTCACGGAGCGTTCGAGGGTGGTGGTCATGGTCGATCCTTTCGATGGTCCGACTGTCGACGCTACGCCCGCAGCCGGATGTCGCCGAGGGGTTGACGGGCAGGATTCAGGGCTCTCGGAGCCTTCTGTCAATCCCGTGGCCGGGTGGGCCCGACCGTCGTACGGTGAAGCTCATGTCCACCATGTACACGCCCCAGGATCCGATCAAGCAGTACCCCAACCCGCCGTTCCCACCGCAGCAGCAGTCGGCGCCCGGCGACATCCACGAGATGGACCCGGCGCCCGACCACGGCGAAGAGAGCTACGTGGGCTCGGGTCGGCTCGCCGGACGGAAGGCCATCGTGACCGGCGCCGACTCCGGCATCGGCCGGGCCGTCGCCATCGCTTACGCCCGGGAGGGCGCCGACGTGGCCCTGTCGTACCTGCCGGTGGAGCAGAAGCAGGCCGAAGAGGTGGCCGCCCTCGTGGAGGCCGCCGGGCAGAAGGCGCTGCTGTTCCCGGGCGACCTGCAGGACGAGGCCACCAACGCGGCGCTGGTGCAGAAGACCGTCGAGGAGTTCGGCGGCGTCGACATCCTCGCGATCATCGCCGGCACCATGCCGACCGTCGACAGCATCGACGACTTCGAGACCGAGACGCTCGACCACGTGCTGAAGACCAACATCTACCCGCTGTTCTGGCTCACCAAGGCGGCCTCGCCGCACCTGAAGCCGGGCGCGTCGATCGTGACCTGCTCCAGCATCCAGGGCTTCAACCCCTCGCCCCAGCTGGCCGAGTACGCCGTGTCGAAGGCCGGGATCGCGAACTGGACCCGGGCCATGGCCCAGCAGCTCGCCGAGCGCGGCATCCGGGTCAACGGCGTGGCGCCCGGTCCGATCTGGACCCCGCTGCAGCCCGCCTTCGTGCCGAACGAGAAGATCGAGTCGTTCGGGAGCGAGGCCGCCTACGGGCGACCCGGCCAGGCCGTGGAACTCGCGCCGCCGTTCGTGATGCTCGCCTCGCAGGAGGCCAGCTACATCAGCGGCGAGACGATCGCCGTGACCGGCGGAACACCGGTTCACTGACCGTCGGGCGCCGGCCCGACACCGACCAGACGCAGACGCGCCGACGAGAGGAACGATCATGAGCGACAAGAACACTCCCCAGGACCCGAGCGACGAGAAGCGCCCCGATGCCGAAGGGCTCCCGGACGGATCGGGATCCGACGGCAGCGACAGCAGCGACGGCGCCGACACCGCCTCGGGCGGGGGCGCCGACGACGAATGAGGACGGCTCCGTGACGCCGGAGAGCGCCGCGGGCACTGTGGGATTGTGGCGGGATTCGCGCGCGATCCTGGTGGAGAGCCTGTGGTGGGCTGCCGGACGGCGTGCGATGCGCTGGACGGACATCAGCACGGGCACTCTGCACACCAGTCCACGGGAGGGGGCGGCGGACGGCTCCGACGACGAGTCGGTACTGCTTCCTCCGCCCCTGGCCTCGTTCCAGCCGGCGGCGGACGGCGGGTTCGTCGCCGCGCTCGGTGACCGGGTGGTGCTGCTGGATGCCGAGGGGGTGCTCCGCGAGACGATCGCGGACATCCCGCACCGGCATCCGGAGCTGCGGCTGAACGAGGGCAAGTGCGATCCCTTCGGATCGTTCGTGGTGGGGTCGATGGACTTACGCGACGAATCGCCCGACGGCGCGCTCTATCGCGTGCATCCGGACGGCAGGCTCGAGACCCTGCTCGGCGGGATCTCGGTGGCCAACGGCTTCGAATGGAGTGACGACGGCCGCACCTTCTACTTCACCGACACCCCGGTGAAGACGGTGTACTCCTGCTCGTACGACGGCACCGGGCCGCTCGGCGAACCGCAGCCGATGCTCACCGGACTGCCTTCGGACGGGCTGGCGCGCGACCGCGACGGCGGATTCTGGAGCGGACTTTACGGCGAGGGAGCGGTGGTGCGGCGGCTGGCCGATGGAACGGTCACCGATCGGATCGAGCTCCCGGCTCCGAACATCACCTCGGTGGCCTTCGGCGGCGACGACCTCGGCACCCTGTTCGTGGGATCCGCCCGCGAACAACTCGAAGAACACGAACTCGAAGCGCACCCGCACAGCGGCGGCGTCTTCACCATCGACACGGCGACGCACGGCTATCCCGTGCACCGCTTCGGCTGAGCATCCGCTCGGCCCCTGACGATTCGACCCCTGCGAAAGGACCCGACAGATGGATCTCGGAATCACCGGCAAGAAGGCGCTCATCACGGGCGGCGACTCGGGCATCGGCTGGCACACCGCCCGCCTGCTGCTCGCGGAGGGGGTCACCGTGGTGATCTCCGACGTCGACCAGGACGAACTCGACAAGGCGGCGGCGAAGCTCGATGCCCCGAAGAACCGGCTGTACGCCTTCGCCGCCGACATCACCAGCGTGGACTCGGTCGCCGCTCTGCACGCGAGCGTGGCGGAGGCCGTCGGCGACATCGACATCCTGGTGCAGGCCGCCGGCGTGACCGGCGCACAGGGACTCTTCCACGAGATCACCGACGAGGGCTGGACCAAGACGATCGAGACCGACCTGATCGGGCCGGTGCGGCTGACCCGCGAGTTCCTTCCCGATCTGCGCAAGGGCGGCTGGGGCCGGCTGGTGTACCTCGCTTCGGAGGATGCGGTGCAGCCCTATGACGACGAGCTCCCCTACTGCGCGGCCAAGGCCGGCATCCTGGCGCTCGCGAAGGGCCTGTCGCGGTCGTACGCCCTCGAGGGGCTGCTGGTGAACGCGGTCTCGCCCGCCTTCATCCACACGCCCATGACCGACGCCATGATGCAGAAGCGTGGCAAGGAATTGGGGGTGCCGACCAAGGAGGCGATCGAGTCGTTCCTGGACGAGGAGCGGCCCTACATGGAGTTGAAGCGCCGGGGCGAACCCGACGAGGTCGCCAACGTCGTGGCGTTCCTGTGCTCGGAGGCGGCGTCGTTCGTGAACGGATCGAACTACCGCGTGGATTCGGGCTCCGTTGCCACGATCTGACTCCCTGCGCAGCGCCGAGGGGTACGCCGAGCTGCGCGACTACGCCGTGATCGGCGACGGGCGCACGGTGGCCGCCATCGCCCGCGACGGACAGATCGACTGGCTGCCGATGCCCGCGCTGGACACCGCCCCGGTGTTCGCCGGGATCGTGGATGCGGGCTCCGGCGGGTACTTCGCCCTGAGGCCGGTCGGTCCGTTCCGGTCGCGGCGCGAGTACGCGCCCGGCACCAACGTGCTGCGCACCACCTTCACGACGCCGGGCGGCGAGGCCGTGGTGACGGATGCGCTGGTGACCGGGGTGGCCGGCCGGCTGCCCTGGGCCGAGCTCGCGCGCCGGATCGAGGGCACCCGCGGGACGGTGGAATTCACCTGGGAGGTGGTGCCGGGGCCGCTGTTCGTGGCGGAGCCGGTGCAGCGGGTGCAGACGCTGTACGGGCCGGTGCTGAAGGTCGGCACGGTCGACCTGGTGCTCGTGGGGTTCGAGCACGGGCGCACGGACGCGCAGGAGGGTGCCCGGTTCGAGGGGGCGTTCAGCACGTCGATCGGATCGCGCCACCTGATCGCGCTCTGCGGCACCGACGACGAGCCGATCCATCTGCCCGATCCGCGGATCGTCGACCAGGGGATCGACCGCACGATCGACAACTGGGCCAACTGGTCGGAGGTGTTCTCCTACGACGGGCCGTGGGCCGAAGCCGTGCACCGCAGCGTGCTCGCGCTCAAGCTGCTGATCTATTCGCCCACGGGCGCGATCGCCGCCGCGGCCACCACCGGCTTGCCCGAGAACGTGGAGGGCGGCAAGAACTACGACTACCGCTTCGCCTGGGTGCGCGACCTGGCCTACACGGTCGGCGCGCTGACCCGTTTCGGCCTGCGCGAGGAGACCCACGCCGCCGTGTCGTGGGTGCTCTCGACCATGAAGGCGCACGGCGGCGAGCTCGGAATCTTCTACACCCTGCAGGGCGGCACGGCGCCGGGACTTCGTCGAACGGAGGCGGAGGGCTGGCAGGGCATCGGGCCCGTCGACACCGGCAACCAGGCCGGCGGCCAGTTGCAGCTGGGCGTCTATGCCGACGTGCTGGGCATCATGCGGCAGTACGTGGAGGCCGGCAACATCCTGGACGGCAACACCGGTGAGCTGCTGTGCGCCTTCGCCGACAGCGCCTGCCGGATGTGGCCGAAGAAGGACTCGGGGATGTGGGAGCTGCCCCAGAAGCGGCACTACACAACGAGCAAGATCGGCTGCTGGCGAGCGCTCGAAGACGCCTGTCGGCTGGCCGAACTCGGCGAGATCACGCCGTCGGCGGAATCCCTCGCGCGCTGGCAGAAGAACCGGCGGCTGCTGGAGCGCTGGATCGCGAAGCACGGCTGGTCGGAGAAGAAGCAGGCCTACGTCATGTACCCGGGCTCCGAGGTGCTGGACGCCTCCGTGCTGCTGCACGCCTCGAGCGCTTTCGGACCGGAATCGCGGATGCGGGCGACCGTCGAACGGATCGTCGAGGAGCTCGCCGTCGGGCCTCACGTGTACCGGTACTCCGGGGTGGACCAGGAGGAGGGCACCTTCGTGGCCTGCAGCTTCTGGCTCGTGCAGGCGCTCGCCGCGCTCGGCGAGCGGCCGGCGGCGACGGAGCGGATGAACGCCCTGGTCGCGGCGTCGAACGACGTGGGGCTGTACTCCGAGATGATCGAACCCTCGTCGGGCCGGTTCCTGGGCAATCTGCCGCAGGGGCTCAGCCACCTCGCCCTGGTGAACGCCGCGACGGCCTTCGGCGCTCAGGGGTAGAGGCCGCGCAGCCGGTGGGCCTCGGTGACGCGCTGCACGGCCAGGGCGGTCGCGGCGGCGCGGAGGGTGATCCCGTGGTGGGCCGCGAAGTCGGTGACGGCCGTCCAGCCGCTGCGCATCCGCTCTTCCAGGCGTGACTCGACCTCGTCGAGACCCCACCGGAACGACTGGTTCGACTGCACCCACTCGAAGTAGGACACGATCACGCCGCCGGCGTTGGCCAGGATGTCGGGTACCACGACCACGCCCGCCTCGGACAGGATGTGGTCGGCCTCTCGGGTGGTTGGCCCGTTCGCACCCTCGACCACGATGCGGGCGCGGATGCGGCGGGCGTTCTCGCCGTTCAGCACGCCTTCGACGGCGGCGGGAACGAGCAGGTCGACGTCGAGCTCGAGGGCTTCCGCGCCGTTCAGCGGCGTCGAACCAGGGAAGCCGACCACGGTGCCGTGCTCGTCGACATGGCGGCAGAGCAGCTCCACGTCCAGCCCGGTCGCGACGTGCACGGCGCCGTATTGGTCGGCCACGGCGACCAGGCGCACGCCGGCCTGGTGCAGGAATCGCGCGGCGTCTCGGCCGACCTTGCCGAAGCCCTGGACCACGGCCGTGGCGCCCACCGCCTCGATGCCGGCCGACTCGAGCGCGGCGAGCGCCACGTGCACCACTCCGCGCGAGGTGGCGCTGGAGCGGCCGAGCGAGCCGCCGAGGCTCAGCGGCTTGCCGGTGACGACGCCGGGCACGGTGTGGCCGACGCTCACCGAGTAAGTGTCCATCATCCAGGCCATCACGCGTTCGTCGGTGCCGATGTCGGGAGCCGGGATGTCGCGCTGCGGGCCGATGATCGGCAGGATCTCGGTGGTGTAGCGGCGGGTGACTCGCTCGAGCTCGGCACTGGAGTAGCGGCGCGGGTCGATCGCCACACCGCCCTTGGCGCCGCCGTAGGGCACATCGAGGAGGGCGCACTTCCAGGTCATCCACATGGCTAGAGCGCGCACCTCGTCGACGTTCACATCCGGGCTGAAGCGCAGACCGCCCTTGGCCGGACCCCGTGAGATGTTGTGCTGGATGCGGTAGCCGGTGAGCACCTCGACGGTGCCGTCGTCGCGACGGAGCGGGATGCTCACGGTGAGCTCGCGGCGAGACGCCTTGAGCATGGCGTGGGTTCCCTCGTCGTACTCGTGGAAGGCGATGGCCTCGGCGAGCTGGGCGTGCGCATCGGCCAGCGCCTGGCTGCCGGGGGACTGCACCGTGCTCTCGGCGGACTGTGCCCTGGGTGCGGGTGATGCGATGGTCACGGAACCTCCTCGTTCTCTCCGAGGCAACGGTAGGTTCGGGCCGGCGCCGCGGCGCTTGCCGGTCCGGCGTGCTCGCCACGGAATCGAGCCGGATCGGAGGTGGTGTTTTCGCGCCCCGGTGTTCCCGGTCGTCGCCCGGCCTTGCCCGGACGGCAAGATCGACCGATCTTCGCGCGGCCGATCTCCCCGGCTCGGTCCGCCGGCGGGCAGGATCGAGGTGTCCGGTCGCCGCGCGCTGCACGAATGGTTAGGTCCCAGAAGCCGACGCGACCGGACCTCAGCCCGCCTCCGGCTTGGGCCGCGCGTCGCCGCCGGCTCGGCTATTCTGGGCGAAGGTGGGTAGTGGGTACCCACTCGGGTGTGTATCTGCGGTTCAGATCTCCTTGGGGGGAGAGTCGATCTTGGGGGGAGAGTCGATGCGAAATCGTTCAATCGTCGGGGCGCCGTTGCGGCGCCGGATGCTCGCCGTGCTCGCCACGGTCGCGCTCGCCGTGGGCGGGCTGGTCACGTCGGCCGCACCGGCCTCGGCTGCATCGCTTCCGGGTTTTCTGCACACCAGCGGCGCGAGCATCAAGACCGCCTCCGGCAGCACCTACGTGGTGAAGGCCGCCAACTGGTTCGGCATGGAGACCTCGAACTGCGCGCCGCACGGGCTGTGGTCGATCTCGCTGGACCAGGGGCTCGCCCAGATCGCCTCGATGGGCTTCAACACCATCCGGCTGCCGTTCTCGAACGAGTGCCTCGCCCAGTCGTCGTCGAACTCGATCAACCAGCAGATGAACCCGACGCTGGTGTCGCTCAGCCCGCTGAAGCTGATGGATGCGGTGATCGCCCGGGCGAAGACGTACGGGCTCAACGTCATCCTCGACCGGCATCGGCCCGACTCCGGCTCGCAGTCCGAGCTCTGGTACACCGGCCGGTACAGCGAGGCGCAGTGGGTCGCCGACTGGACGATGCTCGCCGCGCGCTACAAGACGCAGTCGTCGGTGATCGGCTTCGACCTGCACAACGAACCCCACGGCAACGCGTGCTGGGGATGCGGCGACCCGGCGACCGACTGGCAGGCCGCGGCCACCCGGGCCGGCGACGCCGTGCTGGCCGTGAACCCGAAGCTGCTCATCCTCGTCGAGGGTGTCGAACGGCAGTCCTCGGGCGGCTCGACCTGGTGGGGCGGAGGGCTCTCCGGCGTCGCGAGCAAGCCGGTGACGCTCAAGGTGGCGAACCAGGTCGTGTACTCGCCGCACGACTATCCGTCGACGGTCTACAACCAGACCTGGTTCCAGGCATCCGACTACCCGGCGAACCTGCCCGCGGTGTGGGAGAAGAACTGGGGCTTCATCGTGACGAAGAAGATCGCGCCGGTGCTGCTCGGCGAGTTCGGCACGAAATACGAGACCACGAGCGACAAGCAGTGGCTGGCCTCGCTCGTGGGCTACCTCGGCACGAAGAAGATGAGCTTCGCGTACTGGTCGTTCAACCCGAACAGCGGCGACACCGGTGGGTTGGTGAAAGACGACTGGACGACGCCGCAGACCGCCAAGCTGCTTGCGCTGAAACCGCTGATCGGGGCGGGGTCGGTGGTTACTCCGACGCCGGTGCCGACGCCGAGCTCGACGCCCCAACCGACCTCGACGCCCGCGCCGACGGCGACACCCACCGCGACGGCGACGCCGAAACCCACGGCGACGCCAACGCCGAAACCCACGGCGACGCCCACGCCGACGCCGACCCCGAAGCCGACCGTCACGCCCACCCCTACCCCTACCCCGACACCCACGACGCCGCCGTCGCCCGGTGGGGCGGTCTCGGCGACCTGGATGCTGCAGAGCGCCTGGGGCGAGGGCTATGTCGCCGAGCTGCTCGTGACGGCGAGCGCGAAGACGGCGGGGTGGACGGTCAGCTGGCGCGATCCGACGGTCAGCGGGGTGGTGAACGCCTGGGGGATGACCTGCACGGCGGTGCCGAAGACCTCGATCACCTGCACGGGTGCGGACTGGGCCGGACCGCTGTCGGCCGGGCAGTCCGTGCGCGTGGGGCTTCAGGTGGCCGCATCAGCGGCACCGTCCTCGCCCGCGCTCACCGTCACGGCGCGCTGAGGGGCGCGATCCGCTGGATGATCGCCGTGAGGCGGGCGTGCAGCTCGAGCAGCTCGTCGAGGTCGACCCCGAGGGCGTCGACGACCTGAGGCGGCACCGTCTCGGCCTGAGCGCGCAATGCTGTGCCGGCGTCGGTGAGGCGCACCGCGAGCTGGCGCTCGTCGGCGGCCGAGCGCTCCCGGGTGACCAGGCCCGCGGCCTCCAGGCGCTTCACCAAGGGGGAGAGGGTGGGCGGCTCCAGGCGTAGCACCTCGGCGAGGTCGGAGAGCGAGCGCGGGGCGCGCTCCCAGAGCGCGAGCATCACCAGATACTGCGGATGCGTGAGCTCCAGCGGTTCGAGGATCGGCTTGTAGGCGCCGATCACGGTGCGCGAGGCGACGGCCAGCGCGAAGCAGAGCTGGCGGTCGAGAGCGAGCAGGTCGTCGGCGGGGACGGCGGTGGCGGCATCCGTCTGACTCATTCCCATAATTAGTTAGTATACTAATTGTTATGGCACGAAAGAAAACCCGCGAACCCAACCCGATGAACCCGTTCGACGGCAAACCGGGGTTTCTCAACAACCTCAACCGCGTCGTGTTCATGTTCACGGGGCCGGCTCAGGTGGGCATCGGGCGCGCCGAGGCGCCCTACGTGCCGCCGGCCGATCCGCGCTGCCCGCTCTGCGGCCAGGCGATGGCGCGGCACGAGATCGACCGCAGCGGCGAGCGCACCCAGCTGCACTGCCCGGCCGCCGTCTCCGCCTGACCGCGGTCGGTTTCTCGGCCGCCTAGTCGGGGTCGGTCGAATCCGGGGCCGGTGCCGGCACTCAGGGCGCCAGCGTCGTCCAGGCCGCGGCTCCGGCAGGGATGCGGCCCGAGCGGTCGAGCCGGGCGGCGGCGCACTCCGGTTTGCGGATCGCCTGGTCGTGGATCGCGTCGGCGAACCGGGCCGAGAAGTCCAGCCGCGGCACCCGCGCCGTGACGGCGGCGAGCACGGCGGGATCCCAGAGCTGCGGGTCGGCGCCGGCCACGTCGAGGCTGGTGGCGGCTTCGAGTAGGTAGCCCTCGGCATCCTGCTCGGGATCGACGCTCACCCACATGTGCCGCTCGATCACCTCGAGCACGCGGGTGCGGCGCGCTTCCGGCCAGCCCGCCCCGGCCGCGAACACCCAGGCCGCAGCGCCACCCGCCGTCTCGAACGGGAGGGTGTGCGAGTCGAAGGCCGCAGTGACGCCGAGGTCGTGCAGCATCGCCGCCACGAAGAGCAGTTCGGGGTCGTAGTCGAGGCGGAGGGAGTCGCCGAGCGCGCGTGCCCAGGCCCAGGAGCGCAGCGAGTGGTTCGTCAGCTCGGGAGAGCTCCAGCGCCGGGCGACCTCGAGGGCGAGGGCGGAGGCCTCGGTCGGCGGGCGCAGGATGGCGTCGATCGGGTCGGTCATCGGTCTCCAGTTCATCGTGCCGTCCGCCGGCAGTTCATCGTGCCTTCCGCCGGCGCCGGGCGGCGAGCGGTGGGCGCCGTAAGGGGCCGGCGGCGGATCGCGGTCGTCAGCCAGTCTCGCGGGTGGCGGGGAGCCGGATGCGGCGGTCGGCGGAGAATGGCAGGAAACCGCGCATCGGCGACCGGAAGTGACCGTGCCTGACAGGGCGGGCTCCGGGAGGCGTAGGCTCTGGGGTGTGAATGAGATGAACAGCGGTCTGCCCTCGGGGCGTCAGGAGGTCGTCGGCGCGTCATCCGCCGACGTCAGGTAGAGCATCCGGGTCTGCGGATCCGCTCCCTGTCCACCACCCCGCTTCCCGCCGCGCCTTTCGCCGGCGGTTTCTCCGAAAGACATCTCCTCATGCATTCTCTGACCGAAAAAGACATCCGCACCTCGTTCGTCAACGCCTCCCAGCGCGAACGCGGCTCGCTCACCCTGCCGGCCGGGTTCGAGTCGCTCGACTGGGACACCCGCGACTTCCTCGGCTGGCGCGACCCCAAGCTGCCCGCGGTGGGCTACGTCGTGGGCCGCGTGGACGACGCCGTCGTGGGCGTGCTGCTGCGGCAGGCCGACGGTCGCATCCGCACCCGTCCGCAGTGCTCGTGGTGCGAAGACGTGACCCTGCCCAACGACGTGGTGCTGTTCAGCGCGAAGCGCGCGGGCGCCGCAGGGCGCAACGGCGACACGGTGGGCGTGCTGGCCTGCGCCGCGTTCGAGTGCTCGGCGAACGCCCGCCGCCGCCCGCCCATGGCGTACGTCGGCTTCGACGTGGAGGCCGCCCGGCAGCAGCGCGTGCTCGCGGTGCAGGAGCACATCGAGAGCTTCCTGCGTACCGTTCGCGAGGGGTGAGCTCAGGCCTCGTCGGCGTCGGAGGTGGTGGCGGATGCGGCGTCGGTGTCGGAGGTGGATGCGGCGCCGGCGCCCGCTGCGGCCTGGGCACGCGCCATCCGCTTGCCCAGGATGATCGCTCCGGCGGCACCGGCTGCCCCGGCGGCCAGCGCGAAGACCCCGGCCTTGGCGCCCCAGCTCGCCTTGCCGAAGGCTGCGTCGACGGATGCCCGGCCCGGGCCGGCGGACGCGATCGCGGTGACCGCGGCGATCAGCACCGCGTTGTACTCGTAGCCGCCGCCGGAGTTCCAGGGGCCGTTCTTGGCGTGCACCTTGCTGATGGCCGTGACCATCGTGGCCACCAGACCGGTGGCGGCCATGGGCGTCGCCAGGCCGAGGGCGAGGGCGGCCCCGCCACCGGCCTCGGCGAGTCCGGCCGCCAGCGCGTTCGGCTTCGCCGGCTGCATCTCGAGCTTCTGCATCATCTGCGCGGTGCCGTCCAGGCCGTGACCGCCGAGCGCGGTGCTGAGCTTCTGCACGCCGTGGCCGACGAAGGCGCCGCCCACCACGAGCCGCAGCACGAGTATTCCGAAGTCCATCAGAGCCGATCCCTTCTGCGGATGCACCCCGCATCCGTCGTGCGCTGGAGCCTACGCCGCGCCGCGCACGCCCGCCCGCGGGCTGCCCGTGCGGAGAGGGTGTGCGTCAGCTCGCCGTCCAGCCGCCGTCGAGGGTGTAGCTCGAGCCCGTGGCCATGGCAGCGTCGTCGGAGGCCAGCCAGGCCGCCAGCGAGGCGACCTCCCCGGGTTCGACCAGCCGTTTGACGGCGGCTTCGGTGAGCATGATCTGCTCGAGCACCTGCGCCTCGGGGATGCCGTGCAGCTCGGCCTGCTGCGCGATCTGCTTCTGCACGAGCGGCGTGTTCACGTAGCCCGGATTGATGCACACGCTCGTCACCCCGTGCGGCGCTCCCTCGAGCGCGGTGACCTTCGAGAACCCCTCGAGCCCGTGCTTCGCCGTGACGTAGGCGCTCTTGAACGCCGAGGCCCGAAGCCCGTGCACCGACGACACGTTCAGGATGCGCCCGAACCCCCGTTCGTACATGCCCGGCAGCGCGGCGCGCACCAGCAGGAACGGCGCCTCCAGCATCAGGCTCAGGATGCGCCGGAACTCGGCCCGGCCGAACTCCTCGATCGGGCTGAGGTGCTGGATGCCCGCGTTGTTGACCA
>NZ_JAHFUW010000024.1 GCF_023264855.1 Herbiconiux sp. | reverse complement strand
AGGCCGGCCAGCGGCCGACGACAAGAAGGGCGCCCACCGTGAGCGACACGAACAACCCCACACCCTCCGCCGGAGAGCCGCCGGTTCCCCCGGTCACCCCGTCGGAGCCGGCTTCGACCCCGCCCGCCGCGCCCACCCCGCCGGCGGCCCCTGTTCCGCCGAGCGCTCCGCCGGCGCCGCCCGCGCCCTCCTACGGGGCACCGAGCTACCCGCAGCAGCCGGCCGCTCCGGCCTACGGGCAGCCCGCTCCGGCCTACCAGCAGGCGCAGCAGCAGCCCCCGGCCGGCGGGTACCAGACGCCGCCTCCTGGCTACCAGCCTCCCGCGCAGCAGTACTACGGCTACCAGCAGCCCGCCGCCGCGCCGTACAACACCCTGGCCATCATCACGATCATCCTGGCCTTCGTGTTCTCGATCGCCGGCATCGTGACGGGGCACATCTCGCTCAAGCAGATCGACCGCACGGGAGAGCAGGGCCGGGGGCTCGCGAAGGCGGGCTTGATCCTGTCGTACGTGTTCACCGGTCTTTGGGTGATCGGCATCATCATCTACATCGTCGTGATCGTGCTGGTGGTCGCGGCCGCCGGGACGAGCGGGTACTACTCGTATTGAACGGTTGATCGCACGACCGAGAGCGCGGCGCTCCCTCCTCGGAGGGGCGCCGCGTTCGTCATTCCCGCACGCGGTCGACCAGGAGGGCCTCGTGCGCGCCGGCGACGCGGGTGAGGATGAGCGTCGCCGACTCGGGGCCCTTGAGGCCGAGCCGGGTGCGCAGCGCGGCCGGATCCACGTCGATGCCGCGCTTCTTGATCTCGAGCGTGCCGATCCGGCGCTCGCGCAGGGCCTTCTTGAGGGCCGCCTCGCCGGCGGGCAGGCGCTCGCGAACCCGGAACGCGGCGGCGAAGGGCGAGTCGACGCGCTCGTCGCCGGTGAGGTACGCGATGCCGGCCGACAGCATCCCAGCGTTCAGCCGCCCGGCCAGGTCGCCGATCAGGCGAGAACGGATGACGGCGCCGTCGGGCTCGTAGACGTACGCGCCGAGCTCGCGCACCTCGGCATCGGCACTGTCGGCGCCGGCCGTCAGCTCATCGGTGCCGCTCGCGTGCAGCACCAAGGCCGAACGACGGATGCCGGGCCGGGCGAGTGACCCCGACCACAGGCCCATCTCGACCAGCTGGCCGTCGACCGAGACCCACTGGGCCTCCATCGAGGCCGGGATCAGCGAGCGATCGAAGCCCGGGCCCAGTTTGATGCCCGTGGGCAGGCGTTCGGCGAGACCGAACGCGAACCCGATCGAGGGCGAGTAGTCGGCGGCATCCGTGAGCCGGCTGGTCTCGCCGGTTCCGGAGGTGCGGCGGGCCGGATCGAGGTAGACGCCGTCGAACCCGTCGAGGTCGAACGACTCGGCATCCGCCAGGCGCACGTCGGCGCCCTCGAAGCCGGCCAGGTTGTAGGCGGCGACGGCGGCGGTCACCTCGTCGCGCTCGACGCCGACCACGGGGATGCCCAGGGCGGCCAGCGAGAGGGCGTCGGCACCGATGCCGCAGCCCAGGTCGGCCACCTTGGTGACGCCGGCGTCGCGGAAGCGGCCGGCGTGCAGCGCCGAGACGCGCAGACGGGTGGCCTGCTCGAGGCCGGCCTGGGTGTAGAGCAGACGGTCGGCGAAGCCGCCGAACTTGGCCTTCGCCTTCTCGCGCAGGCGCGACTGGGTGAGAACGGCGGCGACCAGCTCGGGGGAGTGGCCGGCCTTTCTGAGGGCGCTGACCTGGCCCACCGCATCCTTCGCCGAATAGGGCGGGAGCGAGTCGAGCAGGCGTAGGCCCTCGGCGGTGAACAGGAGCGTGAGCTCGGCGGAGTCCATCCGGCAACCGTAGCAAGCACGGGGTGCGTCATTGTCTGGCACTCACGTTGCGCGAGTGCCAGCGCTGCCTCTAAACTCGACTTAGCACTCTCGGAGTGAGGGTGCTAACCAGACGTTTTTGTAACTGAGAAAGAAGAGGTCAACCGTGTCGGTCTCCATCAAGCCGCTCGAGGATCGCATCGTCATCAAGCAGGTCGAAGCCGAGCAGACCACGGCTTCCGGTCTGGTCATCCCTGACACCGCGAAAGAGAAGCCTCAGGAAGGCGAAGTCGTCGCCGTCGGCCCCGGCCGCATCGACGACAACGGCAACCGCGTTCCGCTCGACGTCGCCGTCGGCGACAAGGTCATCTACTCCAAGTACGGCGGAACCGAGGTCAAGTACGCCGGTGAGGACTTCCTGGTCCTCTCCGCGCGCGACGTGCTCGCCGTCGTCGTCCGCTGAGTCCAGCGTTCGATTCAGAACCCGGGTGGCTTCGGCCATCCGGGTTCTGTGCGTTTCCGGGGCGCCGCCCGCGAGTAGAGTGACGCGGTGCCCCCGCGATCCCCGAACCGACTCGACATCGGGGGATCCGAAGCCGAGCGCCGCCGATCGGGGCTGATCCGGGCTCTCGGCGCCTACGTGCTCTGGGGCCTGTTCCCGCTCTACTTCTTGCTGATGCGGCCGGCCGGAGCCTTCGAGGTGATCGGCTGGCGCATCCTGTTCTCGCTGGTGTTCTGCGCCGTACTGCTCACGGTGACCCGCGGGTGGAAGCCCTTTCTGGCCATCGCCCGTCAGCCTCGGCTGCTGCTGGTCATGGGCCTCGCCGGGGCGCTGATCTACGTCAACTGGTCGGTGTACATCATCGCCACCCTCTCCGACCATGTGGTGGAGAGTTCGCTCGGGTACTTCATCAACCCGCTGGTGACGGTGCTGCTCGGTGTGGTGGTGCTGCGCGAGCGCCTGCGCTGGATGCAGTGGCTGGCCATCGCGGTGAGTGCCGTCGCCGTGCTCGTGCTGGCCGTCGGCTACGGAGCGGTGCCGTGGATCGCGCTGATCCTGGCCGGCACGTTCGGCGCCTACGGGCTGGTGAAGAAGAAGGTCGGGCCGCGGGTGGACGCGGTCAGCGGACTGACGCTGGAGACCGCCTGGCTCGCACCGGTCGCGACCGTGCAGCTGATCGTCGTGGCGCTGGGGCCGGGGCTCGTGTTCGGCACCCTCGGCGCCGGGCACGCCCTCATCCTGGCCTCGTCGGGCATCGCCACCGTGGTGCCCTTGCTGCTGTTCGCGTCGGCGGCCCGGCGCCTTCCGCTGGTGTACCTCGGGCTCGTGCAGTACATCGCGCCGCTGCTGATGTTCCTGGCCGGAGTGCTGGTGCTGCACGAGCCGATGCCGCCGGAGCGGCTCGCCGGGTTCGTGATCGTATGGGCCGCGCTGGTCATCCTGGTGATCGACGGCGTGCGGGCCTCGCGTCGCACGCGGGACGCGGGTGCGGCGGAGGCGTCGAGCGGCCCGGAGATCGACCCGGTCTAGGGCGATACAGTGATCGGAGTATGACTACCCCGTTCGCCCCGGGCCCGCCCCGCCCGGCATCCGCTGCAGCCGACCGGTTCGCCGTGCCGCGCGGTGTGATCGCCGGTGCACTCGGAATCGCATCGCTGCTGGTGCTGAGCGGATGCTTCGCCGGCGGCTCCGACGCCGCGAACGACTCTGCTGCGCCCGCGCCGATCGCGACCATGGCGCAGCCCATGCCGAGCGGCGACGGCACCCTCGTGATCGGGGCCGTGGTGCCGCTGACGGGCGCGGAGGGCTCGTTCGGCGCGGCCGAGCTCGCCGGAGTGCAGCTCGCCGCGCGCGACATCGGCGAGGCGGGTGGTTTCGGCGGCGGGAGCGTGCTCGTGCTGCACGCGGATGCCGGCGACACGAGCACGACGCAGACGGCCGACGGGGTCGCGGCACTGATCGGGCGGGGCGCCGATGCTCTGGTGGGGCCGAGCCGACCCGGCCTGCAGGCGCCGTTCGCGGACGCCGCGGTCGCCGCCGGGCTGCCGGGCCTGAGCGCGGTCGGGGAGCCGGTCGCTGTCGACGAGTCGTTCGCCGCCCGGCTGCGCTCGGCCGATCCCACCCTCTCCGACACCCGGTTCGGGGCGGAGAGCTACGACGCCGCTGTGATGATCGCCTTGGCGGCGACGATGGCGGGCGACGACGGCCCGGCCTCCATCGCCCAGTTCCTCCCCGCCGTGACCTCGGGCAGCGTGGCCTGCTCGAGCTACGGCGCCTGCCTGGATGCGCTCGGCGCACAGACCGGCATCCGCTACTCCGGCGTCTCCGGAACCCTCGGGATCGCGCAGGTCACCGGGAGGTAACGATTCGGCCGTGTTACACGGCTGTAACACCGATGTATTGTCTGGGCACCCAATGCCGCATAACGTGAATCCACGGTCGATTCCACGAATCCGCCGAGAATCTGCACACAATCACATAAGGAGCACCATGAGCGTATTTGCGAAGGCCAAGGTCTCGCGCTCGAAGCCCCTCTCCATCGTTGCGGGCGTTGCCGCGTTCAGTGCCGGCGCTCTGCTGCTGGCATCGTGCGCATCGTCGCCGAGCACCGACGGCGGAGAGACCACGGCGGCAGCAGCCATCTGTGGCCCGGATGCGGCCACCGCAGCGGCCGACATCACCGCTGAGGCACCGGCCGCGAAGATCGACCGTGCCACCAGCCTCAAGCTCGGCTCGATCCTGCCGACCACCGGCAGCCTGGCCTTCCTCGGCCCGCCCGAGATCGCGGGTGTCGACCTCGCCGTCGACGAGATCAACGCGTCGACCGCCGGCGTGCTCGGCGGCAACGTCGAGGTCATCCACCGCGACTCCGGTGACACCACGACCGACATCGCGACCCAGTCGGCGACCGACCTGCTCAGCCAGGGCGTCTCCGGCATCGTCGGTGCCGCCTCGTCGGGTGTCTCGTTCACCTTCATCGACCAGGTGACCGGTGCCCAGGTCGTCCAGATCTCGCCGGCGAACACCTCGCCCGACTTCTCGACCTACGCCGACGGCGGGTACTACTTCCGTACCGCTCCCTCCGACGTGCTGCAGGGCCGCGTGCTCGGCAACCTGATGGTCAACGACGGCAACACCAACATCGGCATCATCTACCTCAACGACGCTTACGGATCCGGTCTCGAAGAGAACGTCTCCAAGGCCGTCGAGGCCGCCGGTGGAACCGTCGTCGCCGCTGAGGCCTTCAACGAGGGCGACAGCCAGTTCTCGTCGCAGATCGACGCGGTCGTGGCCGAAGACCCCGACGCCATCGCGGTGATCGCCTTCGACCAGACCAAGGTCATCATCCCCGAGCTCGTCGGAACCAAGGGCTTCGACGGCAGCAAGGTCTACTTCGTGGACGGCAACCTGTCGAACTACGACGAGGACTTCGACGCCGGAACCCTGAACTGCGCCAAGGGCACGCTCCCCGGCGTTCTCGCCGACGACGCGTTCAAGGCCAAGCTGCTCGGTGTGAACCCCGACCTGAACGACTTCAGCTACGCCGCTGAGTCGTACGACGCGGTCAACCTGATGGCCCTCGCGGCCATCGCGGGTGGCTCGGCGACCGGTCCGGTCATCCAGGCCAACATGCAGGCCGTCTCGGAGGGGGGCACCAAGTGCACCACCTTCTCCGAGTGCGCCGACCTGCTGGCGGCGGGCACCGACATCGACTATGACGGCGTCTCCGGACCCATCACCTTCGATGACAACGGCGACCCGACCGAGGCCTACATCGGTATCTACCAGTACGGCCAGGACAACACCTACGCGCCGCTGAACGTCGAGTTCGGTTCGCTCGCGGAGTAGTCCTCCCGAACAGCGGAAGGCCCGGCCCCTCTTCGGAGGGTGCCGGGCCTTTCTGCGTCTGCGGTGCTAGAGCCGGGAGGCGTGGCCGACGAGCAGGGCGATGCGATCCCAGGTGGCGGCGTGATCGAAGGCGAAGGGCTCGAGGGTGTGCACGAGGACTGAGCCTCCACCCGCCTCGACGTGGGCCGTGGGCTCGGCGGCCGGGGCCGGGCGGCGCGCCCAGCCCGGGGGAGCGGATGCGGCATCCGGAACCGGCCCCAGGATGAGGTAGCCGGTCAGCACCCGCGACCAGGGACACGAATAGCGGGTGCGGCATGCGAAGTTGCCGATCTCGAGGCGACGGCCGTCGTGGCCGCCCCGGAACCGCCGCAGCGTGCGACCTCGGTGGCCGACCCCGAACAGCCCGGCCGCCGCAGGCGGGCCCGGGGCGCCACGGTCGTAGACGAACCCGTTCCGTGCCGCAAATGCCCGCAGACGGGCTTCACGGGGGCCGGAGAGGGTGAGGGGTGCGATGTCGGGGGAGAACGCCAGAAGGGTGGTCACCTCGCGAGACTATGTCCGCGGAGGCGACCACCCTTCTGAGCAGTTGCTACCTATTTCGGCGGGAGAACCTAGTGGCCCTGGTCGGCCGCCAGGGTGCCGAGGTAGAGCTCGATGACCTTCGGGTCTTTCATCAGCTCGCGGCCGGTGCCCGTGTAGGCGTCGCGGCCCTGGTCGAGCACATACGCGCGGTCGCAGATCTGCAGGCAGCGGCGGGCGTTCTGCTCCACCATGATCACCGAGACGCCGGCTCGGTTGATCTGGTGCACCCGCATGAAGGTCTCGTCCTGGCGAACCGGCGAGAGGCCCGCCGAGGGCTCGTCGAGCAGCAGCACCGAGGGCTCCATCATGAGCGCACGGCCCATCGCCACCATCTGGCGCTCACCGCCCGAGAGCGAGCCGGCGCGCTGCTTGCGGCGCTTGCCGAGCTCCGGGAACAGCGTGGTGACGAAGTCGAATCGCTCGGCGAAGATCGACGGCTTCTGGAACAGGCCCATCTCGAGGTTCTCCTCGATCGTCAGGCTCGGGAACACGTTGTTGTTCTGCGGAACCATGCCGACACCCTTGGTGACCAGCTTGTTCGCGCGGAGACCCGTGATGTCCTCGCCCTTCAGGATGACCCGGCCGCTTCGGATCTTGATCTGGCCGAAGATCGCCTTCAGCACCGTCGACTTGCCGGCGCCGTTCGGGCCGATGATGCCGATCAGCTCGCCCGGGTAGGCCTCGATCGTGCAGCCGTTCAGGATGTTGACGCCGGGCAGGTAGCCGCCGACCAGGTTCTCGGTCTTCAGCACCGCCCCGCCGCGGTCGGTGGGGGCGAGCGTGTGTGCACTCGAACCCTCCTCGGCCAGCGTATTGGTCTCGGCGTTCATCTCGTTGGGGTCGATGCTGCTCATCGCTGCTCCTCCTCGCGGCTGGCGGGCGTGACGGGCTCGGCATAGCCGGCCGCCTCGTGCTCGGCCTCGATCTCCGGATGTGCCTCGCGCGCCTTGCGCTCGGCCTCCAGCACCGGGTTGGGCCCGTCCTCCATCAGATCGCCGAGGTCTTCGTCGTGGTGGGCGCCCAGGTAGGCGTCGATCACGGCGGGATCCTTCATGACGGTCTCCGGCGGCCCCTCGGCCACCACGCGGCCCTCGGCCATCACGATCACCCAGTCGGAGATGTGCATGACCATGTGCATGTCGTGTTCGACGAACAGCACCGAGGTGCCGTCGTCCTTGAGGTTCTTGATGTGCCCGAGCAGCGACTGCGTGAGCGCGGGGTTCACGCCCGCCATCGGCTCGTCGAGCATGATCAGCTCGGGGTTCGACATCAGCGCGCGCGCCATCTCGAGCAGCTTGCGCTGGCCTCCCGAGAGCGAGGCCGCGTAGTCCTCGCGCTTGGCGTCGAGCTTGAATCGGGCGAGCAGGTCGTCGGCGCGTGCCGTGTTCTCTTCCTCCTGCTTGCGCCAGAGCGGCTTGACCAGCGAGCTGAACAGGCCCTCGCCGCGCTGCCCGGTGGCACCGAGCAGCATGTTCTGCAGCACGGAGAGGCGGCCCAGCGACTTGGTGAGCTGGAAGGTGCGCACCATGCCGGCCCGCGCCACCTTGAACGCCGGAACGCCGGCGAGCGACTTGCCGTCGAACTCCCACGTTCCGGTGTTCGGCTTGTCGAAGCCGGTGAGCAGGTTGAACATGGTGGTCTTGCCGGCGCCGTTCGGGCCGATCAGGGCCGTGATCTTGCCGCGCGGAATCTCCAGGTGCGCCACGTCGACGGCCTTGAGGCCACCGAACTGACGGGTGACGCTGTCGGCGATGACGATCGGATCGGTCTTGGCGCATCCGGGGCCGACCTCGCCTTTGACGAGCGGATGGGTCTGCGGGACGGCGGTCTGGGAAGAGGGGAGGTTAGACACTGAAGGACAGCTCCTTCTTGTTTCCGAAGATGCCTTGCGGCCTGAAGATGACCAGGAGCATCAGCGCGACACCGACGAGGATGAAGCGGATCTGCCCGGCCTGGGTGGTGGAGATGAAGGTCAGCGCCCCCGACTCGATGGCGCCGTACAGGATGCCCTGGGTGAGCGAGAGCACGACCCAGAAGATCATCGAGCCGACGATGGGCCCGAAGATCGTGGCCGCGCCGCCCAGCAGCATGATCGTCCAGATGAAGAAGGTGAGGCCGGTGGTGTAGTTCGCCGGCTGCACCGCCCTCGGCAGGATGAATACGATGCCGGCCACGGAGCCCATGACACCACCGATGACGAGCGCCTGCATCTTGTAGGAGTAGACGTTCTTGCCGAGGCTGCGCACGGCATCCTCGTCTTCCCGGATTCCCTTGACCACACGGCCCCAGGGGCTGCGCATCAAGAGGAACACCAGCACGCTGGCGAGGATGACGAGCGCCCAGCCGACGATCCGCACCCACCAGTCGTACTCGTTGTAGGTGAACGGACCGAAGCCGTAGGTGCCCTGCGGGATCGGGTTGATCGCCGCGAAGGTGCCCTTGAAGCCGGAAAGGCCGTTGGCCGCACCCGTGAAGTCGGTCAGCCCCGTCGTGGTGACGATGTACCGCACCACCTCGGCGGAGGCGATGGTGACGATCGCCAGATAGTCGGCCCGCAGTCGCAGTGTCGGGATGCCCAGGATGAACGCGAAGATCACCGAGCAGATGATGGCGCTGAGCACGGCGACGATGATCGGCGCCCCGGCCAGCGTCGGGATCGCGAACGCGTACGCACCGATCAGGAGGAAGGCCGCCTGGCCGAAGTTCAGCAGGCCGGTGTAGCCGAAGTGCACGCCCAGGCCGATGGCCGCGAGGGCGTAGGCCGCGGTGGTCGGTGAGATGATCTCGCCGACGGCGTTTCCGAAGATGTTTCCCCAGTCCATGAGTCTCTCCTCCCTTAACCGATTCGTTCTTTGCGGCCGAGGATGCCCTGGGGCCGTACGAGCAGCACCACGATCAGCACCACGAGGGCTGCCGCGTACTTGAGGTCGGCGGGGATGAACAGCGTCGAGAGTTCGACGAAGAGTCCCACCACGATCGAGCCGACGAGCGCGCCGTAGGCCGATCCGAGTCCGCCGAGGGTGACGGCCGCGAACATCAGCAGCAGCACCTGGAAGCCCATGTCCCACGACACCTGGCGGTACAGCGCCAGCATCACGCCGGCGAGGGCGGCCAGGGCGCCGGCGAGAACCCAGACGATGCGGATGATGCGGTCGACGTCGATTCCGGATGCGGCCGCCAGCGACGGGTTGTCGCTCACCGCCCGGGTCGCCTTGCCGATGCGGGTGCGGGTGAGGAACAGGCCCACCAGCAGCAGCGCCACGATGGAGATCACCATGCTGATGATGGAGCCGGTGGTGATGCGCACGGGGCCCAGCACCACGACATCCGACAGCCCGACGCTCATCGTCTTGGTGTCGCCGCCGATGTTGAAGAGGTAGAGGTAGCGAACTGCGATGGCCAGACCGATCGACACGATCATCGCCTGGACGAGCTTCACCCCCTTTCGCCTCAAGGGTCTCCAGAGCAACCAGTCGTTGAGGTAGCCGAAGACGCCGCCGAGCACGAGCGCGATGACCATCGCCACGAAGATGTTGAGGCCGAGCAGCACCGCGAACACCCAGGCGACGATGGCGCCGAAGGTCACCATCTCGCCGTGCGCGAAGTTGTTGAGACCGGTGGTGCCGAAGATCAGCGTGATGCCGATGGCCGCCAGGGCGATCAGCAGGCCGAAGTTGAGGCCGGCCGCGAGGCGCTGCAGGAACTGCTCGAAGAAGCCCGTCGTCTGCCGGGTGTCCGCACCCAAGGGGAACGAGCGGGTGATCGTGTTCACCTGCCACTCGTCGGCGGCCACCGTGGCGGTCGACTTGTCGGCGTCGCGCAGGGCCACCCCCTCGGGGAGCGTGTCGACGTCGAGGGTGACGGTGTACTCGCCCTTCTCGGGCACGACGACCGACCAGCGGCCGGTGTCGTCGGTGGTGGCGACCTCGCTGAAGCCGCCGCCCTCCACCGTGATCTCGGCGCCGGTGACGAGGGTGTCGCCGTCGCGCAGGATGCCGGTGATCGTGTACGTGTTGGTGAAATCACCCGATTGTGTCGGGGCGGGAGTGGGCACCGGGGTGGTGGCCGCGTTCGCGGTCAGCGCCCCTGATCCGAGCACGACACCCAGACACAGCGCTAGGGCTGTGAGGATCATCGTGACGAGTCGGACTCCTGGTCCGATGCGGATTCCTGCGATCAAGTCAGCACCTCCTGGTGGGAGAAACCCGGGTGCAGCGGGCTTCTCCGTGGCTATGGTCGTAGCGACTTTGCTAGACCATACAGTCGAAATGTGTCCACGGTGTTTCGAGTGGACACCTCTTTCGGCTGTCGTCATTTCTACACGGAATACCGCGCAGTTCCTAACGGTTACGATTGACCTAGGCGTTGGGCGTGAGGAGATGTATGGACCAGGCGGATCCGTTCGGTTTTGTGGGGCTGACCTATGACGACGTGATGCTCCTGCCGGGGCACACCGACGTCATCCCGAGCGAGGCCGACACCACGTCCCGCCTCACCAAGCGGATCGATGTGGCCACTCCGCTGCTCTCCGCCGCGATGGACACCGTCACCGAATCGCGGATGGCCGTAGCCATGGCGCGCCAGGGCGGCCTGGGCATCCTGCACCGCAACCTCTCCATCTCCGACCAGGCCGAGCAGGTCGACCGGGTGAAGCGCAGCGAGTCGGGCATGGTGACCGATCCGGTGACCACGACTCCGGATGCGACCGTGGCCGAGGTCGACGCCCTGTGCGGCGTGTACCGCGTCTCGGGACTGCCCGTGGTCGACGGCCAGGGCGTGCTCGTGGGCATCATCACGAACCGCGACATGCGCTTCGTCTCCCAGTTCGAGAAGTCGACCACGCTCGTGCGCGACGTCATGACGAAGATGCCCCTCATCACCGCGCGGGTGGGCGTCGACCCGGATGACGCGGTCGCCATCTTCGCGCAGCACAAGATCGAGAAGCTGCCGATCGTCGACGACGCCGGGCGCCTCTCCGGCCTCATCACCGTCAAGGACTTCGACAAGAGCGAGAAGTACCCGAACGCCACCAAGGATTCCGCGGGCCGCCTGCGCGTCGGAGCCGCCATCGGCTTCTTCGGCGACGCCTGGCAGCGCGCCACCAACCTGCTCGACGCGGGCGTCGACGTGATCGTCGTCGACACCGCGAACGGCGACAGCGCGGGCGTGCTCGACATCATCCGCCGGCTCAAGAGCGACCCGGCCTTCGCCGACGTCGACGTGATCGGCGGCAACGTGGCCACCCGCTCGGGCGCCCAGGCGCTCGTCGAAGCCGGTGCCGACGCCATCAAGGTGGGCGTGGGCCCCGGCTCCATCTGCACCACCCGCGTGGTGGCCGGTGTGGGCGTGCCCCAGGTCACCGCCGTGTACGAAGCCTCGCTGGCCGCGCGCGAGGCGGGTGTTCCCGTGATCGCCGACGGCGGCCTGCAGTACTCGGGCGACATCGCGAAGGCCCTCGTGGCCGGTGCCGACACCGTGATGCTCGGCTCGCTGCTCGCGGGCTGCGACGAGAGCCCCGGCGACCTGGTGTTCATCAACGGCAAGCAGTTCAAGAACTACCGCGGCATGGGCTCGCTCGGAGCGCTGCAGACCCGCGGCGAGAAGACCTCGTACTCGAAGGACCGCTACTTCCAATCGGACGTGCCGTCGGACGACAAGCTGATCGCCGAGGGCATCGAGGGCCAGGTGCCCTACCGCGGCCCGCTCGGCAGCGTGGCCTACCAGCTGGCCGGCGGCCTCCGCCAGTCGATGTTCTACGTGGGAGCGCGCACCATCCCCGAGCTCAAGGCGAAGGGCCGCTTCGTGCGGATCACCGCCGCCGGGCTCAAGGAGTCGCACCCGCACGACGTGCAGATGGTCGTCGAGGCCCCCAACTACCGCCGCTAGAGTGCGGGCAGCTGGGCGTCGATGACGGATCTCAGCAGCGCTTCCACCGAGAGCCGACGGTCGTAGGCCGACCAGCGCCGGAGGAAGCGGTGCAGGCCGGGTCCCTCGTCCGAGGGATCGGGCGGAGGCAGCTCGACGTCTTCGGCGTCGTCGCCACCGGGCGGGAAGGCGACCACCTGCCCCACGACCACGGCCAGCACCACGCGGAAGAAGCGGAACGCGGCCTCATCCGGAACACCCGCATCCACCGCGGCCTGCACGAGCTGCTCGGAGACCCAGATGCCCTCCTGGGCGTCGGTGCGGCCGACGCTGATCAGCGGGATGGCCCAGGGGTTCGCGCGCAGGAACGCGTGGAACGACAGCGCTACCGCAAGGGCGCGCTCACGCGGGTCGGCGGGGAGCTCGGGGCGCTCGAGCCGGCCCGACACCTCGTGCAGCACGGCGTGCAGCAGCCGCTCGCGGTTGCCCACGTGGTGGTAGAGCGCCATCGGCGTGACCCCGAGCCGCTCGGCGAGCCGCCGCATCGAGAACGCCTCGGCCCCCTCGTCGGCGATCATCGCCGTGCTCGCCGCGACGATCTGCTCCCGCGTGATCTTGGACATGCGGCCTCCTCCCCGCCGAACCTACCGCCCGCGCCCTCCGATCAGCCTGCCGAGACGCGAATCCAGGTACTGGCGGGCGAAGTGCGGTTCACTCCAGCGATTGTGAGCCCGACCTCCGCCATAGTGCACGAGGTGGCGCTCAGACTCGCTGGAGTGAACCATGCCCACCCTTCAGGCGGGGAAGATCTCGATCACTCCCGGAATGAACCAGACGATGAGGGCCGCAGAGTTGAGCCAGATGGCGACCGCAGGAATCCAGATGTGCCGGGGCTGCGCTCGCGCCATCGCGACTGACCCCGACGCAATGCCAGCGATCGTCAGCGCAGCGATCATGGATTGCCCTGCGGGAAGCATCGAAAAAGGGCCCCAGCTCAGGATTGCGCCGGAATCGTCCGGTACGGACGCCGCGAGCAGAAGCGTGATCACGCCGATCACGACGGGCGCCGCGTAGGCGGCCACGATGAGGCGAGCGACCGGACGCGTCCCGGTGGTGGGGGGAGGAGGTGAAGTGAGCATAGCTCATACTAGGTCATGGCTGTCGGATCCGGGCGGGATCGCGCCCGCCCGATAGGATGAGGCGTGATGGAAATTGAAATCGGCCGGGCCAAGCGTGGGCGCCGCGTCTACTCCTTCGACGACATCGCGGTCGTGCCCTCGCGGCGCACCCGCGACCCGCAAGACGTGTCGGTGAACTGGTCGATCGACGCCTACCAGTTCGACATCCCGGTGCTCGCCGCCCCGATGGACTCCGTCGTCTCGCCGCAGACCGCCATCATGATCGGGCAGCTCGGCGGCCTGGGCGTGCTCGACCTCGAGGGGCTGTGGACGCGTTACGAGGACCCCGAGCCGCTGCTGGCCGAGATCCGCGACCTGCCGGAGGGCCAGGCGACCGAGCGGATGCAGCAGATCTACTCCGAGCCGATCAAGCCCGAGCTGGTCACCGCCCGCCTGGCCGAGATCCGGGCATCCGGAGTCACCGTCGCCGGAGCGCTCTCGCCCCAGCGCACCCAGGAGCTGTACGAGACCGTGGTCGCCGCCGGCGTCGACCTGTTCGTCATCCGCGGCACCACCGTCTCGGCCGAGCACGTGTCGAAGACCGTCGAACCGCTGAACCTCAAGAAGTTCATCTACGAGCTCGACGTTCCCGTGATCGTGGGCGGCGCCGCCACCTACACCGCGGCCCTGCACCTCATGCGCACGGGCGCCGCCGGTGTGCTCGTGGGCTTCGGCGGGGGAGCCGCCTCCACCACCCGCGCCACCCTCGGCATCCACGCCCCGATGGCCACCGCCGTCGCCGACGTGGCCGGCGCCCGCCGCGACTACATGGACGAGTCCGGCGGCCGCTACGTGCACGTCATCGCCGACGGCGGCCTCGGCACCTCCGGCGACATCGTGAAGGCCATCTCGGTCGGCGCCGACGCCGTCATGCTCGGCACCGCGCTCGCCCGGGCGACGGATGCTCCCGGCGGCGGCTACCACTGGGGCCCCGAGGCGCACCACTCGCAGCTGCCCCGCGGCAACCGCGTGCACGTGGGCCAGGTCGCCCCGCTCGAGCAGATCCTCTACGGCCCCTCGCCCGTCGCCGACGGCACCGCCAACTTGATCGGCGCCCTGCGCCGCTCGATGGCGACCACCGGCTACTCCGACCTCAAGGAGTTCCAGCGGATCGAAGTCGTGGTCGCCCCCTACCGGGTCGACTAGAGCATGACTAGCGTGGAGAGGGCACGCAGCTAGCTCACCAACGAAGGAGAGTCTCATGGCCACCAGCCCCACCTCGGTTTCGCATCCGACCAAGATCGGTCCGGAAGAGCGCGCGGCCGCCATCGAGACGCTCAAGACCAAAGAGCTCGACATCCTCGTGGTCGGCGGCGGCATCGTCGGCACCGGCAGCGCTCTGGATGCGGCGACCCGGGGCCTGCGCGTCGGCATGGTGGAGGCGCGGGACTGGGCCTCCGGCACCTCGAGCCGCTCGTCGAAGCTCGTGCACGGCGGCATCCGGTACCTCGAGCAGCTCGACTTCCGGCTGGTGCGCGAAGCGCTCACCGAGCGCGGCCTGCTGCTGCAGCGCATCGCGCCGCACCTGGTGAAGCCCGTACGGTTCCTCTACCCGCTGAACAAGCGCGTGTTCGAGCGCGTCTACATCGGCGCCGGGATGCTGCTGTACGACATCTTCAGCTACTCGGGGGGCCGCCCTCCCGGGGTCCCGCATCACCGCCACCTGTCGCGCAAGCAGGTTCAGCAGCTCATGCCGAGCCTGGCCAAAGACGCCCTGATCGGCGGGATCACCTACTACGACGCCCAGGTCGACGACGCCCGTTACGTGGCGAGCCTCGCCCGCACCGCCGCCTCCTACGGCGCGCACGTCGCCAGCCGGGTGCAGGTCGAGGGCTTCCTCAAGGTCGGCCAGCGGGTCGTCGGCGTGAAAGCGCACGACCTCGAGACCGGTGAGAAGTTCGAGATCAAGGCGAAGCAGGTCGTGAACGCGACCGGTGTGTGGACCGACGACACCCAGGCCATGGTGGGCGAGCGCGGGCAGTTCAAGGTGCGCGCCTCCAAGGGCATCCACCTCGTCGTGCCGCGCGATCGGTTCCAGGGCAAGTCGGGTCTCATCCTGCGCACCGAGAAGAGCGTGCTCTTCGTCATCCCGTGGGGTCGCCACTGGCTGATCGGCACCACCGACACCGACTGGCACCTCGACAAGGCGCATCCGGCCGCCACCGCCGCCGACATCGACTACTTGCTCGCGCACGTGAACAAGGTGCTCGCGGTTCCGCTCACGCGCGAAGACGTCGAGGGCGTGTACGCGGGCCTGCGGCCGCTACTGGCCGGCGAGAGCGAGCAGACCTCGAAGCTCTCGCGCGAGCACCTGGTGGCGCACTCGGTTCCCGGCCTCGTGGTGATCGCGGGCGGCAAGTGGACGACCTATCGCATCATGGCGAAGGATGCCATCGACGCCGCCGTCTCGGCGCTCGACGGCAAGATCTCGCCCTCGGTGACCCAGGACATCGGGCTGCTCGGCGCCGAGGGCTACCAGGCCGCCTGGAACAAGCGCTCGAAGATCGCGCGCAAGTTCGGTGTGCACACCGTGCGCATCGAGCACCTGCTGAACCGCTACGGAACGCTGACGGATGAGCTGCTCGACCTCATCCTCGCCGACCCGACGCTCGCCGAGCCGCTGCCGGGTGCCGACGACTACATCGGCGCCGAGGTGGTCTACGCGGCCTCGCACGAGAGCGCGCTGCACCTGGACGACGTACTCGCCCGGCGCACCCGCATCTCGATCGAGGCCTGGGACCGCGGCGTCTCGGCCGCTCCCGTCGCCGCCGCCCTGATGGGCGGAGTGCTCGGCTGGGACCAGGAGACCATCGACCACGAGGTCGCGGTCTATCTCGAGCGCGTCACCGCGGAACGTGCGAGCCAGGAGCAGCCCGACGACGAGTCGGCCGAGCGCATCCGCCTCGAGGCCCCTGACATCGTCCCGACCAACTGACCTCGCACGCTCAGCGCGAACAGGGCCCCCGCTCCGGCGGGGGCTCTCCTGCGCTCGGCTAAACTGATGACACCGCCATTCGGATCGAGCCCATCCGAAGCATCGCGGTGACAGCTGGAGGAGACGGCCATGGTCGACGTGCGGCGCGTGAAGCTTCCCGGAGTCGGGGTACTGCACACCTTCTACACCTCCGACGGCGGCAAGGTGGGCGTGATCGCGCACCGCTCGGGCCACAGCGACCTCATCACCTTCGCCGACGACGAAGACGGTTCGGATGCCACGAAGGTCTCGCTCCGGCTCTCCGAAGACGAGGCCCACACGCTCGCCGAGCTGCTCGGCGGCACCCAGATCACCGAGTCGCTGACGGCGCTCGACCAGATTCCCGGGCTCTCGATCGACTGGTTCACGGTCGACTACGAAGACCACATCGCCGGCCAGCCCCTCGGCTCGCCCGCCGAGCGCGGCATCGCCGGCCTCACGGTCGTGGCCGTGGTGCGCGGCGACTCCGCGAACCCGGCCCCGGCGCCCGACTTCAAGGTCTTCCCCGGTGACACCCTCGTGGTGGCCGGTTCGCCGGAGAAGGTCGCCAAGGCCTTCACCTTCTTCCGCACCGGCGAGATGAAGGCGAAAGCAGGAGCCCTCGACGGTCCGCCCGGAAGCTGAGCCGGCCGTATGCACCTAGGGCCCGACCTCCTCATCCTCGGAATCCTCTTCGTCCTGGCCTACGTGCTGGGGCGACTGGGCAAGTCCATCGGCCTCCCGGCCATCCCGATCTACATGGTCGTGGGGCTCTTGGCGAGCCCGCACTTCGGCTGGTTCCCGCTCTCTTACGAGCACACCGACTACATCGAGCTGATCGCGGTCTTCGGGCTGATCCTGCTGCTGTTCAACCTCGGTCTCGAGTTCGATCAGGACGAGTTCTTCTCCAATGCGGGCAAGCTCGTCATCTCCGGTGGCTCGTACATCGCCATCAACATGCTGGTGGGGCTCGCCTTCGGCTTCATGGTGGGCTGGGGAACCCGTGAGACGCTGATCATCGCGGGCATCACGGCCACCTCCTCGAGTGCGATCGTGACGAAGCTGCTGATCGAGCTGAACCGGCTGGCCAATCGCGAGACGCCGATGATCCTGGGCGTCACCGTGGTCGAAGACCTCTTCATCGCCATCTACCTCGCGATCGTCTCGGTGGTGCTCTCGGGCGAGACCGAGGTGTGGCCGGTGATCGGCAAACTCGGCATCTCGTTCCTGTTCCTGGTGCTGATGTTCGCGGTGGCGCGCTGGGGCGGGAAGTTCGTCTCGCGGCTGTTCCGCACGAAGGACACCGAGCTGTTCACCATCCTGTTCTTCGGGCTGGCGATCATGTTCGGCGGGCTCGGCGAGATCCTCGGGGTGACGGATGCGATCGGCGCGTTCCTGATCGGTCTCGTGCTGGGCGCCACCCGCTACCGCAACCGGATCGAGCAGATCGCGATCCCGCTGCGCGACGTGTTCGGCGCCTTCTTCTTCTTGAACTTCGGGCTGGGCCTGGATCCCTCGAAGTTCCCCGAGGTGATCGGGCCCGTGGCGATCGCCGTGGCGATGACCATCGGGTTGAACATCGTCGCGGGGCAGTTCGTGGCGAGGCTAAACGGGCTCGGGCCGCAGGCGGGCATCAACACGACCGCCATCCTGCAGAACCGGGGCGAGTTCGCGCTCATCCTCGCCACGCTCGCGCTGGCGGCGGGGCTGGATTCGCGCATCCAGCCGTTCGCCGGGCTGTACGTGCTGATCATGGCCATCATCGGGCCGGTGCTCGCCGTCAACTCCGAGCGGATCGGCGCGGTCGTGCTCGGCACGAAACGCAAGAAGGCGGCGGCGCTGGCGGCTGCGGCGGCGTCGTCGGGTGCATCGGGCGGCGTGGTCGGCCGGGGCGGTTCCGACGGCGACCTGTCGGCCGACGAGGCGATCGCGCTCATGGAGGCGGCGGACGGTGACGGGGACGGCGAGCAGCGCGGTGGCCGAACCGGATCCGACCGCGACACCGCCGCAGACGCATCCGGAACCTCCGCGACCCCCGTTCGGTCGGAAGCCGACCGCCTGATCGAGCAGGCGATGCAGCAGTCCGACGGCTATGACGAATACGACGAATACGACACCAAGGCAAGGGACAGCGAGTATTGAGTTCGCCCGCCGGCAGCATCACCGTCTTCAGCGTCATGCGACGCCCCCGCTGGATCGGCGTGCTCGTGCTCGCCCTCGTCGTGGCGGGTATCTTCGCCGCGCTCGGGCAGTGGCAACTGGGCCGCGCCGTGAGCAACGGTGCCGACATCTACTCCGAGACCGAGACCGTGCGCCCGCTCGCCGACGTCACGACCCCGCAGACGCCGGTGCTCGAGTCTCAGGCCGCTCAGCGGGTCACCGTGTCGGGGCATTTCGTGGCCTCGGGCTACGGCATCCTCGCCGACCGGCTCGATGAGGGAACGCCCGGATACTGGGTGATCGGGCAGTTCGAGGTCGACGAGCCGGCCGACACGTACCTCGCCGTGGCCCTGGGCTGGACGGCCGACGGGGAGGCGGCGAGGGCGAGCGCTCTAGCCTTGTCGGAGGGCGCCGGTGCGGTCTCCGAAGAGGTCACCGGCCGGTACCTGCCCACCGAGGCGCCGGCCGCCAGCGATATCGAGAAGCCGATCACCACACCCTCGACGCTCGACGGCCAGCCGCTGGAGACCTCGATGGCCGTGGCCTCGCTGATCAACCGCTGGAGCGAGTTCGACGGGGCGGCGGATGTGTACGGCGGCTACCTGGTGCTGCAGGATGCTCCGCCCGGCCTCACCGCGATCGCCTCGCCCGAGCCCGACCGCTCGGTGCAGCTGAACTGGCTGAACATCTTCTACGCCGCCGAATGGGTGGTGTTCGCGGGCTTCGCGATCTACTTCTGGTACCGGCTCGTGCGCGACGCCTGGGAGCGCGAGCTCGAGGAGGCCGCCGAGGCGTCCGAGGCGTCCGGGGCCTCCGGGGCCGCCGACAGCGCTCCGGATGCGCGGGTATCCTAGATCCATGGCCCTGCAACCCAAACCGAAGGACTTCCCGCGCATCCGCGGAGCGCTGAAGTTCTACCAGGTCGCCTCCGTGATCACGGGCGTGATGCTGCTGCTGCTCTGCGTGGAGATGCTGCTGAAGTACACCCCCATCGGCGTCGAGCTCGAGCTCGGCGGGCCGCGCGGCCTGCTGGCCTTCGTGCCCGAGGGAACCACCGTCGCCGTCAACCTGAGCACGGGCATCCTGATCGCCCACGGCTGGTTCTACGTGGTGTACCTGTTCTCCGACTTCCGGCTGTGGAGCCTCATGCGCTGGCCGTTCCTGCGGTTCGTTCTGATCGCCCTCGGAGGCGTCATCCCGTTCCTCTCCTTCTTCCTCGAAGCGCGGATCGCGCGCGAGGTCAAGGCCTACCTCGCCCAGCGTGAGGCCGGCGCCGCAACCCCCGAACCCGTGGAGGCATCCCATTAGCGGATCAGAGTCCCCTGCCGAGGCGCAGAGCCCTGCCGAGACAGCACCGGCGAACGAGCTGACCCGGCCCGTTCTGGTCGTCGACTTCGGCGCGCAGTACGCGCAGCTGATCGCCCGGCGCGTGCGCGAGGCCAGCGTGTACTCCGAGATCGTGCCGCACTCGATCACCGCCGCCGAGGTGGCCGCGAAGAACCCGGTGGGCATCGTGCTGTCGGGCGGCCCGTCGAGCGTGTACGAAGAGGGCGCTCCGGCGCTCGACCCTGAGATCCTCGAACTCGGCGTTCCCGTGATGGGCATCTGCTACGGCTTCCAGGTGATGGCCAAGGCCCTCGGCGGCGAGGTCGCGAAGACCGGCGCCCGTGAGTACGGCTCCACCGACGTGGCTCTGGATGCCGCCACCGCACCGTCGTCGACGCTGCTCGGCGAGCAGCCCGCGGCGCAGACCGTGTGGATGAGCCACGGCGACTCGGTGGTGCAGGCGCCCGAGGGCTTCGAGGTGCTCGCCAGCACCTCGTCGACCCCGGTGGCCGCGTTCGCCGACTCGTCGCGCGGGCTCTATGGCGTGCAGTGGCACCCCGAGGTGAAGCACTCGCCGTTCGGCCAGAACGTGATCGAGAACTTCTTGCACCGCGCGGCCGGCATCCCGGCCGAGTGGAACCCGGGCAACGTGATCGCCGACCAGGTGGCCGCCATCCGCGCCCAGGTCGGCAGCGGCCGGGTCATCTGCGCGCTCTCCGGCGGGGTCGACTCGGCCGTGGCCGGCGCCCTCGTGCACGAGGCCGTTGGAGACCAGCTGGTGTGCGTGTTCGTCGACCACGGTCTGCTGCGCGAAGGCGAGCGCCGCCAGGTGGAAGAGGACTATGTGGCCTCCACCGGCGTGCGCCTGGTCACCATCGATGCACGCGAGCAGTTCCTGAACGCTCTCGCCGGCGTCAGCGACCCCGAGCAGAAGCGCAAGATCATCGGGCGCGAGTTCATCCGCACCTTCGAGCAGGCCCAGGCCGATCTGCTGGCCGAGGCGGAGGCCGACGGCGATCCGATCCGCTTCCTGGTGCAGGGCACCCTGTACCCCGACGTCGTGGAATCCGGCGGCGGCAGCGGCACCGCGAACATCAAGAGCCACCACAACGTGGGCGGTCTGCCCGAAGACCTGCAGTTCGAACTCGTCGAGCCGCTGCGGGCCCTGTTCAAGGACGAGGTACGGGCCATCGGCCGCGAGCTCGGACTGCCCGAGGTGATCGTGGGGCGCCAGCCGTTCCCCGGCCCCGGTCTCGGCATCCGGATCGTCGGCGAGGTCACCTTCGAGCGCCTCGAGCTGCTGCGCCAGGCCGACGCCATCGTGCGCGCCGAGCTGAGCGCCGCCGGGCTCGACGCCGAGATCTGGCAGTGCCCCGTGGTGCTGCTCGCCGACGTGCGCTCGGTAGGCGTGCAGGGCGACGGGCGCACCTACGGGCACCCCATCGTGCTGCGCCCCGTCTCCAGCGAAGACGCGATGACCGCCGACTGGACGCGCGTGCCGTACGACGTGCTGGCGCGCATCTCGAACCGCATCACGAACGAGGTCTCCGGCGTCAACCGGGTCGTGCTCGACGTGACGTCGAAGCCGCCGGGAACGATCGAGTGGGAGTGATGCTCCGCTGCTGATCGGCGGCAACGAAGAAGGCCCCGTCCATTCGGACGGGGCCTTCTTCGTTGCGCTGCACGGGCCCTCGCGGGCCCGGCGCTAGTTGCGGAAGATCGCGATGATGCGCAGCAGCTCGAGGTAGAGCCAGACCAGCGTGAGCACGAGGCCGAAGGCGCCCGACCACTCGTACTTGCGGGGTGCACCGGCCTTGACGCCGCGCTGGATGGAGTCGAAGTCGAGCACCAGCGAGTAGGCGGCCAGCAGCACGGCCAGCAGGCCGATGATGATGCCGATCGGGAAGCCGCCGATCGTGGCGCCGCGCAGGCCCCACGGGTCGGTGACGGCGCCGGTGACCATCAGGATGAAGTTGAGCAGCGAGAAGACGCCGTAGCCGACCATCGCGATCAGGAAGATCTTCGTCGCGCGCTTGGAGGCACGGATCTTGCCGCTCGCGAAGAGCGCCAGCGTGACGCCGAACACCGCGAAGGTGGCGAGCACGGCCTGCAGCACGATGCCCGACCAGCGCGCCTCGAAGATGCCCGAGATCGCGCCGACCGCGAGGCCCTCGAAGGCCGCGTAGAGCAGGATCAGCGGAACGGAGGGCTCCCGCTTGAACGCGTTCACCAGGCCCAGGATGAGGCCGCCCACCACGCCGCCGATCATCAGGCCGAGGCCGAGCACCGTGGGGGTGGGGAACATGGCGATGAAGCCGATGGCCGCCGTGGCCAGCAGCACCACGAACATGCCGGCCGTCTTCAGGATGACGCCGTCGTAGCTCATCCGCTGCGTGTCGGAGGTGGTGGCGGAGGGCTGCTCGTACATCGACTGCAGACCCTCGGCGGAGATGTTCTGCACCTCTTTGCCGTTGAAGACGGGGTTGCGGGAGAACGCCGGATTGCTGGAAGACGGGGTGGCCATGTCAGTCTCTCTGTCTTGGATGGTGGACTCGGAAAGGTGATCGAGTCTTCCCAGGGTAGTGCACCCACCTCGGCGTAGCCTCGGAATGTGAGACGACTTGCGGATGCCCGCCCCCTCGTGATCGGACACCGCGGAGCCAGCGGCTACCGCCCGGAACATACCGCCTCGGCGTACGAGCTCGCCTTCGCCCTGGGAGCGGATGCGGTCGAGCCCGACATCGTGCTCTCCCGCGACGGCGTGGCGGTGGTGCGGCACGAGAACGAGATCTCCGGCACCACGGATGTCGCGTCGCGGCCCGAGTTCGCCGCGCGCCGCACCACGAAGCGCATCGACGGCGCCTCGCTCACCGGCTGGTTCACCGAGGACTTCACCTGGGCCGAGCTGCAGACCCTCCGCGCCGTGGAGAGGCTGCCGGCCGTCCGGCCCTCGAGCGCGAGCTTCGACGGGCGCTTCGGACTGCTGCGGCTGGCCGACGTGCTGCGGATCGCGGACGAGGCGTCGTCAGCCTCTTTCTCCTCCTCGACCCCGGCGGCCGGGAAGAAGGTGGTCGTCGAGCTCAAGCACGCGACCTATTTCGAGTCGATCGGGATGCCGTTGGCCGAACTCGTGGCCGGCGAGCTGGCTTCATCCGGCTGGTCGGATCGAGGAGGGCGGCTGGTGATCGAGTCGTTCGAGAAGACGCCGTTGCTCGCTCTGAGGGGCACGGGCCTCCCCGCGCACTACACGTATCTGGTCGAGGGCTCGGGGAGCGCATTCGATGCCGTCGCGCGGCACGGCTCGAAGGCTCCGACGTACGCCGAGGAGCTCACGGACGAGGGGTTGCGTGCTCTGGCCGGCCTCGTCGACGGCATCAGCGTGGACAAGGCGATGATCCTCCCGCGCGATGCCGCCGGAGCGGCGCACCGGGCATCCGACCTGGTCGATCGGGCTCACGCCGCCGGGTTGGACGTGTTCACCTGGACACTGCGGGCCGAGAACCGTTTTCTGCCGAAGAACTACCGCATCGGCAAGGCTGCGGGCGCGTTCGGGCGCTGGGAGGACGAGTTCCGGGCCATCCTCGCGAGCGGGGTGGACGGCGTGTTCGCCGACCAGCCCGATCTGGCCCTGGCCGCATGCGGCAGCGTCGGTGGTGCGCCGTAAACTTGCCTCAGCATGAGCGAAACCACCGAATCGACACCCAGCGTCCGTCCCATCGTGGTCGGCGGCCCCGGCTCCGGCACCGGCACCGGCCCTGACGGTGTCGAAGACGAACTGCTCGACGGGCTGAACCCGGAGCAGCGCGAAGCCGTGGTCTACCGCGGGCCGGCACTGCTCATCGTGGCCGGTGCCGGCAGTGGGAAGACGCGCGTGCTCACCCACCGCATCGCGAGCCTGATCAAGGGCGGCGAGGCCTGGCCGAGCCAGATCCTCGCCATCACGTTCACGAACAAGGCCGCCGCCGAGATGCGCGAGCGCGTCGGGGCCCTGCTCGGGGGCGTGGCCGAGGGGATGTGGATCTCGACCTTCCACTCCGCGTGCGTGCGCATCCTGCGCCGCGAGGCCGAGAACTTCGGGTTCACCAAGAGCTTCACGATCTACGACTCGGCCGATTCGCGGGCTCTGATCAAACGCATCATCAAAGACCTGCAGGCCGACACCTTCGGCTTCACCGTCTCCTCGGTGCAGGGCAAGATCTCCAAGCTCAAGAACGAGCTCTCGGATGCCGACAGCTACGCCCGGCAGGCGAACTTCTCCGACCCGCAGGATGCGATCTTCGTCGAGATGTTCCGCGCGTACACGCGGGCGCTCCGCGACGCGAACGCCTTCGACTTCGACGATCTGATCAGCCAGACGGTGTTCTTGTTCCGGGCCTTCCCGCAGGTGGCGGAGAAGTACCAGCGCCGGTTCCGGCACATCCTCGTGGACGAGTACCAAGACACCAACCACGCCCAGTACGCCCTCATCCGCGAGCTCACCCGCCCGCCCCAGTCGAACGAGCTCTCCGGCATGGCCGCGTTCGCCGGCGGAGGGGCCTCGCTCACCGTGGTGGGCGACTCCGACCAGTCGATCTACGCCTTCCGCGGCGCCGACATCCGCAACATCGTGGAGTTCGAGCGCGACTTCCCGGGCGCCACGGTGGTGCTGCTCGAGCAGAACTACCGCTCCACGCAGAACATCCTCTCCGCGGCCAACGCGGTCATCTCGAACAACTTCGACCGCAAAGACAAGAAGCTCTGGACGGCCGTGGGCGACGGCGAGAAGATCATCGGCTTCACGGGCTACTCGGGGCACGACGAGGCGCAGTTCGTGGCCGACCAGATCCAGAAGCTGCACGAGGAGGGCATGGCGTACAACCAGATCGCCGTGTTCTACCGCACCAACTCGCAGACCAGAGCGCTGGAAGAGATCTTCATCCGCTCGGCGCTGCCGTACCGGGTGCTGGGCGGCACGAAGTTCTACGAGCGCGCCGAGATCAAAGACGTGATGGCCTACCTCACCGCGGTGGCGAACCCGTTCGACGGGCTGGCGCTGCGGCGCATCCTGAACACCCCCAAGCGCGGCATCGGGCCGGCCACCGAGACCGCGCTCGCCTCGTTCGCCGAGCGCGAGGAGGTCAGCTACCGCGAGTCGATGCGCCGGGCGACCGAGCTCTCGCTCGGCCCCAAGGTGACCGGCGCCATCCTGCAGCTCGCGGCTCTGCTCGACGAGGCGACCGAGCTGCTCGATCCGGAGCGCACCGGGGGAGAAGCCCCGGTGAGCGAGGTGCTGACGCTGCTGATGGAGAAGAGCGGGTACGTGACTGCGCTGCGGGCCAGCCGCGATCCGCAAGACGAGGCCCGCGCCGAGAACGTGGAAGAGCTTCTGGCCGTCACCAAGGAGTTCAACCGCAACAATCCCGACGGCACGTTGATCGACTTCCTCACAGAGGTCTCGCTGGTGGCCGCGGTCGACGACCTCGACGACACCAGCGGCACGGTCTCGCTGATGACGCTGCACACGGCCAAGGGCCTGGAGTACGACGCCGTGTTCCTGACCGGGGTGGAAGAAGACCTGCTGCCGCACCGGATGTCGGCGGGCGAACCCGGTGGGCCGGCCGAGGAGCGCCGGTTGTTCTACGTGGGCATCACCCGCGCGCGCAAGAGGCTGTACATCTCGCTCGCGATGACCCGGGCGCAGTTCGGCGAGACCGCCGTGGCGATGCCGAGCCGGTATCTGCAGGAGATTCCCGCCGAGCTGATGGACTGGATCCAGTCGCCCGGGATGGCGACCTCGCGCGGTGGCTCGGAGCCGCGTGCGCTCAACGCCTCGCGCGGCGGCTCGTACGGCGGCCGATCCGGAGGCGGTTCGCGCTGGAACAGCGACTCGAACTTCGGCCTGCCCCCTGCACCGCCCCGCCCCAAGACCGAGTGGGCGAACCGGGTCACCGGGCAGGTGCGCGACAACGGCGACCTCGAGCTGCAGCCCGGTGACCGCATCAAGCACGTCGACTTCGGCGAGGGGCGGGTGAACCAGGTCACAGGCGAAGGCTCGAAGCGGGTGGCCCACGTGCAGTTCGACGCCGCCGGGCCCAAGAAGCTGCTGATCAAGATCGCCCCGATCGAGAAGGTCTGACCGACCCGGTCGACTTGCGAGTTCGGGCTCTATTCCTGCGGAAATAGAGCCCGAACTCGCAAACCGGCGAGCTGTCATCCTCAGCGCCAGCGTCTGGCGGTGAGACCGAGGCCGGCGAGCCCGGCGATGACCCCCAGCACCGACCACGCGGTGGCGAGGGCCGATGGGCCGATGCTGCGGCCGGTGCTCGCCAGAGCGGCGACCGGAGCCGGCGTGCTGCCGGCGGGCGGCGAGGGCGGCATCGGCGAGGCCGTAGGGGTCGGCGGCGTGCTCGTCGGGGGCGCCGGCGGCGGGGGAGTCGACGTCGGCGGCGTCGGCGCGGTGAGGGACACCGACTCCGCGTCGTGCACCACCGCGTCGGAGAACGGCGGGATCAGCGCGAGTGCCACGAGCGAGGCGCCGGCTTCCGGCTCCGCCACTGTTCCGGCCTCGCCGTGGTCGTCAGCCGCCGAACCGGCGGCGACCTTCGGCACGGTGGGGCCGCTGCCCCGGGAGGAGTACACGAAGTAGTAGTGGCCCGGTTCGCGCACGGGGACACAGTCGCTGTGATGGATGCCGTCGTGGTCGACGAGCGTGCTCACCCGGCCGGCGACCGGGAAGCTCTCCCAGCCCGACGGGATGCTCTCGGGAGTGGGGGCCTCCGGCAGCGGGCCGAGCAGAGTGGAGACGACGGTGATGCCGGGCGCCCCGGTGGGGAAGCCGCTGACCGACAGCGAGTCGGACACGCAGCCCGCAGCACTCAGATCGTGTGCGGAGGCGACGGTCTCGATGCGCGGAGCAGCCGGTACGACGGTCGTCTCCGAGGCCACGCCGAACGCGGAGCGCCAGCCCTGGAGCCGCCCTCCGCCCCGGTCGGTCGGAGTGCGCACCGGATCGATCAAGTCGGTCCAGACGTAGTACCCGGCCGCCGGGACGACGCACGGGTTCGACCGGTAGTCGCCCGGCCCGCCCTCGACCGTCAGCTCCACCCGGCACACCTCGGGGGCGCCATCCGGCACCTCGGCGCTCTCGCCGGGCCGCACGACGAACGGGCCGTACAGCACGCTCTGGATGACGACGGGGATCGGATCCATCGAGCCGTCACGCGCGCGGTAGACGCCCCACTGTGCGCCGGTCGGCGAGGAGGGGTGCACCTCGAGGTGCAGATCGTCCGTCAGCGTCGACCCGGGTTCGGCGACCTGGGCGCTCGTGTTCGTCTGCACCCGGGGCCGGAACGGCAGCGCGCTCGGCCCGGACGCGGTCGCCGAGGCCCGCACCTCCATCTCGTACGGCTGGGAGACGAGCAGGTTCTGGCTTCCGCCCGTGTTGCGGCCCAGCCGGAAGTCGTCTCCGTAGGGCAGATTCGGGTAACCGACCTCGACGGTGACCGACTCGGTGGCCCCCTTCTGGTCGGCTGTGAAGTACGCCGTCGCGCCGTTCGCGACCTTGGCACTGCGGCTCCCGTTGGCGAAGGTGGCGCCGTGCAGCGTCATCGTGCCGGGGTACGAGTAGATCGGCAGCACGACCGGGCCGGACAGGTAGTCGACCGTGAGGTCGGGACGCGCGCTGCCGGAGGCGCCGTCGAGCGTGAGCGCGATCGCCACCGAGGCTCCGCGCGAGGCGCCGTTCGTGCCGTTCGCCAACGCGAGCATGTGATTCGCGGCCCCCAGCACCAGATCGGCATCGGCGTTGGCCCGCTGCGCGAAGTACGCCTGGTCGTGACCGGCCAGCCCCGTCACCGTCCAGGTGGCCAGCTGCCCCGCGGCGGCCGTGAGCGGATCGCCGGGGGAGCCCCAGTGGCGGGAGAGATAGGCGAGGCGCGCGGAGTCGTCGGCGGAGAACCATCCGCTCTCCGAGCCGTCGGCGTAGTCGATGCCGGCACCGGTAGGCGGCGGCTTCTCGACATCGATGCAGTAGCCCGAGCGGCCGTCGTCGAGCGCGTAGTCCCCGATCCACGAGGTGTGGTCTTTCGCCCAGAACACCCCCTGGCCGTGGGCGACGGCCTGAACGGCGAAGGCGGGAAGGGCGGTGCCGAGAGCGGCGGCGGGCAGCGCCAGGAGCGCGGCGGCGGTGGCGGCGAGGAGCACGAGGAATGGTCGTTTCATGCCCTCAGCGTCGGCGAAAGGCGCGCCGCTCGGCGCGTCGAGGGCGGATCTGTGGATGGATCCGGCCGGAGCCCCGCCTGTGGACGACGAGCGGCCCTCCGCCACGGGGGTAGAGTGCTAGATGGTGTCCGGAGCGATGGAGGGGACACTCCTTTTGTCGCGCCGTCAGTCACGCCCTGCGAAATCCCCTGCAGGACGACGAGTTGAAAGCGGATTGGAAGACCAGCGTGGATCTATTCGAGTACCAGGCCCGAGACCTCTTTGAAAGCTACGGGGTTCCCGTGCTTCCGGGCATCATCGCCGATACCCCCGACGAGGTGAAAGCAGCGGCCGAGAAGCTCGGCGGCGTCACCGTGGTGAAGGCCCAGGTCAAGGTCGGAGGCCGCGGCAAAGCCGGCGGCGTGAAGGTCGCAAAGAACCCGGAGGCCGCCTACGAGGCCGCCCAGTCCATCCTCGGCCTCGACATCAAGGGCCACGTCGTCAAGCGCGTCATGGTCGCCGGCGGCGCCCGGATCGCCGAGGAGTTCTACTTCTCGGTGCTGCTGGACCGCGCCAACCGCTCCTACCTCTCGCTCACCAGCTACGAGGGCGGCATGGAGATCGAGCAGCTCGCCGTCGAGCGCCCCGAGGCCCTCGCCCGCATCGAGGTCGACCCGATCAAGGGCATCGACCTCGAGACCGCGAAGCAGATCGCCGTGGACGCGAAGTTCCCGGCCGAGCTGGTCGACAAGGTCGCTCCCGTGTTCGTGAAGCTGTGGGAGGTCTACAAGGGCGAGGACGCGACCCTGGTCGAGGTCAACCCGCTCGTGCTCACCGAGGAGGGCGAGATCGTCGCCCTCGACGGCAAGGTGTCGCTCGACGAGAACGCCGGCTTCCGCCACCCGAACCACGAGGCGCTCGAAGATGCCGAAGCGGCCGACCCGCTCGAGGCCAAGGCCAAGAAGAACGACCTCAACTACGTGAAGCTCGACGGCGAGGTCGGCATCATCGGCAACGGTGCCGGGCTCGTGATGTCGACGCTCGACGTGGTCTCCTACGCCGGTGAGAAGCACGACGGTGTGAAGCCGGCCAACTTCCTCGACATCGGCGGCGGAGCATCCGCTCAGGTGATGGCCAACGGCCTCGACGTCATCCTCGGCGACCCACAGGTGAAGTCGGTCTTCGTCAACGTCTTCGGCGGCATCACCGCCTGCGACGCCGTGGCGAACGGCATCGTCGGCGCCCTCGAGGTGCTCGGCGACACCGCCACCAAGCCGCTGGTCGTGCGGCTGGACGGCAACAAGGTCGAGGAGGGGCGCGCCATCCTGGAGAAGGCCGCCCACCCGCTCGTGACCCTGGCCCTGACGATGGACGACGGCGCCGACAAGGCCGCCGAGCTCGCCGCCGCGGCGAAGTAAGTAGAGGACGAGAGACATGTCGATTTTTCTGAACAAGGACTCCAAGGTCATCGTCCAGGGCATCACCGGCGGTGAGGGCACCAAGCACACCGGCCTGATGCTCGCCGCGGGTACCCAGGTCGTCGGCGGCGTCAACGCCCGCAAGGCCGGCACCACCGTCACACATGGCGACGTCGAGCTGCCCGTCTTCGGCACGGTCGCCGAGGCCATCGAGAAGACCGGCGCCGACGTGTCGATCGCCTTCGTGCCCCCCGCCTTCTCGAAGGACGCGATCATCGAGGCCATCGACGCCGAGATCCCGCTGCTGGTCGTCATCACCGAGGGCATCCCCGTGCAGGACTCGGCCGAGGCCTGGGCCTACGCCAAGGCCAAGGGCAACAAGACCCGCATCATCGGCCCGAACTGCCCCGGCATCATCACGCCCGGTGAGTCGCTGGTGGGCATCACGCCCAACAACATCACCGGCAAGGGCCCGATCGGCCTCGTGTCGAAGTCGGGCACCCTGACCTACCAGATGATGTACGAGCTGCGTGACCTCGGCTTCTCGACGGCCATCGGCATCGGCGGCGACCCGATCGTGGGCACCACCCACATCGACGCGCTCGCCGCGTTCGAGGCCGACCCCGAGACGAAGGCGATCGTGATGATCGGCGAGATCGGCGGCGACGCCGAAGAGCGCGCGGCCGAGTTCATCAAGGCTAACGTCACCAAGCCGGTCGTCGGCTACGTCGCCGGCTTCACCGCTCCCGAGGGCAAGACGATGGGCCACGCCGGCGCCATCGTCTCCGGCTCGGCCGGTACCGCTCAGGCCAAGAAGGAGGCCCTCGAGGCCGCTGGCGTGCGCGTCGGCAAGACCCCGAGCGAGACCGCAGCGCTGCTGCGCGAGGTCTACGCCGCGCTGTGATTGTTGCTGGGAGCGCCGGGCTACGCTCGGCGCGCCCAGGTCGCGCCGGTCCCTGCCCGGCGCGACGCGACATGTGAGCGCGCGGTCGGAGGACGCGGCCTGCGGTCGCATCCTCCGACCACACGCTCACCTCGGGTCGTCGAGTACGGCCCGTTGGCTATGGATCACGGATCCCATTGGCTTTGGATTACTGGCTTTGGATTGCGGATGATGTGCGTGCGGTGCGACTGCGCTCTGCTGCCAGAATGGTGGGGTGACGACGGACACCAGGAGTGAGGCTTCGCAGGGGCTGTATCGGCGGCTGCGGCATGAGCTGGTGACACCCGAGTCGATCTACGGGACGTTGATCACGAGCGCCCTGATCGTGATCGTGGAAGACGGCGAGAGCGACTTCGACCTGCTCGCCACCGTCGCGGCCACCAGCTTCGTGTTCTGGATCGCCCACGTGTTCGCCTTCACCGTGGCCAACCACGGGAAGCGCGACGGCCGCGACATCCCGATCGGCGAGGCGCTCGCGAACGCGGTGCGGCACTCCGCGGGGCTGCTGCTCGCCGCCGTCCTGCCCATCAGCATGCTCGCGCTCGGCGCGCTCGGCCTCGTCTCCGAGGCCCTCGCCTACTACCTCGCCCTGCTGATCGGCGTGGTGCTGCTGTTCGTGCTCGGCCTGCTCGCCTTCGCCGAGCGCGGCGCACGCTGGTACTCGTGCCTGTTCGCCGGTTTCGTGACCGCATTGCTCGGTGTCGCCGTGATCCTGCTGAAGGCCGCCTTCCACTGAGGCCGCGCACGGGCGCGGCGATACTCCCGGCCGCATCCGGATGCCCTGCGTGCCGCCAGGATCGTCGCTGCGGCGGAGGGTAGGCTCGGCCGAGCATGAATCGCCCAGTCACCGCTCTGCTCGCCGCGCTCGACGCGGTCATCGTCGTCGCGATCGGTGTCGGCATCCCGCTCGTTCCGCTCACCATCCTCTGGGCCACGCAGTTCGGCCTGGCCATCGACTGGCTCGCCTTCTGGCGCGCCTCGGCCGACCTCTGGCTGCTCGGCAACGGAGTCGACCTGCTGCTGACGGTCGATCCGGATCTCGCGCTCCGACTCGCGCTGGAGGGCGCGGGCGTGCCGTTCGAAGTGGGCATCGCACCGCTCGGACTCGCCCTGATCACCGTGCTGCTCGGGGTGCGTGCCGGCCGCCGGCTGACGGCGACAACGTATCCCGTCACCGCCGCCGTGGTCGGCACCTTCGCCATGGGAGTGCTCTCGCTGCTGGTGTGCCTGAGCGCGCGCGAGGAGGCTGCGCTGCCCTCGGTGCTGCAGAGCATCCTGTTCCCGGCGGGCGTGTACGCCCTCGGGATGGCGGTCGGTGCGGCCTGGACGGCCCGGCGTGCCCCGGCGCTCGAACTCGGGCCCTCCTCGGGCATCCGCCGCCGCTGGCGGGCCCGCCTGGATCAGATCGACGAGGGCGATCGCGGTCTCGTGGCCCTGGTGCTGCGCGCCGGGGCACTGGCCGCGGCCGGCGTGATCGCGCTCTCCGCGATGGCCATGGCGCTCATCCTGGTGGTCAACTTCTCGTCGATCGTGTCACTCTACGAGAGCCTGCAGGCGGGCCTCGTGGGAGGGATCTCGCTCACCGTCGCCCAGCTCGCCCTGCTGCCGAACATGATCGTCTGGACGGCGTCGTGGTTCGTCGGCCCCGGCTTCGCGATCGGCGCCGGCTCGGCGGTCTCCCCGCTCGGCACGCAACTCGGCCTCGTGCCCGCGCTGCCCGTGCTCGGAGCGCTGCCGCAGGGCACGCCGGCGCTCGGCTTCGTGGGACTGCTGGTGCCGGTGGTCGTGGGCTTCGCCACGGCGGCGGTGCTTCGGCCGGTGTTCCTCAGGCATGTCCGCGGGCGAGAGGGGCAGGGGCGGATCGTACGGATGGTGCTCGTGGCCGCCGGTGCCGGAGCGGTGGGGGCGAGCATCCTGGCCCTGCTGGCGCTCTGGTCGGGAGGGGCGGCGGGCCCCGGGCGTCTGGCCGAGGTGGGTCCGGATGCGGGATGGGTGTGGCTGTGGGCGTTCGTGGAGTTCTCGATCCCGATGCTGCTGGGGCTGGTGGCGGGCGCGACATCCCGGGCGGGAGCCGGCGCGACCGGCGGATCGGAGCCGTTCCGCGCGCCGGATACACTGTGACGGTGCTTTCCCTCCTCGTGCTGATCTCCGGGGGAGGCTCGAATCTGCGGGCGCTCCTGGAAGCCTCCCGCGACGGCGCGTATCCCGCGCGGATCATCGCGGTCGGCTCCGACACCGACGCCCCGGGCCTGGCCCACGCCGAGGAGTTCGAGATCCCCTCCTTCACCGTCGTGCCGAGCGCGTTCGCCTCGCGGGACGAGTGGGGGCGCGAGCTTCTCGAGCAGATCGAGCGCTGGTCGCCCGACCTCGTGGTGTGCGCCGGATTCATGCGCATCCTGCCGCCCGTCGTCGTGTCGGCGCTCACGCCCCGACTCATCAACACGCATCCGGCCCTGCTGCCCGCGTTCCCGGGAGCGCACGCGGTGCGCGACGCCCTGGCCGCGGGTGTCGACACCACCGGAGTCACCGTGCACGTGATCGACGAAGGCGTCGACACCGGGCCGGTCATCGTGCAACAAGCGGTGCCGGTGCTTCCCGGAGACACCGAGCACGCCCTGCACGAACGCATCAAGGTCGTCGAACGCGAGCTGCTGGTCGCAGCGGTGCTCGACATCGCCCACGGAGAAGTCGATCTCGAGGAGATAGCAGCACGATGAGTGGCCCCCAGCACGACCCGAACCTGTACACGCACCGCGACGTGGTGCCCCTCACCCGGGCGCTGATCTCGGTCAGCGACAAGACCGGGCTGGTCGAGCTCGTGCAGGCGCTCTCCGCCGCCGGCGTCGAGATCGTGTCGACCGGCTCGACCGCCAAGACCATCGCCGAGGCGGGCGTCGCCGTCACCGAGGTCTCCTCCGTCACCGGATTCCCCGAGTCGCTCGACGGGCGCGTCAAGACGCTTCACCCGGGCGTGCACGCCGGCATCCTGGCCGATCTGCGCCTGGAGTCGCACAAGCACCAGCTCGAGGAGCTGGGCATCCGCCCCTTCGACCTCGTGGTGGTGAACCTCTACCCGTTCCGCGAGACGGTCGCCTCGGGCGCGGCTCCGGATGCCGTGATCGAGCAGATCGACATCGGCGGGCCGGCGCTCGTGCGGGCCTCGGCGAAGAACTTCGCGAACGTGGCGATCGTGGTATCGCCCTCGCGCTACTCCGACGTGGTGGCGGCGCTCGGCGCAGGCGGGACCGGACTCGAGGTGCGGCGCGGGCTCGCCGCCGAGGCCTTCGCGCACACCGCCTCGTACGACACCGCCGTCGCCGGCTGGTTCGCCGAGCAGCTGGGCGGGAGCGGCTCTGCGCTCGCGGCCGCCGAGGCTACCGAGGCTCCGGTGGCGGGCACGTCGACGGATGCCGAGGCCGGTTTCCCCGACGAGCTCACCGTCACGGTCGCCAAGTCCGCATCCCTGCGCTACGGCGAGAACTCGCACCAGCAGGCGGCCATCTACGCCGCCGCCGGCGGCCACGGCATCGCCCAGTCGGTGCAGCTGCACGGCAAGGAGATGTCGTACAACAACTACGTCGACGCGGATGCGGCCGTGCGCGCCGCCTACGACTTCGCCGAGCCGGCCGTCGCCATCATCAAGCACGCCAACCCCTGCGGCATCGCCGTGGCGGATGCGGGGCTCTCCGACGCGCTGGCGATCGCGAACGCGCACGCCAAGGCGCACGCCTGCGACCCGCTCTCGGCCTTCGGCGGCGTCATCGCCGCGAACCGCACGGTGACGCTCGCGATGGCCGAGACGGTGAAGGACATCTTCACCGAGGTGCTGATCGCCCCCGCGTTCGAGGGCGAGGCGCTCGAACTGCTGAAGACGAAGAAGAACCTGCGTCTCCTCACCCTGCCCGAGGGCTACGGCCGCGAGGGCGTCGAGCTCCGTCAGATCAGCGGCGGCTTCCTGGCGCAGACCCCCGACGGGTTCGCCGACCTCGACCCGTCGACCTGGCAGCTGGTCTCGGGCGAGGCCGCCGACGAGGCCACCTTCGCCGACCTCGTGTTCGCCTGGAAGGCGTGCCGCTCGGTGAAGTCGAACGCCATCCTCCTGGCCTCGGGCGGAGCATCCGTCGGTGTGGGGATGGGACAGGTGAACCGGGTGGACTCGTGCCACCTCGCCGTGAACCGGGCGGGGGAGCGGGCTGCGGGCTCGGCTGCCGCGTCGGATGCGTTCTTCCCGTTCGCCGACGGGCTGGAGGTGCTGCTGGCCGCGGGCGTGCGCGCCGTGGTGCAGCCCGGTGGGTCGGTGCGGGACGCCGAGGTGATCGAGGCCGCGCAGGCGGCCGGCGCCACGATGTACTTCACCGGCGAGCGTCACTTCTTCCACTAGACACCCGCAACTCCCGCTCAGGTGCCATCCTCTAAGGTCGTCACTATGTCCCAATTCCGGCTTCGGTCTGTGACCGCATCGGCGGCCGCTGCGGCCGCCATCGCCGTGATCGCCCTCGCGGCGGCCGACCTGGCGTACTTCGTGGCCAACGCCCAGAACGCCCAGGTGTTCACGGTGTACAGCGTGTACTTCCTGAACGCGACGCTGCTGCTGTTCCTGTTCTCGGCGATCTTCGGACTGGTGGGGGCCTATCGGCGCTGGTACACGGCGCTGATCGCCGGGCTGGCGTCGGGCGTCGTCGCCACGCTCGTGGGAACCGGGCTCGGGGCTCTGTCGGTCGGTGTGGGCGTCGGCGACATGATCGCGCCGCTGTTCGGCACGCTCGTGGGCAACAACCTCATCTTCGTGCTGGCCGCGGTGCTGGCATCCGTCACCCTGGGCCGTCGCATCCACGGCCGCATCGCCATCACCGAGGAGCAGGAGGTGCTGCGCAAGAAGTACGTGCTCGTGCGCCGGCCCTCCGCGTCGCTCGCCGACGGCATCGTCACCCACATCGACAAGAGCGAGGTCGATCTCGAGCTCGCCAAGGATCAGTGGGAGAGCTACGTGGCGGCGCTCACCGGCGCCGGCTGGGTTCCGGTCGAGATCCCGGTGGCCGACGACCTGCCCGACTCGGTGTTCATCGAAGACTCCGTGGTCATGTTCGGTGCGCTCGCCGTGCTCGGCAATCCGGCGGCAGAGACCCGCGTGGACGAGATCCCCGAGGTCGAAGACGGCGTGACCGCTCTCGGCATCGAGGTCACCCGCATCGAGAAGCCCGGCACCCTCGACGGCGGAGACGTGCTGAAGATCGGCACGACCGTGTACGTGGGCCGGGGCGATCGCACGAACTCCGACGGCATCCGGCAGCTGCGCAAGATCCTCGCCCCGCGCGGCTACTCGGTCGTCGCCGTGCCGGTCACCAAGGCGCTGCATCTGAAGAGCACCGTCACCGCCCTGCCCGACGGCACCGTCATCGGCTACCGGCCGCTCGTGGACGACCCGTTCATCTTCGACCGCTTCCTCGAGATGCCCGAACCCAGCGGCGCCCACGTGCTCGTGCTCGCCGACGACACCGTGCTCGTCGCCGCCTCGGCGCCCGAGTCGGCACGCCTGATCGAAGGCCTCGGCTACCGGGTCATCTCGGTCGACATCTCCGAGTTCGAGAAGCTCGAGGGCTGCGTGACCTGCCTCTCGGTGCGCGTGCGCTGAACCCCTGCTGAGCGCACGGCGAGCTTGCGGACTGCCCGGCACTGCCCTTAGTCTGTAAGGCTGCCGCGACGCCATCCGCCCCGAAACGGGGGTGGTTCGGCATGCCCCGACGACCAGGATCGGGGAATCAGCGCGCAGCGCTGCGTCGTGTCACGAGCACGCGCACAGGTGTGAGGAACAGGAAATGCCAGAAGTGTCGACGCCGGACGTCGCGGAGACCACGACCGCGGGAACCGTGGCGACGCTGTCGCGCCTGCGCCCGTACGCCGCGAAAGCCCTCCCGCGCATCTACCTCGCCATGGTGGTGACGCTGCTGGCCAGCGCCGTGGCCCTCACCATCCCGCAGGTTCTTCGGTGGCTGGTCGACGGCCCGCTGGCCGACGGCGACGTGACCCAGCTCTGGATCGCCTTCGGCATCGTGCTCGGTCTCGGCGTGCTCGAAGCCATCCTGATCGGACTGAGGCGCGCCCTCGTGCTCACTCCGGGCACTCACGTCGAAGCCCGGATGCGCAACGCGCTCTTCGCGCACCTGCAAGACCTGCCGGTCTCCTTCCACGACCGCTGGCCGAGCGGGCAGCTGCTCTCGCGCGCCGTCAGCGACCTCAACCTGATCCGCCGCTGGCTGGCGTTCGGGCTGGTGCTGCTGGTCGTGAATGTGCTGACCCTGATCGGCGGCCTGATCATCATGGTCACCCTGAACTGGGTGCTCGGGCTCATCTTCGCCGCCGCCGCGGTGCCGGTGATCGCCTACGGCTTCTCGTTCGAGCGCAAGTACTCCGACGTCGCCCGCCGCAGTCAAGACCAGGCCGGCGACCTCGCCACCAGCGTGGAGGAGTCGGTGCACGGCATCCGCGTGCTCAAGGCCTTCGGCCGCGGCCGCTACGCCCTCAAGCGCTTCGAGAACCAGGCCGAGCAGCTGCGCGGCACCGAGATCGAGAAGGCCAAGGCCATCGCCGGCATCTGGCTCTACCTCACCCTGATTCCGGACCTGGCCTTCGGCGTGTGCCTCGTGGTGGGCGTGTGGCTCGCCTCCACCGGACAGTCGTCGGTGGGCGAGCTGGTGGCGTTCTTCGCCACCGCCACCGTGCTGCTGTTCCCGATCTGGTCGATGGGGTACTTCTTGGCCATGACACTGGATGCGAAGACCGCGACCCTGCGCTTCTTCGAGGTGATGGACTCCGAGAACACGATCACCGATCCGGCCGCCCCGGTGACGATCGAGGGCGGCGCCGGCGAGCTGGTGTTCGACGACGTGCACTTCCGGTACCAGGATGCGCCCGCCGCCTTCCCCGATCTCATCGACGGCGTGTCACTCACCGTGCGTCCCGGCGAGACGATGGCACTGGTGGGGCTCACCGGATCCGGCAAGTCGACGCTCACGGCCCTCACCACGCGGCTCTACGACGTGACCGGCGGGGCGGTGCGCGTCGACGGCGCCGACATCCGTTCGCTCAGCCGCGCAGATCTGCGCACCCGCATCGCGATGGCCTTCGAGGAGGCCACGCTGTTCAGCACGACGGTGCGCGAGAACGTGCTGCTCGGGCGACCGGATGCCACGGAGGCCGAGCTGCGCGAGGCGCTCGACATCGCCCAGGCCTCGTTCGTCGACGATCTGCCGCAGGGTCTGGACACCAAGGTCGGCGAAGAGGGGATGAGCCTGTCGGGTGGGCAGCGGCAACGTCTGGCACTCGCGCGGGCCATCGCGGCCCGGCCCAGCATCCTGGTGCTCGACGACCCGTTGTCGGCGCTCGACGTCGACACCGAGGCGCTCGTCGAGGCGGCGCTGCGGCGCGTGCTGGCCCGCACCACGGCGCTGATCGTGGCGCACCGGCCCTCGACGGTCGCGCTCGCCGACCGGGTGGCGCTGCTCGAGAACGGGCGGGTGACCGCGGTGGGCACCCACTCCGAGCTGCTCGCCACGAGTGAGCACTACCGCTTCGTCATCTCCAGCCTGGAGGGCGAGCGGGCGCCGCAGATGACCGAACTCGACCAGAAGGGAGCACGCTCATGAGCGACTCCGCCGTGCCCGGCGCCGCCGACCGCGGTGTCGAGGGCGTCGAGGGCGAGGAGCGCGACGACCTCAACAAGGCCGAGAGCGCGCAGATCCGGGCCCGCTCGCTGCGCCTGCTCGGCTCGCTGATCCGCCCGATGCGGGTGAAGCTCGCGCTCAGCATCTTCGTGGTGGTCATCAGCACCATCTCGCAGGTGGCGGGCCCCTCGATCATCGCGTACGGCATCGACACCGGGCTCCCCGCCCTGCTGAACGCCGACTGGATGCCGGTCTCGCTCGCGGGACTGGCCTACCTGCTCGCCGGCATCACGGGCGCGGGCCTGATCGCCTGGTTCACCGTGCTCTCGGCCCAGATCAGCCAGGCCATCCTGTTCGACCTGCGCCGCCGGGTGTTCCTGCACACGCAGCGCCTCAGCCTCGAGTTCCACGAGAGCTACACCTCGGGCCGCATCATCTCGCGCCAGACCAGCGACCTCGACGCCATCCGCGAGCTGCTCGACTCGGGCATCAACCAGCTCGTGCAGGGCGTGCTGTACATGGTGTTCACCGCGGTGGCGCTGTTCCTGCTCGACGTCGAGTCGGGCTTCATCCTGCTCGGCGCCCTGGTGCCGCTGGCCGTGCTCACGCGCTGGTTCCAGCTGCGCTCGCAGCGGTTGTTCCGGCGCACCCGAGTGGCCTCGGCGCGACTGATCGTGAAGTTCGTGGAGTCGATGACCGGCATCCGCGCGGTGAAGGCGTTCCGCACCGAGAAGCGCAACGAAGACGAGTTCGGTGGCCTGGTGGAGGGCCACCGCGAGACCAACGCGCGCGTGATCAAGGTGTTCGGCATCTACGACCCCGGGCTGGTGCTGATCGGCAACGTCGCGGTGGCCGTGGTGCTGCTCGTGGGCGGTTTCCGGGTGATCGACGGGGGAATGGAGATCGGCGTGCTGCTCGCGGCCGTGCTCTACACCCGGCGGTTCTTCGACCCCATGGAAGACATGGCGATGTTCTACAACGGCTACCAGAGCGCCACGGCGGCGCTGGAGAAGATCTCCGGCGTGCTCGAGGAGCGGCCGAGCGTGCCCGACCCGGAGCGCCCCGTCGACCTGTGGGCGGCATCCGGAGCGGTCGCCTTCGAAGCGGTCGACTTCGGCTACGTCGAAGACCGCCCCATCCTGCCGCCGTTCGACCTGCGGATCCCGGCCGGGCAGACCATCGCCCTGGTCGGGTCGACCGGGGCCGGCAAGTCGACGCTCGCGAAGCTGATCTCGCGCTTCTACGACCCGAGCCACGGGCGCATCACGCTCGACGACGTGGATCTGCGGGACCTGCATCCGAAAGACCTGCGTCGCGCCATCGTGATGGTGACCCAGGAGGCGTACCTGTTCTCCGGCACGGTGGCCGACAACATCGCGATCGGCAAGCCCGAGGCGAGTCGCGACGAGATCATCGAGGCGGCTCGGGCGGTCGGGGCGGACGAGTTCATCCGCGGCCTGCCCAACGGCTACGAGACCGACGTGAACAAGCGAGGCGGTCGTGTGTCGGCGGGGCAGCGGCAGCTGATCTCGTTCGCGCGGGCGTTCCTGGCGAACCCGGCCGTGCTCATCCTCGACGAGGCCACGGCCTCGCTCGACATCCCGAGCGAGCGCCTGGTTCAGGATGCGCTGCAGACCCTGTTGGCCGACCGCACGGCGGTCATCATCGCGCACCGGCTGTCGACCGTCTCGATCGCCGACCGGGTGCTCGTGATGGAGCACGGGCGGATCATCGAAGACGGATCGCCGGCCGAGCTGATCGGCGGCACCGGGCGCTTCGCCCAGCTTCACGCCTCGTGGCGGGAATCGCTGGTGTGAGACCGGAGCCCGCTGCGGGAACGGAGCGGGCTACGGCTTCCAGGCGAAGAACTGGGAGCCGTAGAGGAAGGCGATGTGCCAGCCGTCCTGGCAGGTGATCTGATCGGCCGGCGGAAGGGTCTGCGGCCACCAGGTGTCGTCGAGCGGGGCCACGTTGGTGGCGATCGACGCGTCGCAGGCGGTGCCGATGGTCACGGGCGTCGGGACACCGAACTGCATGATGGCGTCGCCGGTGTCGCTGTTCTCCTTGATGCGGATCATCTGCGCATCCGCCGGAACCCAGCTCGGGATCTGGATCGTCGCCGAGGAGGCCTGGGCGTCGGCGATCGTCGGGTACAGCTGCGATTCGACCGGCGGCGTGATGGCGCTCGCGAGGGTGCAACCGGACAGCATCGCGACGGTGCCTGCCGCCGCCAATCCGGCGAGAAGTGCTCGTCTTGTCATCGGCAGGTGTTGGTCCTCTCGTGATGGGCATCCGGGTGCAGCGGCTGCCACCGAGCTACAGCGTAGCTGACTGCATACCCCGGTTCCCGCGAGATGGCTCGGAGCGGGGTGCCCTCGGCCTCGTAGTGCTCGCGCGCCCGCGCCTCGTGGCCGGGGGGCGGGAGGCCGCCTGCGCGCACGACCCGCCACCACGGATGCGCGTGGCCGTACCGGCGCAGGATGCTGCCGACGGCCCGGGCGGCGCGGGTGCCGAGCAGCGCGGCTATGTCGCCGTAGCTCAGCACCTGACCGGGTGGGATGGAGTCGACGATCTCGAGCACGTCGTCGACGAACGAGGGTGTGCCTGGGCCGGCATCCCGGCCCGTCGTCACAGCGTCAGGGCGGCGATCGTCTCGCCGTACTGCGTCTCGCCGACCGGCACGAAGCCGATCCGCTCGAAGAAGGCGGCCGGGCCGTCTTCGCCCGCCTCGAACATGACGGTGATGCGGTCGAAGCCGCGCGTGCGCGCCTCGTCGGCCAGCGCGAGCACCGCGAAGCGGCCCACACCGTGCCCCTGGGCGTCGGCGGCCACGTTGATGCGCCAGATGCAGCCGCGGAACACGTCTTCCTCGGCATCCGGATCGAAGTTGCCCATGATGAAGCCGACCACCTCGTCGTCTTCGAGCACGACCCGTGGCCAGGCGGTGGCGGGGTTCACGTAGGCCTCGGCGATGGAGTGCGAGACCGGCGCGACGTACTGCTCCTGGCCCGGCTTCAGCGTCAGCGTGTTGGCCGCGACGATGTTGGACGCCGACAGCTCTTCGAGCCTCAGTTCACTCATGGACACAGGCTAACGGCTGCGTGGGGGAGGCGCCAGCGAGCCGCCCGTTTCCTGGCGGAACGCTCAGAAAGTATCTCGATGTCGAGATACTTGCCAAAGCGGGTAAACTGAACAGCGGCCCATTTCCGGCGGCTGTTGAGGAGCTGAATTGTCCAAGATCAAGGTTGAAGGCACGGTCGTCGAACTAGACGGCGACGAGATGACTCGAATCATCTGGCAGGCCATCAAAGACACACTCATCCACCCGTACCTCGATGTGAACCTCGAGTACTACGACCTCGGCATCGAGCACCGCGACGCCACCGACGACCAGGTCACCATCGACGCGGCGCACGCCATCCAGAAGCACGGTGTGGGCGTCAAGTGCGCCACCATCACGCCCGACGAGGCGCGTGTGGAAGAGTTCGGCCTGAAGAAGATGTGGAAGTCGCCCAACGGCACCATCCGCAACATCCTGGGCGGCGTCATCTTCCGCGAGCCCATCATCATCTCGAACATCCCCCGCCTGGTGCCGGGCTGGAACAAGCCGATCATCATCGGCCGTCACGCCTTCGGCGACCAGTACCGCGCCACCGACTTCGTGTTCAAGGGCAAGGGCAAGCTCACGGTCGAGTTCACCCCCGAAGACGGCTCCGAGCCGATGAAGTTCGAGGTCTACGACGCTCCGGACGACGGCATCGCGCAGGTGCAGTACAACCAGGACGCCTCGATCCGCGACTTCGCGCGCGCTTCGCTGAACTACGGCCTCTCGCGCAACTACCCGGTGTACCTCTCGACGAAGAACACGATCCTCAAGGCCTACGACGGCCGCTTCAAAGACATCTTCCAGGAGATCTTCGAAGCCGAGTTCAAGGAGCAGTTCGACGCGGCCGGCCTCACCTACGAGCACCGTCTCATTGACGACATGGTCGCTTCGGCCATGAAGTGGGAGGGCGGCTACGTCTGGGCCTGCAAGAACTACGACGGCGACGTGCAGTCCGACACCGTGGCACAGGGCTTCGGCTCGCTGGGCCTGATGACCTCGGTGCTGTCGACTCCGGATGGCGCGGTCGTCGAGGCCGAGGCCGCCCACGGTACGGTCACCCGGCATTATCGCCAGCACCAGGCCGGCAAGCCCACGTCGACCAACCCGATCGCCTCGATCTACGCCTGGACCCGTGGGCTCGCCCACCGCGGCAAGCTCGACGGCAACCAGGCCCTGATCGACTTCTCGCTCACCCTCGAAGACGTGGTCATCAAGACCGTCGAGTCGGGCAAGATGACGAAAGACCTGGCGCTGCTGGTGAGCAAGGACCAGCCGTACCAGACGACCGAGGAGTTCCTCGCGACGCTCGACGAGAACCTCAAGGCGCGCATGGCCGCCTAGGCTCCCGCCCGCCGCACGAAGGCCCCCGCTCCGGTTCGCCGGACGGGGGCCTTCGTCATCTCCGTCGTCGCCACGGCATGTGGGAGGGGGGAGGGCGGGTCAGGCGGGAGTGGGGATGCGGGCGCCGGCGGCGAAGACGTGGCGGGGGCGGCCGTCGGGGGTGAGCAGCACGAGGTCGGCGGCGTGGCCGGGGCGGAGGAGGCCGAGGTCGCCGGCGCGACCGAGCGCGCGCGCGGGGGTGGCCGTCAGCGCCGTGACCGCGGCGACGACGTCGATGCCCGAAGCGGCGGTGGCCTCGCGCAGGGCGGCGTCGAGCGTGAGGGTGGAGCCGGCGATCGTGGCGGTGCCGGCGAGCACGGCGCGGCCGTCCGCCACCTCCACGTCGAGCGTGCCGAGACGGTAGTGGCCGTCACGGGAGCCGGCGGCGGCCATCGCGTCGGTGATCAGCGCGATGCGGCCGGGCGCGGCGCCGAAGGCGAGGCGCACGACATCCGGATGCACGTGCACGCCGTCGACGATCAGCTCGAGCACCACGCGCGGGTCGGCCAGCGCGGCGGCCACCGGGCCGGGTTCGCGATGGCCGAGGCCGGGCATCGCGTTGAAGGCGTGCGTGAGAAGGGTGGCGCCGCGGTCGAAGGCCTCCCGGGCCTGCTCCGCACTGGCCTCGGTGTGCCCGACGGCCACCACCACGCCGGCGGCCACGAAGCGGTCGATGGCGTCGAGGCCCCCGGGGAGTTCGGGCGCGATGGTGACCTGCCGCAGGTGGCCGCGGCCGGCCTCGATCAGCCGCGAGACGGCATCCGGGGTCGGAGCGATCAGGAACGACGGATTGTGCGCACCCTTGCGCGACGGTGCCAGGAACGGCCCCTCGAGGTGGGCGCCCAGGACGAGCGGATCGCCTTCGGCCAGCGAAGCGACCGCGCCGAGGCTCTGCTCGAGTGCCGGCAGCGGATTCGCGACCAGCGAGATCACCGAGCGGGTGGTGCCGTGCGCGCGGTGCACGGCGACGGCCGCCGCGATCTCGGCGGCGCCGTCGTCGAAGGAGTGCCCTCCGCCGCCGTGCGCGTGCAGGTCGATGAAGCCCGGCACCAGGCGGAGCCCCGATCCGTCGACCAGGTCGAGCTGGCCCCGCCCGCCGTGCATGCCGATCTCGGCGGCGAGCGCGCGCCATCCGGAGCCCGTCCCCGTCTCGACGATGCGGTCGTCGGAGGCCAGCAGCCAGGCGTCGTCGACGATGCCGCCGGCGTCGACGGACTGCGCCGAGTGCACGATCACCGAGGTGTGCGCGAGGCTCATCGGACGCCCTTCACGAGCGATCGCTCACAGACAGCCTCACCGGAACTCCCGACGCCCCGCGATCACTCCGCTGATCACCGCGACCAGGCCGAACACCAGCGCGATGACCGGCTGCCCCAGCATCAGCCAGGCGAGCGCCGCCGAACCCATGATCACGATCTCGACCAGCGCCTTGCCGAAGGCGTCGATGTGGAACACGGCCTTCGGCGAGCGGAACAGCGCCCACACCACGATCGCGAACAGCGGCGTGACGATGCCGAACGCGATGTTCCACGGGAAGGGCCAGGCCACGAAGCCCCAGAAGGCGAAGGTGAAGAACGCGAACAGCTCCACCACGAATCGGATGACGTCGTTGACGTCGAAGCGGGTGCGCTGGGTCTCTACGTTCACGTCCTCCATGCTAAAGCGTGCCGGCGGCCTGCCGGTCGGTGAAGCCCGTGTTACGGATGTGTAAAGCCCGCGCGCGAATGCGAGAAGGGTCTTGCGGTGAATATGTTCGTAAGCTTTACTAACAAACATGATCAGCCCCCAGGGACGAGTGCTGAGGCCCAGCGCGAAGGTTCTCCCCGAGCACGCGCGCGGCCACAACCGCTCCCTCGTGCTGCAGACGCTCTACCGTGACGGCCGCCGTTCCCGGGCCGACATCGCCCGCGAGACCGGCCTCACGCGGGTCACGGTGAGCGCCCTCGTGGCCGATCTGATCGCCGACGGGCTGGTCGTCGAGCTGGGCCAGCGCGAGGAGACCCGCCCCGGCAAGCCCGCCACCCTGCTCGATCTCGATCGCAGCGCCTTCGTGATCGTGGGGCTCGACCTCTCCGAGCACACCCTCTTCTCCGGCGCCCTGCTCGACCTCGACGGCGCGATCATCGCCCGCGCCGAGGTCGAACTGGCCGGTTCCACCGGCGCCGACGCCGTGGGGAAGGTCGTCGCCCTGACCGAGCGCCTGATCGCCGAGGCCGCCGCCCCCGTGCTCGGCATCGGCGTCGGCTCGCCCGGTGTCGTCGACCTCGGTGGCGTGGTGCTGAGTGCTCCTAACCTCGGCTGGAACGGGATGGCGCTGCAGAGCATCCTGACCGACCGCTTCGAGGTTCCCGTCGTGGTGGCCAACGACGCGAACGCGGCCGTGCTCGCCGAGCACAGCTTCGGCGGGGCCGACAGCGACGCGATGCTGATCCGGATCGGCCACGGTGTCGGCGCCGGCCTCCTGCTCGGCGGCACGCCGCTGTTCGGCAGCCGCTTCGCCGCCGGCGAGATCGGCCACGTGGTCGTGGGCACCGACGGGGGAGCGGTCTGCGCCTGTGGCAAGCGGGGGTGCCTGGAGACATGGCTCAGCATCCCGAACCTGATCGAGCGGCTCGAGGCCTCGCCGGAGGCCGACGCGGAGGCCGTGCTGCGCGAGGCCGGCGAACGGCTCGGCATCGCGCTCGCCCCGGTGGTGGGCGCCCTCGACCTCGGCGAGGTCATCCTGAGCGGTCCCACCGATCTGCTCGACGGCCCGCTGATGGCGGCCACCGCCGAGACCCTCCGCGCGCGCACCATGGCCGAGTTCCACGGCGCACTGACGCTTCGGATGACCGCGCTCGGGCAGGACATCGTGTTGCGCGGCGCCGCCGTCATGGTGCTCTCCGCCCGACTCGGGGTCTCGTAGACCCCGCCCCAGACGCCAGTGCCCAGCTGGCCGCACCACCCCGCATCACCTGCACCACATCCACATCCATCGCCCTAGGAAAGGTAAACACCATGAGGAAGAAGACACTCGCTGTCACCGCCCTCGGAATCACGGCCGTGCTCGCGCTCGCGGGCTGTGCCGGCGGCTCCGGATCGGGCGGCAGCACCGACGCGGCCGGCGACTCGGCCGACATCCGGGTCTGGCTGAACGGCACCGACACCCCGGATGCGGCGCGCGACTACCTGAAGACCACGTTCGAGGCCGATCACCCGGGCTCCACCCTCACCATCGAGGAGCAGTCCTGGACCGGGCTCGTCGACAAGCTGACCACGAACCTCTCGGGGTCGGACAGCCCCGACGTGGTGGAGGTCGGCAACACACAGGCGGCCGCCTTCACCTCGGCCGGCGCCTTCCTGGACCTGACCGACAAGTACGAGGAGCTGGGCGGCGACGACCTGCTCCCCGGCTTCGTCGACGCCGGATCGTACGACGGCGCGTTCTACGCGGCCCCGTACTACTCCGGCGCCCGCCTGGTGTTCTACAAGAAGGACCTGCTCGCGAACGCCGGCCTGACCGTGCCCACCACGCTCGACCAGTACATCTCGAACGGAGTGGCGCTCGCCGCGGCGAACCCCGGCGTCTCGGGAATCTACTTCCCGGGCCAGGACTGGTACAACGCGCTTCCCTACATCTGGGAGAACGGCGGCGAGATCGCCACGCAGGACGGTGACACCTGGACCTCGAGCTTCTCGAGCCCCGAGTCGATCGCCGGCCTGAAGCAGGTGCAGGAAGTGATGACCAAGGCGAGCGTCGCCGCGAAGGACGGCAACGAGACCGACCCGCAGGTTCCGTTCTGCGAGGGCGTCGTCGCGAACCTGTCCGCACCCAGCTGGGTGAAGGGCTCGATCCTGGCTCCGGCCGACGCGGATGCGCCCGGCTGCCCCGACCAGGAGGCCAACCTCGGCGTGTATGCCCTTCCCGGCATGGACGGCGGAGCGGCCCACGTGTTCGCGGGCGGCTCGAACATCGCCGTCTCGGCGAACTCGGCCCATCCTGACCTCGCCACCGACGCGCTGGAGATCATGCTGAGCGACGACTACCAGTCGATCCTCGGCGAGAACGGCCTCGTGCCCGCCAAGATCTCGCTCGCGAGCACCCTCGGCACCGACGACGTCGCCAAGGCGATCGCCGAGGCCGCGGCCAACTCGAAGCTCACGCCCGCCTCACCCAAGTGGGCCGACGTGGAGGCCTCGGGAGCCCTGCAGGACTTCTTCGTGGCCGTGGGCCAGGGCGGCGACGTCGAGCAGCTCGCGAAAGCGCTCGACGAGAAGATCGACGGCATCCTCAACTCGTAGGGCGCCCGACAAGAAATGACGGTGGCCGTGCGCAAACACGGCCACCGTCAGCCCAGATGCCCATCGCCCTAGGAAGGTGGTGAGCACACCTCGATCGTAGTGGGAGGACCTCGCATGACCTCGTCGGTGATGCTGGTGCGCGAGCACGAGTCCGGAGGCGTTCAAGAGCTTCCGCTCTCGCCTCGCGGCAAGAAGAAGCGCGGCCCCTCGCGCGCCAAGGCGGGCCGCTTCACACCCGGCGTTCTGCTGCTGCCGGCGCTGGTGATCCTCGCCGTGGTGATCGGCTGGCCGCTGATCCAGCTGTTCGTCATGTCGTTCCAGGAGTTCGGCCGCGCGCAGGTGTTCGGCGCCGACGCCCCGTTCGTGGGCTTCGACAACTACAGCCGCGTTCTCGGCGACCCGCAGTTCTGGTCCGTGCTGGTGCGCAGCATCCTGTTCTGCCTGGCGAACGTGATCACCGCGATGGTGCTCGGCACCCTCGTGGCGCTGCTCATGCACCGGGTGAACACGTTCTTCAAGGTGCTCGTGAGCGTGGGCCTGCTGCTGGCCTGGGCGATGCCCGCGCTCACCGCCACGATCGTCTGGGGCTGGATGTTCGACACCCAGTACGGCGTGGTGAACTACCTGCTCGAGGCGGTGAGCGGGCAGGACTTCACGAACCACTCCTGGCTGATCGACCCGTTCTCGTTCTTCGTGGTGGCCACCATCATCGTCACCTGGGGTGCCGTGCCGTTCGTGGCGTTCACGATCTTCGCGGGCCTCACACAGGTGCCCGACGAGGTGCTCGAGGCCTCGCAGCTCGACGGCGCCGGGGCCTGGCAGCGCTTCCGGCTGATCATCTTCCCGTACCTGCGCTCGATCTTCGTGGTCGTCATCATCCTGCAGGTGATCTGGGATCTGCGCGTGTTCACGCAGATCTTCGCCCTGCAGGGGATCGGCGGCATCAAGGAGCAGACCTCAACGCTCGGCGTGTACATCTATCAGACCTCGCTCGGCAAGGGCGATTACGGCACGGGCGGCGCGATCGCCGTGATCATGGTGATCATGATGGTCGCGATCTCGATCTTCTACGTGCGCCGCAGCCTCAAGGAGGAGGAATCGTGAGCGCCATCGCCACGCCCCACCGCCGGGTCTCGACCCGCAAACGCACCACCGGCATCCTGCTGGGCGTCGCATCCGTCGTCGTGTTCCTGTTCTCGGTGTTCCCCGTCTACTGGATGGTGAACACCTCCCTGCAGCCGAACAACGAGATCCGCGGCAGCGTGCCCAACTTCATTCCGAAGAGCATCACGATGGCCAACTACGAGACCGTCATCTTCGATCCGGGTCGCGCACCCTTCCTGCCCGCGCTCGGCAACTCGCTGATGGTGACCGTGTCGACCGTGATCATCGCGCTGGTGTTCGCGTTCCTCGCCTCCCTCGCCGTCACGCGCTACCGCTTCAAGAGCCGCAAGACGTTCATCTTCGCCATCCTGATCATCCAGATGATCCCGGCCGAGGCGATGATCGTGTCGACCTACCGCGTGCTCGACGGCTGGGGGCTGCTCAACACGATCGCGGGGCTGACTCTGGTCTACGTGGCCACCGTGCTGCCGTTCACCATCTGGACGCTGCGCGGCTTCGTGAACGGCGTGCCCGTCGAGCTCGAGGAGTCGGCGATGATCGACGGATGCTCGCGCACCGGGGCCTTCTGGCGCATCACGTTCCCGCTGCTCGCGCCCGGCCTCGTGGCCACCGGCGTGTTCGGCTTCATCCAGGCCTGGAACGAGTTCCTGCTCGCCCTCGTCGTCAACTCGCGGCCCGAGATGATGACGCTGCCGGTGTGGCTGCGGACGTTCCAGCAGGTCACCGGCACCACGAACTGGGCCGCCATCATGGCGGGCTCCACGCTGATGGCCATCCCGGTGATCGTGTTCTTCCTGATCGTGCAGGGGCGGATGACCTCCGGCCTCGTGAGCGGGGCGGTGAAGGGATGAGCCGGCGCGACATCCTCGGCACCCTGCTGCCCGGATTCGAGGGGACGGTCTTGCCCGCGTGGGTGGACGGGCTGCTTCGCGAGGGGCTCGGCGGCGTGTGCCTGTTCGGCGAGAACGTGGTCGACACCACGCAGCTGCGCGAGCTGACCGACGCCATCCGGGCCGCGAATCCGGATGCCGTGATCGCCATCGACGAGGAGGGCGGCGACGTCACCCGCCTCTATTACGACCGCGGGGCGCCGTTCCCGGGCAACGCGGTGCTCGGGCGGATCGACGACGTCGCCGCCACACGTGCGGTGGGGGCCGCGGTCGGTGCCGAGTTGCGCGCCGTGGGCGTGAACCTCGACCTGGCTCCGGATGTCGACATCAACTCGAACCCGCTGAACCCCGTGATCGGCGTGCGCAGTTTCGGCGCCGCGCCCGGGCTCGTGTCGCGGCACGGCGCCGCCTGGACGGCAGGGCTCCAGTCGCAGGGCGTCGCCGCCAACCTCAAGCACTTCCCGGGGCACGGCGACACCGCCGAGGACTCCCACCTCGCGCTGCCGAGCGTCGACGTGCCGCTGGAGGTGCTGCGTGCGCGCGAGCTGCAGCCGTTCGCCGCGGCGATCGAGGCGGGCGCACTCACCGTGATGACCAGCCATGTGCTGCTGCCACAGGTCGACCCCGTGCAGCCCGCCACCTTCTCGCCGGCCGTCCTGCAGGGGCTGTTGCGCGGGGAGCTCGGCTTCCGGGGCGTCATCGTGAGCGACGCGCTGGACATGGTGGGGGCGAGCGGAACGATCGGCATCCCGACCGCGGCCGTGCGTGCGCTCGCCGCGGGGTGCGACCTGTTGTGCATCGGCACGAAGAACACGGCGGCGCAGCTCGAGGAGATCCACGACCGCATCGCGGAGGCGCTGGGGTCGGGCGAGCTGCCGGTCGAACGGCTGGCCGACGCGACCGTGCGGTTGCGCAGGCTCGCCGAGGTGCTGCGCGGGTGGGACGACTCGCGGGCGGTCGGCTCGGAGACCGTTCCGGCTCCGGTTCCGGTTCCGGATGCGGCCGGCGTGGCCGCCTCGTTCGCCATGGAGCCGGCCGCCGCACTCGCGCTGAGCGGCCCGGGCTGGGTGCTCGTGCGGGTGGACACGGAGCCGAACAACGCGATCGGCGAGGTTCCGTGGGATCCCTCTCCGGCGCTCGCCGCGGCCGGCGTCGATCTGCCGGTGTTCCCTGTCTCCACGGCCGGGCCGATCGAGCGGATCGATCATATTCCTCCAGCGGCATCCGTTCTGGTGGTCGGGCGGGACAACCAGCGCCGACCCGTGGTCGTGCACCTGATCGACGCGTTGCGCGCCCGCCACGAGCGGGTGGTCACGGTGGATCTCGGCTGGCCGGGCGACGACCCGCGCTATTCGGGGATCGCGACCTACGGCGCATCGGCTCTGGTCGCCGACGCGCTCGCCGCCGCCCTGGCTGAAAGGACCGTGCGCGCATGAGGCTGGGACTGGACATCGGCGGCACCAAGACGGATGCGGTGGCGGTCGACTCCGACGGCACCGTCGTCGAGCGCGTGCGGCTGGCCACGGGTTTCGGGGCGGATGCCGTGATCGCCACGGCGCTGGAGGGCATCCGGCGCATCGCCGACATCACGGGTGTGAGGCCGGCGGAGTTCGAGTCGATCGGCGTGGGCATCCCCGGCCAGGTCGATCCGCACCGCGGGCATGTCTCGCACGCGGTGAACCTCGGCTTCGAGGAGCTCGACGTGGGCGGCCGGCTGTCCGAAGCACTGGCCGCCGAGGCCTCGGATGCCGGGGCGCACGGCTTCGCGGGCGTGGCATCCGTTCGCCGGGTCGAGGTGGAGAACGACGTGACGGCCGCCGCGCTCGGCGCCTACCACCTGATGACGGCGCAGCCGGGGCGCACCGCGCGCTCGATGGCGTATCTCAACCTCGGGACCGGCCTCGCGGCGGGGCTCGTGATCGACGGCGCGCTCTGGCGGGGTGCCCGCGGCACGGCCGGGGAGATCGGGCACATCCCGGTGGATCCGCAGGGCGTGCTCTGCGCGTGCGGTCAGCGCGGCTGCCTCGAAACCGTGGCCTCGGGCTCGGCGATCGCCCGGCAGTGGCCCACGGAGGATCCGATCCCGGTGCGGGCGCTGCTGGCGGCGGCCGAGGCCGGCGACGCGACGGCGGCCGCCATCCGTTCGCTCCTGGTCGAGAACGTGGCCGCCGCCGTGCGGGTACTCGTGCTGACCGTCGACGTGGAGATCGTGATGATCGGCGGCGGGCTCAGCAACCTGGGCGAGTGGCTGCTCGACGCCGTGCGGCGGGTTCTGGCATCCTGGGCGCAGGAGTCGCCCTTCCTGGCCTCGCTCGGACTGCCGGACCGCCTGCAGATCGTACCGGCCGGCTTCCCGGCCGCGGCGGTCGGCGCCGCCCTGGTGGGTGCCCCCCGACAGACAGTGGAGATCGTAGGACATGGCTGAAGTCATCGTGGTGGGCGGTCGCGCCGCCGCCGGAGCGCTCGTCGCCGAGGCGATCGAGCGGCTCGTGGCACAGAAACCGGATGCCGTGCTCGGCCTCGCGACGGGCGACACGCCCCTGCCGGTGTACCGGGCGCTGGCCGAGCGGGTGCGCGGGGGGCTCGACCTCTCGGCGGTGCGCGGCTTCGCGCTGGACGAGTACGTGGGCATCCCGGTGGGGCATCCGCAGAGCTATCACTCGGTGATCGCCGCCGAGGTGGTGCGACCGCTGGGGCTGAATCCGGCCGCCGTGCACGTGCCCGACGGCCGTCAACTCGGCATCGAGACGGCGGGGGAGCGGTACGAAGACGCGATCCTGGCCTCCGGAGGGATCGACCTGCAGATCCTGGGCATCGGCACCGACGGCCACATCGGCTTCAACGAGCCCGGTTCCTCGTTCGCCTCGGTGACGCGGGTCAAGACCCTCACCCGGCAGACCCGGGAGGACAACGCGCGCTTCTTCGACTCGGTCGACGAGGTGCCGGTGCACAGCATCACGCAGGGCCTCGGCACCATCCTGCGGGCGAAGCGCCTCGTGCTGCTGGCCTTCGGCGCCGGCAAGGCGCGCGCGGTGGCGGCTGCCCTGGAGGGCCCGCTCACGGCGAGCGTGCCGGCCTCGGCGATCCAGCTGCACCCGCGGGCCACCGTCGTGATCGACGAGGCCGCCGCCGGCGCCCTCACCGAGCTCGACTACTACCGCGACGCCTTCGCCCAGAAGCCCACCTGGGACCCCGTCATCCTCTGACCGGCGCCGCGAGGACGATGACAGGATCTGCGCGCCCCGGAGACTGACGGAGCGGAGTCCGATTCGTGTAGCTTTCCGGTCTCCGGCGGGGTATACATGGTTCACCCGGGGCGGGCGTGTGTCGCTGGGGGTTCTCGACGAAGGGGATGGGTGCCGGACGTGGCGGCGGGCAAACGGCGGTGAGTGGTTCGGCGAACGACCGCAGCGCCGAGATCGAGAGTGCCCGGGCGGCGCTCATGGTCGGGACGGGGATCGTCGTCATCGGTGAACCCGGTGCCGGGCGCACCCACTTTCTGCGTGCCGTACTCGCCGGGCTCGATCAGGACATCCGCGCCCGGATCTGGGTGGGTGAGGATGCGGAGCGACTGGACGAGGAGCAGGCCGGCCGTCTGGTGCGGGCTGTCACCTCGGGGACCACGCTACCCGTGGTCACGGCCAGCTTGCGGAAACCGCTCCCCGCCGCGCTCGACCGACTCTGCCGGGATGGAACAGTGCGGCGGATAGAGTTACCTCCGCTGTCCGGCACAGCTCTCCTCGAAGCGGTACGCACCTTCCTCGGCGGGGCTCTGGACCCCGCCACGGTGCCGGCATTCGTGCCTCGCCGGGCGGGCGGCGATCTTGTGGTACTGCAAGAAGCCGTCCGGGAGGCCCGTACCAAGGGGGTCCTCGTCGAGACGGAGGCGGGTTGGTGTCTCACCGACGCGATCCCACCGAGCGACGCCTTCCGGCGCCTCGTCCACGCCCGCATCGCGGCGCTCGCCACGATGAGTCCCCGCACGACGCTCATCCTGGACCTGGTCTGCCTCGCTCCCGAGCTCAGTCCATCGCGGGTCGTCGGAGTGATCGAGGAGTTGCGGCACGCGGGCCCAGATCACGACCCGGAGGACGACGGGATCGAGCGCATCAGCGAGGAGCTCGAACGACTCGACGAGGAGGGGATCGTCGACGTGCTCGGGCCCACGGGAAGGCGTCGACTGCGGATCCACGATCCGGTCATCGAGCTCGTGCTGCCGCAGACCATCGGGGTGTTGCGGAGGGAGCGTCTCGTGCGGGCCATCGTCGAGGTGCTCAGCCGGGTGCCGCTGGCGGAGCTCGCGGGCGGTGAGCTCGTGGCGCTGGCCCGCTACAGTCTGCTGCTCGGGCATGCTGTCGACGGCTCGGCACTCACCAGGGCCGCGGCGGCCGCTTTACAGCTCTCGCGCAGCGAACTCTCCCTTCAGCTCGCTTCGGCCGCGGTGAAGCACGGCGGAGGGTTCGATGCGGAGATGACTCTTGCAGCCGCCGAACTGCAGGTCGGCCGTTCCGCACAGGCGCTGGAGCGATTGGAACGGCTCGAGCGGCACGGGGATGCGCACGGACACCGGGGAAGGGCGCTGTCCGATCTGGTGCGGGTCGCGCACGAGCGCATCGAGACGCCGGGTCGCTCCTGGGATCTCCCGACGAATTCACCCGCTGTTGCAGACTCGATCGACCTGGCCTCCATCCTGCGCATCGACTCCACCCGCGAGGCGCTGGAGCGGCACCCGCAGGATGAGGACCTGCCCGACGTGACCGCTGAGATGTTCGAGGGCGAACGGCTCGCAGAGGCCGCCTGGGACGAGGTGCTGTGCGGACGGATTGCCCATGCTCACGAGCTCCTGGACGCCGGCGAGGCAGTTCTCGCCCCCGTGGGGGCGGACATGTCCCGCCTGCAGATGCGTCGTGCCCTCGCAGCTGGACTAGGCGGACGCATCGAGGAGAACATCGAACCGATCCGCCGCCAGCGGGATGCCATGGCTGCGCTCGGCCAAGCGGCGCCCCAAGCGGTCGGCGACTGGCTGCTCGGCGAGTTCCTGCAGGTGGCCGGCCGCGCCCATGAAGCGATCCGGGAGTTCCGTTCCGCGTTGGCGATCCTGGAGCCGATGGGGATCGATCAGGCGGCCTTGATGATCCGAGCCAGGCTCCCCGGGTCGCTCGTTCTGATCGGCGAGCTCGAGGCGGCGTCCGAGGCCCTGCAGCCCGTGCTCGACGCTCCGGACGACGGCTACTACGTGGCCGGTGCGGCACTTCAAGGGCTCGGCTGGCTGGAGGCCGGCCGCGGCAGGATGCCAGAGGCCGTCGACGCTTTCGTGAGGGCCGCCGAGGCTCACGACCGTGCCGGCCATGCCCTCCTCAGCGTGGTGGCGTTGTCCATAGCGGCCCGAGCCGGTGGCGCGCGGGAGGTGATCGACCGCATCGAGGCTCTCGCCGGCGAAGTCGAGGGCGACTACTGCGGCGTCCAGATCCGGCATACGCGGGCCCTGGCGCGGGCCGAGGCGAGCACGGGAGAGGACGCGGGAATCCTGGCTGTGGAGTTCGACGAGGCCGGTAACGCGGCGGTCGTCACCGGACTGCACCTCTTGGCAGCAGAGGCCTTCTCGCACGCCTTCACCCAGTATTCGCGGGTCGGCGACGACCGGGCGGCGGCGGCCTCGTCCCGGCGTGTGGCGGAACAAATGGCGGTCTGCGGGCTCGCCACCTCCCCGTTCCTGCGGGAGCGGGTCGGCGCGATCCTCTCTCGGCGGGAGCGCCAGATCGCCTCCCTCGCCTCGGCGGGAACCAGCAACCGGGAGATCGCAGCGGAGCTCGTGCTCTCGATCCGCACGGTAGAGACCCACCTGCAGCGGATCTACCAGAAGCTGGGCATCCGAAGCCGTGCGGAGCTACCCGCCGCGTCTGCCTCGTGGGCCACACCTCGGTAGAATTGCGCCAAGCCAGAATGAGCGTTGAACCCGGCCGAGCCCGGTTCCTCGTTCGCCTCGGTGACGCGGGTCAAGACCCTCACCCGGCAGACCCGGGAGGACAACGCGCGCTTCTTCGACTCGGTCGACGAGGTGCCGGTGCACTGCATCACGCAGGGCCTCGGCACCATCCTGCGGGCGAAGCGCCTCGTGCTGCTGGCCTTCGGCGCCGGCAAGGCGCGCGCGGTGGCGGCGGCTACTACCGCGACGCCTTCGCCCAGAAGCCCACCTGGGACCCCGTCATCCTCTGACCGTCCGGTCGACGGCTACCGGAAGATGATGGTGCGGGCGCCGTCGAGGAGCACGCGGTCTTCGGCGAACCACTTCACCGCCGTGGTGAGGGTGCGGCTCTCCTCGTCTTGACCGATGGCGACGAGCTCGGCGGGCGTGCGGGTGTGGTCGACGCGCACCACGTTCTGCTCGATGATCGGGCCCTCGTCGAGGTCGCTCGTGACGAAGTGGGCGGTGGCGCCGATCAGCTTCACGCCGCGGGCGTGCGCCTGCTTGTAGGGGTTCGCTCCCTTGAAACCGGGCAGGAAGGAGTGGTGGATGTTGATCAGGCGGCCGGCGAGGCGCTCGCAGAGCTCAGGGGAGATGATCTGCATGTAGCGCGCCAGCACGACCAGCTCGATGTCGTGCTCCTCGACGGCGCGGACGACGCGGTCTTCGAAGGCCGCCTTGGAGGCGGCATCCGTCACCGGGAGCGACTCGAACGGCACGTCGTAGAACTGCGCGAGGTCGCGCAGCGTGCCGTGGTTGGAGAGCACCAGCGGCACCTCCACGGGCAGCTGCCCGGCGCGCTGGCGGAACAGCAGGTCGTTCAGGCAGTGCGCGGCCGTGGAGGCCAGCACGAGGGTGCGCAGCGGGCGGCCCACCACATCGACCTTCCACTGCATGTCGTAACGGGCGGCGACCGGGGCGAGGGCGGCCTCGAAGACCTCGCGACCGGCATCCGCCTCCACCTGCAGGCGCATGAAGAAGCGGCCGGTGTCGGCTGACGAGAACTGCTGGCTCTCGGTGATGTTGCCGCCGGACTCGACCACCGCGCCGCTGACCGCGTGCACGATTCCGGGCAGGTCGGCGCAGACGAAGGTGAGTACCCAGTGATTACGCGGCAACGTCATTCGCTTCTCCTCTTGCAGGCGGATGCCCCTTTGCTAGAATAGCCAGTGGTCGCGCGGTCATCGTTCGGCCACGGGCATGTACGAAGTCGTCGCCGGGCCAGTCACGTCGTGAATCGACGGGGAGGCATCAGCCGAGTAGGCGGTGCAGGGGAGCCGGCGCTTCAGGTCGTCAGGATCGGCACTCGAGCCTCCTCTGTCCGCCGAATTTCGAGTTGTCTTCGAATGGACGCGAACCTCGTGACCACACTCAATCAATCCACAGCCCTGTCCGAGACGGGATCGGTCCCCGTCGTGAAACGCTTCCCCTGGGGTGGGCTCATCGTGCTCGCCACCGCCGTGTTCCTCTCGGTGACCGCCGAGATGATCCCCACCGGCCTGCTGCCGGAGATGAGCAGCGGCCTCGGCGTCTCCGAGTCGCAGGTCGGCCTGCTGATCAGCTTCTTCGCCTTCGCCGTGGTGCTCACCAGCGTGCCGCTGACGTTCCTGTTCCGCCGGGTGCCGAGGCACCTGCTGCTGATGATGGTGCTCGTCGTGATCGCGATCTCGAGCATCGTGGGCGGCCTCGCGCCGAACTTCGAGGTGCTGGTGGTGGCCCGCGTGCTGGGCGGCATGGCCCACGGTGTGTTCTGGGGCGTTGTGGGCGCCTACTCCGCGCACCTCGTGCCGAAGGAGCAGATCGGCCGCGCCGTCGCCATCACCACCGGCGGCGGAACCCTCGCCTTCGTGCTGGGCGTGCCGCTGGCCACGACCGTGGGCCACGCATTCGGATGGCGCGCGCCGTTCATCGGCATCGGCGTGCTGGCGCTGCTCGGCGCCGTCTTCATCCTCCTGCTGCTGCCCCGGGTCGACCATCGCAAGCACCTCGAGGTGTCGACGAACACGGCGGCGATCCGTGCCGAACGACGTCGCGGGCCGCTGGACCCGACCATTCCCGTGGTGGCGCTGATCTGCATCCTGGTCGCCGTCGTCATGATCGGCAACTACTCCTTCTACACCTACATCGCGCCGTTCCTGATCGGCGAGATGGGGGTTCCCGAGGGTCAGATCGGGCTGCTGCTCCTCGTCTACGGCGCCGCCGGCGCAATCGGCGTTCTGACCGCGGGCGCGGTCTTCGGCAAGCGGCCGGCCCGCGGTCTGATGGTGGCGCTCGGGGTGACCGGAGCATCCGTTCTGGCGCTCGCACTGTTCGCGGGCAACCCCGTGATCGCCATCGCGGCCTTCTTCGTGTGGGGAGTGGCGTTCGGCGTCATCCCCACCCTGCTGCCCACGCAGCTGATGCACGAGGCCTCACCGGCCATCCGCGACACCTCGAGCGCCTTCTATTCCACGGCGTTCAACGCGGGCATCGGCCTGGGCGCGCTGGTCGGCGGCTTCTTCCTCGACGCCTTCGGGCTCACCTCGCTGCCGTGGATATACCTGAGCGCCCTCGCCGTCGGCATCGTGCTGCTCGCGGTGACCCCGGCGCTCACCCGCCGGGCGCAGCGGGTCTGACCGGGCTCGGCGGCCCGATCGGGCTCGCCGGGCACAGCCCTCCTGAGGTAGGCTGACCCCGTCGCAACTGGCGTTCAGATGGTTCACCATCGGGAAGCGACGGACAAGGGATTCGGCCGCGCGCCTGGGTCGATACGGATCCCGACACACGTAGTCCGTCACGCCGAAAAGGAGCCCGTCATGTCCGACACCTTCAATGCGCCGCTGAGCGAGGTCGATCCCGAGATCGCCGAAGTGCTGAAGCTCGAGCTCGGCCGTCAGCGCGGCACCCTCGAGATGATCGCCTCGGAGAACTTCGTGCCCCGCGCGGTGCTCGAGTCGCAGGGCTCGGTGCTCACCAACAAGTACGCCGAGGGCTACCCGGGCCGCCGCTACTACGGCGGCTGCGAGTTCGTCGACGTGGCCGAGCAGCTGGCCATCGACCGCGCCAAGTCGCTGTTCGGCGCCGAATACGCGAACGTGCAGCCGCACTCCGGTGCCACGGCCAACGCGGCCGTGCTGAGCGCCATCGCCACCCCCGGCGACACCATCCTGGGCCTCGAGCTCGCGCACGGCGGGCACCTCACCCACGGTATGAAGCTCAACTTCTCGGGCAAGCTCTACAACGCCGTGTCCTACGGCGTCGACCCCGAGACCTTCCTCGT
>NZ_JAHFUW010000075.1 GCF_023264855.1 Herbiconiux sp. | reverse complement strand
CTCATTCAACACTCCGATATAGATGGTGCTTGGTGATGTACTGAACGACACCGTCGGGTACCAAGTACCACACCGGAAAACCCCGGCCGACCCGGCCGCGACAGTCAGTGGACGATATCGCAAGCGCAGGCACTTCCAAATAGCTTACGTCTTGGCGCGGTAAAGACGAAATGGCGAAGGTGTGACCCGGCCGGGAGACGGCCACGAAGTGGGCGAGATCCCACAGCGCGTCGACGTCTTTCCAATTGAGGATCTGCGCGATCGCGTCGGCGCCCGAGATGAAGAAGAGGTCGGCGTCGGGATGCGCGGCCTGGATGTCCCGCAGGGTGTCGATCGTGTAGGTGACCCCGCCGCGATCGATGTCCACCCGGCTCACCGTGAAGCGCGGGTTCGACGCGGTTGCGATGACCGTCATCAGGTAGCGGTGCTCGGCCGGCGTGACCGGCTGCTTGTGCCAGGGCCGGCCGGTGGGCACGAAGACGACCTCGTCGAGGTCGAAGGAGGTGGCCACCTCACTGGCGGCCACGAGGTGCCCGTGGTGGATCGGGTCGAAGGTTCCACCCATCACGCCGATGCGGCGTCTGCGCGTCTCCCCCGACACCCCGGCGTCGATCGTCATGCCCTGACTAGTGGTCGGCGCCCGTGCGGTCGGCGTGACCGTGCACATCGTGCGTGGCCGCGTACTTGGCCGACTTCTGCGGGTGGCGGTTCGCCACGTTGCGGTAGCTCCAGGTGACGAAGGCGAGCGCCGTGAAGATGACGGCGGCGATCAGGCCGAACACGATGGGAGGGAAGGGCAGCTCCATGGGGTGGTCCACGGCTTCAGCGAGCACACTCACCAGTACTGACATTGCAACTCCCACATGAGAATCAGCGCCGCCCCGGGGCGGCGCGTCGAACGAACCCTCTTACGATACCGCTACTTGCGCGATTGCCCCGACCCCCGCACCAGCCACTTGGTGCTGGTGAGTTCGGGAAGGCCCATCGGGCCGCGGGCGTGCAGCTTCTGGGTCGAGATGCCCACCTCGGCGCCGAAGCCGAACTCGCCGCCGTCGGTGAAGCGGGTTGAGGCGTTCACCATCACCACCGCGGAGTCGACCTCGTTCAGGAACCGCTCGGCGGTGCCGAGGTCGTTCGTGATGATCGACTCGGTGTGGTGGGTCGAGTAGCGGCGGATGTGATCCATCGCCTCGTCGACGTCACGCACCACGCGCACCGCGATCTCCAGAGCCATGTATTCGGTCGCCCAGTCGTCTTCGGTGGCCACCACGGCATCCGGGAACAGCGCGCGAGTGGCGTCGTCTCCGTGCACCAGCACCCCGGAGGCGGCGAGCTTCTCGAGCACCGGGCCGAGAACCCGGGGCGCCGCCTTCTCGTGCACCAGCAAGGTCTCGAGGGCGTTGCACACGCTGGGACGCTGCACCTTCGCGTTGTGCACGATGTCGACCGCCCAGTCGAGGTTCGCCGATTCGTCGAGGAAGACGTGCACGACCCCGGCCCCCGTCTCGATCACGGGCACCTTCGACTCGGTCACCACGGTCTCGATCAGCTGCGCACTCCCCCGCGGGATCAGCACGTCGACCGCTCCGCGGGCCTGCATCAGGCGCTTCGCGCCGTCGCGGCCGAACTCGTCGATGGTCTGAACGGATGCGGCGGGCAGGCCCGCCCGGGTGAGAGCATCCTGGATGAGGCGCACGAGAACCCGGTTGGTGTTCTCGGCCGCCGACCCGCCCCGCAGCACGACCGCGTTGCCGCTCTTGAGCGCGAGCGCCGCGATGTCGACCGTGACGTTGGGGCGCGCCTCGTAGATGGCGCCGACCACGCCGAAGGGCACGCGCACCTGGTCGATCCGCACGCCGTTCTGCAGCTTGCTGCCGCGCACGGTCTCGCCCACCGGGTCGGTGAGACCGATGATCTCGCGCACAGCGGCGGCGAGAGCGGCGAGGCGCGGCGCATCGAGCCGGAGGCGATCCTGCAGCCCCTGGCTGAGTCCGTTCTCCCGGCCGTTCGCGAGGTCGAGGTCGTTGGCGGGCACGACCTCGTCGGCGCCGTTCTCGATCGCGGCGGCGATCGCCTCGAGCGCGCTGTTCTTCTGCGCGGTGGTGGTGATGGCGAGAACCCGCGACGCGTCTCGCGCGGCGGCCAGCTTCTCGTCGAACGACACGGCGACTTCTACGACCTCAGGCATGCGAAAAGTCTACGCGTGCCCGGCCCGGAGCCGGGCGGCACGCTCAGTCGAGTGCGAGCGCGATGGAACCCGTGGGGGTGAGGGTGCGCGTGACGGGGGCGGGCTCGAACCAGGTGCCGATGTCGGCGCCGGCGAGGGCCTCCGCGACGCGGACCGTCGAGGTGACCAGCACGGCGGTTCCGGCGGCTGCCGCAAGGCGGGCGGCCGAGACCTTGGTGGCGGCTCCCCCGGTGCCGACACCTGCCGCTCCGATGTCGCCGAAGGTGACACCCGCGAGATCGTCGCCCAGCGGTACCGTGCTGATCTTCACCGCACCGGGCTCCTGGGGAGGCCGCGTGTAGAGGGCGTCGACGTCGGAGAGCAGGATGAGGGCATCCGCCCCCACCAGCTGCGACACGAGAGCAGCCAGGCGGTCGTTGTCACCGAAACGGATCTCGTGGGTGGCGACGGTGTCGTTCTCGTTGACGATCGGCAGGATGCGCAGACCGAGCAGACGGTTCATCGCGCGCTGCGCATTCGACCGGTGCGTGGGGTTCTCCAGGTCACCGGCGGTGAGCAATACCTGCCCGGCCACGATGCGGTAACGGTCGAGGCTGTTCTGGTACCGGAAGATCAGAACGTTCTGACCCACGGCGGCCGCAGCCTGCTGGGTTGCGAGGTCGGTGGGGCGCGCATCGAGCTGGAGGAAGGGGATCCCTGTTGCGATGGCGCCCGAGGAGACCAGGATGATCTCGGTGCCGCGCGCGTGGGCGGCGGCCAGAGCATCCACGAGGGGCTCGATCTGGCCCGCGTTCTCGCCGCTGATCGACGACGAGCCGACCTTGACGACCACGCGGCGCGCCGCCGGGATCTGATCCCGCGAGACCAGCCGGGGCGACCCGCCGTGACCCTCAGGAGTGCGACCGAGGGTCACGACTCGTCCTCGGTGTCCCAGAGCCCCGCTTCCTTCTCGCGCACCAGTTCGGCGCGCGCCTCGGACTTGGCGTCCATCAGGTCGTAGTACTCCTCGCGGCGCTGGTTGCTCGTGCGGCGGCGCGGGCTGTCGAGACGGGCATCCGTTCCGCGCGGAGCGGTGACCAGCTCGGCGGTGGAGGTGAGCGTGGGCTCCCAGTCGAACACGATCGAGTTGCCCCGGCCGATGACGACGGTCGACCCGGAGACGGCTCCGGATTTGAACAGCTGGTCTTCGACGCCGAGCTTCGCGAGCCGGTCGGCGAGGAAGCCGACGGCCTCGTCGTTGGTGAAGTCGGTCTGCTGCACCCAGCGCTCGGGCTTGGCGCCGATGATGCGGTAGATGTTGCCGTGGCTGCCGCCCTCGACCTTGATCACGAAGCCGGCGTCGTCGATGGCACGCGGGCGGATCACGATCTTGGCCGGCTTCACCTCGGCCGCGGCGGCCGTGCGGGCGGTCTCGACCTGCTCGGCCAGCGCGAAGGAGAGCTGGCGCAGCCCCTCGTGGGTGGCCGTGGAGATCTCGAACACGCGGTAGCCGCGCGCCTCCAGCTCGGGCTTCACGAATTCGGCGAGCTCGCGGGCCTCGGGGATGTCGATCTTGTTGAGCGCGATCAGCTGCGGGCGCTCAAGCAGCGGCAGCTGGCCCTCGGGCACGGGATACGCGCCGAGTTCGCCCAGGATGATGTCGAGGTCGCTGATCGGGTCGCGGCCGGGCTCGAGGGTGCCGCAGTCGAGCACGTGCAGCAGAGCGCTGCAGCGCTCGACGTGGCGCAGGAACTCCAGGCCGAGGCCCTTGCCCTCGCTCGCGCCTTCGATGAGGCCGGGCACGTCGGCGACGGTGTACCGGACCTCGCCCGCCTGCACGACGCCGAGATTCGGATGCAGCGTGGTGAAGGGGTAGTCGGCGATCTTCGGCTTCGCGGCCGAGAGGGCGGCCACGAGGCTCGACTTGCCGGCGGAGGGGTAGCCCACCAGGGCCACATCCGCGACCGTCTTCAGCTCGAGCAGCACGTCGCCCTGCCAGCCCTCGGTGCCGAGCAGCGCGAATCCGGGCGCCTTGCGCTTGGTGGTGGAGAGCGCGGCGTTGCCGAGCCCGCCCTGACCGCCCTCGGCGATGACGAAGCGCATCCCGGGCTCGTCCATGTCGATGAGCTCGTTGCCCTCGACGTCTTTGACGACGGTGCCGACGGGAACCATCAGCTCGAGCTCTTCGCCATTGGCGCCGGCCCGGTGGTCGCCCATGCCGGGGCCGCCGTTGTCGGAGGACTTGTGCGGAGCACGGTGGAAGCCGAGCAACGTGGTGGTCTGCGGGTCGCTCACCAGAACGATGTCGCCGCCGTGACCGCCGTTGCCGCCGTCGGGGCCGGCCAGCGGCTTGAACTTCTCGCGGCGCACGGACACGCATCCGTTGCCTCCGTGACCCGCCCGCAGGTGGAGGGTGACATGGTCGACGAAAGTCACCATTCCGGTTCCCTCATGCTCTCTGAACTCTGTGATCTAAAAGGAAAAGCAGGGGCGGGCGCGATGCCCACCCCTGCTCGAAATCCGTACGACGCTACTCGGCGACGGCCGATGCGACGATGTTGACGACCTTGCGGCCGCCCTTGGCACCGAACTCGACGGAGCCGGCGGCCAGTGCGAACAGCGTGTCGTCTCCGCCACGGCCGACGTTCACGCCGGGGTGGAAGTGGGTGCCGCGCTGACGGACGATGATCTCGCCCGCACCGACGACCTGGCCACCGAAGCGCTTCACGCCGAGGCGCTGTGCGTTGGAGTCACGACCGTTGCGAGTGGAACTCGCGCCCTTTTTGTGTGCCATTAGCCCTGATCCTTACTTGATTCCGGTGACCTTGACGCGGGTGAGCTCCTGGCGGTGGCCCTGGCGCTTCTTGTACCCGGTCTTGTTCTTGAACTTCTGGATGACGATCTTCGGGCCGCGGAGGTCTTCGAGGACCTCGGCGGTGACCTTCACCTTGGACAGCGACGAGGCGTCGGAGGTGATGTTCTCACCATCGACGAGCAGCACTGCCGCCAGCTCGATGTTGCCGTCTTTGTCGGCCTTGATTCGATCGAGGGTGACGATGGTGCCGACCTCAACCTTTTCCTGCCGACCACCGGCGCGCACAACTGCGTAAACCAATTTACGTACCTAACTCTTCTAGGGCCCTCAAAAGCGCAATCTGCAACGCTTGGAAGTCTTGGCGATCACGCGAGCAGGTCATCCAGATGATGACAAGTCTCAACGCACACCAGCGGTCAAGCCTACTCGACTGGACCGCGTTGGTCAAACCGGTCTGATTGGCGGGGGAACGGATGCGAGTGGGATACTCGGCAGCGTGACCGTGCTGATCGATGAACCGATGTGGCCAGCCCACGGTACCATCTGGGGCCATCTGGTGAGCGACGACTCGCTGGAGGAGCTGCACGCCTTCGCCCGGCGATTCGGCCTCCCGCCGCGCAGCTTCGACCTCGACCACTACGACGTGCCCGTCGACAAGCACGCGGCGCTCATCGCCGCCGGTGCTCTCCCGGTCACCTACCGCGAACTCGTCACGCGCCTGCGCGACAGCGGCCTCCGCGTTCGTGGCCGGGACCGCCCCGCCCACTGACCGCTCGTTCACGACGTCGACCCGTCAGTTCGTCCCGGTATTCGAGGTGAATACCGGCACGACGTGACGGGTCGACGAAGGGGTGGGTCAGGAGGCGGGGGTGTCGGACTCCACGGGTGCCGAGACGGCGGCCGTCGAGACGCGGCGGCTGCGGGTGCGGCCCTGGCCGGGCTGCTTGGGCTCGGGGAGAGCATCCAGCACCGAGTCGAGCAGCTGCGTCGCATCCTGAGGGCTCACCCGCGGGGCGCGGGCGGCCTTCTTGACCGGGATGTCGAGGATCGCCACGGGCGCCTCGATCTCGGGCTCCGAGGCGGCCTCAGCCGGCTCGGGAGTGGACTCGACGGGTGCCGCCTCCGCCGGAGCGGCGTCAGACGGAGCAGAGTCGGCCGGAGCAGAATCGGCCGGAGCGGACTCAGCCGGAACGGCATCGACTGCAGGCTGATCGGCGGATTGCGCGCTGGTCGCCGATCCGGATTCTCCGGTGTCGGACTTGCTCTGCCGCGACTTGCGGCGACGCGAGCTGCGCGAGGGCGTCTCGGCGGCCGGTGCGTCTGAGACGGGAGCCTCCGAAGCCGGTGACTCCGGGGCATCCTGAGCCGCGTGCAGGGCGTTCGCCGCCGCCTCGACCGCGTCGGCCACGGCCGCGAGCGACACGGAACCGGTCGCAGTCGTGGGCTCGCCGTGCGTACCCGCGATCGTGGATGCCGCGATCTTCGCGAGGGCGTTCTTGGCGTCGTCGGTGATGGCGTGCGTTCCGCCGTTGCCGTTCGAGGGCGAACCGCTCTGGCCGCCGTTCCCGTTCGCCGGCGAGGAGCCGCCGCCGTTCGGGCCGCCGCGGCCACGACGGTTGCCGTTGCCGCCGTTGCCGTTCGGGCCGCCGCCGTTTCCGGCGCCGTTGGATCCGCCGGAGGACTGCTGACCGCCTGAGCGGTGCTTCACGACCGGGTCGTGGTGCACGATGATGCCGCGGCCGGCGCACTGCTCGCAGGGCTCGCTGAACGACTCCAGCAGGCCGAGGCCCAGCTTCTTGCGGGTCATCTGCACGAGACCGAGCGAGGTGACCTCGGCCACCTGGTGCTTGGTGCGGTCGCGCGAGAGGCACTCGATCATGCGCCGCAGCACGAGGTCGCGGTTGCTCTCGAGCACCATGTCGATGAAGTCGACCACGATGATGCCGCCGATGTCGCGCAGCCGCAGCTGGCGCACGATCTCCTCGGCCGCCTCGAGGTTGTTCTTGGTGACGGTCTCTTCGAGGTTGCCGCCTGACCCGACGAACTTGCCCGTGTTGACGTCGACGACCGTCATGGCCTCGGTGCGGTCGATCACGAGCGAACCGCCGGAGGGCAGCCAGACCTTGCGGTCGAGCGCCTTCTCGATCTGTTCCGAGACGCGGTACTCGTCGAACGCGTCGCGCTCGCCCTCGTACTTCTCGACGCGGTCGAGCAGGTCGGGCGCCACGGCCGCGAGGTAGTTCTCGATCGTGGCCTGCGCCTCGTCGCCGGAGATGACCAGGCGGTGGAAGTCTTCGTTGAAGACGTCGCGCACGATCTTGATCAGCAGGTCGGGCTCGGAGTGCAGCAGGTGCGGGCCCTGCTTGGTCTTCACGAGCTCGCTGATGTGCGCCCACTGCGCCGTGAGGCGGTTGACGTCGAGCGTCAGCTGCTCTTCGGTGGCGCCTTCGGACGCGGTGCGCACGATCACGCCCACGTTCTCGGGCAGCACCTCTTTGAGGATGCGCTTGAGGCGAGCACGCTCGGTGTCGGGGAGCTTGCGCGAGATGCCGTTCATCGAGCCGTTGGGCACGTAGACGAGGTAGCGGCCGGGCAGGCTGACCTGGCTGGTGAGGCGGGCACCCTTGTGGCCGACCGGGTCTTTGGTGACCTGCACCAGCACCGTGTCGCCCGACTTGAGAGCGAGTTCGATACGGCGGGGCTGCGAACCCTTGCCCTCGTTGGCCTCGGCGGCGGCATCCCAGTCCACCTCGCCGGAGTAGAGCACGGCGTTGCGGCCGCGCCCGATGTCGACGAAGGCCGCTTCCATGCTCGGCAGCACGTTCTGCACCCGGCCGAGGTAGACGTTGCCGATCAGGGAGGCATCCTGGGCCTTGGCCACGTAGTGCTCCACCAGCACGCCGTCTTCGAGCACGCCGATCTGGATCTTGTCGTTCTTGGCGCGCACCACCATGACGCGGTCGACGGCCTCGCGGCGGGCGAGGAACTCGGCCTCGGTGACCACGGGGCGGCGGCGGCCGGCGTCGCGGCCGTCACGACGGCGCTGCTTCTTGGCCTCGAGCCGGGTGGAGCCCTTGATGCGCTGCGGCTCGGTGATGAGCTCGGGCTCGCGCGGCGCGCGAACCTTGACGACGGTGTTCGCGGGGTCGTTGTCTCCCCCGCGGTTCTCTTCGCCCGAGCGGCGGCGCGACCGGCGGCGCACGCCCGACTCGGGAGCCTGGTCGTCGCGGTCGCGCGGCTCACGGTCTCGGGGCTCGCGGTCGCGCGGGTCGCGCCCGTCGCGGTCGGAGCGCGGGGGCAGCGGCGGGAGGTCGGGCAGATCGGGTGCCTGGAAGAACAGCGAGGTGGTGCTCAGCGCCCGGGCCGGCTTCTCGGCCGGCGACCCCGGAGCCTGCGCCGAGGCGGGGCCGGCGGCGCTGAAGGGCGCCAGACCCGGCTCGTCGTCGTGCGCGCCCGGCGTGATCACGGTCTCGGTGCGCGATTCGGCGTCGGTTCCGGATGCCGCGGCGGCACCGTCTGCAACCGGCTCCGTAGCGCTCTCTGCAGGAACCTCTTCGGGCACCTCAGGAGCGACGGGCGGAACGGGAGGAGTCACCGGCGGGATCACGGGCGCCGTGGCATCCGCTTTCCTCGTGGCGCGGCGGCCGCCGAAGAGCCTGCCCTTGCGCCGCCCCGTTCCCTCGTTGTTGTCGTGGTCATTGTCTGAAATTTTCTCCACCATCTCTGGTGCACTCCTTGCCAGCCGGAGGCTCTCGCCTGCCGGCAGGTACTCTCTCACGAGTGGGACCCTGCGTCAGCGGGGCTCCGCACTGGTGTTGCTTGTCGTAGCGCGGTTCGCGCTATTCCGTATCCGGGTCTGCACCACTCATGGTGCGACTCGGTAAGTCATCGCGGCCGCCACGTCGTTCGTGGAGACCTCCCACGATTATCGCACGCATTCCCAGAATGCTCGCGAAAGCGCCATGCAATAATCCGAGGGTGAGCGAGCAGACCGAGACCTATCGACGTCCGATCGGCTTCGCCGTCTTCCTGATCGTCGCCGGTCTCGTGGGCTGGTACTCGGCGTTCGATCTGACGCTGGAGAAGATCCAGACGCTGATCAATCCCGGCTACGTACCGAGCTGCAACATCTCGCCGCTGGTGAGCTGCGGGCCGAACATGGCCAGCTGGCAGGGCTCGCTGTTCGGGTTCCCGAACCCCGTGATCGGGGTGGCGGCCTTCGTGGCGCCGATCGTCGTCGGCGTGGCGATCCTGGCCGGTGCGCGCTTCGCGAAATGGTTCTGGGTGCTGTTCAACCTGGGCATGGCGCTGGCGCTGGTGTTCGTGATCTGGCTGATCGGCCAGTCGATCTTCGTGCTGGGCACGCTCTGCCCCTACTGCATGCTCGTGTGGCTGGCGGTGATACCGCTGTTCCTCTACGTGACGGCGTTCAACCTCAAGCACGGCCACTTCGGCAACGGCCGGGCCAGCCGCGACGTGGCGGCGCTCGTCTACCCGTGGATCTGGCTGCTCGCCATCCTGGGCTACCTGGTGGTCGTGGTGATGGCGCAGCTGAGGCTGGACGCCATCACCTCGATCCTCCAGACGCTCTAGCGTCTGCTCTTAGAACCAGAGCGCGAGCTTTAGAACCAGAGGTCGAGTTCGCGGGCGGCGGACTCGGGCGAGTCGCTGCCGTGCACGAGGTTCTGCTGCACGGCGAGGCCCCAGTCGCGGGCCAGGTCGCCGCGGATGGTGCCGGGGGCGGCCGTGGTGGGGTCGGTGGTGCCGGCGAGCGAGCGGAAGCCCTCGATCACGCGGTTGCCGGCGATGCGCAGGGCCACGATCGGGCCGGACTCCATGAACTCGACCAGGGGCTCGTAGAAGGGCTTGCCCTGGTGCTCCTCGTAGTGCTTCGCGAGCAGCTCACGGTCGGGCTCGATCAGTTTGATGTCGACCAGCTGGTAGCCCTTGGCCTCGATGCGGCGCAGGATCTCGCCGGTCAGGTTGCGGGCGACGCCGTCCGGCTTGACGAGGACGAGGGTTTCTTCGACGTGCGTGGTCACGGTGATCCTTCCGGGGGGCCGCGGAATACGCGGCGCGAACAGTCCGAAGACACCCTAGCGGGCCGGGATGAGCGTCACCGAAGTGAAGCAGCGCGGGTGACTGTTGCTCGGCGGGCCGGCCTCTGGACTGTCGAGCACCTCTGCGAACGAGATGAGACGAAGGGCGAGTGCTTCGAGGAGATCGGGGCGTGCCTGACGGGCGCCGCGATCGACCCCGACCTCGAGGATGCCGTGGCGGCACTTCTGCGCCGGCATCCGGAACTCAGGCCGCCGGCGGCGCCTCTTCGGCCTGAGCCGCCAGCCAGGCCGCCTTCTCGCGGTCGACCCGGGCGCCCTTGATCATGGCGTAGACCCAGAGGCCGATAAAGATCACGGCGACGATGGCGAGCATCGGCACCAGGAAGCACGCCGCCACGATGACCGCCTGCAGCACCCAGCCCAGGATGTAGCCGCGGTTGAAGCGCATCACGATCCCGGCCGTCGCCATCAGCAGCACGCACACGGCGGCACCGCCGCCGAGCGCTAGGCCGGCCGGCAGCGCCTTCAGGCCGAAGATCGTGAGCGCGGCGAAGAACATCACGACCGCCTCGAACACGAGGATGATCGAGGCGAGGCTCTGACGGAGGGATGACCCGCGCACTACTCTGCCCGTCCCGGAGCGCTGGCGAAGCCCTCGCCCTTCCAGCCTTCACGCTCGGCCAGGGCGATGACCTCGCCGACCAGCGTGATCGACCCGGTGACCAGCACCGCGCCCTTCTCCGACTCCCCCGCGAGACTGCGCGCCTCGTCGAGCGCCGCGTCGAGCGAGTACTCGACCAGCACCCGGTCGGCACCGGCGATGCCGACCACGATCGAGGCGAGCTCGTCGGGGTCGATCGCGCGATCGGAGGCCGACGAGGTGACGACGAACTCGTCGACCACGGGGTCGAGGGCGCGGATGATGCCCTCCACGTCTTTGTCGGCGAGCACCGCGATCACGGCGATCACCTTGTCGAAGGTGAAGTACTCGGTGACGGCCGCCGCCAGCGCCTGCGCACCGCCGGGGTTGTGGGCCGCATCCACCAGCACCGTCGGTTCGGTGCCGACCAGCTGCAGGCGGCCGGGCGAGGTGACCGTGGCGAAGCCCTCGGTGACCACGTCGTCGACGAGCGCCTGCGTGCCGCCGCCGAGGAACGACTCCACCGCTGCTACGGCGACTGCTGCGTTGTGGCCCTGGTGGTTGCCGTAGAGCGGCAGGAACAGCTCGTCGTAGCGCCCCGCGAGCCCCTGGATCGACACCAGCTGGCCACCGACGGCGACCTTCGACTCGACCAGCCGGAACTGCTCGCCCTCGACCGCGAACGTCGACTCGGAGAGCTCGGCGGCCCGCTGCAGTTCGGCCAGCGCCTCGGCGGGCTGCACGGCACTGACCACTTGGGCGGCCGGCTTGACGATGCCCGACTTGGTGCGCGCGATCTCGGCGACCGTGTTGCCGAGTCGTGCCGTGTGATCCAGCGAGATCGGCGTGAACACGGCCACCTGGCCGTCGGCGACGTTGGTGGAATCCCATTCGCCGCCCATCCCGACCTCGATCACCGCGACGTCGACGGGCGCATCCGCGAAGCACGCGAAGGCGAGCACCGAGAGCGCCTCGAAGAAGGTCAGGCGCGGTTCGCCCTCGGCCTCCAGCTCGGCGTCGATGATGCCGAGGAACGGCTCGATGTCGCGCCAGTTGGCGGCCAGCGCCTCGTTCGAGATGGGCGATCCGTCGATCATGATGCGCTCGTTCAGGCGCTCCAGGTGCGGGCTCGTGAACAGGCCTGTGCGGAGGCCGAGTGCCCGCAAGAGGCTCTCGGTGATGCGGCTGGTCGAGGTCTTGCCGTTGGTTCCGGTGATGTGGATGATCGGATAGCTGCGCTGCGGGTCGCCCAGCAGCTCGACCGCCCGGCGCGTCGCCGAGAGGCGCGGCTCGGGCGAGGCCTCCCCGAGGCGGGCGAGCAGCGCGGCGTAGACCGCGTCACCCTCCTCCACGAACTCGTCGGGCGCATCCAGTCCCACCCCGTCGAAGTCGTCGTCGGGTCGGGGGATGTTCACCCCGTCGTTCTCGGGCTCGTTCGGGTCGTCGGCGGGCGGACCGAAGTCGCCTCCGAAGAAGTTGTCAGACATTCTGGGTCACCGACTTCCGGCTCACGGCGATGAGGAACTCATCCTGGTTGGCGTACTTTCCGCCGGCGATCCGCGCGAAGTGCTCGGGCGCCTTCGCGGTGACCGCGGGCAGCCACTCGCTGGCCAGCACCTCGCGGTTCGCCTCGACGGCCGGTGAGGTGGCCGGCGCGTGCACGGTGAAGTCGACGGCGAGCGTCTCCCCCGCGATGTCGACGACCCCGGATGCGGCGCGCACGGCGTCGGCATCGGCGTCGGCGAAGAACACCAGGTCGAGGGCGATGCGATCGCTCACCTCGAAGCCCGCCGACTTGCGCGCATCCTGAACCGCCCGGATGACGTCGCGGGCGAGCCCCTCGGCCTCGAGAGCGGGCGTGAGCGTGGTGTCCAGCAGCACGAAACCGCCACCGGGCAGCAGGGCCAGGGCGCTGGAGGCGCCGTCGGCACCGGATGCATCGGCCGAGGCCTCGAGCACGAGCTCGTACTCGCCCTCGAGCAGCTCGATGCCGCCGGAGGTGACCACGCCGTTCGCCTCGGACCACTGGCCGCTGCGCGCGCCCTGGATGGCCTGCTGCACGGTCTTGCCGAGGCGCGGACCCGCGACCCGGGCGTTGACCGTGAGCCGCGAGGTGACGCCGAACTCGGCGGCGCTGGACTCGGACTGGTCGACCAGGCGCACCGCCTTGACGTTCAGCTCGTCTTTCAGGATGCCCTCGAACTGGCCGAGCGCGGCCGCGTCGTCGGCGACGATCGTGAGCGTCGCGAGCGGCAGCCGCACGCGGAGACCGGCCTGCTTGCGGAGCGAGAGCACGGTGGACGAGATGGCGCGCACGGTGTCCATGGTGTGCACGAGCCCGGGGTCGGCCGGGAACAGGTTCGCGTCGGGCCAGTCGGTGAGGTGCACGCTGCGCCCGCCGGTGAGGCCCTTCCAGACGGCGTCGGAGACGAGCGGGAGCAGCGGCGCGGCCACCCGGGTGACCGTCTCGAGCACGGTGAAGAGGGTGTCGAAGGCCTCGCGGTCGTCTCCCGACCAGAAGCGGTCGCGCGAGCGGCGCACGTACCAGTTGGTGAGCACGTCGGCGAAGTCGCGCAGCTTGGCCGAGGCCAGCGTCGCGTCCAGTTGTTCGAGGTCGGCCGTCGCATCCTGGATCAGCTCGCGGGTCTTGGCCAGCAGGTAGCGGTCGAGCACGTCGGTGGAGTCGGTGCGCCACCGGGCGTCGTAACCCCCGTCCTTCGCCGAGTTCGCGTACAGAGTGAAGAAGTAATAGGTGCTCCACAGCGGCAGCAGCACCTCGCGCACGCCCTGGCGGATGCCCTCCTCGGTGACGATCAGGTTGCCGCCGCGCAAGACGGACGACGACATCAGGAACCAGCGCATCGCATCCGAGCCGTCGCGGTCGAAGACCTCGGAGACGTCGGGATAGTTGCGCAGCGACTTCGACATCTTCTGCCCGTCGGAGCCGAGCACGATGCCGTGGCTGATCACGTTCTTGAACGCCGGGCGGTCGAACAGCGCGGTGGAGAGCACGTGCATCACGTAGAACCAGCCTCGCGTCTGCCCGATGTACTCGACGATGAAGTCGGCGGGGCTGTGCGTGGCGAACCAGTCCTGGTTCTCGAACGGGTAGTGCACCTGGGCGAACGGCATCGAGCCCGAGTCGAACCAGACGTCGAAGACGTCCTCGATCCGGCGCATGGTCGAGTTCCCCGTGGGGTCGTCGGGGTTCGGGCGGGTGAGGTCGTCGATGAACGGGCGGTGCAGGTCGGGCTGGCCGTCGCGGTTCAGCGGCAGGCGGCCGAAGTCGGCCTCGAGCTCGGCCAGCGAGCCGTACACGTCGGTGCGCGGGTAGTTCGGGTCGTCGCTCTTCCAGATCGGGATGGGCGAGCCCCAGTAGCGGTTGCGCGAGATCGACCAGTCGCGGGCACCGGAGACCCACTTGCCGAACTGCCCCTCCTTCACGTTCTCGGGAACCCACTCGATCTGCTGGTTGAGCTGCTCCATCCGGTCGCGGATGGTGCTCACCCGCACGAACCAGCTCGAGACGGCCTTGTAGATGAGGGGGTTGCGGCAGCGCCAGCAGTGCGGGTAGCTGTGCTCGTAGCTGGCCTGGCGGATGAGCCGGCCCTGCGCCTTGAGCAGCTGGGTGAGCGGCTTGTTGGCGTCGAACACCTGCAAGCCCTCGACCTCGGGCACGCTGGAAAGGAAGCGGCCGCCGTCGTCGACCGAGATGACCACGGGGATGCCCGCGGCCTCGCAGACCTTCTGGTCTTCTTCACCGTAGGCGGGGGCTTGGTGCACGATGCCGGTGCCGTCGCTGGTGGAGACGTAGTCGGCCACCAGGATCTGCCACGCGTTCTGCGTGCCGTACTTCTCGGTGTCGGCGTAGTGGTCCCAGAGGCGGTCGTAGGCGACGCCTTCGAGCTCGCGACCCGTGATGGTGCGCGAGACGGCGGCCTTCGCCTCGTCGGCCGAGTCGTAGCCGAGGTCTTTGGCGTAGTTGCCCACCAGCTCGACGGCGAGCAGGTATTCGGCGCCGAGCACGGTGGGGGCGGCTCCGGATGCACCGTCCGCACGCTCGCGGGACACCTCGGAATCGAGCGTTCCGTTGGGGCCGGCCGGCAGCACGGCGTACTCGATCGAGGGGCCGACCGCGAGGGCGAGGTTGGTGGGGAGGGTCCAGGGCGTGGTCGTCCAGGCCAGAGCCCGCACGGCGGTGAGGCCGAGCGCCTCGGCGCGCGAGCCCACCAGCGGGAAGGTCACGGTGACCGTCTGGTCTTGACGCATCTTGTAGACGTCGTCGTCCATCCGCAGCTCGTGGTTCGAGAGCGGCGTCTCGTCTTTCCAGCAGTACGGCAGCACCCGGTAGCCCTCGTA